>JAJRXZ010000026.1 GCA_024276015.1 Spirochaetota bacterium | reverse complement strand
GAACAGGATGTTCAAGTGCCGCGGTGTGCACGGATGCACATGAACTGCGGCCAGGCTTTTGAGCTTTTTTGCAGAGGAAACTGATATAAATCCCATCTTCGGACGCAAATTTTCTCCTCTGATAGATATAAATTATTTTATTATTTAGTTCCCGCCAGCCCCCGCAGGTAATATTATGAAATTATATTGATATTTATTAATTGTTTTAAATAATGGATATTTTTGTATCTGTTTCTGTCTTGCTGCAAATTATAAAATTTACTTCAAATGATAGAATAATGAAATTTAACGGATTTAATAAAAGGATAAAAAAACTTCAAAGGATTCTGAATAAAAAGGGCTCATTGCCGTATCTTATATCCGATTTGAAAAATATTCGCTATCTTACCGGTTTTGCCGGTTCTTTTGCCTTTATGGTAATTGGTGAAAAAAAATCTTTCTTCATGTCGGATTCACGCTATAGTGAATATGCTGAAAAACTTCTTCCGCGATTCGTTGAATTTTTGCTTGTCAAAGGAGACTTTAATAAAACGCTTAAATCTTTAATGAATGACATATCATGCAAAGCCCTTTATATTGAGGAACATTCATTGCCCCTCTCTGCATTTCTTAAAATAAAAAAGGAGTTAAGAGGAACAAAAATTATTCCGGCCGGCGATGATGTCAACAATATCAGAATGATCAAGGATGACAGTGAAATAGCGATATTGAGGGAGGCTGCGGAAATAACCGATAAATGTTTTAATCATTTGCTCGGTTTTATTAAACCCGGAATAAGCGAATGGGATGTAGCAATTGAAATAGAAAATTATTATAAAAAAATGGGATGCAGAAAATGTTCCTTTGAGTCAATAGTTGCTTCCGGAAAAGGTTCCTCAATGCCTCATTATGAAACATCTATGGATAAGAAGATCGAATCCGGTGATGTTCTTCTGATCGATATGGGATGCGAATATATGGGCTACAATTCAGACTTGACAAGAACAATATTCATCAATACTATTGATCCCGAACTTAAAGAAATTTATAACATTGTTAAGTCTGCTCAGGAAAGTGCTCTTAAATATGCGAAACCCGGAATTATATCGGGCAGACTTGACAGTAGAGCAAGGGATTTAATTGCCGCGAAGGGCTACGGCCCTATGTTCGGCCATTCTCTCGGACACGGCCTGGGAATTGAGGTACATGAAGTGCCTGCGCTGAAGAAAGGCGGGAACTTGAGATTGAAAAAAAATATGGTTATAACAATTGAACCGGGGATATATTCACCCGGGCTTGGAGGAGTAAGAATTGAAGATATGGTGCTTATTACTGCCGGAGGAAATGAAATTCTGACGAAATCTCCAAAAGATATAATAGTAATATAAGAGGTAGCATTTAATGATTTCAACGAACGATTTAAAAAGAGGGACGGTATTAAAAATTGACGGCACACTTTTTTCTGTTGTGGAGTTTCAGCACGTCAAACCGGGAAAGGGCGGAGCCTTTGTGCGGACAAAGTTAAAGAACGTCATAAAAGGAACCGTAGTAGATAAAACTTTCAGAGCGGGAGAGAAGGTTGAAGACGTGAGACTGGAAAGGCGGCCCATGCAGTATCTTTATGACGAGGGGGATTCTCTTGTTTTTATGGATACTGAAACTTATGAACAGGAATCCATTTCAAAGGAAACTCTTGGTGATTACATAAAATTTTTGAAGGAGCAGGATGTTGTTGATATATCCATGCATGAAGGAGAACCCATTTCCATTGACCCGCCCGAATCGGTTGTGCTTAAAGTTACGTATGCCGAACCGGGGTTAAAGGGAGATACTGCAACAAATGTATTGAAGCCTGTAAAGGTTGAGACCGGTGCAGAGGTTAAGGTGCCCCTTTTTATAAATGAAGGCGATTTTATAAAAATCAATACTCAGTCAGGCGAATATATTGAACGGGTAAAAATCTGATATGGATTTTTTTGAATATATAAGCAAATGGATAAATGAAAATCCCGGTAAGGCTCTTGGCGCCTTTTCAGGTTTTATTCTGGGAATTTTTATTCTTACCTTTGGTCCGCTGAAAACATTGCTGATAATAATTTTTACGATGATCGGATATATTATAGGTAAGATCGGCGATGAGGATCTGTCAATATTTGAACGGATCAAAGGAATTTTTAAAAAAGACAGATAAGAAGTGGAGAATACTGAAAAAACTTTAAAGCTGGTTAAGGAAGCATATAAATTCATCAACGATAGGAAGTATAGCCATGCATTTGCCATACTTGATGAAATGACTGCTTCTATAAATTATGATCCTTATCCTCTTTTTTTGCTGGCAGTTGCCTGTATATATTCGGATAAGTTTAACAGGGCAAATGAAATTATGGAAATTCTTGGGGAAAAATTTCCGGATTACATCCCTTTTGTTCACCTGCAGGCATTTTTGAAGTTGAAATCTGCCGGAGGGCCCGAGGAGGTGAGGGATAATTATATTTCATATATAGGTAAGCATCCCTTTGATCCCTTTCTGCAGAGAATAGAGAAGAAGATCAGAAATATCAAAAATTTTGAAAAGTTTCAAAAGTCTGCAAAGCTCTACGATTTTGTTCATATCCCCAAACCGCCAAAAGATTTAAAAGACAGATTGTCAGGTAAAGCAAAAATCGGCGATCATACTGACAGAGAAGTTAAAAAAGCGGTTAAAAAGTTTAAATATGCAAATCTTATTTATTCAATAATTGTTATAGGCCTTGCAGCTGTAATTTTAATGACTTCCGATATTATGTACAGAGTGGTTGGCCTTAAGAATAAAAATGCCAGGTATTTTAAAGAGATTGATATGATCAATCTTGGCGGTTCATCCTTTGATGCAGTAAAAAAAATCAACAGGAATACCACGCCCGAATTTTATGCTAATTTTCAGGATTTGGTAAGGGATTTTAGAAAGTCAAAGAGATTGATCAAAAGCGGCAGATTGAATGATGCGGTTCTTCTGCTTAACAGAATTTATAACAGCAATGCAGGGTATAGTATAAAAGAGAAGGTTGATTTTCTTATAAAGTTTGTAACTGAATTTGATGACAGAAAATTTGAAAATATACCCTATCGAGAAATTTTAAAGAAACCCTATCTTTATCGCGGATATTCGTTGAAGTGGAAAGGGAAAATTACGAATTTAAAAACGGGCAGCAGGAAAACATTATTTACAATGCTTGTTGATTATAAAAATAACGATGTTTTTACAGGGGTTGCCGAAGTTTTTGCAGGGACCGAAAATAAGGAATTAAACAATGGCGATATTGTTGAAGTTAAGGGCATATTTACCGAAACCATCGGTTCGGAAAAGAGAATGTATGTTTTTGCAAAGATGATTGAAAAGGTTATGCCGTAAAAATTTCCGGGAGACAGCCATATTATGAGATCTGGAAATAATATGAAAAGAATTATATCTATATCTGTAATTTTGACAATCATTGCCGCTTTTGCCATGGGCGCCGGGCTTTCCTATATAAACCGGCCTGCTGGGCACGGTAATATTGAAAAGGATTTTGCCCTCAAGGGAGGCTGGGGAGCCAATAAAGTAATTTACGAGCTTTATAAGAAGAGATTTATTAAAAGCAGAACTTTTTTTAAGATTATGCTCAAATTACGCGGCGATACCGGTAACTTAAAGCGCGGCATATATCGTATAAATAATGGAATGACTTTAAATGAAATTATTGATATTCTCACAAGCGGCAGAACCAGAACAGTTGCCGTAACAATTCCTGAAGGATTCAATAATCGTCAGATCGGTCTGCTTCTTGCAAAAAAAGGTTTTTTCGGTTCGCAGAAAGAATTTTTAAAATATGCATCTGATCAATCAATACTGAAGAAGTATAAAATTCCGGGGAAAAGTGTGGAAGGATACCTTTTCCCTGACACATATTATTTTCCCATAGGGTATGACAGTACCAAAATAATTGAACACATGGTTGAGCATTTTTTTGAGAAGATCCAAAAATTAGAAGCCCTGCCGGACAATCCGAAAAAGCTGCATGATATTGTCATCTTAGCCAGTATTGTTGAAAGGGAAGCCAAGAAAAAAGAGGAGCGTCCCGTCATTGCCGGCGTTTTTGCTAACAGACTAAAGATGAATTATCCTCTGGAATCCTGCGCCACAATACAATATCTCTTTAAAAAACCCAAAAAGAGGATATATTACCAATATTTGAAAATTGATTCGCCATATAACACATATATTAATAAGGGTCTGCCGCCCGGCCCCATTTCAAATCCGGGTCTGTCTGCATTAAAAGCTGCGTTAAATCCGAAAAAAACCGATTATCTTTTTTTTGTTGTGCGCGGGGACGGGAGTCATTATTTTTCCAAATCCTTTGGGGAACATGCCAGGGCAAAGAAAAAGTATATCGGACAATAAACCGGAAATTGATACAGCGTTCATCTATCAAGAGTAACGATGCAATTTTGTAATCTGGCCAGATAACAGATAAAAAGATCATATTGATTATTTCCATGAGCTCTGATATTGAAATTTTTATGAGTTGACTTTTAAAATGACTGATTTTATATTAGCCGAGATATTATACTGATTTTTGCTGATATTTCATTATGGTTGACATAAAAAAACGAAAAGTTTTCAAAAGAACTGAAGATAAACAGACAATAAATAAACTCATTAATGAAAGGCTCCTCTTAAAACCTCTGAGAATACAATTACCTTTGATCGATAAAAAAATTGCCGAAATTGTGAAAGTTACCGATGCCGGCCTTGCGGTTCATTTCAAAAATTTTGTTCCTCCAAGCGGCCCTATTATATTAACAGGATTAATAGGCAATTACTATACTGAAATTGAGATCATTGTTATTAAACCTATTAAAGGAGCCATATATTACTGCAATACGCATTATTTGAGAATTTCATCTCAGGGCCGCAAAGAGCCCAGATATCCCATTACTGAAGATGATATTATTTCTATAAAAAGAATAAGAATTCCGCTCAGCAAATTAGAGATAAAAGGAGATACAATTCCTGCCGAATACAAAAAGGTTATGGAACAGTACATGAAGGATAAAGCCGATATTGCCGATGTTGTTAATATCTCCACATTTGAAAGAAAATCAAAAATTCATCAAAAAGTCGCTGAAACAGGCAAAACATTTTTTATTGCCGACAGCAGGCTCATGAAATCCTTTGAAGTCGGTAATGAAGGTGATGACGATCTGATCAATCTCCATGATTTTTACGGTGATTCGCTTAATAGTGAAAGAAGAAAGATGATCAGCAAAGGCATAATAGGAAGGATCGTATCGCCCATATTCGGGCCCGCTGCTTCGGACAAATGGCTTGCTATCGGTTTTGTTGATATTGCATCTAAAGGGCCCTTTGACTTTATGAAGTTAATGGAAGTCAAGGCATTGACTTTTGAGATAGTTGAGGGAATATGCAGCGCCAATCAGCTTGAGGTAAATGAAAGCCAGAGAATTCTTGATGTGTCAAAGATGGGGATGAGCCTTGTAATTACCCATAAGGAACTTGTAAACGCAATGCTTCACAGGCCCCAGTTTACATTTATTATACAGATCAAGGGTCAGGTCCCGATTCATGCTGTGGGCGAGATCAAGATGAAAAAAAAGATGGAAGACGGCAGCCTGATGATCGGAATAAAAGTTCAGGGAGAAAAAGGGCGGCAGGAACAGATGGTAAGGTATTATGAATTTATTGATTCCCTGAAACTTACATCCAAACCTGTATGATTGTCATAGCTCTTTGCTGCTGACACCTGTAAAATAGCATTTTTAACCATATTCCCAGCAAATCGGGAACGATCCGAAAATATAAATAGGGGTTTGCAGTGATCAACTATGAGGGGTTTTTAAACCGCATATTGACGCCATTGATACAAGCTCAGCCAGTGAATCGGCTTTCATTTTCTCCATAATTTTTTTTCTGTGGATCTCTACTGTTCTATGGCTGAGATTCAGCTTTGAAGCTATCTCTTTATTTGAATTCCCGTAAACCAGCAGTTCCATAACTTCCTTCAGCCTGTTTGTCAGCTCTCTGTATCTTTGCTGGATCTCGATCCTATTTTTTTCGTTTTTACGGTTTTTTATATCCAGATCGATTGCTCCTTTGACCAGTTTTAATAAAACCTGTTTCCGAAAGGGTTTTTCCAGAAAATCTACAGCGCCGGCTTTCAGCGCCTGAACGGTTTTGGGTATATCGCCGTGTCCTGTAATAAAAATAATAGGGATCTTTATCTCCTTTTTTGCAAGGGTTTCCTGAAGCTCCAGCCCGTTTATACCGGGCATATTCAGGTCCAGTACAAGACACCCCGGTTTAGCCGGGTCAAAATTTTTAAGGAAGTCTTCGGCAGTGGAAAAGCTTTCCACTTTCATGCCGGAAATTTGCAGGAGCTGACTGAGGCCCTCTCTGAAAGTATCTTCATCATCTACTAAAAATACAGTTGAGTTTTCTTTCATTATGAGTTTTCCCGGAATAAGTGAGATATTGCTCACAAAAGTTTTTTAACAGTTAAGAGATTTGTCAATAAAACTTTTTCAGATATTCTCAAAAAAATATAAATTTAATGTTTCACCTGCTTTTTGAAGAAGTTCGTACTTACCGGGGACAGCAACGATAATTTCAGGTGAGCCTTCATTTTGCATTTGGGTCTTATATTTTTTTTCGATATCTGCAACGGTTTTGCCGGCCCTCCATCTCCCTGAGTGATAGCTTCAAGTATAATAAATAGTAATTGACTAAAATTCATATTGTTTCAAGGTACCTGTTATCATGTAAAATTATTTAAAGTGTTATTTCTAATTTTCAGGTCCTCTATCGTGGCAGACAAAACAGATAAATATATCAGAATTATCATATCATTGACTGTAATTATAATTTTGGTAATATTGATTATCCTTAATTTAACTTACAGAAATGCATTATCATTAACAAAAGATCATTTTAAAAAACACCAGCTTCTTCTTGCCTCGCAAACCGCGTCGGGAATTAAAAGCCGGTTGAGATCTCTTGTAAGGGAACTTGACATTATCAGCAGAATGCAGCCGGTTATTAATATGGATGTGAAGAGTGTTCGAAAAATTTTTTCAGAAGAATTTATTTACCTGAAAAAGATGCATGTTGTTGATATTGCTTTAATGAATTCCAATGGCCTAATTAAACTTCCTTTTAAATCGAAGAAGTTAACAAACAGAGATTTTTCTTTTAGAAATTATTACAGAAGATCTCTCAAATTAAAAACGAAAATTCCTGTTTATGAATTCATCACGTTTGAAGGCATTAAAAACGGTAAAAAAGGGATTGTAATTGCTATGCCTGTTTTGTCAAAACAGGGCGGTTTTAATGGATTGGTCATATTTGTTATTGACATTAAGGAATTCCTGGCCGGTTTTTTCCCTGTTCCAATGGAAAAGACATTTTACTGGATAATCGACTCCGATTTGAATATTCTTTATCACCCTGAATTTGAAACCGGAACTAATGTAGAATGGATCACCGGAGACCAGCCTGCGTTTAAAAGATTTATCCGATCGGCAATGAGTAATGCCAGTTATACCGGCGATTATAAATGTCCTACAGGAAGCAATTTTATAGGTTCTTCCATTTCAATCGATATCGGCGATAATAAATGGTATGCTGTGGTTTCAACTTACGAGGATCATGTGTATGAACTGCTGGAACATATTACAGTTGTTTACGGTATAATATCAATAATTGCCATTGCAGTTATTGTTTTCTGTTCTGTAATTGTGATCAACTTTACTAAACGATGGAATTACGATCTGCAAAACGAAGTAAATGAAAGGAGAAAAATTGAGCAGGCTCTGAGGGAAAGTGAAAAGAGGTTTAAAACAATAATAAATCAGGCTTCCGATTGTATTTTGATCATGGAATGTTTTCCCGACAAAGTGCCTGTGATAGTTGAAGCAAATATAGCTGCCTGTGAAATGCACGGCTATGCAAGAGAAGAACTCATAGGAAAACCTATAAGTTTTCTCGATGATCCGGAAACGGCAAAAATGGCAAAAGAGAGATCAGATGTCCTCTTCAGGGAAAAAAGAATTCACTTTGAAGGAGGGCATGTCAGAAAAGACGGTTCTGTTTTTCCTGTAGAGGTTACTGCTCAACTGATTGAACTGGAAGGCAGACCTCATATCATGGCAATTGACAGGGATATTACAGAAAGAAAGAATTCGGAGCTTGCATTGCGGAAGGCCCATGATGAAATGGAGTTCAGAGTTAAAGAGAGAACCGCTCAGCTGAGTAAAGCGAATGTGCTTCTGCAGCAGGAAATTGCAGAAAGAAAAGAGGCGGAAAAAAAACTCCGTGAACAGCATGAATTCATTAAAAATGTTATAGATTCTCTTACACATCCTTTCTATGTAGTTGATGCCGGCGATTACAGCATCATAATGGCAAACTCTGCCGCAGGAATAAACGAATCTGAAGGTGAATTAAAATGTTTCAGCGTAATACATAAGAGAGACGAACCGTGCGGTAATAATTTGCCCTGTACCATTGATGAGATAAAAAAGAATAAAAAGCCTGTTATTCTTGATTATACTTATACGGATAGTGAAGGCAAAAAGCGGTTTATTCAGGTTCACGGGTTCCCCATATTCGATGAGGATAACAATGTTGTTCAGGTGATAGAATATTCCATTGATACAACTGAAAATAAACTTCTTGAAGACCGTCTTGCCGGCACTCAGAAGATGGAGTCGATCGGGAGACTTGCCGGCGGAATAGCTCACGATTTTAATAATATTCTGTCGGTTATACTCACTTACTGTGAACTTGCCATGGCAAAGATCCCGGAGGATGATGCAGTATATAAAGATATTGCCGTAATAAGCGATGCCAGCGACAGGGCCTCTTCATTGATAAAACAGCTTTTGGCATTCAGCAGAAAGCAGAGGTTGAAAATAAAGATAATAAATATCAATGAAATAATAAAAAGCACTTATCAAATGCTTGAAAGGGTCATAGGCGATGATATTGTTATAGAATTGAATCTTGATAGTAAATTAAAGAATATTGAGGCTGACCCTGTGCAGGTTGAACAGATACTGATGAATATTGCCGTTAATGCCAGAGATGCAATGCCTGAGGGCGGTAATCTATTCATTGAAACGTCAAATGTTGAATCTATAAATCATTTTGACGGTAGGGGCGAACCGGACCGGACAGATCCAAGTATAATGATTTCAATTACAGATACGGGAGTCGGTATGACCGGAGAGGTTGCAGAGAAAATATTTGAACCCTTTTTTACTACAAAAGACAATATTGGTACCGGCCTCGGTCTGGCCACAGTATACGGTATTGTTAAACAGCATAGGGGCAGCATTTCCGTTTACAGCGAAAAAGGCGCAGGTACAACATTTAAGATTTTCTTCCCGGCTTCCGCAGAAGAGGCTGATTATGATCCGGACAGAGAGAATGGATCAAAAGAGGAGAGAACGACTCTCACCGGAGATGAAACCATATTAAGCGTTGACGATGAAGAATCGATTCTGAAACTTGTCAGGGATACTCTTCAACCTCTCGGTTATAAGATAGTGTCGGCCTCGTCAGGGGAAGAAGCCATCAATATTTGCAATGAATTAAAAGATAAGATCGATTTGCTTCTTACGGATGTTGTTATGCCGCATATGAAGGGCACCGAACTTGCCCTGATGATCGAGAAAAAGATACCTTCAATAAAAATTCTGTTTATTACAGGTTATGCCGATGAAAACGTTTTAAACGAAGATATATTAAATTCGGGTTATCAATTCATGTATAAGCCGCTTACTCCGGTGAAGCTTTTGAAGAAGATCAGAGAAGTGCTTGATAGAAAAATTGCAGGCAAACAGAAATAATCATATTACAATAGACCTCCTGTATTAAGGAATAGCAGTATAAAAATGGGATCAATGATTAAATCGACCGGCATTGTTGCCGTATCCACTATGACCAGCAGAGTCATGGGGTTTTTGCGGGATATGCTGATGGCAAATTATTTTGGCGCAGGCGGATTAACCGACGCATTCTTTGTCGCTTTCAGGATCCCCAATATGCTCAGAAGGTTTGTTGCCGAGGGCGTTCTTACCGTGTCCTTCATCCCGGTTTATACTGATATACTTGTAAAAAAAGGAGAAGATGAAGCCCGTAAACTGGCGCAGAAAACGCTGTCAATCCAGATGTTCTTTGTAACAATAATTGTGACATTGGGAATAATATTTTCGCCTCAGATCGTAAGTATAATCGGTTATGGATTTAAAAACGAAGAAATTATTTCTCTTGCAGTTTTTTTGAACAGGATACTTTTCCCCTATCTTTTTTTTGTCGGTTTTGTTGCCTTCTCAATGGGGATACTTAACAGTCATGGATATTTCTTTGCGCCGGCCTTTTCGCCCGTTCTTCTTAATATCGGTATTATCATGGGGATCGTTTTTCTCAGTAGATTCTTCAGACAGCCCATGTACGGCGTTGCTGCCGGCGTAATAATCGGAGGGGGGATGCAATTTGTTATACAGATCCCATATCTGATAAGATCCGGTTTTAAGTTCAGATTATCCCTTGATTTTAAACATCCGGCAATTAAGAAAATTTTTAAACTTATTCTTCCCGCTCTTTTTTCAAATGGAATACTTCAAATTAATATTCTCATAGGGACAATATATGCGTCAATGTTGTCAACGGGAAGTATTTCCTATCTTTATTACTCCGACAGATTAACGGAACTTGTCCTTGGAGTATTTATCATCTCAATCGGCAATGTGGTTCTGCCGGAGATGTCGCGTCTCACTGCTGTTGATGATACAAGAAAACTCCGGGGATTGTATACTTCTTCGGTATGCAGTGCCCTTTTTATTGCTCTGCCTGCCGGGATCGCATTAATGACAATCGGTTTTCCCGTAATTTCGGTTCTTTTTATGAGAAATGAATTTACTCTCTATGAAACCGAGATGACCTTTAAGGCTCTCTATTATGCCAGTATCGGCATCCCTTCAATTGCGGTTTTAAGAATTACTACTCCGACTTTTTTTTCTCTCAAGGATGCGGTAAAACCGGTTATATCCGCTTTAATTGCTCTTCTGGTATATATTATTTCGGGATATATGCTTATGCATACATCCCTTCAGCATGCGGGTCTGTCTTTGGCAAATACCATTTCGGTTACCCTTCAGATGGCTATACTTATATTCTGGCTTAACAGAAAAATAGGTTCAATCGATTTTAAAAGGATTTTTATAACAGCCCTGAAATTGATCCTTTCCGGTCTTGTAATGGCTTATATTATTTCATCCCTTTCAGGTTATATAGACTGGGAAAGGGATATGCTCTATAAAAGAATATGGGGATTGCTTTTGCTTGTTGCAGCAGGAGGAGGCAGTTATTTTTTTATGTGCCGAATATTGAGAGTAGAAGAGATTGATTATCTCATTAAGAGGATCAAAGGAAAGAGATAGAGTAGTTTAATTATTGATAATAAGATCAACGACCGCATCGGTATTGCTGAGGTCGTCAAAATAAAAATCCGGTTTATGGTTAAGGAGCACTTCTTTATGGGTCCAGCCTGTTCCTACGGAAATTGAAACTGCGCCTGCATGTTTTGAACAGAGGATATCATAAACGGTATCGCCGATTATTATCATATCCCCAAAGTCCAGATCTATTGAATATTTTTTATCGATTATTTTTTTTGCTATTAGAGGCATATCGTTGCGGTTTGCCGTGTCGCAGCCGAAAACGCCAAAAGAAAAATGGCGGTTAAGGTTAAACCTGCTCAGTTTAATAGCAGCGCTCTCTCTGAAATTGCCTGTTAACAGTCCTGTGAGAATATTGTCTGAATTTTCAAGCATTAGAAGTAATTCCTTAATGCCCGGCATGAGAGTTGCTTTATGCGAAAAAATAATATTATTCAGGCGGGCGATATATTTTTCTTTAAGTATTCCTGTTTTTTCTGCAATTTCAGTTTTGTTGAATCCCGCCGAACTAAGAGATTCGTAAAGTATAAAAGGGTCGGTTTTGCCCTGAAAATTCACATTTTCCATATTTCCGGCAGTGCCGAAGACTTCTTCTGCAGCTTTTAACAGAGCAATTTTGCCAGCTCTGTGGCAGTTCATTATTGTCCCGTCAATGTCAAAGAGTACTGCTTTAATGGGGCATATCCTTTTCACTGTTTTCTTACTGTGCATAAATGATCCTATTCTATTATAAAATCAACATTTTTTTCAAGTTGAATTATAATAAATATTGATAGCATGATTTCTTTCTTGAATAATTTTCCGAATACATTAAAAGTGTTTAATTAAAAATGGGACGGTAATAATGATATCAAACAGAGCAAAGGATGTTAAGCCCTTTCTTGTTATGGATGTTATGGCAAGGGCAGAAGAACTTGAAAAATCCGGAGAGGATATAATCCACCTTGAAGTGGGAGAGCCCGATTTTGACACTCCTGAAGTGATCCGGGAAGCGGCAATTAATGCAATTCGGTCGGGCAAAACTCATTATACGCATGCAATGGGCCTTTTGGAATTGAGAGAAGCGATCTGCGAGCACTATTACAACAGGTATAAAGTATCTATAACGCCGGACAGGGTTCTGGTTACAAGCGGAACATCTCCCGCAATGCTTTTAATGATGATAGCTATAATCGAGAAAGGGGATGAAATTATTCTTTCAAATCCTCATTATGCCTGTTATCCTAACTTTATTGAAGCTGTTGGAGGGAAAACAGTATATGTAAAGACTTTTCCTGAAGACGGATTTCTTTACAGGCCGGAAGAGATAGAAAAGGCATTATCAAAGAGGACAAAGGGCATAGTAATAAACTCGCCGTCAAATCCCACAGGAATTGTTATGACAGATAAGAATCTTCAGGATATTGCTTCCTTTGAGAATCAGTTTATTCTGTCCGATGAGATCTATCACGGTCTTGTTTACAGCGGAAAGGAAAAATCGATTATGGAATTTACGGAAAAAGCCTTCGTTATTAATGGATTTTCCAAGCTTTATGCAATGACAGGATGGAGGCTGGGATATCTTATTTTCCCAAAGGAATTTTCAACTGTGATGCAGAGAATCCATCAGAATTTCATGATATCTGCAAATAGTTTTGTTCAGATAGCAGGTATTGCAGCGCTCAGGGAAGCCGGGCCCGATATTAAAAGAATGAAAGAAATATATAATGAACGCAGACTTTACATGATAAAAAAGTTAAAGGAAATTGGTTTTAAAATAGCAGTTGAACCTACAGGGGCATTTTATGTTTTCGCAGATGCAAGGGATTTCTGCCGGGATTCCTATAAAGAAGCCTTTAATATACTTGAAAATGTTAAAGTTGGAGTAACTCCCGGCGTCGATTTCGGGTCAGGAGGGGAAGGGTTTATCAGATTTTCTTATGCAAATTCTATGGAAAATATCAGAGAAGGGCTGGATCGTATTGAAAGATATTTGAAAAAGAGGGGGATCTGCTGATTATTAATGAATTGACTTGACTTGAACCGGATTTTAGATTAACATAAATTTATAGTTTTAGAAATTTTTAAATAGCTTTCAGACAGGTGTGAGGTTTAAATCGATTTACTCGGAGGAGGTTCATAAATGAATAGAAAACGGATAATTGAATTATTTATCCTTATAACAATTTTTATAACAATTTGGTTGAACAGCAATATTTTTGCCGCGGTTTATGAAGCGTCAACTCTGCATAATGCCGTGTCGAGAAGCGAAACGGTTCAGGATCTTTTTTCAGAAAGATGGAAGCTCATTGAAGAGCAGGAGCTCTATTTTGATTTTTACGGCAAGCTGAACTGGGTTCCGGGATTTAAAATAAATACCATAAATAAAGGTACCGGTGAAAAGGAAGCTGTGGATATGAGGCTCATAAGAACATACGGGAGTGTTACGGTCAACTATCCTATTATCGGCGGTTATGAAGGTAAAACAATAGCCGAACGCATGAGAAAGGGCCCCGGCGCTAAAAAGAAGAGCGAAGAAGGCGGATTATGGAAGCCTAAGAATCTTATTCTCGGTTTTACCGCAACAGGTTTTCACTATGGATTAACAAGCGAGACATCGGTTGACAGAGGTGATGCCGGCACAGAATCGGTTACGGATTATAAATATACGCAGTTTTTTGATGATATTTTTGCAGCATCCCTGCTTTACAGACCCTATTTTTTTATTCACGGCGGAGTTATTATAAATAATCAGATCGAACCTAATGATGACGGCACTATGGATTACGGCAATTCCACAAACAGGACAACGAGGTATTTTGTATCTTCAAACCTGTTGTCTTTTTTAAACCTCAATGCTGCAACTACAAAGGACAAAGTGGAGTCCATTGCAGTGGGACTCATAATAAATAACGGGCTTAAATTTTTTATGAAGCCGCCGTCTCTGCTGCCCAGGCTGACTGTTACATATAAAAAACTTGCTCTTTTTAATGACGAACCTTACGATCCCGTTTGGGTAGTCAAAAGTAAAGGCACAGCTATAAATCTGAGCGACAGCGAAAAAGATTCGGCCGATCTTCATACACTATCTCTTCTTATAGAGTGGGATCTGTTAAGCAGGATATTTATTGCAGGTTTTGCGGAGTACCAGAAGCCTTCAAAGACCCTGATTGAAAAGAGAACAGTAACCAGCGACACAGACCCGGGCGAGGAAGTTGAGTACGCGCCGATAAGAGAGATGAGAGCTTCTCTCGGATATAATTTTCTTTCTGCCGGCAAGCCTTCCCGTGCAGTTTTAACATTCGGTTTAAGCAGATACTGGGATGTTGCAATTCCGGTTCATCGGGAGTCGGGTGAAGGATATACTTTAACAGGAGGATTTCTTGAGTTTAAATGGGAATCGCCCTGGTATGGGATCGAATTAAAGGGCGCATACAATTATTCGTCTGAATTGAGAAAGCTTGTTGAAACGGCTGACAAGTTTATGATTGAAACAAGCATCTTTGCCCGTTTTTAAATTTAGGAGGTACCCAATAATGAAAATGAACAGGAAGTTTTTTATATATATGATAACAGTATTAAGCATACTGACAGTAACATTCGGAACCGGATGTTCCTACGTTTCCGATACGATTGAAGGTCTCATTACAAACAGGGCCAGTTTCTCAATAGACGTCGCTTATGACAGCTCAAGCGAGATCATATCCATTACATGGGATGAAAACGGCGGAAGCGATTTTGCCGGTTTTGAAGTATATGTAACTGAAACAAGGGATGATGAGTACTCGGGTTACGAACTTGTTGCGTCAAGACATGCTCTCCCGAGCGGAACATATGCCGGAGATCTGAGCAATAAATATTCCGGATCCTTTTCCTACAACGTATCGTCCATTGTAAACGGAGTATTTCCCAAAGGTCCGGGCACCTATTTCTACCGTATCGGCATAATCAAATGGGATGATGATGAAAAGGACAGGACTTCGGATAATGGGTATGTAGTAGACAGCAATGGTACGTGGCTGGATAATGATGTCAATTACAACAATAAAACGGAAATTGACCAGATAAGCGGCGCTGCTATGGTGGATATATATTGAGAAGAGTGTAAAAAGGGATGGTTTGATAAACCGTCCCTTTATATAATATAAGATTTATATTGCGGCATTGTTATAACCCGCCCGAATTCAAATGTGATCTTCATATAATTTGTTGACAAAATTAACACATATAAGTATTATTGTATATAATAAAAAATAGGGAAGTGTGCAAAACTGACCTGAAAACACAATGGAGGGTGTAAAATGAAAATCTCGGTTGACGGAATACTGGGTTCGGCGAAAAAAATAAATGACCGAAGACAGCTTGAAGAAGAAGATCCGAATAAAAAGAAACAGGAAGTCAGATCCGATTCAATAACAATAACAAGGAAAGTTAATTCTCGTCTTGACAAGATTGAAGTTGAACTGAGAGAGATCCAGTCCTCCCTCTCCAAAAGTCAGGTAATTAATGACGGCATAAAGAGACTGCAGGGAGATATTCAAAAGGGCGGGACCAACATTAAAGATATTATCAATTCGGTAAATTATGAAGGCAGGAATATTCTTACTGCTTATGTTGGCGAAGAGATCAATGAGAAAATACTTGAGGTGAAGTCTGCCCGATTGAATAGTGAGATCAGCAGAGATACCGGAAAGCTGAAAAGACTCCAGGTGGAAGTAGATAATATTATGGCATCAAACCTTGCGGGGCAGGAAAAAGTTGAAACAATAATGGAAAATATTAATAGTATCTTTGACAATTGGGGCCCCGGCACTATTGAAAGATTGTCAAACCTTAAAGTTGATTCCGTAATGAGGTTGATAAAATAGAGGGGATTATTTTCTTCTGATAAAGTTAACTCTTGGTCTTGCTATAGTATCTTCTGTAAAATTATCTGAAAAGACACTATTCTTTCCATGTAATATTTCCAAATTACCGATATATATTGCTGCATTTCTGTTGCTGAATCCGATCTTTCCTGTGCCTATGTTTTCATCTGTTTTATATTCCAGCCTTTTTTCTCCGTTAATATAAAGGGCAGCGCTATTTTTACTGATTTTAATATTTACCCTATATTTCTTATTATATTCAAGTTTAAATGGCGTTTCTTTTAAAACATTAATTTTAAAGTTCCATTTGGCTCTCCGGTCTTTTGTTTTATCTTTTATAATTGACCTTATAAAAGATATTTTATTGAATCCTTTCTCGCTGCCTGTAAGTTTGAATGCATAGAATTCCCGGAAATTCTTTTTCACCGAAAAGAAGAACATATCTTCAACTCTCTTTCTCTTTCCGGTGGAAAAGGCAACATCAAATCTGATTTCCGAATAATTGGGAATATACTTATAGGCTATGATTGAATTGTAGTTTATTAACTCGCTGTAGCCCAGGTTTCTGGAATATCCTCTGTCTTCGATCAATAGCTTTTTACTGCTGTCAATTCTCCAGTTCCCGGAAATTTTAAACCATTTATGCTCTTTGCCGGTGCCGGCACTGAGATCAATAATAAATGTGAATAAAAAGACCGCGGCAAGAGTTTTTAAATTTTTTTTATGTGTTAAATTCATGAATTGTATGAAAGGGGCAGTCAGATTTTTGATCGCCCCTTCCCGCAGATGCCTTCTATTTTTTCGCAGTTTCAGCCACTATATCATAACGATTGGAAGAGCCTTCGTCAATTGTAAGCGAATTGCCTCCGCCGTTGACTGATACATCAGCATCTGCAAAATCGCCCTGAGTATCATCATAATACTGTGCACTAACATAACCGCTTGTTTCATTGACCTCTTTTAATTCGGATTGATCCTGATATTTCAAGGGAGTTGTCGAATTCCATGTCTGGTCGGGGTTCGTTCCTGTGGAATCAGCAGACCACCTGATGTCCTGAATGTCGGCCTGTGTTGAATCGTTAGCGTTAGTCCAGCCCAGTTCCGTTTTATCCTGATTGCATCCTGCAAGCGTGATCAGAGAAATGGAAAATACAGCTATGATTATGGTAAGTTTTTTCATTATTAGCTCCTGTGAGAATAATTATCTTATCTTTTCATCTGTTTGAGTTATAATTTAAGAATTATGTGTGTATGAGTCAACTATTTATGTAATTTTTTTGATCCTTTAAATATGAATTATTTTATTTTTTAGTTCCCGCCGGCCCTCCAATGCAATAATTATCCGCTGTACCGGTTTTCGCTTGACTTAATTATGTCTCCATGCTATTTAATTGTGTGAATCTATCGTTAGAAAAAGATTTTAAGGATGAAAGGAACAGCAATAATTTTTTTTACAATAATAATTTTTATACAGGCAAATACTTATTCCGAAGAAAACTATTGTAATAATTTTGTGCTTGTGATCAATCCGGGCGACCCTGAAGCCGGAAAATATTTAAAGGATTGGGGTCCCCTATTGAAGAAAGAAGATATTTATATTCTCGGGAGGGGAAGGGGGATCCATCTGATTGATGACAGGGGACCTGTTGCTGACGGAAAAGCGCAATACGTTTCCACTTTCGGTTCAAAAGTGAAAATTAGCGGTTTAAAGCGGAATTGTTTCTATAGGATCTGGATCGATTTTGTAGGATACAAGATCTCTTCAAATAAAGAGATCTTCCCAAGTATGAAGTTATATCTTAGTGCTGATAGTGAAACATATCCGGTTAAGGAAGTATCTTGGATGGATGCAGGGAAAAAGCTGCCGCTTTTCATTGACATTCCCTATGAATTATCACTGAGTGGGACAGTGGAACTTAGATTCGGAGATTATTCGGAGAATAATAAAATGTGGGGTGTCTGGGATATTATTGTAACAGCTCAAAGAGATATGCCTCAAAAGGAGAGTATCCTCAATTATTTGCGAAAGAAGAGGAAAGGGATAATTAAGGAAAAAAGAATTATTAATGGAAATAATTTTTGACAAAAAAAAGGCGCATAATTTATCTTAATCTAAAACTTTTTTTACGAATTATATAAAAAAATAATTTGCAAATTTATTTCCATTTAGTAATATATTTATTATCTTGTTAACGATACTAACATCAAAATCAAGGTGAAGTTATGACCAGAGAATATCATGAGAGAGAATTTGATGATGAAGTATATGAAGACAGCTTCTATGACGACGAAGAAGAACTGGAAGATGATGAACTGGACGGTGATGCAATTCATTACGATGAAGAAGAAAATGAGGATGACGAAGTAAAAGTTCATATCAGTTTTGCATGTGAAGACTGTGATTACAGGTGGGATGATATTGTTGTGAAAAACAGAGGTATCCTCGACGAAGATGACGAAGACTATGAAGGGATTTGTCCCATGTGCGGTTCTATGAATGTAACTCAAATATGAGTCTCAAAAGAATTGTTATCAGAGGTGCAAGAGAGCATAATTTAAAGAACATATCACTTGAGATTCCCAGGGATTGTCTTGTTGTATTGACCGGAATATCCGGTTCGGGTAAGTCATCACTGGCCTTTGACACCATCTATGCCGAAGGTCAGAGGCGATATGTTGAATCTCTTTCTGCGTATGCAAGGCAGTTTCTAGGGCTCATGGAAAAGCCCGATGTTGATTTTATTGACGGGCTTTCACCGGCCATATCAATTGAACAGAAAACAACTCACCGAAATCCAAGATCAACTGTTGGAACAGTTACGGAAATATATGATTATTTAAGGCTCCTCTATGCCAGAATAGGCATTCCTTACTGCTGGAAATGCGGTAAAAAAATAACTTCTCAGACAGTTGACCAGATTGTTGAATCATTGATGACTGTCAAGTCGGGTACAAAGATGCAGATCCTTGCTCCTGTTGTAAGAGGAAGGAAGGGAGAGCATTCTGAGAAATTTGAATCGGCCCGTAAAAACGGGTTTGTCAGAGTCAGAGTTGACGGAGAGATATTTAATATAGAAGACCATATTCAACTTGATAAAAACAAAAAACATTCCATAGAAGTGGTTGTTGACCGTCTGGTTATTAAAGACGGTATAAGGCCCAGGCTTGCAGATTCAATAGAAACAGCAATGGATATTGCCGGAGGGCTTATCCTTGTCTTGATCGGCAGTGAAGAAAAAATATTTTCTGCGAAATTATCCTGCCCCGATTGCGGGATATCGATCCCGGAACTATCGCCCAGGATGTTTTCATTTAACAGTCCCTACGGCGCATGTGAGACATGCAGCGGACTGGGATTTATTCTCCAGTTTGATCCTGACAGGATTGTATCCGATCCTGAGAAATCCCTTTATGACGGCGTCCTTGAAGTCTGGGGTAAAACGACCAGTTACTGGTATCTTGAGCAGATCAGAGCTTTTGAAGAAAATCTGAAATTTGATGCCCATTTGCCTTGGAAGGATCTGCCGGACAAAATAAAAAAGATCATTCTTTACGGCTCCGGAAGCCTTGTTATGGATTTTAATGTAAAGAGAACCAATGCCGAATTCAGGTTCACCAGATCCTTTGAAGGGGTTATTCCCAATCTTGAACGGCGTTACAAAGAGACAAAATCGGAGAATATGAGGATCTGGATGGAAAGCTATATGTCAAACCGGACATGCAGCGCCTGCAGCGGCAAAAGGCTCAGAAAGGAGAGCCTGTCGGTTAAGGTTGGAGGTTACAGTATAGACCGTATAACAGCATTATCCATTAAAGAGTGTTATAAACTATTTACCGAAATTAAACTTACAAAAACAGAGAAGATAATTGCAAAACAGGTTATGAAAGAGATACTTGCCAGACTCAAGTTTCTCAATGACGTTGGCATCGACTATCTTACTCTTGAAAGGTCTGCGGGAACTCTTTCCGGAGGGGAATCACAGAGGATACGTCTTGCTACACAAATCGGTTCAAGCCTTACCGGCGTTTTATACGTTCTTGACGAACCGAGTATCGGGCTTCATCAGAAGGATAACAGAAAGCTTCTTAAAACATTAATGCATATGAGAGACCTCGGCAATACGGTAATTGTTGTTGAACATGACGAAGATACAATCAATCAGGCCGATTATGTTGTGGATCTTGGCCCAGGCGCGGGAATCCATGGCGGCTATGTTGTTGCAGCAGGGAGCCCCCAAGAGATACGGGAGAACAGCAGATCTTTAACCGGGAGCTATCTGTCCGGCAGGGCTTTTATTCCGATACCTGAAAAAAGGAGGGAACCGAAAGGTTTTATTGAAATAAAAGGGGCAGCAGAAAATAATCTCAAAGATATCGATGTGAAATTTCCTCTTGCCGTATTTACTGCGGTAACGGGAGTGTCCGGTTCCGGTAAATCGACTCTTGTAATTGAAATACTCTATAAAGCGCTTTCCTCTATTTTAATGAGATCAAAGGAGTATCCCGGCAAATTTAAAGAGATATTCGGTATTGAGCAGGCGGATAAAGTCATTGACATAGACCAGTCTCCAATCGGCAGAACTCCCAGGTCAAATCCTGCCACATATACCGGCCTTTTTACTCCCATAAGAGAGCTTTTTTCAAAACTGCCGGAATCGAGAGTCAGAGGGTATGCTCCCGGAAGATTCTCTTTTAATGTAACAGGCGGAAGGTGCGAAGCCTGCCATGGCGGCGGGCTGAAAAAGATTGAGATGCATTTTCTGCCCGATGTTTATGTTGCCTGCGAGATCTGCAAAGGCAAGAGATATAACCATGAAACTCTTGAAGTGCGTTATAAAGGCAAAAATATTTATGAAATTCTGGAGATGACTGTTGAGGAAGCCCTCGATTTTTTCAGCAGCATCCCAAGAGTGAAAAGCCGTCTTGAAACGCTTTTTAATGTGGGACTCGGTTATATTAAGCTGGGGCAGGCAGCCACAACGTTATCGGGAGGAGAAGCTCAGCGTGTTAAGCTTGCAGCTGAGCTTTCCAAGAAAGCTACAGGCAGAACGATCTATATCCTTGATGAACCCACAACGGGTCTGCATTTTGCTGATATTCGGAAATTGATAGATGTGCTTAATTCTCTTGTTGATAAAGGGAATACGGTTATTATTATTGAACATAATCTTGATGTAATAAAAACAGCGGACTGGATCATAGACTTGGGGCCCGAAGGGGGAGATGAAGGCGGTACGGTCATTGCTGCGGGAACGCCTGAAGAAGTAGCTGCGGCGAAGAAGTCCTTTACAGGAGTATATCTTAAAAGGATGTTAGAAAAGAGAAAGAAAGGTTCTTCAAAATGATCGTCTTTTGTCCGATAATATTTATATAGTTTTTGCAATCCTTTTCCCCGTGGATTTTTAAGTATATGTCAAAAAAGATAAAACATTTATTTATTATAATTTCAATTATTCTCCTCACACTATTTCGAACCGGCTTAACCTATCCCGATTCGGGCAATATTGCAAAGTTTGAAATTGCCAAAGAGAATTTCAGAAAGGGCATGAAATTTTTTAACAAAATGCGCTATCTTGCTGCTGCCGAATTTTTCAGAAAGGCGGTCAAGGAATACCCCGACTACCTCTCTGCAAGAGATTATCTTGCAAGATCTTACAAACTGGCCGGTTTTATTGACGAGGCTTTACAGGAATTTGAAAATTTAAGGGAGATCTCCCCTGAAAATGTATTCGTTTCCAATAAAATTGATAATATCCGTTTTCGTGATTCGGGTGAGGGGCAGCAGTTTGATATATCCGGGCTTGTGCTGAACAGCGCATTCGTTTCTTCAAAGATGAAAAGGTTCGGATTTCCAAAACCTGTTGATATTGCCGTTGATAATGAAAAGAATATCTATATTACCTCTTTCTCATCCGGGAAATTGATCAAAATAGACGCCGGAGGAAAGGGAGTATCCATTATTAAACCTGATTTCAAATCCATGTTATATGGTATTGACATTCACGATGATAGGATCGCAGTTACCGACTTTAAACTGGATAAACTCTATCTAATGAATAAGAGCGGTAAAATTATTCGAGAGATTGGGACCTCGGGAAACGGCAATGGACGCTTTTACGGGCCCCAAGGCGTATGTTTTGATAAAGACGGATATATATATGTTGTTGATTCGGGAAATAACAGGATCCAGAAACTTGACAGTGATGGAAACTTTATTCTGAAGTTCGGCATTAAAGGCGAATATGAAGGCCGCCTGAACCATCCTGCGGATATAGTATTCTTAAAGGGCAGGCTCTACATTACGGACAGAGGCAACAGGCGTATTGCAGTCTTTGACGATTCCGGAAACTTTATTAAGAATTTTTCGCCCCAAGGGCTGGAGATGCCGGGAGGTATTTCAAAGATGAGAAATATGCTTCTGATATCCGATCAGAAAAGAGGTCTTCTTCTGTACGATACTGACCGGAACAGCGGCAGATGGTTTTATTACCGCGACGGCGTTAAGGAGACCTTTTCAAAACTGATATCTACGGTTGTTGACAGGGACGGGTACCTATATTGTCTTGATTATAATTATGAGTCTGTTTTTTATTTTTCACCTGTGGAGAGAGTCTATTCCAATCTTGAAGTTGAAATTACATCTGTTGATATTGAGAAATTTCCGGTTGTTGCTTTTTACGTAAATATAAGAAACAGAAACGGTACTCCTCTTTACAATCTCAATGCGGGTAATTTCAGGATTACGGAAGACAGCGCTCCGGTTTCCGGTCTCTATGTCGATTATCTTAAGAAGATAACCCCTTCGGTATCAATCGTACTCTGTGTTGACAGGTCTCTGAAAAGCGAAGGTTTCCATAATGAAGTTCCCTGGGTCTCCGATTTTATCTTGAAAAAGATGAGAAGTAATGACAGAATTAAGCTGATAAATTTTAACAATGACTACTGGCAGGGGAACGGATTTGACTGGAGCAGAAGAAGGACGCTCTATGCTCTGAGAAAGAGACTATATACCGGAAGAGAAGGCAGAGGCAAAACAAGAATTTACAACAAGGGCAAAAGGTTTGACCGTGTTCTCTATAATGCAATATCCGATCTTCTGCCCAGGCTTAACAGAAGGGCGGTTGTGCTTGTAACCGATGGAGCTGTTTATGAAGATTCCTTTCAGCAGTATACTCCGAAAAATATAATAAATTATGCCAGGTCTCATTATATCCCCATATATATTATTTCATTCAGAAAACCGGATGAAGTTCTCAGAAGAATAGCAGATGAGACCGGCGGAGGACTTTTCAGGGCGGGCAATCCCGACAGGCTGAGGGATATTTACAGGAAAATCAAAAAATCCGAAGAGTATAGATACGTTCTTGTCTATTCTACATATAAACCTCTGAGTTTTTCGGGCTGGTGGTCGGATGTGAGGCTTGAAGTTAATTACAGGAAACAGAAGGGAATTGAATGGGGAGGATATTTTGTACCGAAACAGTGACAATAACATTATGCATTATATCAGATCAAATATGATAAGCAGTATAGTTTCATCGGGAGTATATTCGGAGAGCGTTATTAGAGCTATGAAAAATGTACCGAGGCATTTTTTTGTATCTCAGGCGCTGCGTTATAAAGCCTATGACGATACGTCCCTGCCCATCGGTTTGGGACAGACAATTTCCAGACCTTCAATTATAGGCATAATGGTTCAGGCTGCCGGATTAAGCGGTAATAAAAGAGTGCTGGAAATCGGAACCGGTTCCGGATATCAATCTGCAATTCTGGGAGAAATTGCAGAATATGTTGTTACTATTGAAAGAATAAAAGAACTCAGCGACAGAGCAAGACGAATAATCTTTAAATTGGGTTACAGCAATATTAGAATCCTCCATACCGATGATTTTAGTGAGGCTGACGGTTTATTCGATTCTATTATTGTAGCTGCGGGAGCCAGAAACCTTCCTGAAGATATATTTGACAAACTTGTAGAAGGAGGAGTGCTTATTATTCCTCTTTTTAACGGATCGACCTGCATTATAAAAAAATTTATAAAAATGGGCAGAGATAGAGATAATATACTTTCCGAGGATATCGGGATTGCTCCTTTTGTTCCATACATCAAAGAGGAATGCGCTTAATTTAGTATGCGATCAGATCAATGAGCCATTTGATCGATTTTCTGAATTGCAGTTTTCCTCCGGCATCATGACCATCGTCCGGATAGACTTCTATTGTCTTTTCGCATTTGAGGTGATTAAAAAGAGCAAAAATACATTCGGGAGGAGATATTGTATCCTTTAGCCCAACTGTTGCAAGTACCGGGCATTTAATTCTGTCGGTAAAGTTCAGCATATCGAAGTAGGAAAGATTTTTTTTGATCTGATTCTTTTTTGATCTTACAGTGGATACATATTCATTTATTTCGTTTGCTGCATCGCTGGTTGACAGGTTCTGACTCATCTGAAGATAGCAGAAGGAGGGCGTATCAAGAACAAGGGCTTTTACTCTTTTGGAAAATGCCGAGGTAAAAAGTGCTGCCGCAGCGCCAAGCCCTTTCCCCATCATACCGATCGAACTGCAGTCTAACAGAGGGTTTAATCTCATAGCGTCTGCCGCTCTGTATACGTCAAGGTATACGGCTTTTACATAATAGGTTTCAATATCAAGAATATGTTCAATCATAAATCCGGGGGTGGATTGCTGTTCATCTGTTATAATAAGATCGTTATGTCCTCGTAAAGTTATAAAAAAGTATGCAACTGTTGAGTCAAGGTATGTCTGTTTGAAGCGTTTGATATTGTTATAGTCGTGAATATGGATAATAACTCTGGGTTTTTTACTTTTAACAGGGATAAAGAGTTCTCCTGTTATTTTTGTTCTGAGAAACCCCCTGTATGTAACATTATATACTGAGAATCTGTCTCCCGATTTTCTGTTGTCCTGTGTAAATTCGGGATTTAACGATATCCTCTTTTGATCGATAAGCGAATTTTTCCAGAATTCATAAAAATTTTCTTCTCTCACTAATTGAGGAAGATGGAGGAAATATTTTTCAAAACTTTTTTGTGCCATTCTTTAGTTTTGCGAAAATAGATAGAGATTATGGCTGTTAAAACTTAACAGTATATATAAAATAAAAATTATTACTGCACAGGATATGAGTATCATAAAAAAAGTTGCTAAAAACCTTAATGGGCTCACAGCTATGTATTTAATTATTGTTTTTGAACTGAAACCCTCTTTCTGAAGCTTATATACTTTCCTTGCAAGTCCTAAAATAAGCAAAATAATTACTATAATAAAGAGTACGTCCGTAATAATATAATTAAATTGGGATTTTCTGTTTATTGCAAAGAGGCTTATGGGGAAAATCAACAGATCCATAACAATTATGGAAATCATTGCAATTGCTATAGTGAATAGAGACAGCGTAAAAAGTTCTTTATACCTTTCCGATGATCTTTCTTTTTCATAGAGTGGATTTTTCAGCATCTGATTTTTTGTTCCTGTTCTTCTCAGTATGATTTTTTTCAGATTTTTCTGTTGCTTTGTTTTCCGGAGAGTTTTTATTCTCTTTCGTTTTCTCTTTGGTTTCGGATCTAACATCCTCTTCTATCAGTTTCAGAACCTTTTCCGCTTCTCTTCTCACCTTCTGATTTGGATCATATTTGATTTTATATTTTAAAATGTCAATTGTTCTTTTATCCTTTAATTCTTTTATCAGTTTAATTGCCATGAGTCTTACTTTGGCGTTATCGCTTTTGAGGGAGTTCATCAGAACAGGAATGGCATCTTTATCGCCCAGCCTGGCCAGCGCTGCAATGGAATAGATCTTCAGATTGTAAAATCTTTTTCGTTTTTTAAAGGGATATGAGTTGATCTCTTCCAATACGTCTTTAATTGTTTCCGATGCTTCTCTGATCCCCAGGTTCGCAAGGGAATTAACTGCATACGATCTTGTTTGCAGATTTTCATCCCTATCCTTATAAAGGCTGATAAGGAAATTTTTAGGCTCATTAGACTCCAGCCTTCCAAGAAATATTATAAGTGCTTCCCTTGCCATAGTGCTGGTTTTATTCTCTTTTATCTTTTCAATTGCCATTGCGATTATCTCTTTTGCTCTGAATTTTCCAAGAGTTTCAAGCAGTGCCAGAATTAAATTTGAATCTTTACTGAAATCCTGTTTCTTCAGCATATTGATCAGTTTATCTTTTGCAGAAATTGCATTCAATCTTTTCAGCGCATAAACAGCGGCAATGGCCACGTCTTCCACTTCATCATAGATATTTTTAGTAATAGATTCTATACCTTCGGAAGCATTGAGTTCGCCCACAGCATAGATTGCTTTTATTCGAATGTCCGGATTATTTTCTGTTTCAATTATTTCTATAAGTTTTTTAACAAGTTTATGCTGTAGTTTTTTGTTCTTTATCAGTTTTATTTTGTTTATTGCTTCCTTGCGTTCACTCTGCAGCCCGTAATTCAGAGTCTTTTCAATATATGCCGCTTTTTTTTTCTCTTTTTCTAATTCTTTCTTTTTATCATCTTTTTTACTATTTTTGCTTTTTTCGTTTCTTTTTGAAGTTCCCGGATTGCTTTTATTTATTTTAGAATTATTTTTTTCAGATTTTATAATATCGGCGGAAAAAATGGCCTCTTGATATGACAGCAATAGTATGAATATAAAGATAAAGTTTTTTGGGGATATGAATTTAATCTTCTTATTCATTTTTTTTCTTTGATCTTTAAATATATCTGTTAATACAATTGACATTAGGGTCCGTGCGTATATTATTAGTATCGGTGGATAATTAATATAATTTGAGGTATCTTTTAAAAGTTCTTTTTCCTCTTGATAAGAAATCGTCTAAATATAATGTAACAATGAATAATATATGAAATCTATATACTATTGTAAATAGAAGCAGTAAATAAAATACCGGAGTTTGTTTATGAGTACAAAAAGGAATTCGAATAATTTTTTGGCATTTGCTATAATATTATTAGCGCTTTCAATACTTTACGGGGTTTCTTCAATAGATAATAGAAACGACGGCAGCGATAATCGAAGTTATGAAACCACAGAGTATGCAAAGGAACCGGCAGAGAAAGAGAAAGCTCTCCCTGTCAAATCAGAATCAGCAGGTTCAATTGAAGAAAAAATAAATATTGTTGCAAAGGAGTTCAGGTGCGCCTGCGAAGGCTGCGGAGAATTACAGCTTATTGTTTGCAAGTGCGATATGCCCAGAGGTGCTGTTGAAGAGAAACAATTTATCCGCGAAAATCTTGAAAAGGGGCTGAAGGTTGACGAGGTTATCAGACTGGTTGAAAAGAAATATGGGTATAGAAATACGTGATTTGAAAAAATAAAAGTGGGGAATGCCTGAAATAAGGGCGTTCCCCGAAAATTTTAGGAATTATTAATGAATCCACTTCCGGTATACCTTGATTATAATGGAACAACACCCCTTGATCCGAAAGTGATTGCCGCAATGAAAAGATATCTTGAGAAGGATTTTGGCAATCCTTCCAGTAATCACTGGTATGGAATAGAGCCGAAGAAAGCTCTTGAAAGGTCGCGTCGGCAGGTTGCTTCGCTTATTAACTGCAGTGCCGGGGAAATTATTTTTACCAGCGGAGGAACGGAAGCGAATAATTTTGCAATTAAGGGCGTTGCCGAAGCTTTAACTGAGAAAGGGGATCATATAATAACATCTCAGATTGAACATCCTTCCGTTCTGGAAGTATGCAGTGCGCTGGAAGAGAAGGGATATAAGATAACCCGGGTGCCCGTTGATCAGAAGGGGATCATTGACCCTGACGAGATCAAAAAGAGTATTGGGAAACAGACAATATTGATAACAATAATGCATTCCAATAACGAAACAGGCTCTATACAACAGGTAAAGGATATTGCCTATATTGCCCGCAGGAACAATATCATCTTTCATACTGATGCGTCTCAATCAATTGGCAAAATAATCGTAGATGTTGAAGAACTGGGCGTTGATCTTCTTACGATTGCGGGGCATAAGCTTTATGCTCCGAAGGGTACCGGAGCTCTTTATATCAGAAAAGGAACTCCCTTTGAAAAATTTATGCATGGGGCAGGTCAGGAGAAGGGACAGAGAGCGGGAACAGAGAATATTGCCGGTATTGCGGGCCTTGGCATGGCATGTGAAACGGCAGAGAAGAATTTTGAACCGGATACAGCGCATATAAGATATATGAGAGATCTCTTATATGAGAAAATTTCCGGGAGTTTGAGCGGTATAAGATTGAACGGTAATCTTGAAAGATGTCTGCCCAATACGCTGAGTATTTCATTTCGAAATATTGAAGCCGTAACGCTTATTGAGGAACTGGGACTTTCTGTTGCCGCTTCGGCAGGAGCAGCATGTCATTCAGGTTCTGCGGAGATCTCACATGTATTGAAAGCTATGGGTGTGCCGGAAATGTGGGCAAGGGGAACATTGCGTTTTTCTACGGGCAGAATGACAACTGAGGATGAAATAATAAAAGCTTCAGAGGCAGTTATTAGATCTGTTGAAAGTTTAGCTTCTAATTGATATATCCGATTTTAATACTGCGAAAATCAGAGCAATATTTTTTTTGACTTTGTTCAATTTTTTCTATTTATTTGTTAGTATTGAGGTTGCGGCGTGTTCTCGCTTTTATTAGGATTTTTTTCTTAATTTTATGATTGATTTTTTAAATAAAAAAAATTGTTTATGTATCTATTACAGGTTAATAAGAGATTGATATACTGAAATTTGAGTTATGAGCGATCCAAAAGCAAAAATATTAATAGTAGAAGACAGTTCCTCGATGATCAATTATATCAGATCCGGACTTGAAAATGAAGGCTATAATATTCTGCTTGCAAGGAACGGTATTGAAGCAATAAAAGTAATGGAAAATAGTGTCCCGGATCTTATTATCAGCGATATAATTATGCCTGAAATGGGTGGGATGGAATTAAGAAATTATATGCAGAATAATTACAGATTAAATCTTATCCCTTTTATTTTTCTGACGGTAAAAACAGAATTTAACGATAAAATCAAAGGGCTTGAAGCCGGAGCAGATGATTATATAACAAAACCGTTCAAAACCGAAGAACTTCTTGCAATAATAAGAGCAAGGCTCAACAGATACAAGCTTTTGGGGGATTTGATAAAATATGACAAACTCACAGGATTATATAACAGGCGCGAGCTGGAAGAGAGATTGGCAGACGACCTTAACAGGGCAAGGAGATATAAAAAAATTCTTACTATTGCAATGCTGGATATAGACCATTTTAAGAATGTAAATGATACCTATGGCCATATGACAGGCGACATAGTATTAAAGCATGTTGCCGCGAAATGCAAAGAGGAGATCAGAGACGTTGATTATGCGGGACGCACAGGCGGCGAAGAGTTCGTGATCGTAATGCCTGAAACAGTTAAAGAGCACGGGCTTTTAGCAGTTAACCGTATAAGGCTTGCAGTATCAAGAATGTCTATAGGGGAAAGTCAGATCAAGGTTACGATCAGCGGCGGCATTGCCTCAGCGCCTGAAGATAGTCTTAACCTGGAGGATCTGCTCTCCTTTGCGGATATGGCTCTCTACAGAGCTAAAGATGCAGGCAGAAATAATGTAAAAAAATATGAAAGTGTATGGAGCAAGGTTTAATATATTTTATAGGCGAGCCATGTTTTATTCCGAGTATCTTTTTTAAATTCAAAAATCCCGCCGGAGATGAAACCATCTATGGTGTTTAAAAATATGCCGTAATCCGGCGAGTATTTTTCTCTATAATCGGCAATGAGAGAATCATATTCAATGAGACTCCATCTGCCGGATCTGTCTTTTTTACCTTTTGCTATGAATTCGTTCAGCAGATCAAGAAGGATATTTTTTGATCTTAGCTCTTTTGACATGCTTATTACCTTATCATTTGTGTCTCTTAACCGCTTTGTGAGAAATTGAATTACGCTGATTGAAAACTGATGATTCTCCTGAATGTTGTTATTAAAAGATGTTCTGTCCATTCTGATTAACTGACAGTCTTCAAGGGCCGCTGCATTGGCCGATCTTGGAAGCGAATCTATTACAGCCATTTCGCCTATAAATTCTCCTTCGCCGAGGATTTGAAGTCTTTTCCTGATATCTCCCGATTGTTTGTAGATCTCAATGCTTCCTTTATGGATCATATATAATGCATCGGCTTCGCCGCCCTCTTGGAATATTAAGTCCCCTTTTTTAAAATCCACGCCGAAAAGTTCATAGAGTCTGCTCATTTCCCCCTCCATGGTTTTAGAATACATACAATTGATCATACTATACTATCGATAAAATAAGGCTATTCAATAAAATAATTTTATTTATTATTAAATATTAATCATAATAATGAAGATTTAATGAATGGTGATGCAATATTTTTTCTTCTTTATTGAAAAGAAATCATGTACGATAATTAGAATATACTATTTTTTTATGTTCGGATATAATTTATGTATAAGTATATGCTTAAAATAATAATTTTTGTCTGGATAGTTGCAGTACCGACACTTGCGCCCGGCAGGGATAATAGTGGAAACATCAATCTTGACAAGATAGCAGATGATCTGAAATACGAAAATAGTGTTCGATTTATTAAATTAAACAGGCATGACAGAGCTATTGAAGAATTAAATGAATACCTGGAGATCTTTATACACGGTACTCATAGGAACGAAGCCTTTAAGAATATTGCCGAAATTTACTTTAATCGTTTTGAATATCAAAAGGCGCTCAAAGTTTACAGATCTCTTTTCGAGGAATTCAGTAATTCCGAAGAGGGTATTGAGGCCTATTACAATATTGGCATCTGTTACAGCAAGATGGGTTATAATAAGAAAGCAGAGGAAATCTTTAAGAGTATAATTACAGATTATTCAGGGTCAGGTTTTGCATACAGCGCACAAATACAGATTGATCTCCTTAAAATAATAAATTAGTCCTTATATCGACAGTATTATATTCGGATAATACTATGGTCTCTTCTTTATAAATCGCAAAAAATTCGCTAAATTCAAATCTGAAATTAAAAGTTATTGACAAAAATAGCCATATTATTAAACATGCCATTTTGTTTGTTTAAGGAGAGGTCCAGAGTTTGATGAGAATTATAATCTGTAAATAATCGTTTTAGTTAAATCATGCCGGTTTAAGAATCTGCTGAAACAAAATAAGATCAAATAACAAACATTATTAATCATAATAAAAGGGGTTTAAATTATAATGCCGTTACAAAAAGTCAGAAATATTGGTATTGCTGCTCATATTGATGCAGGAAAAACAACAGTAACCGAAAGGATGCTTTTTTTTACCGGAACTACCAGAAAGCTTGGCGAGGTACATGACGGTCAGGCAACAATGGATTTTATGAAGCAGGAACAGGAGAGGGGGATCACTATTGCGTCTGCAGCTATAACCTGCTCATGGAATGGTCATCCCATAAATATTATCGATACTCCGGGGCATGTCGATTTTACAGTTGAAGTGGAAAGGTCTCTGAGAGTTATAGACGGAATGATCGCCGTATTCTGCGCTGTTGCCGGAGTTGAACCTCAAAGCGAAACAGTCTGGAATCAGGCAGACAGATATAAAGTGCCCAGAATCGCCTTTATCAATAAAATGGACCGTATCGGAGCCGATTTTTATGAAGCGGTAAATCAGATAGATAAATATCTTGATGCAAATCCGATACCATTTCATATTCCTATCGGTATTGAGGACAATTTTCAGGGCAGCATAGATATAATTGAAAAGAAAGCAATTATTTTCAATGAATTTGAGAGGCAGGTAATGGATGTACCTGCCGAATATACGGAAAAATGTGATGAGGCAAGATCATTTCTTGTTGAGAAGCTTGCAGATTATGATGAGGATATTATGGAGCTCTACCTTAACGAAGAAGAAGTTCCGGCTGAGCTGCTGAAAAAAGCTGCAAGAAATGCGACTCTGAAATTGTTAATTACTCCGGTTTTCTGCGGTTCGGCATATAAGAATAAAGGCATACAGGTGCTTTTGGATTCAATAATCGATTACCTTCCTTCTCCCATCGATGTAGGCGCTATGGTTGGGATAGATATCAATGATCCTGAAAAATCGCATAAGAGAAGCCCTTCTTCCGGCGAGCCTTTTGCCGCGCTTGCATTTAAACTGATAAATGATCCTTATGTGGGACAGCAGACATTTATCAGAATTTATTCGGGTCTGTTGAAAAGCGGTATGCAGGTTTATAATTCCACTAAAAATAAGATGGAAAGGATCGGACGAATAATGAAAATTCACGCCAAAGACAGGGAAGAAGTTAATGAAGCCGGCCCCGGGGATATTGTTGCCCTCATCGGAATGAAGTTTACAAAAACCGGAGATACACTCTGTGACAGGGATAATCCCCTTTATCTTGAATCAATATTTATACCGCCGACGGTTATTGAATTAAAGGTGACTCCGCCGTCCCGAAAAGAGCAGGAGAAAATGGGTATAGCTTTGAAAAAACTGGCTAATGAAGACCCCTCTTTCAACACAAGGTATGATGAGGAAACAAATGAAACTATCATTTCAGGTATGGGAGAACTGCATCTGGAGATCATAATTGACAGGCTTAAACATGAATTTAATGTTGACGTTGAGGTAGGATAGCCTTCCGTTGCATTCAGAGAAACTATTACAACCGAAGTTGAGTGCGAATTAAAGTATTCCAAACAGACGGGCGGCAAGGGGCAGTACGCTCATACTATAATGAGACTTGAACCTAACGACGGAAAAGGTTTTGAATTTGTAGACAAGATCAAAGGCGGGAATATACCTTCGGAATATATACCCTCTGTCAGGAAGGGAATTGAATCTGCAATGGGAGAAGGGATACTGACGGATTTCCCGGTAGTTGATGTTAAAGTGGTACTTCTTGACGGCAGTTTCCACCCTGTTGACTCATCGGACATGGCTTTCAGAACATGCGGTTCTATCTGTTTTAAAGACGGATTCATGAAAGCAAAACCTATTCTTCTTGAACCGATAATGAAAATTGAGATAAATACTCCGGACGATTATATTGGCGATGTAGTTGGTGATCTGAACAAGAGAAGAGGAAAAGTAGAGTCAATGAGAAGATACAGAAAAGGAGCACAGAAGCTTAACGGTTTTGTTCCTCTTATGGAGATGTTCGGATATGCCACACATTTAAGAAGTATTTCAAGCGGGAGAGCAAACTATTCCATGGAGTTCCATAAATATGTTCCTCTCGGCAAGTCTCTTCAGGAGAAGATATTAGAGGATTTTAAAAATAAGAAGAATAAATAGAGGATATGGCTTTTTAGCCGCGGGATCAAGTATTATTGCGAGAGAATATTCTTCAATCTTTTAGTCCAGTCCCGGTTGAGATTTTCTTCGGTGTTATAAAAATCGAGGAATTTGTGGATCTGCCTGCATGCTTCAGGTGAAATATCGTGTTCAAGCTTGCAGGCAACATCTTCCGCTTCTTCGGAGCTGAGAAGTAAAATAATCTGAAAAAAGTCTTTGAGGCAGAAATGTCTCTGGCATATCCTTTCGGCAATACGTTTACCCTCTCCTGTGAGTTCAATAAAACCGTATTTTTCATATTCGATCAGATTAACTTCCTTTAGTTTGCTCAATGCGGCAGTTACGCTGGGCATTTTTATATTCAGCTTGCCGGCAATGTCTTTTACTCTTACTATTCGGTTTCTCTCTGAAAGCATTGCTATTGCTTCAATATAATCTTCCATATTGGAAGATAAGTCAGTATTTTTATATTCCTTGCTGATGTCGGATATTTTTATTTTTTTCATAGAATGTCCTTAAAAATAGAGAAAGATAATAATATTAGTTTTTCCTAATTATGTCAATAAGTTTTGTTAAGGGATACAAATAAAAATAAATTGACTTTCAATTTAAATTATATAGATTAAGGATGATCATATTATCAATGGAGAATTGTTCAAATGAGAATTAAAATGCGGATGTTTATTTTTATGCTTTTTCTTTTCACTGCTTCCTGGGCCTTCAGTGAAAAGAATAATGGAGTTAAAGAACAGATTGATAATAAAAAGACAACAGAAGAGACCGGGGACGGTTCTTTTCGCAAAATTCTGATTTTCCCTTTTGAAAATTTTTCAGAATCCGGAATGAAATATCTTACTAACTATATTCCTGAATTAATTAGAGACAGTCTGGGCAGTGAAAAGAATATTAAAATAATTATTGCTGAAGAGATACTAAAAGAGACTAAAAGACTTAACTTAAAGATTGAAAATTATTATGATACCGGGACCGCTATGAAGCTGCTTGAGGATCTTAATGGATATGCCGGAATTATGGGAAGGTATATTATTCAGGGTAAAGTTTTAAGAATTGATTACAGAGGATTGATCCTCAAGGAAAATAGAGTTGTTAAAGGAGGCACCTATGATATCCCCATAGACAGTATATTCCTTTCGTCTCTTGAAAAATTCTCCGGTTCGGTTGAATCATGGTTTAAGATTGATGTTCTCAGGGAACAGCTGTTTGACTTTGACAAAGATAAAGAAAATATTTTTGTTCAGTATTACGAAAAAATAGGTAAATCCAGGATCGGGATTATTATAAAAAATAAATGGCTGCTGGCTCTTATAATATGTGTTATATTTTATATTCTTTCATTAATAGCGGGACTCTTTTTTGAAAAAGTATTAAAAAGGATCACCGGCAAAACGGCAACATCTGTTGATGAAGAAATTGTTGATATTTCTAAGAAGCCTGTTAGATGGATAATAATATTTTTCGGTATTAAGCTTGCCGTATTTACAATCGGAGCTGCTTCTTCGATCAATAAAGTTCTCTTAAATATTACAACAGGCGTTATCATAATGCTTGCTGCATATTTAGCCTCAAAAATAGCGGAGATAATTATTCAATCATGGGGGAAAAAAATCACAGAAAGGATTGAGTCCAGAATTGATGATGACCTTATACCTCTTTTTCTAAAGATTTCCAAAATCGTGATCATCTCTATAGGTATCATTATGGTCCTGTCAAGGTTCAATGTGAATATTGCCCCATTAATCGCATCTCTCGGTATAGCAGGTTTTGCTATCGGTTTTGCGGTTAAGGATTCTCTCTCAAATGTTATCGGAGGCATTGTGCTGATACTTGACCGTTCCTTTGCGGTGGGTGATAAAGTGTCCATAGACGGGGATGTGGGAGTAATAAAAGAAGTAGGCTTGAGGAATACTAAAATACAGACCTTTGATAATGAAATAATTGTTTATCCGAACGGCGATCTAATGAACAAAAAATTTAAAAACTATGTGCTGCCTGACCCGATGATAAGGGTTGTTGTTAATTTCGGCGTAGCCTACGGCTCGGATGTTGATATGGTAGAGGAGGTGGTACTTAAAGCTGTGAAGAGCATCTCAGAGATTGCAGAGGAGCCTGCTCCTTCCGTTGTCTTTACGGAAATGGGTGATTTCTCATTGAATTTTCAGGCAAAATTCTGGGTGCCCAATTATGTCAATCAGTACAATAAATGGGTGGAAGCCACTAAAGTTGTGTATAAGTCCTTAAATGAGGCTGGGATCAATATCCCATTCCCCACACATACAATTATTATTGAAAAGGAAGGATAGATCAATGGTCAATTCTGAAATAGTTTTTCTCAATATATTTGAGGTCTCTTTCTACTCTTTTTTTTAGAGGGGAGTTTTTAAAAGGCGCTTCCCCGGATCCGGCTTTTTTGAGAAATTTTTTATATATTTTTCTGACAATTTCGGGGTCCTTCAGTTTTTTATCCTTTTCAAATATCTTTGCAAGGAGATAGTACGCGTCGTCAATTGTTTCTCTTGTTTTGTAATATTTAATAAGTTTGACAGTCGGTTCCAAGGCTTGATTTCCTTTGCCAATACTGAGAAATATCTTCCCGGTATTGAGAAGAGCATTGTCGGCAAGTTCATGCTGGGGAAACTGTGAAGATACAAGCTCAAAGTATTCTATTGATTTGATCTTTCTGCCGATAAACCTGTAACAATTCCCCAGGTTAAAGAGAGCGGCAGGGTATTCGCCTGAGTCTTTGTCTATTGATGCAAATTGAAGGATTGCCTCTTTGTATTTGTGTTCCTTCAGGTCAATCCGTCCCAGCATGAGTTTGGCGCTTGAACTGTAGGGACTCTGAGGAAACTTTAAAACCAGATCCTTAAATTTTTTTCTTGCATGCGTAAAGAGTTCGCTCTTGTAGAGCTGAATGCCTGTTTTTAAAAGAACTTCATCCTCGGTTGAAACTCTTGCTGAGTATTTTTCTTCAGCGTCATTTTTTTCGGATCGGCCGGCACTTTTCTCAGGAGGTTCTTTTTTCATCTTTTCTCCTGTGCCGGGATCTTTTGATGTTTCAGACGGAGTTTCTTTAAGAATATTGTTTATAATATCCTCTGTTTTGCTGAAATCTTTTCCTGAGGTGGCCGTGCTGAAAAGAATGATCGTATATATAATCAGAATTGTCTTCAAGGTTCGATAATACCTCTTTGTTTCATAACCGGTTTTAGCGTTTTTTCTTTATTCGCAGATTTTAGCGGGTTAATTTTTTCATTTTCACGCGGTTTGTTTTTTTTATTATCCGGATAAGATGATTTCTTAATGACATTAAAATCTCTTTCCAGAGGTCTTACTTCCGAATCAGGTTTTTTCAGTTCTCTGTATTTGCCTTCATAGGGTTTAAGGTCAGCTTTCATTTGGGGCTCCGGTTTAATTTTCTGTTCCTTTTCAGGTTCCATTAATGCGGCGTCAATTTCAGGTCTCAGGTTCTCTCTTGACGGGAACCGGATTTTGCTGTTTTCAAGATACTTTGATTCGTTTATTAGCTCCGATTCGAGGAGCGAACCGAATCTGCCTTCTTCTCTTTCGCGGTTAATATCATTCCGGAAAATATCCTTTGTATATTCTGCAAGGGGAGGCGTTTTTATCTGAGCGGAACTTTTACCCATCCTGTAACCAACATAAATTCCTATCAGTACCATGATAAATATGAACATAAAGAATAGCTGCTTTATGGTATTTATGGTTCGGTTGTCAAAACTGTTGATAGTTCTGTATAACAGGGAAAGAATTTTTGCGGATATGTTTTTTACGGGATTCATGATATTATTTTCGGTCTATTATAAAGATGACTCTGCACTCTTTTAGTCTCTTTAGGTTTTCTTTGCTGCTCAGCATTTTTTTTATATCTCTGTTGGATATTACAGGTGAATCGTATATGTTTTTAAGAGCAACAGTGTATAAAGGGTGTTCCCCGGCTCTTCTGTCTTTTAGAGCTTCATCTTCACTGAAAACATATTTTACAACTCCATATTTTCCGGCAAAGGAGGCGCTAATATAATGCCTTCCGTAAATTTCAAGGCCATCTTCGTTATAAACCGAGGGGAATATCATCGGTTTTATATTGAGGTTTCTTGTGTCTATTATAAGGCTTGTATATTTAGTTGCTATGGGATTAAAATATATCACAGGGAATTCTCGTTCCGGGAAATTGTATGGGATAACTTCAATTAAATCTTTAATCTTCATTTCTGCCGAACAGCCCGATCTGTAAAAATCAACGGGGTATTTTTTCATTTTTAGTCTATGCTCAATAAAATTTGTAAGTCTTTTTTTTACTAAATAATTTTTCTCTAAAAGATCAATGAGTCTGTATTGGTAATCCACTCGTATCCCTTTCACAGCAGATACGAGGTTTTCAACTGCATAATCCTTAGCTCTTGAATAACCCATCATCCTTGCGCGGTTAATTGAAATTGGCGACGCTTCGATGTAACTGTAGGGCTGCCCGCTTTTTTCTATTCTGATCTCAGAAATGCCGTATGATCTTATAGTTCCTTTTATCCAGTCGATGCGGTAATTTTTGTTAATATCTGTAAAGCCCGGATATGCTGAAAAGGCAATAATTATCAATGCTGTACCGGTTATCAATCTCATTGTCGGTTTAATATAGTCCCTTATATGATATATAGAATAATATCGGAATTAATACCTGTAAATTATAATAATTAAAATAACAATTCAGGTCAATTTATTAAGAGAATTTTTCAGAAGCGGTAAGAGAACACTGTTGGCTCTGGCAATTGCTTTCTTAATAATATCAACGGCTTCGTCCGGTTCCGGATCATGTCTTGATAAATAGATGCCGCATTTTCTCATAAAGGGTCTGTAAAGCTCGGAAAGACCTTTGCTTTCGATTATATGGGAAATTTCGTTCATATCCGCAGGATTATTCTCTTTTATTATTAAATCTATATGGTCAATATGGGATATTGCATTTTCTAACCCTGCTATGAGTTTTTTCGTATCGCTTTTATCTTCATGTGAAATGGAGTCATCTATTATTTTGTCAGGAGTTAATTCGGGTTTCTTATTCAGCATTTCGCTTATGGAAGCCAAGGTCTCTTCTTTCATATTTTTGATATGAGCGCCGCCTTCGGTTGCATTAAATATTGTTCGGTTTACTTTTAATGACGAATCTTCAAACCATGTTCTGTACAGATCAAGAACAAAGTCAGTTATTACTTTGTTCTTTTTCCCGAAAGACTCAACTTGTTTTATTTTTCTTTTTCTGATGACGTTCTGGTTTATGGTATTAAGATTATTCAGTCTTGATATAAGCGTAAGCCAATCGTCATTGTGATAGGTTCCGCTGCAGTGGATCTCTCTTCCGGTGTAGGCAAGATCCTGGCCGATTAAAATTATAGGGTCGCATCCGAGATTAAGGAGAAGGTCAAAGGCGCTTGTTGCAACAGATCCGCCCGATTGGATATCGCCGATCGGTTCCATAAACTTTTCAAGCCAGTCCGCTGCAGGCGTTGTTTCCCGTATCTGTTCGCCTTTTCTGTTTGTGTAATATTTTGACGTAGTACTGAAGGTCTTTTCACCGGCATAAGAACGGATAATTCCGGGACAGCTTACAATATCGGCAATAAGGAGAGGAGCGAATTTGTTCAATCCCAGGAAGTGCTTCATGCTGAAATTCTGGCTGTCAAGAGTCATAACAATATGAGGGGAAATATTTTTCCTGTGCAGTACTTTAATTGCAGTATCAACTGAAACTATCAGGCAGTGATCTCTCAGTTTGTTAAGAATATGAATGTTTTTTCTCAGTGAAGGCCCGGCAGATACTATGATGCCGGGATACCCTTTGAATTTTCCAAAGAGATCCTTTACAGTGCTTCTGCCGCATATTTCAGGGAGATTTTTAAAAATATTTATTGTCCATTTTTCTTCGAACTCAAATCTTGTTAAAAGGTCGCTTATTTTGGACGAAATATACTGTTTAATATCGGTCAGGAGAGTATCGTAATAATTTTTGCATATCCGGTAAGAGGGGCGGTGAATGTAATGAGATATACCTTTAAAATCGTTCATATTGATCTCTTCAAATACTTTCGCTGTATCTGTTACAGAAGTTAATAATGTGATTCTCTTAAGTAATTGAGGATTGTATTGGGATACTTTTTTTACCACTTCCCTGTCATATTCCAGAACAATAATATCAATATCGGGATATCTGTTTATGATCTCGCTAACATGGTATCCCAATCCCAGTCCCGATACAACTATAATGGAAGCCCGTCCCTTGGAATAGGCCCGTACCGCCCTTTCGGCTTCTTTCACAGGATTATATGAAGAGTGAATCTTTATTTCCTTCAGATCTTTATAGATCAATGTTTTATATCCTGAAGGCGTGTCGCTTAAAATATATTTGCTCACAATTTAGAACCCGAAGTTTATAGAAATCAATATGTAACAGTTCATGGAAATAAAAGATTTTAATTAGCCCTTAAATTATCGGCAATTATTTATTGCTGTCCATATCATTATTATACAGATAATATCAATTTATTGCAGTAATAAACGGTCCTGTTTGTAGATCCTTTCAAGTTTTTTCATATATTCTCCGAGTTTCTCTTCACTGTTTAATCCGAATCTATGAAGAATATCGGATTCTACAAAATAGTAGTTATATAGCTGTGTCTCAATACCGGTGATCATATTTGCAAGATAGATAACGGAAATAGTATCTTCGTGTTCTTTTTTGCATAGATAAGGAGAATGATGATAGTTAATAGCTTCAATTAGATAATCGGGAAAATTCCATCTTTCTGCTATCATAGCTCCTATTGCAGTATGGCTGATCCCGATTGAAATTTCTTCGATGATTGTTGTTGTTCTCAGTTCTCTGTTATTGATCAATTGAGCAATCATCTGTACTATTTCCATATCTGTTGACAGCAGTACAATTTTGCCTATGTCATGTAAAAGACCGGAAATAAATATATTATCCGCTATCCCTTCCAGTTTATTGTCTCTTGCTATATATCTTCCGTAAAATGCAACTTTATTGCAGTGATCCCATATCTGTTCAAATTTTTTATACCTTTCATTCATGATCTTTCTTGAAGCCGAAACGGTTAAAATAGATTTAAGGTTTTTAAAGCCTATTCTCATTATGGCTTCTTTAATACTGTGGATCTTTTTCCCGGGATTGAAGAGAGCGGAATTGGCAAGCTTTAATACGTCAGCAGTTAAGGAAGGGTCAATTTCGATTTTTGATGAAATGCTCTCTATGGTAACGTCTTTTCTGCTGCATAATGACTGCAGTTCAATAATATGCTCGGGGAATGTGGGAAGAGAATTGACCTGAGCTGTTATTTTTTCTTTGATAATGCCTGTTATTTCGGTTTTTCTTAATTGGTCGGGAATAAAAAATACTGATATAACGGAATCCTCATCTGCAATAATTTTAAAATGTTCCGGATCTACGCCGGCGTTTCTTAAGAGGAATACAATAAGTATGATCCCCAACCCGGCGCCTTCGGAAGGGTCATAGAAACCGGCATATGCATCGGAAAAATTTTCATACTGCTTTGCCATCTCCTTCCTCTCTCTGATCCTTTTTATTTCAACAGGCAGAGCGGCAGTTGTATTTTTTACTGTGATCTTAATCCCGCTGTCGGTTTTTTTTATTGCTGCAACTATTTCATATTTGCTGTTAATCAGATCGTTTTTAAAGCCTTTAAGATTTCTCATTACCCGAAGCATAAATTTTTTCATTCCGAAATTGTATTCATCAGGATCATTTATATCCAGTTCAAGATTTTGGAAATAAACCCTTTTACTGTTGGCTTTTACGGCATTAACAATGAGTTCTCTGATAATAGTCAGAACCGAGTCAAGAAGATATATGCGGTTCATCCTTGATAGAATCTTAGCGATCAATGAATTGATTGAAACAATTATTCTATCTGATGGATATTTAAATTTAAATATTATTGTTTTGCCGTTATAAAATTTTGTAATAATGTCCGAATAATCTATCATAACTTACAATAAAAAATGATAATATCTATATATTTTTAAGAGACAAACAAGCATTTTCATAGTTTAAACAGTATTTTTGCATGTGCGATCGACTATTTACTATGAAAGTAATTTTTTGATATTATATTAACAACATAACAAGCTTTAAATCCGAAGTCTTGTCAATTCAAATAATTCATTATACCGCATCTTTCATGTTTTTATTCTTTTATCAGGCATAATTCTTATTGAATAAAATGAGGCAATATTAAAATAATTTGTAAATTAGACTTGAAATTGAATTTTTTTGGTTTTTATACATTTTTTTCATAATAGATAATAAATAGTTGCTCAATTCGGAATGATATTTTTACTGGTTAATGGCCGATAATTATAGGTATAATAAACTGTTCAATATTGGAGTTTTGTTATGGGAAATCAGATTAAAGATATAGAACTTATTGTTGGAATTCCTTCTTATATGGAAGCTGATTCTATCGGATTCGTTACAAAACAGGTTGATCTTGGGATACAAAAATATTTTGCCGGAAAAAATGCAGTAATAGTAAATGTTGATAATAACAGTGAGGATAATACTAAGGGAGCTTTTCTATCAACTGAAACGAAGACTCCGAAAAAATATATTACGACCCCCAGGGGCGTTCGGGGTAAAGGGAACAATTTTTTAAATCTCTTTAAATTCGGGAAAAAGCATATAAGCACTTTAAAGGTGGTGTTGGTACTGGATGCTGATCTTAAATCGGTAACTCCGGAATGGGTAAAATATCTGGCAGAGCCTATATTTAAAGGAATGGATTATGCTCTTCCAAGATATTCCAGACATCAGTTTGACGGAACCATAACAAACCATATCTGTTATCCGCTTCTCTATGGGCTCATGGGTGAGAATATTCGTCAGCCCATTGGGGGAGATTTTGCTTTTTCTCCTGCGCTGATGGATCACTGGCTGGATCAGAAGTGGCATCCCACTACAAAATTATACGGAATTGATATTTTTATGACACTCAATGCAGTAATAGGAAAATTTAAGATCTGTGAAGTGGGTCTTGGTGCGAAAATACACAAGGCCAGCGCTCCAAAATTGGGGCCTATGTTCACTCAGGTAGTGACCACCTTTTTTGAGAAGGTACTTTCTAAAAAGTCCGACTGGATCGGAATGAATAATGGCGATCATGCGCGAAAACCGCAATTCGGCCTGAAAACACTTGACCGCCCTCAGCAGCTTTTTGTCAATCTGAGGGAGTTAAAGGAAAAGTTGAGAATGGAATTTAAAATTCGTGAAAAACTGTTAAAAAGATATCTCAGCGATTACCTGTATACCAGTATAAAAAGAATGATTGAGCATGACCATTATAATATGGATATCCTTATGTGGACTCAATGCGTTTATCAGCTGCTCTACAGCTTTGATCTGGGCTCAAAAAGGGTAAGGTCTGATATTGTTGAAGCCTTGAAACCGCTTTATTTTGCCCGTTCCGTAACTTACGATTATCAGACATGGAAGTACAGTATCGATTATGCGGAAGAAGCAATACTGGATCAGGCTAAAGCTTTTTCTTCGCAGAAACCCTATTTTTACGGATTATATCTTGATGTAGCTGAGAAGGCATTTAGAAAGAGAGAGTGTAGTTAAGCTATGTGTGAATAAATTCCCTGTCCCAGTCTTTCCAGACCGGATCAAAGCCCTTGCTTCGGATCATTGCAGCTATTTCTTCGGGTGTTCTGTTGTCCTCAACATCGAATTGTCTGTCGGCAATATCCATTTCCGAATATCCGCCCGGTTCTGTTTTTGAGCCGGCGCTCATCATTGTAATTCCGATAGGGAAGAGGTTGTCTCTTAAATATGGGGACTCCCGCGTGGATAGTACAAGACCGGCATCGGGCAGAATGATTCTCATTGCTGAGATCAGAAGCGTAAGATTTTTATCTGTGATTTCGACATACGGTCTAAAGCTGCCCGGAGCTTTTCTTAATCTTGGAAAAGAAACCTGAATGTGGCTTTTCCAGTACTTTTTTGTAAGATAGAGCGCATGAAGAGCCGTAAAAAATCCTTCTGTGCGCCAGTCCGAAAGGCCCAGGAGGGAACCGATGCCGATCTTTCTGAATCCCGCTGTTCCGCCTCTGTCGGGGCCGTTAAGTCTTCGGTAAAAGTCTCTTTTTTTCCCTGAAGGATGCACCTCACTGTAAGTCTTTTTATTGTAAGTTTCCTGATATAGGGTAAGGCCGTCGGTTCCTGAATTTATCATCACTGAATATTCATCTGCCTCCATGGGATAAACTTCAATAGAGACGGACGAGAATCTGCCGTGTATCCTTTCCGATATTTCCGCAAGATACCTGAGCGGGACAGCCTGTCTGTTTTCGCCTGTTAAAAGAAGGATATGCCTGAAACCTGCTCTGTATAATATTTCCGCATCAGCTTCGATTTCGTCAGGGGTTAAGGTTATACGACGGATCTTATTTTCGGCATTGAATCCGCAATAGAGGCATCGGTTTGTGCATTCATTGGAGATGTATAGAGGCGAATAGAGCTGAATAACATTGCCGAATCTCTGTCTGGTAATTTTATAGGAAATTTGTGCAATCTCTTCCAGGTACTTGTCTCCATGAGGAGAAAAGAGAGGATAAATGTCGTTGATGTGAAGAGCATCTTTTTTTAACGTATTTTTAAGGTCATCTTCAGTTGAAGAGTAGATCCTATCCTTTACGCGTTCCCATTTATATTCGTCGTATATATCCGAAAACATTGTATTATCTCAAAAAACCTGTTAACGGGCTTGAAGGGTCGGCTGTCTTTTTTGAAGAAGCTTTTCCTGCCAGACAAGCTTTACGTCCTGCTTCAACACCTTTTTTGAATGCTTCTGCCATCATAACAGGATCTGCGGCAGTTGCAATGGCAGTATTCACAAGAACCGCATCCGATCCCATTTCCATCGCAAGAGCGGCATGTGAAGGCGTACCCAGTCCCGCATCGACAACTACCGGAATGCCGCTCATCTCGATTATTATTCTTATACTCTCTTCGGTTTTGATCCCCCTGTTTGATCCGATGGGAGAGCCAAGGGGCATTACCGTTGCCGTGCCCGTTTCTTCCAATTTTTTTGCAAGAATCGGATCTGCATTAATATAGGGCAGAACTATAAATCCTTCTTTTACCAGAATCTCAGCCGCTTTTAGAGTCTCGACCGGATCGGGCAGGAGATACCTGGGATCGGGTGTTACTTCAAGTTTAATCCAGTTCCCGCAGCCCATATTTCTGGCAAGCCTGGAAAGCCTCACAGCTTCTTCTGCGTTTCTGGCGCCGGAAGTATTTGGAAGTAATTGGATTTTTTTGTTTTCCAGAATTGTATTCAGGAGGTTGTCGCCGGGGTTTTCAAGGTCAACTCTCCTGAGAGCAACCGTAACCATTTCAGTACCAGAAGAAACAATTGCTTCCTGCATGGTTTTATTGGAAGAGAACTTCCCGGTTCCAAGGAATAATCTTGATGTGAATTCTTTTTCGGCAATTATCAGCGAATCTTCGGGATCATATAAATTATACATAATTTTACTTCAGTAATAAATATGGATATTCTTAGAATGATATTAAATATTACTTCACATTCCTGTCAAGTTTTGTGGCATCTTTTGTTCATTATTTTTTGTTATTCTTTAAATTAATTCCGGTATTACCTTATAGTATGGAATAAACTGATTATTGATCATTAAGACAACAGCACAGAGAAGCTTATTTGCTGCCCCATTATAATGCTGATTGAAACTTCACTTTAAAGGAAAGATTTTTTTGCCGTTGTGCCAGACAGAGGCTTTTTTGCATTTCATACACATTGCAGTTGAAAGCACATCAATACTGGTCTTGTTATGATCTCTGACTAAAGATCTTTCCATGTCGGTGATCTCTCTCAGCTTTTCGTTAAAAAAACCTTCCCCCCATCTGTAATGACACCGGATATAATTGGAGTATTCACTGCAATAAGAGCAGTTAAATTCCTTTATATTAAATCTTGGGGGCTCATTCATAATAAAGAATATGGAATATTAAGATAAAATTGTTACTTATGACCGATCAATTTGTTAGTTTTTATTATTATTGCCAAGCCTCATTAATGTATTATCCGATTATATTAAAAAATATATCTTTTTTATTTTACAGTTGCAACTTTTTTTAATATAAAATATATTATAATTGATTAAGTAATGTTCCGGATATTTAATGGTCAACACAATTTATAATAAATAAAAAGTGATTCCTATGGATAAAAAATACACAGAGGCTACATATTATATAAATTCCGATTCGGAAAGTATTATCGAATATACGTCGCAAATCATTAAAGACGCTGCAAATGATTTGGATAAGGGGATTAAGATATTTTATGCTGTCAGGGATGATATCAAATATAATCCCTATATTCTGACTTTTAATAAATCGGATTATATAGCAAGTAATGTGCTTGCCAAAAAGGAAGGGTTCTGTATTCAAAAGGCGATCCTGCTTACAGCCTGTGCAAGGGCTGCCGGAATTCCTTCCAGACTGAATTTTGTGAACGTAATAAATCATCTTGCCACTGAGAATTTAAAGAATCTTATGAAAACGGATCTTTTTGTCTTTCACGGATGTACCGAATTATACCTGGAAGGGAAATGGGTAAAGGCAACTCCTGCTTTTAATATTTCGCTCTGCGACAGATTCGGAGTTAAACCGCTCGATTTTGACGGAAAAAATAATTCACTCTTTCATCCGTTTGATAAAAGCGGCAGAAAGCATATGGAGTATGTCCATGATTATGGAGACTTTGACGATTTCCCCTTTGACATGATGATGGAGGAGTTTCAGAAATTTTATCCCCACTGGTTTAAGGATGATCATAAAGGGCTTTACCGGATGGGAGATTTTGAAAAAGAAGCGTCGCTGGAGAACAAGTAAAATAGAAATTATTAAATTCGACTTAAATGATATATTCAATTTTCTGGCAAAACAGAATTCTCCTGTTATGGAAATCGAATTGATCAGAGAATTTTATAAGGATAGTAATATTTCGGGCAGTACGGAAAAACTGTTTCAGGTGCACTATTCCTTATTCCATCTGTTATATAAATTAAAGCAAAGGGCAGGGAAGGATAATTACTATCTTCACATTGATCCGATGAGAATAAGGCTTATTCCGGTGCCCTCTGAACAATTCTGTTCATATTATAACGCTGAGAAGGGGAGATTCTGCAATAAAAAAATTGAAAAGATAAAGAGCAATTTTTGCGGGTATCACATTCAGCATTATGGGGACACTCTTAATAAACTGGTCTTCGATCCGCTCTATGAATTTTATAATAATTCTGAAAATATTAATTTTGGGAAAAGCGAAATATTAAAAAAGTTAATGAGGGGAGCTGTGGTCTATGCTCTCAGGAAGGGAGAACTGGACAGGGCTTTGAAATTTTTCGGTATTGTTAAACCTGACGGCAAAATAATAAAAAAGAAGTATCATGAACTGGCAAGAAAATACCATCCCGATAAATCGGGCGGAGATGACAGAATGATGAAGGCTCTGAATATATCTTATCAGATATTAAGAGAAGTTTATGTTCTGTAGAGAATTCTTTAAATCTTCAAACCTGAATGGTTTTTCGATTTCCATTATTTCCCGGCGGGAGTTCCTGAGTTTTTCATACTGTCCGTGAATTTTTTCATTACTGATATGCTATTTATGGGAAAAGAAAATGTCAAACTTAATTTCTGCAGTTGTAAAAATGTGATTAATATTATAAACTTGTAAATTACGGAGCCGATTCTCAATAAAATATTGCTTTTTATTGTCAAAGTTAATACAATTAATATAGATTGCAATTATGGTGATTGTACAATGCCCATTAGTAATGTTTCGTAAGCCGTGAATTCGGTAAGAGGGATATATAAAATGATAATTCCGAGTGGTTATTTAAATAATGAGAATAATGTTAAAGAAAATACAGCTGCTGTAACTCTTGTTGATTTATGCAATAACAGAATTCTTACTCTTGATGAATGCTGGTCAATACATAATAAACCGGAATATCTCTTTAGAAAAATAAGATTTGTCATTCCGTCAAAATTTAAAAAGGACCGGATGTTTTGACAGATATTCTCGTCATCCGTTAGCTGATGATTTTTATTTCCGGAGCGGGGTTCCCGTCCCAGGAGGCAGCAAAGAATGTCACGTGCTGAAATATTCCGTAAACCAGATCAATATCTTCATCTCTGAGCAGAAAGGATTCCGAATCGTCCGGTGCCATAAAGAATATATCTTCGTCGTCATCATTATCCATAAGAATCACTTTTGTACCGTTTATTGCACATTCAGAGCTGTCACATTTTAGGGTGAGTTCAGAAATACCTGCTTCTTCCAGTATTTCTATTATCAGATCGCATATCTCAATAATAAGACTGCTGAAAGTTCTTTCCACAAAGAAATCGGCCTTTTCGCCTAAAAGTTTCAATTCGGTTGTATCTTTTTTAGTCATTTTTTCTCCTTTTGGTGTTGTTATTCATCTAGGGGTCTGAAGCAGAATATCCCTATGCAAAACTGAAAGGATCATTCTGTCAAGCGAAATATACACCTTATATTATAAAATAGAGCCGAATGCTTTGATTGGAAAGGGAATATCTTTCCTTCATAATTTCTTGACACAATCCGGAGGGCATATATAATATCTCAATTAAAAATTTAAGGAGAATTTTATGGCAAAAGCCGAAAACGGCAATGTGGTAAAAGTTCACTATACAGGAACTTTTAATGATGACGGCACTGTTTTTGACTCATCTATTGAGCGGGATCCTTTAGAATTTACTATCGGAAGCGGGCAGGTTATCCAGGGTTTTAATGACGGAGTTATTGGAATGGAAGTTAACCAAAAGAAAACCATCAAGATACCGGCAGCAAGTGCCTATGGAGAGAGAAGGGAAGAACTCATTATTGAGCTGCCTAAAAGCGAATTCCCGGATGATTTTACACCCGTAGAAGGACAGCAGCTTCAAATGCAAAATCAGAATGGGGATGTTTTTAATGTGATTGTTGATAAAGTAAAAGAAACCACTGTATTACTGGACGCTAACCACCCTCTTGCAGGAAGAGATCTCAATTTTGATATTGAACTGGTTGATATTGTTTCGTAATATTGAGTACTATAATTCGCTTTATTTCGGTTTATGGCGGAAATATTTTTCTGTTATAAACCGAAAAGATTTTTCAATTCCTAATATCAGGAAAATATGTTTCCGGTGTCAGATTTGAGAGAATTACCGAGATTATTCTTTGCAGCCTTAAAGAGATCCTCGCCGGCAATTATACTGTCGGTTGATGATATACCTATATATGGATCAAGTAAAGTATAATTATCATTATCAATTTTGATCTTGATTTTGCAGAGTGTATTAAATATCTTCTCTGCAAGTTCCAAGCAGTAATTGCTTTTCAAACCGGGGATAATTATAGCTAAGAAATCTTCATACATACTAACAAAATGGTCATTTTTAATAATATTTGACAGGGTTGAGCTTACTAATTTTGCAATAGATGAATACTGATCCATATTGATTGTTGAATTGTTTTTAAAGGGTTTCAGTAAAATTATTGATAAATCCTCGGAATTCTTTACAGCGGAATCTATTTCCTCATTGTATTTTAAATCAAAATAAGCTTTGCTGTATAAACCTGTATCAGCATCGATCATAACGCGGCTTATTACTATATATTCACTTAATTGTTTCAATATCCCAATGAGATCATTTTTTATATCCTGTATTTCTTTCCCATTAAAACCGGTATCCCTTATAATACTTATAACTCCCAGTAATGAATTTTCATGAATTATAGGAAAAATGAATTTACTCCCTCTTTCAAGTATCATAACAGTGGATTTTAATAATTCCTTACCGGCATCGTTGTCAATATCGATTGTGTCAAAGGATGAGGAATCGATTTTTATAAAGGATTTACCCTTATATTCAAAACTTTTCGATAGAAGGTTGTCAGTTACTTTCAGGTATAGTGAGATGGATTCGGGAAAATATTTAGAGTTGAGATCACTAAATAGTCTGTAAACCTGTTTATTAAGCGAATCCGAAGCGGACCGGATTTCATTTGGAAATAGTTTCTTTTCAGACGATTGGATCGATCTACCTTTTAAATCTATATTGTAAGAGTCTCTGCCGATATTTTCAGCTAAGTTATGGCTGCCCTTTAGTTTATTTTTTTGCATTTCCGTCGGCATAGAATTTTGACTTGATTTAATAAAGATTACCGTAGTTATTATAATAATTGCAATAATTATCATGCTGACTTCCAGTGTTACCTTAATTAATATTTGCTTCCTCGGTTTGTATGGGAAAAGGTAAAAAAGTCTGTTATTGTTGATAATTTTATTAATGATATAGAATTTCTGTGAGTCATTATTTTTACCGTTCAGATTATAATACCTTGTGATATACTCTTTACTTGAAGGCACTGACAGCTTTCGATTTAGAAAATCGTCAACTATTGTTTTATACATTTTTTCAGATTTGAGGATTCTGTTATTTTTGCTGATAAGCTCAACGGTATAATCCATGTCTGCTGCTGCGATAAGGGCGATCTCAGGATATTTTTTATTGATTAATTGAAAGAGTTCTTTAAGTTTATTCTTATTTGCTTTAATATCTGTATATTTTTCATTAAAATTTCTGTAAATTCTATTTATATGGGCGGTTCTGTTATTTAGTACTTTAATAAAATCTTTTTCAATAATATTTATCCTGAATATAATGTAGATTATTATTGCAATTACTGTTACGATTAATCCTGAAACAATAATCCTGATTTTAGGCGGCATAGTATTAATCCTGAAAAATTGTGGAATGATTTTCTGTTTATAATATATTTTCGGAAGATTCGTTTAAATAAAATATAAAAAAGCCCCTCTTTAAGGGGGCTTTTTTATAGATAAAATTTTATATTATGATTATTTTAGTGTTCCCAGTAAAAATACCATTACAAAAAGGGCAACGGTTTCTATAACACCGACTACCATAATGTAGTTACCGAAACCTTTACCGGTTTCTGCAAGTGCGTCTGACCCGCTTGCACCGGCTTTACCCTGAAAAAGAGCAGATAAACCGATGGCTGCACCGCCAAGAACCCCCACAGCTAATTTAGTAGCATCAGGAGTATTCCCTGCTGCAATTATGGCATTCATAAGAATCATTCCGTAAATTGTCTGAGAGAGAGGGGCACCAACAAAAGCAACAAGAAGGAATGGTGCCGGTCTGTTTTGTACAAAACATTTTTTCCATGCGCCTATTGCAGCCATTCCGGCAGTTCCTGTTCCTAATGCAGAACCGAATGCAGCAAGTGCCAATGCAGCTGAGAAACCAAATTTTGATATAAGTTCCATAGCAATTATCTCCTTAGATTTTCAAATGTTTTTTTAATTTTTATTTAACAATTTTTTAAATGGTTTATATGCAAAACCTGACCATTCCATGCCAAGATGTCCAGAAAACTCCAGCATGTTTAATCTTACGCCATGAACAATCAGAGACATGCATCCTAAAATTATATTTAAACCATGGCCGAAAAACAGGATAAAAACAGAGCCGATTATTGCAACTGCGCCGTTCCCAAGTCCTGCAGCCATAGTATTAAAGCTCTTTGCTACTTCAATTGTTGCCAGTCCCACAGCAAAAAGACGAACGTAAGATACTATATCCGAAAAGAATCCTATACTTCCGAGAGAAATAAGTATAAGATTTGAAAATCCGTTTTTTACTCCTTTGATAAAGTTGCCTTCCTGTTCGGAAAAGATTATCACAAAGCCAAGACCGATCCCAAGCATCCATAAAGCTGCGGGGTGCGGGGGGTACTTTAAGACCAGTGAGCGGATCAGGAAGTAGAGAGCCCATAAAACCGAAAGCCATCCAAGTTCGGAATACGCTTTTAAAGAGGGCATAAGCCTGAAAAAATTGATAAAGTGCGCAACACTTAGATGTACGGCTCCAATTACAAAACAGATATGCATGATCAATTTATCTACATTCCCTTCAGCAACAGATTTAAAACTGGCAATTGAAGGAATTATCATCCATGAAAATAGTTCATGTTTCGTTAATGATTCAACGCCGAACCAGTTGCCTGTAACACCTCCCCAGGCAATTGTTGAGAAACTGGTAATAAAAAGCAACAGGAATGGCTCGAAAGGAGCTTTTTTAAATTTTATCCTTAAAAAGATGGTAATAAATAAGAATATAGCTCCATATCCTGCATCGCCAATGATCATTCCCCAGAAAATACTGAAGAACATTAAGAACCACAAACTTATGTCAAATTCTTTATATCCTGGAATTGTGCCCAGAAGATTAAAGACCGGCGAAATAGCTCTGATCCATTTGGGATTTTCAACAAGGGTAGGTACCTGGTCATCGTCAGAAGGATCTGAAAGCATTATTCCCCATCCGTTTTTTGATGCGGCTTCCTTTAATTTGTCAGAAAGTTTAACAGGGACAAAACCGGTTATATAAGAAATCTTCTCTTCGCCTGACATGCTGTTTACAGCAGATTCGAATTCGATCATTTCATCAAGGATCTCAAGACCCGATTCAAGGATATTCCTTTTGCTGACAAGTTTTACAAGATCCTTGTCTATGATCTCCAACTCTTTTTTCTTCTCGTCTAACTCTTTTTCCAGTTCTGACAGAGACCTTTCAGGAAGTTGATGTTCTTCAAATGGGATTTTAACATCTTCAAGGAATACAGCTGCAACTCTCAGAGAAACCTTTGATCTGCTGATAACAAAAGTCTTAACGGATTCGGGAAATTGTTCTAATTGTTCTTTAGTTACTTCATAGAGCTTAACCTTAACCCCTTTCTCTCTTAGCTCAATAATATCTTCCGGTTTAAAATCCCCCCATACACTGAGCTTGTCGATTTCTCTTTCGAGATAATGGATTTTATCGGTAATATTAAAATGCTTTTGATTTTCTATATCGATCTTTTCAGCAGCTTCAAGCGCCAGTGACAGGTCTCCGGTCTCGTCCTGCTCTATTTCTTCTTCCGTATCCGGCAGAAGTGAAAGTGCCCGTTCAATTAATGTTTTTTTAGAATGAAGTTCGGTAATTTTTTCATTCTGCTCCGGACTGAATTCAAGATGTACTACTCCGAGATCTCTTAATTTATCAAGAGATCGTTCCTTCTCAGATTCCAGTACAACCAGCGATACTTTTTTCATTTTTACGATCATATCTATCTTACCTGTACGATCTTGTTTTTTGATATTTTGCCTCGAACAACGGCAGCGGTTTGCTGATCCCCAAGATATATCTGAATGACTCTGATATTATGTCTGGCTTCAGGGATCTTAACTTTTTCGAAAAGATTAACGCGCTGTGTTGTGATACGGAGTTCTTCCTTCAGCAGTTCAATCTGCTTTTCAAGAACTCTTAATTCGGCAATTATTTCATATATTTTGATAATCTCATCTACAGCTTTATCAACCCAGAGAGGCATGTAAAAAAGATCATAGCTGATCTCTTCAAACTCAACGCCTTTGTATATGGGGATATCAATCCCTGCCACATTTCCTTCGTCAGTAATGATCTTTTTCACTTTGACAATATCGTCTATTTTTATATCCTCCCCAAAAACGTCAACCCATGAAGATACTCTGTTTTTGATCTTTTCAAGATCATTAACCCTTTCCCGGTGCAGTACCTCCACCTTCTGTATCTCCATTTGAAGCTGCTGTTTCTTCAAGATCAGAGTCGGGAGATATCGGTTGAAACGTTTGAGATTGTCTTTTTGGCGTTTAAGCTCGTTTTTAGTTAACTTAATTTTTGCCATAGTTTTTTAACCTTCTGATTTTGGCCAGAATTTGTTTAATAAATCTGTTCTCATTCCTGTCTCTTCTCTGGTAAAACACTTTGCAAGTATTTCCCAGCCTTTATCAAGAGCCTCTTCAAGCGGGATATTCACAGAAAGCGCCATAAGTTCGTCTTCAAAGAGAACACCATATTTCAGAAGTTTGTCGTCCCAGTCGGACATCCTGAATCCCATTGCTTTCTTTTCAAGTGTCTCCTTATAATTTGCGTAAAGTTTTATCATGCCGTCCATTAATGCGCGGTGGTCGTCACGGGTTTTATCATTAACAAGCTGCTTAAGACGTGAAAGCGAACCGAAAGGCTCAATCCGACCGTTTCTCAGATAAAATTGACCTTCTGTTATATATCCGGTGTTGTCCGGAACAGGGTGGGTAACATCGTCACCAGGCATAGTTGTAACTGCAAGAATGGTTATTGAACCGGCTCCTTCAAAGTCGACTGCCTTCTCATACCTTGAAGCAAGCTGTGAGTAGAGGTCGCCGGGATAACCCCTGTTGGAAGGAACCTGTTCCATAGTGATGGCGATCTCTTTCATCGCATCGGAGAAGTTGGTCATATCCGTAATAAGCACAAGAACCCGTTTCCCCTTTAATGCAAATTTTTCTGCAACAGCAAGTGAAATATCCGGTACCATAAGGCATTCTACAATGGGGTCCGCAGCAGTATGGACAAAAAATATTGAACGGCTGAGAGATCCGCTCTCTTCAAGAGTCTCTCTGAAAAAGAGATAATCATCATATTTTAGTCCGCATCCGCCCAAAATAATAATATCAACCTCGGCCTGCATTGCGATTCTAGCAAGAAGTTCGTTATAAGGCTCGCCGGATACGGAGAATATGGGCAGTTTCTGCGATTCAACAAGAGTGTTAAAAAGATCGATCATGGGTATACCGGTCCTGATCATATTTCTCGGAATGATCCTTTTGGAAGGGTTAACCGATGGGCCGCCGATCTCGATCATATTCTCTGTTAAGTGAGTGCCGTTATCTCTCGGTTCGCCTCTGCCGTTAAATATCCTTCCCAGAAGGTTATCAGAGAATGAAACCTGCATGGGTCTGGATAAGAATTTCACTTCATCACCGGTGGAAACTCCTCTTCCTCCTGAAAATACCTGAAGTGAAACTTTTTCCCCGTCAAGCCGGATAACTTCAGCAAGAGATTTTCCGTGAGCAGAAGTTATTTCAGCCAGCTCGCCATATTTAATGTTGTCTGCATTAACAGTAACAACATTTCCTGTAATTTCGTTAATTCTGCTGTATATTTTTCGCATAGTTTGCCTCTAAGTTCAATCAAGTTGTTATATAATTAGTTATCGCTAAATAACTTATCGAATTTTTCTTTTATTTCTTCTTTGGACTCTCTTCTGTTTGCATCGATCATTTCCTGAAGTTCCGCTTCAATCTTCTTAAATTCGTCCGATTGAAATTTCGAACCGTTCCAGTCAAGAAATTTCTGACGCATCTGGTTGAAAAATGATCTTGAAGTTTCTTTATCTGTAAGATCGTAGTGTGTTAATATAATGATCAAGAGCTTATCGAGTATATAAAGCTGTCTTTCGGCAGATGCTGCTACATCAACAGGGTCGAAAGCGTTCTGCTGAAGATAAACAGAATCGAAGAATTCGCCTTTAAGGTAGTCGATGTAATCTTCAAGACTTGTGCCCTCTTCGCCGACGACCTTCATCATCTGTCCGATCTCGTCGCTTCTGAAAAGGACTTTTCTTAAATAATCGGTTTTTCTGACATCTATAAGTCCTTTATATTTACTCCAGCTTTCAAGAGGATGAATAGCGGGATATCTCCTTGCATCGGATCTTTCTCTTGAAAGGCCGTGAAAAGCTCCTACAACTTTAAGCGTTGCCTGAGTTACAGGTTCTTCAAAGTTACCGCCTGCGGGACTTACTGTGCCGCCGATTGTTACTGATCCGATACTTCCGTCTCTAAGTTTTACAATACCTGCTCTTTCATAAAAGCTTGCAATAACCGATTCAAGATATGCCGGGAATGCTTCTTCGCCTGGGATCTCTTCAAGTCGTCCCGACATCTCCCTCATTGCCTGAGCCCATCTTGATGTAGAGTCTGCAAGCAGCAGCGCATTGAGCCCCATCTGTCTGTAGTATTCCGCAAGTGTAACAGCAGTATAAACGGACGCCTCCCTTGCAGCAACAGGCATGGAACTTGTGTTGCAGATGATAATTGTTCTTTCCATAAGGGACTTGCCGGTTTTGGGGTCTAACAATTCGGGGAATTCTTTCAGTGTTTCAACAACTTCACCGGCGCGTTCACCGCAGGCTGCAATAATAACAATGTCAATCTCTGCATAGCGGCTTGTCAGCTGCTGCAAAACCGTTTTGCCGGCGCCAAATGGTCCTGGGATACAGAATGTTCCGCCAAGATTTACCGGAAATAGAGTATCAATTATTCTGCTCTGAGTAACAAGCGGTTCAACCGGTTTTAACCTTTCAATAAAAATATCAATGGCCTTTTTTACAGGCCAGTTGAAAGTCATTGTCAGAGGGTAAACGTTGCCTTTGTCATCTTCAACTTCTGCTATCTGATGATCAACAGTATATTCACCTTCGGAAACAATACTTTTTACCTTATAGTTATCATACATGTTAAATGGAACCATTATCCTGTGCGTGAATATACCTTCAGGAGTGGTTCCCAGTGTGTCGCCGCGGGCTACGGAATCGCCCGGTTTAACATGGGGTGTAAATTTCCATTTTTTATCCCTGTTAAGAGGCTGCAAATAAACGCCTCTGTCAAGAAAGAAACCGCACTGCTCCGCAAGTTGGGGCAGTGGGTTCTGTAAACCGTCATATATCTGGGATAACAGACCCGGGCCAAGTTCAACCGAAAGAAGATCATTAGTAAATTCTACTTTATCTCCTATTCCAATGCCTTTGGTTATTTCAAAGACCTGCATTTCCGCTCTGCTGCCTTTGATCCTGATAACCTCGGACTTTAACTTTTTATCTCCAACAACTACATAGGCTACTTCGTTCAATGAGACATCTCCCTCAAATTGAACGCTAACCATGTTTCCATTAACACCAATAACACTTCCAATGTTTGTCATTTGAATACTCTCCAGTCTTTATTACGCTATTGACTCTTCATCATGTGAAAAGTCTTCTGTTGAGATTTTTTCAATTATTTCGTTAAAATTATTAGTTCCCTTTTCTTTATTAAAGGATTCTTTTCTCCAGAGGAGTTGCAGCTTTAAATAATAAATAAGAAGCTTACCCGTATCGAAATAGTGACCAAGCTCCAGCTCTTCAAGATATGACCATCTGTCCCAGTTCAGTATATCTTCAGCAGTTAGAGGCGATTCATGTTCAAATGCTTCGCGGACGGCTCTGTCATCAATTAATAGTTCAGGATTACTCTTCTTATACTTTTCAGGATCCTCTTTTTTCTTCTTTGCCCTTAATTCTACCAGTTTATTTCTTAGATTACGTTCCCAGTTATACCATGAAGAAAGAATACTGTTTTTAACTCTGTCTTTTTCAAGATCATTTATTACAGCAGATCTGATTAAATTAAAATCGTCTTTACTAATATTCTCTTCACATATTTCAAGAAAGTTATCAATAGATGGAAGATTCTCCATGTCATAAGTCAAATGAGGAAGAGAGGCAATTGTAAAGTAATAGTGTGACACTTTATTACTCCCCTGATGCTGATTCTTTTATTATTTCCGCTAAGATCGGATTCATATGCTGAATTAGATTGTCAGCAATCCCTTCGTCTGTAAAATCGTAGTATGAATCCCCGTCTTTTTCTGCAATTCTGAATCCCGAATTTACAGTTGCGTGAGGCCTGATAGTAATGCCGCTTTTTAATTCATCTGCAAGTTTACTGAGTATTGCATCTTCAAGTTTGGTGCAGTCTTCTTTGGAAAGGAGTACTTCGAGATCCGAAGTTTTCTCTTTATTCCAGCCGCTAAGTATGGCAGGAATAACCTCTTTTAAAACATCGTCAGTAAAAGCGGTTCTTGCTTCTCTCTTTATAACCGAATCAAACAATTCGGTAAGCGCAGATTTAACATTTAAAATTAAGTCTCTTCCGGCCTGTTTGATGGCTTCTTTACTGGCATTTTCAAACTGAGTTACTTCTTTCCTGGCATTGGAAATAATTTCTTCCGCTTCTTTTTTTGCATTGGAAATAATTTCAGATGCCTCTTTTTCAGCACCGCTAATGATCTCTTTTGCTCTTTCATCAGCTTCACCAACTCCTTCAGTTTTTATTTTTTCAATGAGCTCTTTCAGTTGAACGTCCATTGCTGCCCTCTTCTTTTATTTAAAATTTTATTTTAAATTATATTTCACACTAAAGTGATGTGTAAGAAATTTTTTATATTTGAGCCCAAGTTAGATTGCATGATATAAAAATCAAGAAAAAAAACATACATTGTTTGAATTATATATTTTTTTTTATTTTTTTTAAAATTCGTTTGACGTGAAAGAGGTATTTTTACAGTTTGATAAACTGGGAATAATTTTGCACTGCATGTTTTATCGCATTCATCTTGTTAGGCTTTGATGAGGTGTCGACTTGATTTTATCCTTAAGATTTTTTTTATTAAATTGCAGTCCGCTATAAACTATGAGAAAAGGATCTTCAGTGTTGTACCTTTTTTTGATTCTATTTCAATTTTACCCCGCAATTGATGAACAAGAGAATGTATAAATCTGAAACCCGGTGTTTGAGCCTTGCTTGCATCTATTTTTTTATTTATTCCGATACCATTATCGCTGATCATTAAATGATAAAAATTGTTTTCATCGTTCTTATCTCTGAAAAATTTGATTTTGATCTTACCTTTAAGCCTGTTAGGGAATGCATGTTCAATAGAATTGGAAACCGCTTCATTGATAATAAGAGCGCATGACATTGCCATGTCCACATTTATAAATATGTTTTTCACGTTTATTTCAAATTTGATATCATCCTTTTTTACATTATACATCTGGATCATATATTTTATCGATTCTTCAATATATTTTGAAAAGTCGATCTCGGACATATTTTCCGCCTGGTATAATAATTCGTGAATAAACGCCATCAATTCAATTCTATTGATCGTGCTGAGGTAGAATCCTTTTGCATTTTCATCCATTACTAGAGATGATTTTTCATTAAAAATGCTTGATAATATGTAGAGATTGTTTTTAATCCAGTTGTGAATCTCTTTTATCAAAGCCTCTTTTTCGGTTATTGAGATTTTCAGTTTCTCTTCGATTATTTTAAGTCTGGTTATATCGGTAAAACTTTCAATTCCGCCGACAATATTTCCGTCAATATCTTTGATAATATCCAAGCTTCTTAATATTGTTCTTGTTTCCCCGTTTTTTGTTGCGAGCCTGCTTTCTCTGTCTATTACAGGTTTGACAATGCCTTCGGAAAAGAGCAGACATTGTTCGCAGTGGGAACATAACGGTAAAGCTGCACATTTTTTACCGATAACTTCTTCCGCCGAATAACCGGTTATTTCCGATGATTTCAAATTCCAGCTTGTAATGGTCATTTCAGAATCTACCGTAAATATGGCACTGGGTGATATTTTCAGAAGATGTTCGTTGTAGTCTTTGATCTTTTTTATCTCTTCTTCGGTTTTTTTCCGTTCGGTGATATCATTAATTATTGAATAAAGAAGTTCTTTGCCGCCAACTTTAATGGGGCCGCTGTATATCTCAACATCTTTTATATAGCCTCCGGATATCCTGTGCTGAAAATGGAAGTGGTGGGTTCTTGTATTTATTGCATCGTCAAGGTATTTGGACAGTTCGCTCTCGTCCTGAATCGTAATCTCTTTTAGTCTCATACGGGTCAGTAGATTTTTAGGATAACCGTAAAAAGTACATGCCGCCGGATTGGCGTCAATTATGCTGCCTGTTGCCGGGTTGATCAAGAGCATAACGGAATGGTTGTTTTCAAAGAGAGCCTGATACATCTCCTTTTGTTCAAGAAGAGCCTGCTCCGCTTTTTTTCGTTCTGAAATATCTCTGGCAAGACCATGGATCCCCACAGGTTCGCCTTTGTCGTCTCTTATTAAAGTCATGGTTATTTCAACCGGAATAGTCCTGCCTTCTTTACACAGCATGTCAACTTCCATGGCCTGCGCAATGAGCATGTCTTTCGGTTTGTCGTCAATGCCTTTGACAATATTTGAGAGCACTTCAATAATGCGCCGCAGGGAGTCCGGCGTAAATACTTCTTCCATTGTCTGCTCCATAACCTCTTCAGGCGTGAAGCCTCTCAACTGTTTTACGGAGGGACTGCAATATGTATATCTTAAACTCATATCCATAGTCCAGATAATATCGGCTGTATTCTCGGCAATGAGTCTGAATCTCTTTTCACTTTTGCGAAGTTCTTCATTGAGCATAAGCAGATCTGCTGCGTTCTCCTCAATCCTTGCATCGAGCTTTTCTTTTAGATGGTTAAGCTCCTTTTCAATTTCTATTCTTTCCATTAAGTAATTCCATCCGAGAATTGCTTTTTCCGCAAAGTGAGGAAGCAGAGTTATATTTTCTTTTGTTTTTTTGATATATTCGATTGTATTATAAGGAAAAGAGTCCTTTTCGGATCTGTCCGAATCAGCGGATAGAATGAGAACCGGAAACACCGGAGCATTAATATAATTGATCAGGTCGTTCCCCATGTTGTCAAAGAACTCTATTCCCGAGATCAAAAGGTCGGGCCGCAGCTTTTCTATCAGAACCTTCGCATCGTCATAATTAGTTGCTACTGTTAAGGAAAGATTATTCCCTTTTCCTTTGAAAGCGCGGCGGACAAGTTTTACAGAGGCCTTGTTGTCGTCAATTAACAGAATGTTAATCTCTTTGTCTTTCATTAAAATGGTCGCCCTGAAATAGGGTATAAATATCTTTAAAAATTTTTACCAATGAATTTATGTGGTCAAGCAATAAAAAAATATTTTTTATTTATTTCCGGAAATTTTAAGACAGAACCGATTAAATAAAATATATTGACTCTATGGTACCTTTATTAGTATTTGATATAAAATAGAATCGAAAAAGAATTACAGGTGAAAATGGATCTTGTAAAGCACGCAAATTTATTTAACAGAATAGCATTTGCTTATAAGTGGTTTTTTAAAAGCCAAGTTAAGTTTTATAGCGAGATTATTTTGAACAATATCAGCGAATTACAAATTAATGAAGGGGATACGATCCTTGACATCGGCTGCGGAACGGGCGCATTTGCTTTTTCTTTTAAAAAGCAGGGTTATGACGTGACTGGTGTCGATTTTGCATTCTCAATGATAAAAGAAGCTAACAAGAAGAAGATCAGAAGTATCACAGCGGATGCTGTAGCTGGTCTGCCTTTCAGGGATAAATCCTTCGATTATGTTGTTTCTGCTTTTGTTGCGCACGGACTCTCTGCCCATTACAGAGAAAAACTTTTTCTGGAATCATCACGACTTGCGCGGAAATATGTTCTCTATCATGATTTTAATAGAAAGAGACGTTTTTTTATTGATTTAATTGAAACATTGGAAGGAGGCAGCTATTTCAGTTTTATAAAAAACGGGCAGTCTCTTATGAAAGACGTTTTCAAAGATGTTAATATAATTAATGTAACGCCAAATAATGCGTGGTATATTTGCCGGCCCTGATATTATACTGACATAGATAAAAATAGGCGGAGGATATAGTAAACTATGAAGTGTGAGCTTGACCATGAATTTTTTAGAGAATTAAATGAAATGGACCCGGGTGATGTCTGCAGACGCGCCCTGTGCAGATACGACAGAGATAATAGATCTTATATTCTTGAAGCATGGGGAAATTTATATGCGGTTTATCATGAATCAGACGAGATAAAACCTGTTGATGGATCATTGCCTCAGGTCAATAAAAATTCGGCTCTTGTAATTCTGTTCTATCTTCTCAGAGCAGCGGATATATTGGTTAAAAATGAATGGATCTCGGAAAAGGATATCCCGGGAGGGGTCAGGTTCTTTACGGGGCCTCATTCAATACCGGGTCACCTGATCGTTGAAAAATTTGGAAACGATCTCAATGGATTCCGGAAGGCCTGTGAAACATTGGGAGGTGAAAAAGGTGATATGGCTGATGCGTCATATATTTTCAGAATAACTCCGAGAATTCCTGCTGCAGTGCTCTTCTGGCTGGGAGACAGCGAGTTTGAACCCGAGGTAAAAATACTCTTTGACAGAACAATTGACCGTCATCTTCCGATTGACGTTATTTTTGCGCTTGTAGTTGAACTTTGTGAAAGAATAGCATCTCATGATCATTGTTGTTTATATAAATGAAGAGAAATTATGCATGCAGGGATTCTTATTATCGATTTTCATTTGGAAGGATGCCGATCGCTCAAAGAGAAGAGAAGAAGGCTTTCCGGATTAAGGTCTTATTTCGGCAAACAGTTTAATGTGGCTGTCTGTGAAAACGATTTTCAGGATATACACCAGAGGGCACAGTGGTCTTTTGTCGCTCTTTCCGCTGATAAAAATGTTGTTACAAAGATCCTTGATTCAATTGAAAAATCCGTTGATGAAAAGATTGACGCCCTTGTAATAAATATTCACCGGGATTTTCTCATGTGAAGAAGCAAAATCAGCATCATCAGACGGCTTTAATTAAAGCGGATCTTCATTTATATTGTATATTGATCGAAGATCAGGTGCTCTTCGGACTAATCTATTTGAGGCATCAATGACCATTTTATTATCCAGCTGCTGCCGGCATCTTCCTTATTAAGGCATAGAATTCCGCCCTTCTGAAAATTAAAGATTTGCAGCTCCTCGGATCCGGTTAACAGATAAGAAGTTAATTTTGTCATAAAAGGAAGATGCCCCACTATCATAAGTCTGTCGCTGAGTTCTGTATTACTGATAAAATTTTTGACGCTGTCGTTGGGGTTAAGCCCCGTTGATTCTGATGCGCCCCCTGCCGGTGATAGAAAAGAAGCAAATATTTCTGCTGTTTCTCTTGCTCTTGCTTTTTCGCTGTGAATGATCTTTGAAACCGAAATATTATAATCCTTTGCTACCCGGGCGATCCGTTTTACATCTGATGCACCCTCTTCGGTAAGATGCCTTGCAGGATCAACATCTTTACCGCGGGCTTTGCCGTGCTGAACAAGGTATATCTGCATAGCTCTTCTCCTGATCAAAAAAATATAACTTGAAATAATCTGACTGTACGGTTTTATATTAGAATTCTGTTTAAATGAAAAGTCAATAAAATTATATAATTATATTGTCTTTCTGTTGACATGAGTATGTATAGAAAATAGTACTTATTTATTTAGAAAAAAACTGATTTTTAATTATCATCATAACTGATAATGGGATTTGAAATGAACTATATTGCCGCTATTATTCTCACCGCTATTGTTGCGGAGTATGTGCTTCATATAATTGCCGATTACCTTAATCTTAAAATGCTTTCCGACGAATTGCCGGACCAATTTATCGGTTACTATGACAGGGAGAGATATAAAAAATCGCAGGATTACCTTCGGGTCTCCGCAAGATTCGGCTGGATTGCTTCAACTTTCAATCTGGCATTAATAATTGCTTTCTGGTTTGGGAGAGGTTTTCCCCTGCTTGATAGATTTGTAAGGTCATTTGAAATGGGACAGCTTTTAACAGGTCTGATGTATATTGGAATATTAATATTATTAAAAGGAATACTATCGCTTCCCTTCGGTATATATTCAACATTTGTGATTGAGGAACGTTTCGGATTCAATAAAACCGATTTTAAAACATTTATAATGGACATTATAAAAGGAATTTTTGTGGGAGTTCTCCTCGGTGTGCCTCTAATTTCAGGAATATTGCTCTTTTTTGAATATGCAGGAAATAATGCATGGTTTTATTGCTGGGTTGTATCTGCGGTTTTTATGCTTGCAGTACAGTATATTGTACCTGTGTGGATAATGCCCCTGTTTAATAAATTTGAACCTCTTGAAAATAGCGAACTCAAGGAAGCAATATTGAGCTATGCTGAATCAATAAACTTTTCACTTGGCAACATATATAAAATGGACGGTTCAAAGCGTTCAAACCGTTCCAATGCATTTTTTACCGGGTTCGGCAAAAACAGAAGAATTGTACTCTTTGATACGCTGATAGAAAATCATACTGTACCGGAACTCCTTGCAGTTATTGCTCATGAGACGGGGCACTATAAAAAGAAACATATCCTTAAGGGAATGTTTGCAGGAATACTTCAAATGGGAGTAATGTTTTTTATTCTTTCCTTTTTTATTTCAAATCCCGAACTTTTTAAAGCATTTTATATGGAACATATTTCAGTATATGCGGGCCTGGTCTTTTTTGGCATGCTCTATTCGCCTGTCGGTTTTTTCATGGAGATTATTATGCAGGTATTTTCAAGGAGGAATGAATTCGAGGCCGACAGATTTGCAGTTGACACAACGGGCAAACCGGAGGAGATGGCAAAGGCTTTGAAAAAACTTTCTGTTGATAATCTGTCCAATCTGCTGCCTCACCCCTTCTATGTTTTTCTGAATTATTCTCACCCGCCTGTATTAGAGCGCATCGAAGCAATAAATAAAAGAGCGGTTCGGTAATTTTATTATAAAAAAAGTTTGCATGGTTATTTTGATTAATGGTATATACTTAAATCAAACCCCCAAACCCGCTTATTAAGAATAACAGGGTTATATATGATATTGCAAAGAATAACAAAGAATAAATAGATAGAATATGACATTACAGGATGGTGAAACTGATGAAAATAGGATTTATCGGGACATTAAAGGGATTCAATGAAAAACAGAGTGAAACATATACGGGTCTGCTGAGAAAGTTCAGGCAGAAATATGATTATATTGAGTATCATTCGGGTGATTGTAAAGGTGGGGATGAATTATCCTTCTCAATGATCATAAAATACGAAATAGCCGATAAAATTGAAATACATCCGCCCGGAGCCGATCATATCAGAATAAATCTTCTTAATAATGAGAAATATAAGCTCCCATCCGATATAAAAACAAAAATCCGCGACACAAGACCGTTCAGTGAGATTCCCATTGATATAACAGAACAGTGCGATGCTCTTATTGTTTTGCCTAATGATACGTCTGAGAGATCCGAATCTGATTTATGGCGGGCCGTTAGATATGCCAGAAAGTCAAAGAAGAATATTTTTATTATATATCCCAACGGCAAAGCTACAAGATGGCCTGCTGTGAAAGCAGGCGCTGGAAGAAGATAATTCTGTTTACAGTGGTCTTGAATGTTTTTTTATCAGTTGACCTTCTTGTACGGATCTCCCGTTTCGGGTCAGAGCAAGTTGAGTATGAAGTAATTGTTTTAAAAATAGTTCCTGTGCCTGTTGGGATATCTTGTCTTCAGACTATTTCTGTAGGCTATGCCTTTATTGAATATTCTTCTGTCTTTGTTGGACCTTCTGTGAGCAATTCGTCTGTCAATGTCGATTGTATAATCATTGGCAATTCTTCTTTCGGATACTCTCCTGTTAAAATATCTCCTGTCGGAAAAAAAATACATTGCAGTTTCCTTAATTAATTGTCTCGGCAGAGTTAATGTATATTGCATAATAAGTATCGGATTAATGGTGCCGGAAATATAAATTTTATTTGATGTGAGGCAGATTTTAGGGAGGTGTTCAAGAAGAAGTTACCATTGGAGAATCGGAAAGAAAGACCTCTGCATTGTGAAGAATTAATGAAATCTGTAAAAGAAAAGTATCAAATATCAGAAAAAAAATCTTAGTTATTGACAAAATAATCAGAAAGTGAGATATTTAATAATAAAATTAATATATTTGGAGGAAAATATGGCAGGTAAATTCGAAGTATATAAGGATAAAAAAGGAGAGTACAGATTTCGTTTGAAAGCAGCAAATGGAGAAATCATTGCCGTAGGAGAAGGTTATACCTCTAAGAGCGGATGTTTAAACGGAATTGAATCCATAAAGAAGAATGCTCCTGATGCGGAAATTGTTGAAATAGATGATTAAAAAGCCGCATTTATAGCCTGATAAGATGATTCCGCCTGTTACCGGGTGGAATCCTTTATATTATACTTATAGGGTCAATCTGGTGAAGGGAAAATGATCGTAATTTTGGTCCCATTTTCTCTGAAAATTTCTATCTTGCCATTCAGCTGTGTTGTTAATGCATTAACAAGTTGATATCCCAATGATTCTTCTTTTCTGGTATCAAAGTCATCGGGAAGGCCTATGCCGTTATCCTGCACAGTGAGAATATAATTCCCGGCTTTACTTTTTACAAAATCAATGGCGATCATACCGTCCTTTTCTTCCTTAAATGCATGTTTCAGCGCATTAGATACAAGTTCTGTAATTATCAGGCCTGTTGGGATTGCCTTTTCAACCGTTAAAGATATGTTATTTGTATTAATAGATGATTTGATGTTATTCCTGGATCTGATGCTGGAACTGAATATCTCATTGACAAGATTATTTATATAATCGTTGAAATTGATAGATGTCATGTCTTTTGAATTATAAAGTTTGTCATGTACCAGCGCCATGGAGCGGATTCTGTTTTCGCAAGTTATGAAAGGTTCACGGGCCTTTTTATCTTTAATTTTACATGCCTGGAGGTTCAGAAGGCTTGTTATAACCTGCATATTGTTTTTTACACGGTGATGTACTTCCTGTAAGAGAGTCTCTTTTTCTCTGAGGGACAATTTGATCCGTTCATCGGCTTTTTTCCGTTCCGTAATATCTCTTAAAATAGATGCAAGCTGATTCTCAGTGGGCCTGAAAGCTGTTACTTCCAGCCACTTATCAAGTTTTTTCATATAGTTTTCAAATTGTTTTGACTTTCCAGTAAGGGCCACTTCTTCGGAGATGTTGATCCAGATCTGCTCAATATCCGGATATATTTCAAGTACGGTTTTACCTATAATATCTCTGGTAAGACCGGTAAGTTTTTCAAAAGCAGGATTTATATCTATGAAACGATAGTCAATGGGGCTGCCGCTATTGTCATAGATTATCTCTTTCAGCGCATATCCGTCGTGCATTTCCGTAAATAATGTGCGGTATTGCTTTTCGTTTTGCTCAAGCTCAATCTGTGTTGTTGTGAGTTCTTCATTGGTGGTTTCCAACTCTTCCATAGCGGATTGCAATTCTTCGTTTGCTGCTTGAAGTTCTTCGTTCTTTTCTATGATAATGTCCTCTGCCTGTTTGCGCATCATAGTTATCGTCAAAAATTTTCCAAGAAGAACGGTGCCTGCCGGATAAATTATCATAACAGGCACTCCTATATCAGATAAAACTTTTTTGGCAATTGGCCATGGCAGAGATAACATCAATAAAAGCATTGCAGCATGTACAACGATCCCGAGAAGATACAGTTCCGGCATACTTATTATGTCCGAACGATTTCGCCGTAAATATCTCCAAGTTAAACCTATTGATCCTGATGTAATTATTACTGCAACTCCCGTCCACATTCCGGTTCCGCCATGGTAAATACGAAGAGCAGAAGTCATTATCATTGCTATTGCTGCAGGGATGGGTCCAAGGAAATAGCCGCCGACGCTTATCAATATTGATCTGGTGTCGAAAATGATGCCAGGCATAAATTCCAAGGGAGTCTTCATAACAGCAATGCCTATAAGGCCGAAAAGAAATCCTCCGATTATCTTAAGATGAAGCCTCCCCCAATAACGATTTAACATTAAAGAATCGTAGATCAGACCAAGGGTTATAAGTAATGCCGTATTATTGATCAAGCCTGTAATTGTCTTTTCGTTCATGGGAGTTGCCGGTTTTAACCTTTTTTTGCATTATAGATTTAAAAACAAATGATTGCAAGTCAATTTCAGATTGGAAATTAATCTTTCATCTTTAATCGGGCAAATGTCGATTTATATAATGTATAATAATATAATGCGGTAATAATATGTCAGTTTACTACTTAATTCCACTCATCATTATTCTCGGCGCCATTGTATATTATATCTATTATCTGGAGCCGAGGTTAAACCCGCTGAATAAAGCCCAGAATTTTGTTAAACAGAATATGATAGAAGAGGCAATAATAGAATACAGAAAGATCCTGGAAAATGACCCGATGAATTCTCTTGTGCATTACAGGCTGGGGCAGTTATATTTTGATCAGAATAAGATCGATCAGGGTATAATACATTTTGAAGACATATTGAATATTAACAAGTTCAATTTTGAAGTTGATAAAACCGATGTTTTAAGAACTCTTGGCAAAGCGTACCTGTTCAGGGACGAGGTTGAAAATGCTTTTCAGATATTCCTTGATATACTGAACATATATCCCAATGATGAGGATGCCCTTTATTATGTCTCTTTTATATCACTTGGGCAGGAATTGTTTGAATTCGCAAACAAACATTTTGACAGGCTGGTTAAAGTGCAGAAGAAGAGTTTTGAGATCCTTTTCGGAGCCGGTATTGCCAGTTATCAGGAACAGAAAATTAATGATTCTGTAAAGTATTTCAAAGAGGCTTTGGCTTTGGAGCCTCATTCCGATATAGGTAATATTGCAATTGGTTTTGCCTTGCAAAGGAAGCGTGATTTTAAAACTGCAGTAAAATATCTTCAAATGGTTATAGACAATTCGGAAGATAATAATGCAATTTTTATTGCCAAAAGACTGGTTGGAGTTATTCTTACTCAAAGCGAAAGATATAAAGAGGCTCTTGAAATGTTTCAGGATATTTTGGACTTTACCGGCAAAAATGATATGAAAGATGAAAAGTGCGCCATCCTGTATGATCTTGGTTTTGTATGTATAAGAGCTGAAAAAACCGATATGGCGTATGATTACTGGAATCAGGCTTATCAGATTGACAGGAATTATAAAAATGTACAGAGAATGGTCACTATCCTAAGAAAAGAGATGGAAAATTTAAGATCGATGAAGCCGGATCCCAATATCGAGTCTGCTTCGGATCATGTGGAAAACTGGATAAAGGACGCTTTTCCTGAAAACTACTTATGGAAGATATGCGGTCTGAAAAGCGACCGGGAAATTGACTTAAAGAGCATTCGCATTGTATCAAGGATCAGCTCCGGCAAAGGAGCGGCATTAACCTCGTCCGGCGGTAAGAGCAGTTCTGATCCGGCAGAGGCAATGGAGAGGTTCCTCGAAATAGACCTTGAGAATTTCAGGATCGTCGCCAACAGAATAGTTCATAAACTGGGATATAATGTTGAAGAAATATTAAATACCTACAGGGATTCCGACGGTGTGGACTTTCTGGCAAAAAATACTTCAACAAATAAGACCGCATTGATCTGGGTAAGAAGATGGAAAGGAACCAAAGTAGGGGAAATTCCTCTGAGAAATTTTGCTCAGGCAATCAATGACTTTAAAGCTGCCGAAGGACTTTTTATTACTACTACGGAATTGAATGCGCCTGCCGAGGCTTCTTTAAAAAGGCTTTCAAAGGTAAAAGTTATCTACCCGGAACGTCTTGGCGATCTTCTTATGGGAATGCTCTGATATTAGGTGTCTTAAATCTATTAAACGGATCAACAGAGAGAACCTGAGAGTTTATTAAATAGTTATGTTTAAATATCCTGTAAAGAAAATTAAGATCGCTCTTATTGACCATAAGGATAGTTATTTTCAAATAACAAAAAAATTAAATGAAGATAAAATGATTAATTCAATAAAAGCGGTTGGTCTTCTTGAACCTCCGGTACTTCTTGGAGTTAAAGATAAATATATTATTGTATCTGGTTTTAACAGAATTAATGCCATAAAAAAACTCGGGGGAAATTATGTTGATGCTCTTACTGTTGATAGGGTGGAAAGAGGTCATTATATAAAGTATAATCTCCTTAAAATTCTAAGAGGCGAGATCGGCCCTGTGGGGAAGATAAAATTTATACTGATCCTTAAAAATTATTTTTCCATGAGCTGCAAAGAAATTGAGGAAATAATAAGAGAAAGCGCCATAATTCCGGAAATGATTTTTTCGGATGGATCTGTTATGGATCGGATTGTTCAGCTGCCCCGGGTCATTAGGGATTACGCAGATTTAAAGGATCTAAGCTATAAAATTTTGAAGAAAATAATAAGACTTCCGGCCAGGGTTCAGTCGTCGCTTTGCAGATGGATCAATGCGGGCCTTGTAAGAGTGAATATATTCAAAGAGATCACCGACATGATCTATGACATAATCAGAAGGGACAACAATCATGATGAAATTATAAATATTGCTTGCGGCAATTGTGAAAACAGAAGGAAATTCGAGGAATATCTTTTTGAATCGATTTTCAGATTGAGATATCCTCATTACTCCCGAAAAAAAGAAAATGCCCGTAGGATCATTAAAGAATTGTCAGACAACAGAACAGCGCTTCAGTTCCCCGATTTTTTTGAAAGAGACACAATTGTTCTTAAATTAACAGTGTCGAAGAATGACGATCTAAAAAAAATATCCGATAAATTTTCGAGGATGCTTGACAGTGAGAGATTTAAAGAGCTGATTGATATGCTTTAGTCAGTGAATATTGTTCTTTTTCTCTTTTTCTTTCAGGTTATCCAAGATACCAAAGTTCGATTGAGAAATTAATATCATGATGCTGTTAAAGATGAAACCGGTAACAACAAATTTTGAAAGGTCTTCGTTGGTCTTTAATATTTCGAATAACTGGTGAGTAACATAAATACAGTTATCCATTATTTCCTTTAAAAAGAGTTCGTTTAATTCGTCGATATTATCCGTTTCATTTTCACTGTTCTCTTCGAGAGCCGCATTTTTAGATTCATATATTATTGCTTCCATCAAATTTTTAAAAAAAATATCAAAGTTATCATTGTATTGGACATTTTTCCCGTTTTTTAGCTTAATCATCATCTGCTCTGCTGATCTTTTCCTGTAATTCTAAAAACTTATCTTTAAATTGAGCGCCCAGTGACGATGAATCGGAAGGCCGGTTCTTATTGGAATACTCCTCATATTCTTTATTTATAATCCGGTTTGCAGCGTCCTTTTCACTTAAGATCAAATTTTTCTTTTCTATATTTATCTCTTTCACAATTACCGACACTTCTCTGCCCGCCGGATACATTTTTTGAAGATCGCCCTTATTCTGTTCAGACAGTTCATTTCGCGGTATAAAACCTGACATCCCGTTTGTAAGTCTTACGGTGATTCCGGATTTTCCCGATATTTCAACTATTCCTTTGTGAACTTCATTTTTAAGCTCATCCGGAGGCAGCTGCCACGGGTCAGCTTCCCCGGTTATAAGTTCAAGGGACATCTTCCTGTTTTCCGGATCGATGTTTATTATTTTTATATTTACAGTGTCGCCAATTGTCAACACCTCTTCGGGATTGTTGACCCTTTTTATTTTACTCATTCCCGATATATGGATGAAACCCTCAAGCCCCGGTTCGAGTTCAACAAAGGCTCCCTGTTTAATAATGTTTGTTATTCTGCCGTTATAGTTGTTTCCTGTATGAAATTTGTCAATATGAGCCCATGGTTCCGGTTGGAGCTGTTTTATACTGAGTGTGATCTTTTCGTTATCCCAGTCCAAGGATAATATTTTTGCGGTGACCTCCTGACCTTCACTGAAAGAGTTAATATCTGCAAATCTGCTCCATGAAATTTCGGATCTGGGAACCAGTGCGTCGATTCCGCCAATATCGACAAAGAGCCCGAAATCGCGGATTGAAATAACTTTTCCGGCAACGGTATCTCCCGCTTTTACTGAGTTTCTCATCTCATTAATGGCGCGGTTTTTTTCTTCTTTAAGAATCGCATTTCTGGATAGAACGATATTTTTCCCGTCGTTTTCAAGCCGGATAATTTTAAAATCAAAGGATCTGTTAATGTACTCTTCAGGTTGGTGCGGGGTCTTCTTATCAATTTGTGAAAGAGGGCAGAAACAGCGAAGATCTGAAACCGATACTGAAAAACCGCCCTTTATCAGTTTTTTTACAGTGCCGTGTACAGGTATGGACTTTGCATAGGCTATTTCCAGAAGTCTTATATTTATGCGGCTTTTTCCTATGGCAGTGGTAAGTTCGATCTCGCCGCCTCCGGTTGAAACAACAAAAGCAGTGACCTTTTCTCCTTCCTTAACAGAGATCCTGCCGTCTTTGTCGGTAAATTCAGTAACAGCAATTATTGCTTCGCTTTTGCCTGAAATATCAAGGAAAACGTTTTCTCTGTCTATATATACAACTTCGCCCTCCAATTGTTGTCCCGTTTTAAAGTTGTCAATGTTGGTGAGCGATTTATTAAGCATCTCCTCAAAATCATCGTTTTTTATCTCTTCATGATCAACCATATCTTTTCCCTGTTAATCCTGATTATACTGTTTCGTCTAAGGAATTATTAAAATTTAATTCATCTTATAATTTGAGCACTCATTGTAAACAATTTTATTGAAATTTAAAGCAAACTCGATTAAAAATTATTGACATATAATATGTTTAGTAGTAAAGAAGTGTATTCTTTGTAATTATTAAATTAAATCGGAGAAAAAAATGAAAAGGATTGTTTTTACTTTTATAACAATATTGATGGCAACTGCTTTGGTTGGCGCTGACAAGAAAAAGTCCGCCGAAGATTATATGAAAGATCTTAATCCTGCCAAAGATGAAAAATTAATTGTTGAAGCGGCAGATTATATGGGCAAGCAAGAAGAGAAGGATGCAGTGCCGAAATTAATTAAACTGTTAAATGACAGCAGGGAAAATGTCAGGCTCCATGCCGTAATGGCGCTGGGTTATATTGGCGAAGAGAGCGCTGTTGATTCAATTAATAAAGTTCTCTTAAACGATTCCAGTTCCAATGTCAGATATGCTGCCGTATTGACAACCTTTCGGATCGGTTCAAAAAAATCATACGATACAATAAAAAAAGTCAAGGAAAGTGAGAGCGACCCCTTTATTCAGGACTTCCTGAAAAAAATGGAAGAGAAATTAAAGGGTAAATAAATAATTTTATTATATAGAATTATATAAAGGGCATGTCATTTTTTCAGTGGCATGCTTTTTTCTTTTTGACAAATGTTAAATATTATACCGATCATCACTGAAAATTTCCATATTAAATGAATCGGTATATGATTTGATCAGGATTTTGCCCTTTGTCAAGGGACAAAATCGATGCTTTTTGATATATTTACAAATTTAACACATAATTTCTATGACAAAAAAAAGTATTGCGGGGAATATCCGATGAATTATGAAAATATTAAGTATTTGGTTTTTGATGTTGAATCCGTACCTGATGCAAAACTTATTAAAATGGTCAAATATCCTGACAGAGATATAGATGAGTTATCCGCTGTGAAATTGTTTCAGGATGAGGTTCTGGAAATTACCGACGGTAAATCTTCATTTATTCCTGTAACATTTCAGTACCCTGTTTCGATCTGCGTTGCAAAGGTTCATGATGATTTTACAATATCCGATATTATATGCCTTGACGAACCCCGCTTCAGAACAGGTGAGATGGTAAGGTTATTCTGGCATGGGGTTGAGGATCTTTATAATCATTCGTCGCTTATAACATTTAACGGAAGAGGATTTGATATCCCCCTTTTGGAACTGATGGCATTCCGATACGGTTATAAAGCAAAAAGGCATTTTAAGGATAAATTTGCAGGCAGATTCCGTTTCGGGACAAAACATATTGATCTTCAGGACTGGCTTACCAATTATAATGCCATAAAACTGAATGGCGGTTTAAACCTGCTGGCTAAAATTATGGGTAAGCCCGGTAAAACCACAATCAAGGGAGACGAAGTCTATGAGATGTTTCTTAGCGGCAAAATTCGCGAGATCAATGATTACTGCATACACGATGTGCTCGATACTTACTTTGTGTTTTTAAGAACAAGGGTTTTGCTTGGCGAATTATCGATCGAAAAGGAGCAGAAGATCGTTTCCGGAGCAAAAAATTTTATTGAAGAGAGAAGCGATGAGAGTCCTGCAATGAGGTCATATCTTGACAACTGGGGCAACTGGTCTCCCTGGCCAGTTGAGGGGTAAACTATTATTCCTCTCCCGGCAATATTTTTACGGCCCCTTTGTCTGCAGATGCGGCAAATATTGCATAAGATCTCAATGCCTTCGAAATATTCCTGATGCGTCCCGCAGGTTTAAAGGCGTCTTTTCCCTTTGCTTTTTCTTTTTTATGCCGTTCTTCCAGTATTGAGGGCGGTACTTTTAGTTCTATTGATCTGCCGGGAATATTAATTTCGATAATATCTTCATTTTCAATTAGCGCAATATTTCCTCCTGCTGCCGCTTCGGGCGATATGTGCCCGATTGAGAGCCCTGAAGTCCCTCCTGAAAATCTGCCGTCGGTTATTAGAGCGCATTCCCTGTCTAAGTGAACGGATTTTATATATGAAGTGGGGTAGAGCATCTCCTGCATCCCGGGACCGCCTCTGGGACCTTCGTATCTGATAACCACAACATCCCCGGATTTGATTTCGCCATTGATTATGGCATCACATGCGCTTTCCTGTGAAAAGAAAACCTTTGCCGTGCCCTTAAATACAAAAAGATCCTCTGCAACTCCGGCAGTTTTTACTATACATCCTTTTTCCGCTATATTGCCGAAGAGAACTGCAAGGCCGCCCTCTTTGTGATAACAGTTTTCAATATTTCTGATGCAGCCGTTAATTCTGTCTTTATCCAAGCTTTCAAAATATGTATCCTGAGAAGCCAGAACAAGGTTTCTTCCCTTGTGGGCAGGAGCGCTGAGACTGTTATTTACAGCTTCGTCAATAACGGAATCCCTCATGACGTCGTATTTGTTAAGAATTTCCTCAAGGTTTTGAGCGTCCACCCGTCTGACAGAGGTATCAATCAATCCTCCTCTGTCAAGTTCGCCCATGATCGACATTATTCCGCCTGCCCGATTAACGTCTTCAACATGGTAAGAGGAGCTTGGAGCAACCTTGTTAATGCAGGGTATTTTCCTCGATAAAGTGTCAATATCTTTCATCGAAAAATCAACTTCAGCTTCGTTTGCAATTGCAAGGAGATGCAGGATCGTATTGGTTGAGCCTCCCATTGCAATATCAAGGGACATTGCATTTAAAAAGGCACTCTTTGTTGCAATTGAACGAGGTAAAATGGAGTTGTCCTTTTTTTCGTAATAGAGATAAGTCATCTCAACAATTCGTTTTGCCGCTTTTTGAAAAAGTTTCATCCTGTTTTTATGGGTTGCAACAATTGTTCCGTTTCCGGGCAAAGCAAGACCGAGCGCTTCGGCCAGACAGTTCATAGAATTGGCAGTAAACATTCCGGAGCAGGAGCCGCAGGTGGGGCACGCCATCTTTTCAATTTTTTCAATCTCCTCATCAGAAATATTTTTATCTGCAGCCATAACCATTGTATCAATGAGATCGTAATTATTTCCCTCGATAATTCCGGATTCCATTGGGCCTCCTGAAACAAATATGGCAGGTATATTCAGACGCATGGCCGCCATTAACATACCGGGTGTGATTTTATCGCAGTTGGAAACACATATCATCGCATCAACTCTGTGCGCATTGCACATATATTCAACACTGTCTGCAATTAATTCTCTCGAGGGTAATGAATAGAGCATTCCGTCATGGCCCATTGCGATCCCGTCGTCAATGGCTATTGTATTAAATTCTGCTGCAAAGAGACCTTTTTTGTTTATTATGGATTTGATATACTGGCCGACCTCATGGAGATGAACATGTCCCGGTACAAATTGAGTAAATGAATTTACAACAGCAATTATGGGCTTGCCGAATTGATCCTCTTTCATTCCATTTGCGCGCCAGAGGCTTCTTGCGCCAGCCATTTTTCGGCCTTCGGTTGATATGGAACTTCTAAGCTTGAGAGACATGTCTGAACTCCTTTACGTAAATACGGATAATTTACAGGTTAAAAATAGATAAATGGGAGTTAACGGTAATAAAATATACGGATATGTCAAGTCGATTTATTAAAATAAGTCAAAACCCTGAGGAGAGGGCAACAGATATATTATTCTGAAATTAATTCTTTTATATAAAATTCAATATTTTTATCGTGGGGTCCTGTGAATTTTGTCCCAAGTACGGATTCCTGAACATATTTATTCTGCATTGCGGCTATATCTATAAAACCGGTAGTCATATAATCGATCAGAGGTTTCTCATTTGAAAAGTCGGCAGTATCACTTTTTAATCTGTACGTTTTTATATATCTTCTGCAATTGTCACAAGTATAGGCGGATATATCCTCTTCGCCTTCAACATTCAGATATCCCAGTTTATCTTTTCCCGACGTAAGGCAGAAGGAGCACTTCAGTCTTCTGAATCTCCAGACAGAGCCGCAGCATATACAGGCCATCATTCGCGTTCCCTTTTCGCCCAGCAGGTAGGATATCCCGGGCCAGCGGCCGCATACGGGGCATAATCCTGTTATATGCGAATTAAGGTCATATTTACTATTGACAAATTTTGAAACGGAATTTCTGTATTTGTAAGCGGAAAAAATAGAAAAAAATGAAAGAAAGTCGCGGGATAGATTTATAGTCCGCGAAAAATCGGTCAATTCCTTTTGTTTGTTTGTCAGAACATTTAAGATAAATTCCAGGCTGTTTTTAGAATCTTTTTTAAAATATTTTTTTAAAAGTCTGTAATCATAGGTAAAATCCGGAGCATATTTATTGATCGTTTCAAGAAGTGAAAGAAGGAACTCATGATTTCCTTCTTCCTGCAGATCCCAGATATCGTCGGTTATTGCATATCGTTTTTCTTTAATAAGTTTTATATTATTTTCAATTATTTTCTTATTGAAAGAAGTTTCAAAAAGCTCCTCATTAGCGCTGTATAGATTTCTCAGCTCCTCAAAATATTTGTTTATACTATTATTACTATCCTTCATTTGATCCCCATATTATTTTGTATTTTTTTACAGCAACAGATATGAAACAATTATCATCTTCAATCATTTTTTTGTAAATTAGAAAGATAATTAATTTTGAAGGGAGCTCTGCGGAAACAGAGCCCCTGTTTTTGTCGGATATCATCAATGTTTCTCAAATACCGGCAGCTTGGTGCACATAACATAGAAAGTCATTATGCCGGCTGAAATTATTCCAAGAGTTATTAATATTTCTCCGGGATGAGGCACGTATGCCGGTATGTCCGGGATATTAATGCCAACCATCGAAACGCTTACCCTGTTGATAACAACACCGGCAATAACCATCGCTGCTGCATAAAAAACGGTCTTTGGAGAATCGCTTGCTCCCGGAAATAAAAGCATAACAAGCGGCAGTAATAGCCCTGCTATGATCTCTAATCCCAGAAAAAACAGTTGAGCAGGTGTGCCCTCCAGCACAAAACCTGTTTGCTGGTAAAGTGTGTATAATCTTACCACTGCGGTAACTATTATGAGCCAGGGTAATTTTTTTGCAAGCCCCGTAATAACATCTTTTTCAAGACCGAAGCCGAATACCCTGGAAGAAAGGCTTGACTCGAAAATTACCATAGCAAGGCCCACCATAATAGCGCTCAACAGAAAATTTAGAGGAAGATAGGGCGTGTACCAGAGGGAAGAGAGTTTTGTCGGTACTATTAAGAAGAGCGTGCCCAGTGAGGACTGATGCTCAAAAGAGAATATTATACCGGCTATAATAAGCAGCAGAACCGTGCTTCCCTTTGGAAGAGATCTCCGGTATGTAAAATAGAATATTGCCAGAATAATAAAAGCGATTCCTGCATACCATGGATATCCTGTCATAACAAAGACAAACCATGAAACAAGAATAATGCTGAGCCATGGCGAATATTTTCCCCATTTTTCCTGCCATGAGTTCAGGCCGTATTCTTCAAAGATAACAGGCGCAAATTCCAGAGCAAGAATTGTCAGGTACAATAATACGCACCAGCCTACTTCGAACATTGCCGAGTCCCTGTTCCAGAAGAATATAACGTGCCATATATTCCAGCCCCTTCCCAGATCTACTATCAGACCCAATGCAACGAAAATGTAGCCCAGGAATGCCGTTAATATGGCAGGTCTTATTACGGCATGATATTTTTCCTTCCCGAATATATGAACAATTGCAGCCAGCGTGAATCCTCCGGCTGCAAGGGAAACTCCCGTTAATACGTCAATTCCGATCCACAATCCCCATGGATATTTATCGGAAAGATTGGTAACAGTGCCCAGCCCCCCAATATATCTTACACCGATGAGGAATGCCCCTATGGCTATGAGGCCGAAAAGTACTCTTGAACCTTTGCCGAATTCTATATTCCTGTTGCTCATGATTGATCTCCTTGTGACTGACTTTCTTCCGAGAGCTGCTTTTTGTGTTTGTTTACTATAAAAGCGGTTATACCGAGAGCAGCTCCAAGACCTATTACAACGCCCGGAATAGACTTCATTGCCGGGTCTGTTGTAGTGGAGAGAGATTCCTTTGGAAGATTCCCGGGGTAACCGAATTCTTCCAGAGGTATGCTGGAAATATTCAGTACGCATGTACCTCCTACTTCGTCCTCTCCGTAAATATGCTGGTAGTAAGTATCGGGTCCGGATTTAAGTCTCTTCTTTGCTTCTTTGAGGAGTTCGTCTCTGCTGCCGTAAGTGATAGCGCCCGTGGAACATGCTTTGGCGCATGCCGGGGGCAGGCCGTTCTCAATTCTGTCAGAGCAGAGAGTACATTTTTTAATGTCCGGATTGATGCTGTACCATTCAAATTTCGGTATATTGTAAGGGCATGCAAGCATACAGTACCTGCACCCGATACATCTTCTGTCTTCCCATACAACTGGGCCTGCGGCTGTTTTTTGCAGAGCCCCTACGATACATGCGGATACGCAGGCAGGCTCAAGGCAGTGCTGGCACTGATCTTTATGGAAAACCCAGTCAACCAGTTTATCCTTCTTAATAACCTCGCGGTATTTAATAAGCGTATATGTTTTTGAGGAAAGATCGGCCGGATTCTGGTAGCCGTCGCCGCCAAAAAATTCTGTCTTTTCAGCGGGAAGTTCATTCCACTGCTTGCAGGCAATCTGGCATGCGCGGCATCCGATACATTTTGTCCCGTCTATTAAAAATCCTTTTTGATTTATTGTTGTTTTCATTTTAATATCTCCTTAAGCCTTCACTACATTGCAGAGGAATGCCTTAAATTCCGGAATGTTGGTATTGGCATCACCCACATGGGATGTCAGAATATTCGCGGCATCTCCGGTAGCAATTCCCTGAAAACCGTAATGCCAGGGGAGCCCGATCTGATGTACAACTATTTTTTTGCCGTTTTTATCAACCAGATCAAAGGGCCGGAATCTTGCAGTAACCAGAGCATAACATGTGACGCTCCCGCGGGCAGTTGTCACTTTGACCTTCTGCCCGTTTTTCACTCCTATCTTTTCGGCAAGTTCCCTGCTTATCTCTGCGAACATATCGGGCATTAGTTCTGCCAGCCAGGGCTGGTTTCTTGTCATAGCTCCTGCCTGCCAGTGTTCGCTCAGGCGGTATGTTGTTGCAACAATGGGGTATTTATCGTTTTTCCCGATCGGATTGAGTTCGCGCTGAACCTTTGTTCCTTTGTAATACTGCAGGATAACCGGATTGACCGCCTGCCCGGATAAGGGGTTCTCATTGCCGAATGGCGATTCAACAGGCTCATAGTGCTCGGGTATGGGGCCGTCGCGCAGTCCCTTGGCAAAAAGACGGGCATGGCCTTCCGGAAGCATGATAAAGGGATACTTGGTTCCCGGAGCCCAGCCTCCGTCAGGGACATCTCCTTCAAAGGCTCCTTTGCCGCCTTTTAAGTTCGGATTCCACCGGATTACCCACTTATCTTTGTCAAAGGGTCTGCCCTTCAGGTCAACGGACGCTCTGTTGTAGATTATCCGTCTGTTTACGGGCCAGCACCATGACCAGTTCAAATTAAGGCCTGTTGTTCTTCCGGCTGCAATGAGCTTCTGTACTTTTGGCTCGTCTTTTTCATTGATTCTTCTTGCATACCTGTTGGAAAATTCGCCGGCTTCATTCTTCACATAATGAGTATCGGATCTTTTCCCTTCTTTAGAACTCCAGTTAACATATCCTCCGCACATAAGCCAGTTGCCGCTTGCAGTTGAGCCGTCGTCTTTGAGCTTCCCAAAACTTATGCACTGGCCGGCAGGTTTGCCGTTTTTAATATAGTATCCGTTGATTTCTCTTGCTACTTTATGCACATCAGGTTCTCTGTGAGGATCCACTTTGTCGCCTGTGCCGTAATCCCAGTTAAGGTGAAGTATGGGATCGCCGAATTTGCCGGGATCTTTTTTATATTCTGCTTTCAATGATTTGAACATAGCGTCGACTATCCAGAGGTCCGGCCGTGCGTCTCCGTGCCATCCCGCATCGCCGGGCTGAATAGATGCGTATCTCCATTGGGCCCAGCGTCCCGAATTTGTGACAGAGCCTTCCTTTTCCATTGACGAGGCTGCCGGGAGCAGGAAAACTTCGGTATTTATTTTTGTAGGATTGACATCGGGAGCCTTCCAGAAAGCCGCTGTTTCCGTTTCCCACAGATCCGCTACAACCAGCCACTTCAGTTTCTCAAGCGCCTTCCTCTCTTTTCGGACATTGGGCCCGCCAACAGCGGGATTCTGTCCCCATATAAGGAATCCTTCGAACTGGCCCGCGTACATCTGCTCAAAAAGAGTGATATGATCCATCCACCCCTCGCGTTTGGGCAGGTAATTGAATGCAAATCCCCCTGCCGTATCTTTTTGAGCATGTTCGCCCCACCATGCTTTAAGGAGACTGGTAATATATTTGGAATAATTGCCCCACCAGTTGGCCGATTTGGGATCATTGGTTTTTGGGGTATAATGTTTGATATAAGCTGCCAGATCAACATCTTTAGGCTGAGGCGTCTTAAGGTAGCCCGGAAGAATGTGGAAGAGGAGACACATGTCGGTTGATCCCTGGACATTGGATTCGCCTCTGAGCGCATTGATTCCGCCTCCCGATTTGCCTACATTACCCATAAGAAGCTGAAGCATTGCATAGGACCGAATATTCTGAGTGCCTACCGTATGCTGGGTCGTGCCCATAGCGTACATTATTGTTCCCACTCTGTCCGGCGCAGATGTTGATGTGTAGAGTTCGGCAATCTCTTTGAATGTTTCCACAGGGCATCCGGTTATGCCCGATACCATCTCAGGTGTGTATCTTGAATAATGCCTTTTCATTATCTGGTAAACACAGTTGGGGTCTTTTAGAGTTTTATCCTGCTTAGGATTGCCTCTGGCGTCGAGCTGGTATCCCCATGTCTTCTTATCATATTTTCTTTTTGCTTCGTTGTATCCTGTAAAGAGACCGTCTTTGAAACCGAATCCGGGGTTTATTAAGAATGATCCGTTTGTGGAATTCGCAATGTAGTCTTTATGCACTCTGTTATTCTGCAGAGCGTAGTTTATGATACCGCCTATCATGACTATATCGGTACCGGACCTCATGGGCGCATAAACGTCAGACAGCGCAGATGACCTTGTAAAGCGCGGGTCAATACTTATCAGCTTGGCTCCTTTCTCTCTTGCCATATTTACATATTTCATAGAGATTGTGTGGTTCTCGGCTGCGTTGCTTCCTATGATTATTATAACATCGGAGTGCTGAATATCAATCCAGTGGTTTGTCATAGCTCCTCGGCCGAATGAATTCGCCAGACTGGCGACGGTTGAGGAGTGTCAAATACGGGCCTGGTGATCTATCCATGTCAATCCCAGAGCTCTTGCCAGTTTAACAATGAGGTAACATTCCTCGTTGTCCAGCGCCGCTCCTCCGAGCTGAGCAATTCCGTCAGTACGGTTAACCGGTTTACCGTCTTTTTCCTGTACGAAGGTTCGCTCCCTTGTATCTTTTATATTCTTTGCGATCTTGGACATTGCCCACTGCCAGCTCTTCTTTTCCCATCTGGTTGAGCCAGGCGCTCTGTAAAGAACATTGTCCAGCCTCCTTTTGTTAACAGAAGTCTGGATCAGTCCTGCTCCTTTGGAACAGAGTGAACCCTCATTGATCGGATGATCCGGATCGCCTTCGGTATTAACTATTTCCCCGTGTCTTGTGCTTACAATGAGGCCGCAGCCTACGGCGCAGAAACAGCATATAGTTGTTGTTTCCTTGGTCCTGTAGGTTTTAAACTCTTTTTTAGAGCCGGCCCATAGAGAATCGGGCGATAGAGTGAAGGCGGAAACCATTGTTCCGATCGACAGAGCCCCTTTTTTGAAAAAAGACCTTCGACTTATTTTATTCATTGAATGCCTCCAATTAAAATTTTATCATCTTATTTGGATTATTTGATGACATCTAAAGTTTTATATATTTAATAAATACTAAAAAGCAATGCAAACTGTCATGCTTCAAATAATTGCAATAGTTAAATAGTTTAAGAAAAGATATTTCTTCCCGGCGCTATGTATTAGTAATTAAACAGTGTATTTAATCATATTGATCTGGTGATGTCAATAGGATAAGAATGAATGGTTACTGTAATGAAGTAAACGGTTATTAAAAAGCAATAAACGGTTACTGCCTTTGTATTTTTTCTTTCAGCTGATAAATATAGGAACGTCCCACAGGCAGTTCGGTATCATCCTCGTCGTCAAGCAGGATCTTATAGTGGCCGCTTTTAATATGAGTAAGCCGTGAAATGAATTTGGTGTTGATAATATACTGCTTATGGATCCTGACAAATGATTCGTTCAGTTTGCCCTCTATATCCTTGAATTGAATGGACAGAGCATGGTCTTTATTCACTGTATGAATAATTGTTTTTTTGGACGAAGAGGAAATATATATGATTTTATCGGGCGGGAAAAAATAGATGTTGTTTTTATCGCTTATGGAGATGCTGGGTTCACGGTCTTTCCCTATATTTCTCACTTTAAGTACACGGTTAATGCGCAGAAAGAGTTCGTTTATCTGAATAGGTTTCATTAGATTTGCTTCGGTATCAGCCAAATACTCTCCGTCAACATCGGTTAAGATCGTTTTGAAGTGATAGGTTATGCCCTTGAGTATCCTTATAAATATATTAAATGAGTTGTAGAGTTCTCCGAATTCGTCTTTTCTGATATATTCGATTTCCGTTCCAATAAAACCTTCCGAAAGGTTAACAAAGCGTTCGGAAAAATTTTTTAAAGGATTGATGATGTTGCCTACTATATAATGCCTGAAGAAGAGGAAAACAATAATTACAATTACAAGCGCTACGATCATAACTACGGTAAATACAAGCTGGTCCGATTTTACCTCTTTTTTTATGCTTCTCAGAATAGATTGATTTTTGCTTGTAAGTTGCCTGATTATACTGGTAAGGAGAACCAGTTTATTTTCCCGTTCCGCAATATTATCGGATTTTAATATAATATCTTTGACGAACATAAATGCATTGAGGAGCAGGCGGATATTTTTTATTTTATCGTGATATTTTTTATCAAGCTGGGGGAAATTATGGCGTTTCCCGTCAACTAACATTATTCCTCCTTTGAGCATAATTTCTGCGCTTTCGTTGATCTGTTTAATATCCCTTTCAATATTCAGGTTCAGATTAAAAATATTGAATGAATTGTCTCTGTTGGAGTTGGATAACAGCGTAACTTGGAGGAATTTACGGCTCAGCGATTCAATAGATTTATTTTGCAGATATAGAAGATCTACATTCTGCGAAGTTACATCCTGGCGGAAATAGAGATAGAAGGTTAATATCTGCGACGATATTATTATGATCAAACTTCCGGAAAAAATGAGGAAAACTTTCCAGCTGATTGAGGTTCTCATGAAATATCCTTTAATTTCATTTTATTGGATTACCTGAAAAGAATGATTTTTTATTGTACTTATTTTAACATTATCAAAGAAACTGTGATTGTTCGGAGCAATGTCCGACAGAAGTCCCGTATCGGCATTATAATCTGACATTGATTCTATTACAGTAATTAATTTTTCTCTGAAGAGATCCCTGCCGCATCTTCTGAGCGCTTCAATAAGAATTTTTGCATTGATAAATCCTTCAAAGGCAACGTAATTTGGTTTTTCTTCAGGATAGTATTTTTTGTATAATTCTCTAAATTCGATTGCCGCGCTGTTTTGCAGATCATCCGGTGACGGGACAACCTGTGTAACATATACATTCCTTTTAATATCGCTCCCTTTCTTTAAGAGTTCTCTTGCAAAGGCTTCGGAACCGACAAATGATACAGTGTGGAATTCCGTTTCGGTGAGCCCCATATCCTTTGCCATTTTAACAAAATCCGCCAGAGGCGTATATGTACCAACCATTACTATAGCTTCGGGTTTTTTCATTGCAATTTTACGTACAACGTTTTTGTCGGGAAGTTTTCCTCTGGTGAAATAGCCTATTGAAACAGGTTCAAGCTTATGCCTTGCAAGGGCAATTTCGGTTCCGGAGAGCACGGCAGCTCCGAAAGCGTCGTTCTGCATAAATACTGAAATTTTTCTTCGCCCTCTGCCGACCCAGTAATCAATTATTGTTTCCACCTCTTTGAAGTAGGAGGCTCTTATGTTTAAAATATAAGGCTGGTGAGGATTCCGCAAGAATTCCGCTCCGGTAAAGAGCCCCACAACCGGGATCTTTTCTCTGTTAATAATTTGTATTATCATTTTTGCAGTGGGAGTTCCCACATAATCGAACAGAATAAATACTCTGTCTCTTTCGATCAATCTTCTCGTATTTGTTACTGTTCTTACAGGTTCATAACCGTCATCGTAGGATATTAAGCGGATTTTTCTGCCGAAAATTCCTCCTCTGCCATTAATCTCCCTGATCAATGAAAGCGAACCCTGCACAAGCTGAGTCCCTAGAAATGAAGCATGGCCGGTAAGAGCAGCAGAAGAACCTATTATTATCTCAGTTTTGCTGATGCCGGTTTTTGTTCTGGTTAGGTAAATTTCTTTCTTTTCATTGCATGAAATGATCAGGAGCAATATACAGGCAGCAGATATATATTTACTTTTAATGAATCTCATAGAACATTATCTCCATAGCCGTATATTATATTAATGGTTCTTACATGTCAAAAATCATTTTGTTAAAAAGGTATATGCTGATCTGATCCGCAGCTTTAAATATAAAATGATATTAAGGATTATAGATTAAAAAAACAAGCTAATTTTATTTTTTTCTCGGTTTGAAGAATTTAAGGCAGTTTTTAACATGAAGGGAGAAATTTATGCTGATCCGATTTTTTTATGTTCTGTGGTTTTATACTCTCTTTCTGTTAAAGGATTAAGGCAGCCTGCCTGAAGAATATCCGGCAGCCTGCCTGAAGGGCTGCTATTCATTTTCATCATTTGGCGAAAAGAAATACTTTAAAAACAGAATAAAAAAAACCAGAAAACTGATAAGCAACAGGTATTCGAGACCTTTGGTCTCAAATATATTTACATAAGAGTAATATTCCATATCGTTATCTCCGTAATAAAGCATGTTTTAGTGTGAATCTTCATAATTAAACACATTCATTCTGGTTACAACCCAGCGTAATACCCAGATCTCAATAAATATGATCATTAATGTTACCACTATTTCCATCCATGACGGGAAATACTTTACAGGCGTATTCCAGTTGAACGTAATAACCGAGATATTGAGCCTGTTAATAATAATCCCTATCATCGTAATTACAGCTGCAGAGCGGATAAGCCCTAAATTTCTGCTTTTCACGCCGTTTGCATACATTATACATGGCAGCAGGACAAAGCCGAATACTTCTATGAAATACCAGACACCCCACCAGTCTGTAATAAGAGACCAGTGTCTGCCGTGTATGAATATTATTGCCTTAAAGAAGTAGTATATAAAGAGAGATATTGCCGCGCCCTTTCCCAGCCCGATTATTATATCCTCAAAAGGCGTATGGCTGTTGTGATCGATAATGTCCCGGAATACCCTGTGGCTGATCGTACTCTCAAATATGATCATTGACAGACCCGCGGGGATACTGGATGTAAGAAAGAGAAGAGGAATAAACTCGCTGTACCAGAGGGGATGAATTTTCGGTTTTGCCATCATAAAGAGAGCTCCCAGCCCCGACTGGTGAAGAAGAGACAGAGTTATTCCGAATATGACTGCTCCCAGCGTTAGTGTTGACATAAATCTTTTAACTTTTTTCCAGCCAAGCCATTCCGCAGTTACAGGAAAGAACTCAATTAATTGCGCCATCATATATAAGAGGAAATGCCAGGCAACGAGAAATAAAACAGAATTATATCCGAACGAATTTCCGATTATGGGGTTAACTATATTCCAGGGTTTGCCCAGATCAAGAATAAGCGCCCCTGCATAAAAGACGTAAGCCAGAAATCCGTTTAAAACCGTAATTTTTGCAATGGAATGATATTTTTCAACGCGCATTACATAAACTACAAATGTTATAATATACGCGCCTGCGGCAAAGGCAACGCCTGTAACCACATCGAATCCTATCCAGAAACCCCAGGGATAATCCTGAGAAAGGTTGGTTACAGCGCCGAGGCCTTTAACAAAACGTATTACCAGTATTACGAGCCCCAGAATAATTATGGGGATGGATATGATATTAAAGGGCGTCAGCATTTTGCCTCTCGGTTTCATTTCGTGCAGAATATATTTTAAAGAGCCTTTTTTTTCGAAAGCAACAACACCTTTTATGCTCATAGCTTATCCTCCTTGTCATTTTCTGTTAAGAGACTTAAACCGTATAACAGGGGAGGCACCACAAGTATAACCGCCGGAACAGCATAGAGAAATTCTTTTGTGTATTCAGGGTAGGGCAGGTTCCCCAGATCGGTTCTGAAACCGAGCTGTTCAAAGGGTACAGCTGCAAGATAGAGCCAGCCTGTGCCGCCCACTTCATTTTCACCGTAAATTTGATGAACATACTTATGAGGATAGCGGTAAATTCTGGTCCTTGCAATTTCCATGAGATCCTTTTTCATGCCGAAAATTAATGCCCCGGTGGGACACGCTTCGACGCATGCGGGCTGTTTTCCGGCTTGGAGTCTGTCCCAGCACATATCGCATTTAACGATATTTGGGTTCCATTTATTGTATTCAAATTTGGGGATATTAAAGGGACATGAAACCATGCAGAACCTGCATCCCATACACATATTTGACCGCCAGATGATGGGGCCCTCTCTGGTTTTTAACATTGCATTAGTTAGACAGGCAGAGGAACATGCAGGCTGCCAGCAGTGCATACACTGTTTTTTAACGTAAAATATTCCTTTTTCAGTCTTATACCGGTTAACAACGGTTCTCTGCCTTTCGCTTGTAGAGCGTTCCTTTTCCAGAGCATTATCCTTTTCCACATCCGGAACAAGAAGGTTGTGAGTTTTACCGCAGGCAATTTCGCATGAACGGCATCCGATACAGCGTGTTGTGTCTGTAAGTACGCCGATGAATTCCTTTTTTATGTTTTTTGTACCGGCAGCAGCTTCTTCATCCGAAAATGAGAATAAACCTGCTCCGATTGCTTTTAAAAAATTTCTTCTATTCATAGTTCTCACCCTTGAAGAGGTATTTTATTCATACATTTTTAAATAGATCATACGGTTTTTAAGCATTATGAATAAGCAATAATACTGATTAATCATTTTTCTATTCCCTGTGTTTTGAATAGGAATGGCAAAATTTACAGTTTGAACTTGCTTCTTTGCCTTTCCCCAGAGGATGGCACTTCCCGCACTTTTCGTGGATCACAACTTTAGCGCTCTGTATCAGATCAGCAGCATTAACTGAAAGGGACCCATGGCAGTTTGCGCACCTGTAAATTTTTCTTTTCCCCTTTAACCCTCTATGACACAATTTGCAGTCATTCCAGGAATCGATAAAATATCCTTTATGAGGTATTTTCAGCGGCGCTGCATTTGTATTGTGATGGCATGTTGCACAGCTTACTTCATATTCGCTTGAATGAAGCTTATGGGGGAATTTTACCTCTCCCGCGTCTGAGGAAAACTTGATCATTGAAGGAGTTTTAATTTTGCCGGAAATATTTTCGACAAAACCGGCTAAAATTAAAAGTGATAACAAAAAAATAGAACTACCAGAGCAGTAATTTTTCATAGACCCTCCCTGATAAATATTTTTTTATCGGCTGCCTTTATCCTTTATAAAAGATATTATATAAAATATATATCAAATAATCAAGAAAAATTATATTAAATAATAAAAAAAATATAGATTAAGCAAAAAAAGTTGTTGCTTTTATAAGAGATAATGGTGTATATTATAACAAAGTTAACATCGGTTGTTCCTTTATTCTTTAAATCTAAATGAGGATTTAAAGATAGTGTTAACAAGCTATAAATTGATATTCGGCATAAGTTTTTTTGCCGTATTAATAATTGGTGTCTTCTCATATTTCAGTGTTGATTCTTACCAGAAAGAGCTGATCTCTCAGATCGAGAACAGCGCCCATCAGATCAGCGAAACCGTTAAAAGCAGCACAAAATACGATATGTTAATGAATCACCGCGAATCCCTTCACAGGATCATTGACACTATCGGACGCCAGTCAGGCATTGAGAAGATAAGGATTTTCAATAAAGTCGGTAAAATAATTTATTCTTCGGACAAGCCTGAAGTTAACAAGATGGTTGATAAGAAAACCGAGGCGTGTTACGCATGCCATACCGCGGATAAACCGATTGAAAAGATCTCAATTTCGGAACGAACAAGAGTTTTTACCGCGCACAATGACGTTAGAAATTTAGGAATAATAAATCCCATCTATAATGAACCGGCCTGCTGGCAGAGCGGGTGCCATATTCATAGAGCCGATAAAAAGGTTCTGGGCGTACTGGATGTTACAATGTCCCTGAAAAATGTTGACGAGCAGATACATGTCTATAAAGTCAAATTGATGGTTTTCGCCATTCTTGCCATTATTGCAAACAGTTTTATTCTCTGGTTTATAGTTCACAGGCTTGTGGGCAGGCCCGTAAAAGAGTTCTTAAGAGCAACCGATGCAGTTGCAAAGGGCGATTTCAACTTTGAAGTGGAAATTGATGAAAAACATGAATTCAGAAATCTGGCCGATTCATTTAATTCAATGACGCGGAAGCTTGCCGAAACTCAGAGGCAGTTGTACCATAATGCGAAACTTGCCTCAATAGGGCAGCTTGCGGCAGGGGTTGCTCATGAGATCAATAATCCTCTTACAGGAGTATTGACATACAGCAGTTTCAGCCTTAAGAGAATTGAAAACGGAAGGGTGGATATTGAAGATTTAAAGGAGACACTTGAGGTAGTTGTCCGCGAAACGAAAAAGTGCAGGGAGATCGTAAAAAGCCTTCTCGATTTTTCGAGGCAGATCCCTCCGAGGAAAGTTGAAGTCAATGTAAACGAAGTCATAGACAGGGTAGTCGGAATAATCGACAATCAGCTGTCAATAAGCCGGATAAATATTATACGAAATTATCAGAATGATCTCCCTGAAATAAAAGCGGATAAAAATCAGCTCGAGCAGGTTTTGATAAATCTTCTTGTTAATGCGGCTCATGCAATAGGGCATGAGGGCGGCACAATTGCTCTTGAGACCCGTGAAATCAACTCCAAAGGAGAGAAGCAGATCGAATTAACTATAACGGATAACGGGTGCGGTATCCCGAAAGAAAACCTTGAGGATATTTTTGAACCCTTCTTTACAACAAAAGGGCAAAGCGGAACCGGTCTGGGTCTGTCCGTTGCCTGGGGAATCATAGATGAACATCACGGCACTATAGAAGTAAAAAGCGAGGCGGGCGTTGGAACGACTTTTATCATCAGACTGCCGGTAAATAATAATTTCAGTTCGAAATGTTAAAGGGGGAAGGCTCGTTGGCCTGATTCGATTATGAAACAAGAATATGATATCTTGATTATAGAAGATGATGAAGTTGTTAATAAGTCTGCGAAAATGATCCTCGCAACCGAAGGGTTTAATGTTGATTCGGTTTATAATTCGAATGACGCGAAGACCAGACTGGAAGACTGTTCATATAAGATTGTAATAACCGATTTGATGCTGCCGGAACGCTCCGGAATGGAATTGCTGAAAATCGTTAAAGAGAAAGCACCCCATATCCCTGTGATTATGATATCAGGTTATGCTACATTAAATAACGCTGTGGAATCCTTCAAACAGGGAACCTTCGATTTCATTCCGAAACCTTTTACTTATGACGAACTTTTGAGCGTAGTTTACAGAGCGGTTCGCTTTTTGAAAGCTTATGGTTCGGCCGGCGGAGATATGAGTCGATTTATCAGCGCAGATGTTCCTGATATTTCGGGATATTATTTTCTGGGAGATCATTCATGGTGTTCCTTTAATGATGACGGTTCTGTCGTATTTGGAGCCGGTATAGCCTTTTCAAATACAATGGCTGATATTAAACATATAGAATTCCCTGAAATAGGTTCCGACATAATTCAGGGAAATATGTTTGTTCAGATATATACGGAAGACAGTTTGGTTCACAGAGTATGGGCGCCTTTGAGCGGAAAGGTGCTGAAGTGCAATATGGAACTTCTGAGCCTTAAGTATCTGCTCAAAAAGGATCCATTTATGAAAGGATGGCTTGCAAAGATCAAACCTGCAGGCGTTGAGAAAGAACTTGTCAATTTAATGCCGCTGATAAGGCAGCAGGACATTTAGTCTGACAATTAATAAAAAAAGGAGGTTTGAAAAATGGTCATAGGCATTGTAGTTGTAACTTTAATAGCTTTTTTAGTGATAGACCTTCTCATAAGAATATCATTAAAAAAGCTTGAAGAGTCCCGAATAATCAAAGAGAGGCGGAAAGCTCTGGATATCGGTTTAAAACTGAACATTGCCGATGAAGCTCGAAGCCTTAAAAGAGTCCATGTGAAGGAGCCTAAAGCCAGAATACTTGCAGTTGACGATGAAGAGATAGTTCTGGACAGTTTTCGGAAGATACTTGTTCTTGCGGGCTATTCAATCGATACGGTTGAAAACGGTTCCGAAGCGCTTATGCTGGTTAAGAAGAATAATTACGATTTTGTTTTTACGGATCTAAAGATGCCCCAAATGGACGGCATTGAGGTTACAAAAGCCGTAAAGCACCTGCGTCCCGATATAGACGTAATTGTTATTACCGGTTACGCAACAATTGAATCTGCAGTTGAGACAATGAAGTATGGAGCAATGGATTATGTGCAGAAACCTTTTACCGAAGATGAACTGGTTGAATTTGTGAACAGATCTCTTATTAAGAGGCAGGACAGAATAGAGAGGGAGATCAAACCTTCGGTACATCTTATTACACCGACAGAAAAGGAAGATGCGTCGATGCACAAAATAAATGTTCCGGCAGGAGTATTCTTTTCGCCCGACCATACATGGGGCTCAATAGAAATAAACGGATTGGTAAGAATCGGCATAGACGATTTTGCGCAGAAGTTGATCGGTAAGATTGATCAGATCATACTGCCTCCGATCGGACAGAAGATCAAGATGGGAGAGCCTCTTTTTTCAATTAAACAGGAATCCAGAAAGGCAGCATTTCTTTCTCCTGTGACCGGTGAGGTTAAATATGTGAACACAAGGCTTCTTGACAATGTTAATCTGATAAAGAAAAGACCCTTTGAGCACGGCTGGATATGTTATGTTGAGGCAGCCAATTTAAAGGATGAGCTGAATAACCTTAAAATCGGCCCTGATGCGGCTTCCTGGTACAAAAATGAGATAGATAAGTATACTGAAATGGTTAAAAAAGTATCCTCAATGCAGAAAGACTCCGCTTCCGAAGCTGCAGATGAGAAGAGCATAGATTATTATCAGATGGACGATAGATTGTGGGATGAATTTACAAGATCTTTTCTTCACAGTCACTGATCTTTCAATCGAGTTTTTGACATTATTTCCGGTTACTCCGGGTACGGCCCTGGTAAAAGGAGGGCTTATCCGGAGATCTGCCCGCTGAAGTCAATAATTCGAGTAGAATAGGTTATTTTAATTCATAGTTTGCCGAAAGGTTTAAAAAACTCCTTGATTTTTATGATCATAAATTTAATATCAATTAGTGCATAATGATCAGTTGATTGCAGGCCTTTTTGTATTATTTAACAAAAATAAATGTATTGAATGTATACCGCGGATAATTCTTTTAACAGGAAGAGTAATAAATGAAGATAAAGCTCTGGGGTGTCAGAGGTTCGATCCCTACGCCGTTAACAAATGAAGTTATACAGGATAAATTAAGATCGGCGCTTATTAAAGCAAGACCGGGCGACCTGTCATCCGAAGAATCTATTGATGCTTTTATTGACACATTACCGCTATCATTAAAAGGGACATACGGAGGCAATACCACAACTATTGAATTCAGGTCCGATCTGGACGATTTGATTATTTTGGACTGCGGTTCGGGATTAAAAAATCTCGGCAACGATCTGATGAAGACTGAATTCGGTCAGGGCAAAGGCACGGCAGATATATTCCTTACTCATACACACTGGGACCATATTCAGGGGATCCCTTTTTTTCTGCCTTTTTTTATAGAGGGCAACAGATTTAATTTCTATTCGCCGCTGGCCGATCTTAAAGAACGCCTTGATTATCAGCAGGTACCCACGCATTTTCCCATAACGCTTGACTATATGAAGGCAAGGAAAGAATTTTTTACAATAGATCATGACGATGAGTTTTATCTCAATGATTTGAAGATCATTTCAAAGAGAATGCCGCATCCCGGAAATGCTTATGGAATTAGAATAGAGCAGAAGGACAAATCCTTTGTTTATTCCAGCGATTGTGAATTCAATATAAATGTTTTTGACGATATTGACAGTTACAGGGACATTTTCTATAATGCCGATGTTCTGATCTTTGATACGCAGTATACTCTGCAGGAGTCCTTTGATAAATTTGATTATGGGCATTCCTCTGCTTCAATAGCAATTGATATAGCCGGCAAATTTAATGTGAAACAACTGATACTCTTTCACCATGAACCGGAATATACCGATGAAAAGCTGGATAATGTTCTCTCTAATGCCAGAACCTATCTCTATATGAATTCAAAGAATCTCGGAGATCTTCAGGTTGATATTGCTTATGAAGGGATGGAAATAATAATTTAGCAAAAAAAAAATTGGGCGCTACAGGACTTGAACCTGTGACCCTCTGCTTGTAAGGCAGATGCTCTCCCAACTGAGCTAAGCGCCCTTTATATTTACAACCTTTTCAGTCGATTTACTTGCTCTGAATCCTAAGATGGTTTTTGCAGGCACGTCTAACACTTTGCCTGCAATAGGCGAGTGTACTTTTCTTGGTTTTTTTTCAGCTCTGTAAAAGGTTCCTAATCCTCTTATTTCTACCTGCTCGCCCTGTTCCGTATATCTTTTGATCTTGTTTATAAAGTTATCGATTATATAAGCAATCTCCTTTTTCTCAATACCGCTTTCCTTAACGAGATCTTTAATAATCTCATATTTATTCAAAAAAAGTATCCTCTTTTAAATTAATCTCAGGTCAATTCATTAATAGTTTTATTTACTTTTTTTGCAAGATTCGATTTTTTTCTTGCCGCAGTATTTTTATTAACGATCCCTTTCCCGGCAGCATTATCAATTGTTTTAACATATTTCTTAAAAAGCTCTTGAATAAGTGCGGGGTCATTTTTCCCCTTTGTTTCAATTAACTTTACAACTTTTTTCCCTGTTGTTCTAATGGCAGATCTGACCTGTGAATTTCTGATCCTTCTTTTTTCATTCTGCCTGTTTCTTTTCTTTTGTGAATTTATATTAGCCAATTATGTAATCCTTAATAATTAATGATCAATTTTAATGAATACGATTTGCAAATATGATTTAGATGAAAAAACTGTCAAGCTATTTATAGATATTTTCAATTTTTTTGCTTTTCCAATGCTCTGGAGGTTTCCCAATATAAATGAGCTCAAGTCCATTATTGACTTTAAAAGCTCTGATCCCGCGATAAACACAGCATATTTCCCCGGAACGATCTCGAGCTCTTACTGGTCTTCCACTACCGCTGACACTTCAAACTTCGCCGTGGGGAGTGAGCTTCATCAGCGGCAGCGTGGGCAAGGGCTATGGTAAGTCAGGCACCATCTATGTGCGTTGTGTTTCCGGGCAGATCCCTCTTGTTCCTTCCGAGGATCTATTATAATATTATAAAATGTTCATAAAACAGGGCAATTGCCGGTTATTCTTTCAGAAGTATTCTGAATAATTTTCTCGGATAGTAGTATATTTTCGATTTATATCTGCTGGGGGCAAGCTGTTCTTTGTATAAGAGTACCTTTGTTTTTGAATTACCGAATGAATGAATATACAATTTTCCGTCTTTTTTGATGTCGGATTTTCCAAATCTCTTTTTTAATCTTTTTAAGATTCTTCTGTTATTATCTGAATTAATTATCTTCCAGTTTTCAAGAATTACCAGCAATTTGTCTTTAACAAAAACATAATCTGTTTCAGGATATGATCTTAATCTTATTATTGTAATATTCTTCAGGCTGTTTCTCAGAGCAATTATAAACTTCATAATTATATTTTCATATTGCGGTCTCTTTTCCGGTATGAATTTTTCATATTTTATGCCCGAGGGTATTCGTTTTAAAAAAAGAGTATAATCAATTTCCCAGTTTAATGGATAACTTACCTGACCGTATCCTTTAGAATATAAAAATAGGCAGATAATTATTGATGCAATAAAGATTTTAATTGTTAAATTCATAATAATAGAACTTCCACCATAAATTGCAGATCAAATATCTGTTTTTGCCCGCTGAATTATTCGGTTGCTTCCAAAAAGAATCAATGCTGACACAGGGAACCGGAAAATTGCTCTGATATAAATAGTTAAGAGTCCCCCGGAAATCATACTATTAATAAATATAGTATATTTCTTCTATTCTATTTGTCAATATCTTTCGTATGATGTCAGAGGTGAAAATCATTGACAGACAGTTATAATAATAAATCATTGAATAAGTTGCAGAATAATTGATGAAATTATTTGGTTTTGCTGATCTATATCGGTTAAGAAAGAGTATTTTATTTTAAGAGAGTTGTATTTAAAGTGAGGAAACATGAAGATATTTTCAGTGAGCTGGCTGCAGCATACAGCCATTCCAGCCGAGTGGTCAGGAATATCCTGCGAGGCTGGCGAACGAAAATATCAAATGCTTCATTTAAACAAATTAAAAAGATACACTTTACCGGAATTTGCGGGATCGCAATGGGATCTCTTGCCGGAATGTTCAGGGACAGAGGTTATGAAGTGTCCGGTTCGGACGAGAATATGTATCCCCCTATGAGTTCTATTCTTGAAGATTCCGGAATTGAGCTCTTCTATTCCTTTAAAGAAGAGAATTTAAAAGATACGGATCTTGTGATCATTGGAAATTCCATCAGCAGAGGAAACTCTGAAGCCGAGTATGTTTTAAATAATAATATCCCCTATATGTCAATGGCTCAGGCTCTGTATCGTTTTTTTCTTGCCGGTAAAGAAGTCATCTCAGTATCCGGCACCCACGGCAAAAGTACTACAACAGCGCTTCTCGCTCACATTTTTGAGACTGCCGGAATGAACCCTTCTTTTTTCGTTGGGGCCTTTGCAAAAAATTTTAGTTCAAATTATAAGCTGGGCAGGGGAGATATTTTTATAATTGAAGGCGATGAATATGATTCCGCTTTTTTTGAGAAGATCCCGAAGTTTATTTTTTACAGGCCTAAACATCTTGTGCTCACTTCTCTTGAATTTGATCATGCGGATATTTTTTCAGACCTGAATGAGATCAGTCTCTGGTTCAAAAGGCTTGTTAACTTGATCCCGTCGGGAGGGAATATAATCTATTCATCGGATTACAGAAGTCTTCAAAATGTTATTGCGGATGCTTTCTGCAAAACCTGTTCTTTTGGAAGATCCGGTTCCGATTTTACATATTCCTTTTCTGCATATAGAGAGGAACTGGCGGCAATGCGGGTAGATTCGTCTTATTACGGTTCCGTTGAAATTAAAAGCCCTCTTATGGGGGATTATAACTATTCCAACATTACCGCTGCTGTTGCTGCGGCATCGCTTCTTGGGATAGAAATGGAGGAGATAAAAAACGGTGTTGAATCCTTTCTGGGACTGAGCAGGAGACAGGAGATCATATACAGAAGAGAAAATATAACTATTTATGAGGATTTTGCTCATCATCCCACTTCAATTGATTCTATTTTAAGAAGCATAAGAGAAAGATACGGCAGTGTAAAAATATGGGCTCTTTATGAACCCGGTTCGGCAACGGGCAGGAGAAATACCTTTCAGGACAGACTGCCCCGGTCCTTTAATAATGCGGATTATGTAATAATAAAAGATCCTGTTAAACTTGAAAAAATTCCTGAAAGTGAAAGGATCGATATGGTAAAACTTACGGATGATATAAAAAAAATTGTACCATTTGTAAAGAATTTTGTTCATACAGGCGAGATTACCGGTTATATTTTAGAAAATATCAATTTGTATGAAAACAACATAATAATAATAATGTCTAACAGCAGTTTCGGAGGGATTTATGATAAAATTAAAGATGCCTTTGATTCCAAGCTGGATAACAGATAATATTATTACTTGACATTATACCATTATAGGTTTTTTTTATTATACATTATAAGATCACTGTTCTAATTGAAATGAGAAAATTAACTTTATTATTAACAATAATGATCTGTATCTCTTTTACATATAATTTATATGGGAAAAATAAATATGCCCTGTTAAAACTTCAGGGATCTGTTAACCCCATTGTATCGGATTATCTTGTAAGATCTATTAAAAAGGCTGATTCCGACGGTGCGGCCTTTATTGTGCTTCAGCTTGATACCCCGGGCGGGCTTTTAACTTCTATGCGCAATATAATAAAAGCTATTTTAACATCCCGCATTCCGGTTGTTGTGTATACTTTCCCAAAAGGGGCTCAGGCTGCTTCTGCCGGAGGATTTATTATGCTCTCGGCTCATGTTGCGGCTATGTCGCCGGGTACGGAAATAGGTGCGATGCATCCTGTGAGCCCAATGCTCGATTTTGTGAAGAAGGACAAAAAGGGAGACCCGGACGGTATTATGGAAAAGAAAGTATTAAACGATACTGCGGCATACGCAAGAAGTCTTGCTCAGAAGAGGAAAAGAAATGTCCGGTGGGCTGTCAGCGCTGTAAAAAATGCCGTATCTAACACCTATAAAGAAGCGTTGAGGCTTGGCGTAATAGATCTTATTGCCGAAGATATGAATGATCTTTTAAGAAAACTGAATCACAGAAAAGTAAATATTAATGGCAAGGATATTGAAATTATCACTGCTAATATTTCGCCGGTTCTTTATGAAATGGATTGGAAGGAGAGGTTTTTAAATTACTTTGCCGATCCGCAGATCATCTTTTTGCTTCTCATAATTGCAATAGCGGGAATAGGGATTGAATTTAAAAGTCCCGGCATGATCGTTCCCGGAACTATAGGCGCAATTGCGCTTTTTATATTTCTTATGGCAATACAGATCATACCTATAAATGTTTTCGGGCTGCTGCTTATATTGCTTTCAATTGTTCTCTTCGTACTTGAGTTGTCCATTGTCAGTTACGGTCTTCTTACACTGGGCGGTATTGCATCATTTATGCTGGGTTCCATGATCCTGTTCGATTCGCCGCTGCCGGGGGGGCGGATCCCCATATCGTCAATTATCGGTGCTGTAGTTGCCCTCCTCGTCTTTGTCTTTATTGTACTGAGAGCTGTTATAAAAGTGCATAAGAAACAGGTTACAACCGGCATAGAGGGGCTTATCGGAAAAGAAGGAGTCCCCCTTGACAGTTTTAAAAAAAGAGGCAAAATAAGAATTCATGGTGAAATATGGAATGCCCTGTCCGATGAATTTATTGATAAGAGTGATCATGTGGTAGTTACTGAAGTAAAAGGCATGAATTTAATAGTTAAAAAAATAATTAAAGAATAAAATTTATTAAGTTTTAATCAGGAGGTTTCTATGTTAGATTTTACGCCGACTTTTGTTCCAACTTTGATAATAATAGTGTTGTTATTATTGATCTCTTCGGTAAAGATAATAAGAGAGTATGAAAGGGCAGTTGTTTTCAGGCTGGGACGTCTGCTCCCGAAAGCAAAGGGGCCGGGTTTAATGATAATTATTCCCTTTATTGATAAATGGGTAAGAGTGAATCTGAGACTTGTTGCTATGGATGTACCGCCGCAGGATATTATTACCAAGGATAATGTTTCCGTTAAGGTTAATGCAGTTCTCTATTTCAGAGTGATTGACCCCAACAAGGCTGTAACCGAAGTGGACGATTATCTGTATGCAACATCGCAGATGGCGCAGACAACTCTCAGAAGTATTCTCGGTATGGTAGAACTGGACGGACTTCTCAGCGACAGGGAAAAAATAAATGAAGAATTACAGAGTATTCTTGATCATCATACTGACCCGTGGGGTATAAAGGTTACTGCAGTTGAAGTAAAGCACGTGGATCTGCCGCAGGAGATGCAGAGAGCTATGGCAAAACAAGCAGAAGCGGAAAGAGAGAGAAGAGCAAAGATCATTGGAGCGGAAGGGGAGTATCAGTCTGCAGAAAAGATGGTGGAAGCGGCAAAATTAATGGAACAGCATCCCATATCGCTTCAGTTGAGATATCTGCAAACATGTTCTGAAATCGCAACGGAAAATAATTCAACAACAATTTTCCCGATTCCTATAGAATTGATCCATCCCTTTATAAACAGCATATATACTAAAGATACAAAAGAATAGATTGATAAAGGCAGGCTGAATAATGGCCTGCCTTTGATTTTATTATTAAATTCTTCTTTACAGTACTATTTTTATATTATATATAGCTCTCCTGTAACAGAGAGCCCCTAAAAGAAACATATATCTGGAAAGAGATGGAAAAAAAAGAAAGAGCAACTCTAATAAGAAAAGGCAATGAACTGTTTAACAATGGCGAGATAGAAAAGGCAACGGCAATTTTTGTTAAAACAAAGTATTTGGACGGCATAACAAGAGTAGCCGATCATTATTTCTTTGACAAAAAAGAGCCTCTTACTGCCTTAAAGTATTATAAAGCAGTAAACCGGCAGGATAAAGTAAATGAAATATATGAAAGAATGCTTTTTGCTCTCGGCAAGCTTCTTGGGAAAGATAATAACCGCAGGGTTGAACTGCCCCCGCTCAAAGTATCTCCTAAGTTGAAAATATATGCGGAAGAGATACTGAGAGATGAAAAGAGAGAAAAAAAATAGTATTTCAACAGAGCAATTATGAAACGAATTTATGCAGCAATAATCTTGTTTGTATCACTCATCTGTACATCTTCCGGATATTCGGCAAATATTGAAGATGCCGGAGAATATCTTAAAAAAAATGTTATCAGGAAGAGGCTGAAAAACGGCATTACTCTATTAATGCTTAACCGCGGTTTTTCTCCCACCCTGGCATTTGAAACCGCTTTCAGAGTAGGTTCTGCCGACGAGTCATACAGAACAGCAGGGGCGGCGCATCTTCTTGAACACATGCTTTTTAAAGGAACCGACAGACTGGGGACTAAAGATTATCTGAAAGAGAAGGTCCTTCTTAAAGAGATTGAAGCAGTAGGGGAAACGCTGGACAGATTGAAGACCGAGGATCCGGATAATTCATTGATCCCGCAGCTTGAAAAAAAGCTGAAAAAACTGCAGGCTCGGGAGAGAAAATATATTATTACTTCTCCGTATGATAAAATTTACACTGCAGAGGGCGGCGTGGGCTTTAATGCCTCGACTTCCAGAGATAAAACCGGATATTATATCCGGCTGCCCTCGTCGAAACTTGAGTTGTGGGCAAAACTTGAATCTGAAAGACTCCGCAATCCGGTTTTAAGAGAATACTATCTTGAGAGGAGCAATGTTCTTGAAGAGAGGCTCATGCGCTACGGCTCGTCAGGGGAGGGAAGGATCTTTGAAAGATTCCTTGCATATTCTTTTATTGCCCATCCTTACAGACATCCCATAATCGGGTGGAAATCGAATATCCCCTTGCTTTCAATAAAGGATGTGAGGGAATTTTATTACCGTTACTACATCCCTTCCAGAATGACAATTACTATTGTTGGGAAGCAGGATACCGATCATACTTACGGAATAATCAGGAAATACTTTGAGGATATAGAGAGCCGTCCGGACCCCGGAGAGATCCCGGTTAAGGAACCTCCCATGAACGGAGAGATACGTTTTAAATATTACTATGAATCCAATCCCTATTTGATCATAGGCTGGCATAAACCGACATTTCCCTCAAAAGATGATTATATATTCGATATAGTCTCCGAAGTCCTTGCCGGCGGGAAATCATCCAGACTATATAGATCCCTTGTTATTGAAAAGAAAATGGTTGCCTCTGTCAGTTCATGGAACGGCTCTCCGGGCGCAAGGTATAACAATCTCTTTATTATCTATGCAGTTCCGAAGAGATCGTATAATCCGGAAAAGATTGAGAAAGAAATATATAGAGAGTTAAAAAAATTATCGCTTAATATTTCGGATCATGAAATAAAAAAGGCGGTTAATAAACTTGAATCTGAAATTGTCTTTGGGCTCGACTCTAACAGAGGATTGGCGCGTTTATTAAGCTATTATCAGACCATATTCGGAAACTGGGAGTATGCCGCTGATTATATTAAGGTTTTAAAGAGTATAGGCAGAGATGACATTAAGAAAGCTATAGGTAAATATCTGAATGACAGAAACAGGATTGTAGGGATTTTATATGACAGCAGAAAGAAAAAATAGATTTCATTTAATTGCTGCCTTTTCAGTAATAATTTTTTTCTTTTTATTACTTGGAAACAACCGTAAATCGGAAGGGAAAAGTTTGGATCTCACTGATCTCAAACTTCCGGGCGTAAAGTCATTTACACTGAATAATGGAATAAATCTCTTTTACATTAAAGATGACCTCCCAAGATTGACTATTTATGCTGCTGCCGGGTTCGGCAGGCTCTATGAAACAGAAGAGAATGCAGGCATTTCCGAAATGATTGAAACAACATTATCGCTTGCCGGTTCAAAAAATTATCCGTCGGAAAAACTTCATGAAAAGATTGATTCCATCGGCGGGAAGTTGTCTATTGAAGCTTCCTGGGAGAATACTATAATTTCTATTACTGTTCTGAAAAGATATAAAGTTACGGCTTTTAAAATATTATCGGATTTGCTGTTAAATCCCAATTTTGATGAAAAATATGCGGAAATAGCGAGATCAATTGTTATTGAGAGGATCAGAAGAAAGAAGGATAAACCGGAAAGCCTGGCATTCCAAAAGTTAAGGGAAATTATTTTTGACGGGAGAGGTTACGGGTCGGTTCCCACTGAGAAGGGGATTAGATCATATTCTGTCAAATTAATGGCAAGGATCTGGGGAAAATATTTTACCGGAGCAAATTTACTGGTGGGAATTTCATCTCCCGATTCTTTCAGCTCTGTTAAAAAAGAGAGCAAAAAATATCTATCCGAAATTAAAAAAGGCAAAAAAGAGGTTTACCATCTTGACAGAAAAAAAATAGATGAGATAATAAAAAAGAAGAGCTCCAAAATATATTTTCTGCCAAAAAATATTCCGCAGTCAACTATTGTAATCGGGACAATTGCGCCTGATATTCACTATAAAGGCATATATGATCTGACACTTATGAATTATATTCTGGGCGGCGGATCCTTTAATTCGATGTTTATGAAAGAGATAAGAGTAAAAAAGGGGCTTGCTTATTCCGTTCATTCAATTATCAGATTCAGAAGAAATACTGGCATATTTCTGGGTTATGCTCAGACCAGAAATGATACTGCCGGCATTGTGCTCTCCTTAATGCAGGATAATATTAAAAAGATGCATCAAGAGATGATCCCCGAAGAAGTACTGTCGTGGGCAAGGAGTTCTATTTACAATTCTTATATATTCAGGTTTGACTCATATCTTGATATACTGAGCAACTATTTAAGTATCAGCTATAATGATCTTCCCTATGATTATTATTTAAGATATCCGGCGCTGATAAAGAGGGTCAGCAGAAACGAAATAAAAGACGAGAGCATTAAGCTTTTTCAGAAGGGCGTCATTAGAGTGGTTGTGGGGAGCAGTAAAATTAAGGATAGCTTGAGTAGATTGGGTGAGGTGGTTATTCTTAATGATAAATGATCATATTCTGATGGGCAGGAGGCAGTAATAATGGCACTGGAGACCGGAATTGTGAAAACAGTAAAGGGGAACTCCATTCTTGTGGAGACCGAACCGAATAGCGGGTGCAGCTCATGCCATGCCAAAGCTTCATGTATGGCCGGCAGTGCGGATAAAAAGAGGTCCATCTGGATAAAAAATACCCTGAAAGCAGAGGTTGGCGATCCCGTAACATTCCGGATAGAGGAGAAAAGCGTTATTTATTCGTCTGTTCTGCTCTATCTATTCCCTGTTATCATGCTTATTGCAGGTCTTATTATCGGTTCATCATACCACAAGGTTTTAGATCTTGATAAGGATATTTCATCTCTTTCAGGCGGAATTATCGCGCTGGTTTTATCATTCCTGTTAATAAAATTTGTTTCGGACCGTTTAAAGAATAAAAAAACGTTTTTGCCAGTACTTACCGGAATTGAAAAAAACTCAATAAACAAATGACTTAATTCATCGGGCAACTCTTCCGAGAAATAATTAATGGTTGATGAAATTGAATATTCAATTTTTATCTGTCCTCTTGTCCCAGTATAATTCAGTTAATTGAAATTATATTGTAAAATCTTTGATCGGGTTGATTTAAATGATTGAAAAAGTAGTTGATTTATTAACTTATAAGATTGAAAAATCGTTAAAAGAAAATGGCTTTACTGTAAAGAGAGATAAGGGAAATAAAATTAAACTTTTGATTAAATTAAGAAATAAGGATTAAATCTGTCATATTTTAAGGAGAGCGGTATGAGTAGTGACATCGAAGCCAAAAAAGCGGCAATAAAAGAAGAACTGGAAAAACTGAAGTATGAATTTAAGGTGGAATTGCCTAAAATTATTTCAAAAGCCAGATCCTATGGGGACTTAAAAGAAAATGCCGAATATCATGCTGCAAGAGAACGTCAATCCTTTGTTAAGGCAAGGATTGCTCAATTCTCGGAACAGCTTGCCAAATTGAACGATCTGAACCTGTCGGACATCCCGAAAGACAAAATAGGTTTTGGCTCTGAAGTAACAGTAATTGACCTTGAATCTGAAGACAGGATCAACTTTACAATTGTATCTTCAGACGAAATAAGTCCTTCGGAAGGAAAAATTTCCTTATCTTCTCCTATCGGCATTGCTTTACAGAATAAAAAAGCAGGTGATAAGGTTGAATTTACGATCCCTGCAGGTAAAAAGAGATACTTTGTTGAGAAAGTGAAAACTATCCACGGCGATGAATCCGAAGAAAAGTTTAGTAATGAATAAAATTAAGGCAGCGGAGAGTTGTGTATTTGTTTAACGTTTTGGAGACGAGGGGAATCGAACCCCTGACCTTTTGAATGCCATTCAAACGCTCTCCCAACTGAGCTACGCCCCCGTTTTTTATATAATTTCTTTTAGGGCGTACTTTTGTCAATATAAATTTAAAACTTTTTATTGTTGTATTTAATTTTGAACCGGTCATAATATCTTTTGACATTATCTATTCTGGAGGGTGTTCTTCTTACCAAAAAGTTGTTTATTTCAGGAACCGGTTTTTTAAGAAGATCTTATTTGAAAATACCGATAATATATAAAATAAATCAAGTATGATTTACAGCACAATAAAAATAATGTTCGGGTTATTTGGCAGATGATCACTTATGTAATGATTTTTGTACTCTTTATTATTCTGGGGATAATTGTGTTCTATATTTTCAGCAGTATAATTATTCCAAAGAAGATTGAGGAGATTGCCAGGATGATTGAAAACGGTCAGACAAAACCGGCAATAAAAAAATTGAATGAACTTATTGAAAAAGACGACAGAAATGCTTATGCTCATTTCTTGCTGGCAAAAGCTTATGATCTGGAAAAGAACAGCCAGTATGCAATAATCGAGTACAGACAGGTGCTGCGGCTCGGAAGATATACTGATAAGATAAAAGAAACGGAGGTAAGAGCAAATCTTGCAAGATTGTTTAAAGAAAGGAAATCCATTGAAGAGGCTAAAAAAGAGTATCTCATATTAACCAAACTGGAACCTGACAATTATGTTAACTATTTTGAACTGGGGTTGATCTTTTATGATCTGGGAGTAATGGAAAAGGCGTCCGGTTTTTTAAAAAAGAGCATTGCTGTGAACCCAAGGCATGAAATGTCATACTACTATCTCGGTCAGATCCTCTATAAAAGCGGGATCTATCAGGATGCAAAGCAGATGTTTATCAATGTCTTAAAACAGGATCCGCAGAATTACAGAGCTCATTATTTTTTGGGCCTTGTATTGAGACAGCTTAACGATTATGAATGGGCCATTAAGGAGTTTGAGACCGCTCAAAAGAGTGAAGAGCTGAGAGTAAAATGTTTTCTTGCAAAGGGTTCCTGTCATATGGAACGGGGGCATTTCCCAAAAGCGGTTCAAGAGTTTGAAAGAGGTTTGAAATATGTTAGAAGCGGGTCCGTTACCGAATTGAACCTGAGGTATTTCCTTGCAGAATGTCAGGAGAAGTTAAGAGACGTTCACTCCGCTATTACTAACTGGGAAAAAATTTCTGCAGTAAATCCTAAATTCAGAGATGTGCAGGAGAAGTTAAAGAAATTTGCCGAATTCAGACAGGACGACAGGATAAAAGATTTTATGATAGCGGGACTTTCGAAGTTTGAGCACATGTGCCGTAAGATGGTTCAGGCAATGGGTTTTAACGTAAGTGATATTGAGATAATCAGCGATACTGAGATCGAGATCATTGCTAATGAAACAGAGGGCAAATGGCGCAACACAAGGCAGACAAATAGAATAATAAGGTTTATCCGCACAACAGACAAAGTACAGGAATCACTTTTAAGGAAGCTGCACGAGTCAATGAAATTAAAAAACGCTTCAAGGGTTATGATAATTTCAACAGGCGAGTATTCTTCAAAAGCTGTTGATTTTGCCAATACAAGACCCATTGAAATTTTATCCAAAAGTGATTTAATAGAAATCCTGAAGAAGATATAATATAATCTGATGAGTTTTATCAGGAAAATACTCTCCGACATCCCCTTTCTCAGACATTGTACCGATACTGAAATATCTCATCTCCATAAGATAGGACGTATTTCAAGAATAAAAAGGGATCAGATTTTTGATTTAAAAAAGACCAGATCTCTTAACGTAGTCATTAATGGGATATTTGAGATCGAAGTTTTTGGTAAAAAAGAGATTGTTTACCTCCCCCCGGGATCATATTTCGGCAGTATCCCCTTTACCGATAACAGACAGAGCGGGTCAATTAAAGCTGTAAAAGATTCCACATTGCTGATATTCAACGAGGAGGATATATATAAATTTTTTATCGGCACCTGGAAAGGGGCAAGAGGCTATATTAAGGCAATTGACAAAATGGGTTTCCGCATTTCAACCTCTGCAGGCAGATTTTTCAATGAGATGAGCCGGGTGATCTCGATTTACAGCATTTACAATAAATGCGGCAAAACCCTCTTGTCAGCTCTTATGGGACTTTCTCTCTCTGATCATGGGAAATCTATAATTCTGGATCTTTCTTATACAGGTGAATCTGTTTTCGATTTCTTCGATAAAAAGATCACTTCGCCTCTTTCTCAAAAACAGGTCGATAATCCGTCGGCTAAAATTATTGATGAGAAAATAGAGAGGGTCAATGATAATCTTGATTTGATTAATATATCTTTCGGATCCAAGGTTAAGGTCAATCCTGAAATAATATCTCCCGTACTCTTTGCTCTGTCCGGCAGATATAGATATATACTGGTTGATTTGTCCGATTATGATCATGCTCTCAGGGATGAAATGTTAAAACTCTCAGATAAGATTTTCTGTATAGTTGACAGACCCAAAGATTATAATAGTATTTATAATCTTTTTGACAGCAATTGTTCAGCAGGGCAGAGGGTATATTATGTTAAGAATGAGTTTTTTTCAGGGAAACAGCACAAGGTTGAGGGAGGCTTAATTTTTGAAAAATTTAATATTGACAGAGATCGAGGAGTTTCCGAAATTATTAAGTTTCTGAATGATTCGGGCGGTATGAGTGAGTATATAAGCCTTATTACCGAGAAAAAGAGGGCTATTGTCTGCGAAACGAATCTGATAGAATCCGTTGTCTTTGCCGGTTTTTTCAAAGCCCTGGATAAAAGAGATATTAATATTGATTTTTTGTATTCATCATCCTTTAGTTATATTTTAATAACGCTGTATCTTTTAAGCAGAGATGATGCGGGCTTTGTGAAAAAAGTCAAAGATCTTTATTCTGAAGAAAGAATTAATACTCTTTTAAACATTGTCTTCCCGGAGAATTATGTTTTTAAGAAAAATAATATTGCAAAATATTTTTCTGAGATATGCTCAAATACCAGAATTGAAAAATTTAAGAGTTTACCGGTTGTCCTTTTAAGCAGATCGGAACAGGGCGGCAGAAAGATATTCAGTACCGGTTACATGAAGCAGCTTGCAGGAGCTTCTTTTTTAATGCATCCTGTTTTTGAATCGGAAAAGATCAATAATATTGAATTTAATTCCGGTTATCCTTCAAAGAGAGTAAAAGTTGAAGATCTTTTCAGAGCTGATATTGACGAGATTTTTTATGTTTCGATCAACAACAGAGAAAAATTAAAATTCAGAGAAAAGAGGCTGCTCAATTTTTTTAGGTCATATATTGAATTATTTGATAATGATCAGATTCTTGAAAAGGGAACTGAACTGGCAGATAAGAACCTTTCCATTGAGGTATCCGAAAAAGATATGAAAATTGATCGGATTATAGAAAATTCTGAAAAAAATTCAATTAAATTGTTGAACGATAATGATATCAAATAAAGAATAAATCTGATCGGATATATATTAATTGATTAAATTGTTTGCTGAATAGGGAGGGACTTATAATGAGATCAAGAGCAACAAATATTTTGCAGGGAATTGTTCTGCTTACCGGTTTGATATATATACTTTTGGGATTATTCCTCTATATCAGCCCCGTTAGTCTGCTTAAAATATTTGCGGAGAATGTTTCTGAAAACTGGCTTGATCTTGTAAGAGATAATGAGCTTGTTGCGCCTCTCTACTATCTGACAAGAGGTTTTTCCGCTCTTGTTTTTACATCGGGACTTGCAATGATAATGCCCTTATTTGAACCTCTGAGATACAGGGGGCTTATTTATTATAACGGGTTAATTTTTCCGTTTCTGGCAGGCGCGCTTTTTATGTATAATGGTTTTATCAGGATGCTTACTGCCGGAGAAATAGTAACTGTTGACGGAAAGTTGATCTCAGCCGGCAATACGATCCATTTGCCGGTTGTTATACTGGGTATCGTTTTTAGTCTGATTTGTCTTCTTACAGCCGTAGGTTTGGCAATTACAAAAAAACAGGCCGGAAGCGGTCTGGAATAATATATTTTTTAATTGATTAATTAACATATTAAAATAATATTTCTATACTAAAATGACCTGAAAAGATGGAGTAAATATGAAACTTAATACAAAAAAAATTGATAATGTCTGGGTAATAGAGCTTTCCGGCAGACTGGATGTGCATTTGTCGGTTGATATAGAAAAGGAGATCAATAAAATAATTGAAAATAATCCCGGCGACCATTTGCTTTTAAATTTGAAAAAAGTTGAATATATGAGCAGTTCGGGATTGAGGATTTTTGTATCGACTATGAGGATATTGAAAGAATCAAAAAGGAAATTGAAACTATGCGAAATGAATAATGCGGTAAAAAAGATATTCGAAGTCGTTGAACTCATGGATATGTTTGATATATATGATACTGAAGAAGATGCTCTTGAGGCATTTAAAAATGAATAGATTCGGATAATTATATTGAAAGCTTTTAAATTTCGCGAAGGAAAGAATAGAGAATCAGATTCGTTAGTAAATATTTCAGATTTAAGGCTTGCCGGTCTTGACAGGGATAAAGTTAAATATTCAGGGAAAGATTTGATCTATGGAATTGAAAATTACATTCGTTTCCAAAAATTTTCAAGTTTCAGATGGCCTGTCTGGGTGCAAAATCAAAATATAGACAATAGATCATTCAATCATTTGAACCTTATAACTCCTCTTTATCTGTGTAATAACAGAGTGAGACAGTGGACCGCGTTCACCACCTTTATCTCTGATGAAGAGCTCTGTATCGATCCGTCAGGGGCCATTTCAATATCTTATGACAATTGGTCCCTGGAATTCTGGATTTTAAAGGGGGGACAATTATACAGAGCCCAGGAGAATATTGACGATGTGTCAGTCAGATCTGATCTCAGCACCTCCAATATTGAAGTTAACCTGGAAAATAAACTCTTTAATTTAAAACAGAAAATTTACGGTGCAAAGAGTACGGTTGATGAAGCGGTTGTGGAGGTTCTGCTTTCCCTTAAGGGGCAGGCAAAAGATGCTTATCTTATTCTTGCGGTACGGCCTTACAACCAACTGGTTATAGGCAGTATCGGTTCAATAGATTACAGTAAAAGCGGCAAACTTGTCAGTATAAACGGAAGAAGATCCCTTGCTTTATCGGGCGACCCGGTATTCGTTTTAACAGGCAATGGAGAGTCAGGAGATGTTGACCTCAAAAGTATTGAAAAGAATTCTTATAATGTCAGGTGCAGCCAGTATATGAGCACTATGCTGTTCGGATATAATATAACAAAGGGGAAAAATATTTTCCACTTCAGAGTTATGTTAAGCGGTAAAGGTAATTTGTCTTCTCTTAAAATGAATTTCAAAGAGCTTGAAAAGGAATATCATGAATATTCAAAGATCAGGATCAATTCCGGTATGAACATAAAGATACCGGATGATAAACTAATAAGCTGGTTTTATTGTTCAAAGTTATCAACGCTGAATTATATTAAAAAGGAACTCTCATTAAATACCGCATATATTGCAAAATGGAGAGAGATCTCATATATAATTGCAGGCTACAACAGAATGGGGTATTTTAATGAATCAAAAGGGTTAATAGCGGATTTGATCGGTAAATATACTGTAAAGGAGCAGGAAGCGGACTTCAATTTTGCAATTGTTTACTGTTATTTTATTGTATCCTTCGCAGATTACTTTTTGCACACGCGTGACCTCGATTATCTCCAATTGAATTATAACAGTCTGTTTAAAACAATTGCTGAGAAGATATTGAAATATTCTGAGAAAATAAAAAATATTAACAGTTTAAAAGAAAATTCATTGGATTTCTTTTATCAGGATAGAGCTCATTTCCATGACATAATATTGCTCTCCTTTGCTCTTGACCAGTGTTCCTATATGGCCAGGTGTCTCGGTATTTTCGGAGATGAGGCTGCATTTGCAGGGGAGTCCGAAAGGCTCCAAAATATGTACGCTGCTTATCTTTCCGGATATGAAAAAAAATCGATTACAGATGATTTTTTCTATATGGATATGGTTTCAGGTTTTCCTTACAGGCTCAATATTTCAAAAAGCGACCGGTTAAAAATAGTAATAGATAAAATAATTGATTATTTTAACGGAACCGAATTATTTAACAGATCCCTTGGGATTGATATTATCTCTAATCTGATACTGGCTAATAATCTGCTGGCATTAAAGGACAGAAGGGCTCTCGGTGTGATAGATGATCTATCTAAGTTTGGAGGAGAGAGCTGCACTCTGCCTGAATTTGTTAACCCTTCCACCGGCTATGGCTGTTGGGGAGAGGGCTGTTCCAAATCGGCAAGTGCTCTCTTTTTTATATTTATAAGGAATATGCTCTTTATTGATACAAAGGACAGACTGGACATATTCCCAATACCGGTTGAAGACTGGTTTAAATCGGGGCGGGAAATAATTGTTAAGGATGCGCCTTCCAGATTCGGCAAAATAAATTTTAAAATGAAAGCCACAACCAATGAAATACAATTTCACTTTGATGAACTTCCGAAATATATTCCCCCTGATATTATGATAACTCTCCCATTTAAGGCTCAACTGCTTGAAGGAGAGGATTTTATACTGAAAAAATCTGTCAACAATTCGCACGTTATTAACGGATGGCCCTCACTGGTAAGATTTATCAGAAAAAAGAAGTAGATCTGCTTTCGTCATTTAATAAGAATCAAATTGCCTGTTAAAGAACAGTCTCTTTTAATGATATATCAGGATAATAGGATCTGAGCACATTGCCGTCCTTATTTTTATTTATCAGCATATTATATATAAACATTATATTGTCAAAAGAGACAATATCGGTATTCTCATAAAAGGTTTTTTGATGAGAATCCGAATTGTTTAATTTATTAGGATCATATATGGTAAGCACTATCTTTTCCATATCAATCAGTTGAAAGAACTTCTTTGTATGCTTTGAAAAGAAGAAATTTGATGACATGAAACACTTTGAAATTACAAATTTTTTGATCAAATAAGAACTTGCCGTAATATTGCTGAAATCCGGATACATTACAAAAATGCTGAAATTTTCAAAACTATATCTTTCCAGATAGGCAGCCAGTTTCATTGTCTCTTTCAGAGGGGGCAGCTGGCCGATTAGGGCGATCTTTCTGTCTTCTTTAATGACAAGAGTTTTCCCCTTCCGATGATTGATTATTGCGATTTCATTTTTTGCAGATGAGTATCCGGGTTTTAAAAGGCTCCACATTATAAAAAGAGATACAAAGACCCATAGAGAGGCCATTTTTCTTTTATATAGATTCGGCAACAGGGGAATAAATAAAAACACAAATGCCATTACTAAGAAAAGATCAACATTATCAACAGTGTAATGACAGTTAAGCGAAGACATTGCCTTGATAAAATACCTGTTTAAGATATATATTCTGTCGGTAAATATTCCCGCTATTTCTGCGGCTCCCCTATAGAGAAAGGATATGCAGATAACAAATAATGAGGATATCAGAATTATTCCTGTTAAAGGTACTGCTATTATATTAGAGATAAAACCTGAAAGATTTATCTCTCCCATGTGAAAAAGAATTACGGGCATTACAATCAGTTGTGCAGAAAGTGTTACAGATATTGAATCGGCAAGGAAGTCCGGCAGATATGAGAAGCTCTCTCTGTATTTTTTAAAGAAGAGCAGTATGCCCATTGTTGCGCCGAAACTTAATTGGAATCCCGGATTGTAGAGCTCAAAGGGAGACATAATCAGAATTATGATTGCGCTTATAAAAAGTGTATTATAAATATTTTTGTTCAAATCTAATATTTCCTGGAGGGAATAAACTCCGAACATAATAGAAGCCCTGAGAAGAGAAACAGGGAAGGAAGTAATATAAAGGTAGATCATTATAATGATAAATGCAGAAACAAGAGCTGATCTTTTATTCAGCCTGAAAAAACCGAATATGAGAAGAGGTACCGCTGCCAGAATTCCTACATGGAGTCCGCTAGCGGATAAGAGATGTAACAATCCTGCCCTTTTAAAATCATTTATTGTTGTTTTATCAATATAATTCCTGTTGCCGAAATATAGCGCCTTTAATAAAGATGCTGTTTCAGGTGAAAAATTATGTTCAATAGCATCTTTAAGCTTTAATTTAATCTTTGATATTATATTCTTTTTGGCTTTACCGATTATATTGATATGGGATCTTATAATATTTATTTTGTAGGATATGCCTTTTCTGAACAATTGGAGCTCATAGGTACTGGAAATTTCATCGATATTTATTCTTTTTAGATTTGCTTTAAACTCAATTATATCGTCTTTATCAACAGGCAGATTGCTGTCAATATATGCAATTCGGGTTATATTGTTTTTTAAATAGAGATTCTCTTTGTTTTGTGCAAATTTTATAATTACTTCGTTATTATATCTTCTTTTAAATACTTTAAGAACCGATCCGTAGAAGCGATTATTTAAACCTGCAGTCTTTGCTGCAGGCTTGGTATTTATGATGTGATGGATTCTATTTATCAGCGTAAATGAAATTATTACTGATATTGTAATGAGAAAAAGGAGAGGCAGTAAGTTTGACAGAACTTTGATCCCTCCTTTTCCGGATCCTTTTTTTGTATCTTTTTTAATGGAGTTTTTATATACAAAAGGGAGCAGCAACAGCGAGGTAACTAAAACAGTTATACCCGAGAATGAGAGACTTTTCTGTGCATATCCGAACAGGATGGATGAAACGGTAATTAACAGAATAAACAGAGAAGGAACTGCAGTCTCTTTTAAGGGGGTCTTATATTCTTCCAACTTTGAACATTATCCCCGCATTAATCCCATAGGAAATTTTTGTGGACTCTTCCCCAAGACCGAATGACCCGTATTTTCCTGTAATATCTGCTGTTAGTTTAATATCGAAAGTGATATGAAAGATGGTTCCCAGGGAGAAGAGAAAACCGCTGCTGTCGTTATAACTGTTGCTGGCAGGAGGCGCGTCAAAGTATATACCGGGACCTGCTGAAAGAGAAAAGAGATCATTGATCTTGTAAGAATATTTCCCTGATGCTGAATAATAAAAATGCCTAATCGAGTATTCGTCATTCAGATTATAAGTGTATTCCATCTTGAAGTCACCGATAAATGGATTTACAAAAATGTTGATTATTACTCCGCCGGAAAAATAGGTGCCCTGTATATTTTTTGTATCTCTTGAATCGTCAAACCAGTCTTTATATTTTATTCTGTTAAATCCGCTGCTTATGTTGGTGCCCATATAAGTATAGAAAAGGTCTCTCTCCCTTTTGTATTCCTGTGATTTTACATTAACAGTGCTGACACAGGTTAAAAGAATGGAAAGAAAAAAAGTAACCGTATATTTTTTATTATATTTCATCTATCTGATATTTAATGGATTTATTACAGTCTGGGCATTTGCAGGCACTGTGAAATCAAAAAGACTTTTCATCACATTAGCTTTTGTATCAATATTTGATAAAGAAAAGCTTATTGTACCTCCGTCCCTGTTTTTGATTATTGCTTTTTTAAGAAAAAAAGAGGAATCCAGCATCAAAGTTATCTGAGAATATCTTTTTTTCTTGTTTTTCAGTTTTAGGGTGTACCCTCTGGGCCCCCGTGATGTTAAAATAGCTAAATAACCGTTAGTTAATCCGGCAATACCTCCGGAATGTCCGGATGTGAGATCCTGTATTCCGCAAATGTTGCTTGCAGGATTAAAGACCCACAGTTTTTTCCCGTTTGATACGACAATTTTTCCTCTTGGGTTATTAAATTTGAGATATATTTTACCGGGGCTCATATATTTAAAACTTGCCGTATATGTTTGACCTGATCCGATAGTCCAGGATATTATTCCGGTCATTTTCCCGATCCCATACATTCGGTTCCTGAATTTTTGCAGGGCGTCAGTTCCGGTTATTGAATAAGAAATGGAAATATGACTAAGAATTATAGTTATTACAGAAAATACTTGTATTATTTTTTTCATTTAACATCTTTCCCTTATTTATTAATACGATCTTTCATCTAATAAAACAAATAAAATTTAGATTTTTTTAAATTATTTATTAAATTGCTTGAGTTTAGCGGCCTTTTTTTGTTATAAAAAGATATATCATTTCGAAAAAAAACAGATAAAATTCGCAAATTTGCTCATTATTTTATACAAAAAACGCCCATGTTGAGTGAATTATTCACAGAATAAAATAATAAGTTATTCTTGATTGATATAATATTAATTATGAACAATTCTTAGCAAATTTAATAATTAATTTGTTGCTGTCAATGAATTTGTTCTGGTAAATGATTCTTTTATAATGGAGTATGATATTATTCTTGTATAGAAAGATTATTATGCAAATATAGGGTTTTTATGAAACTCAAAGGTTTAACAATAATTCTTTTAATTTCGGTGTCAATTACTCTTTCATTTTTTTTCAGCAGGGAAATTTATACATTCTACAACAGAATTTATTATAAGATTGTCGTGAAAGCCGATTATAGGGAGATGCTGAACAGAGCAAAAGATCTATACAAAAAAAGAAGATATAAAGATCTGGACGAACATCTCAGGGTTATGGCGTTAATATTTGATGAAGATCCCGAATTTAACAGGCTCAAGGGATTAAACCTCATAAGACTCGGCAGAGACAGAGAAGGTGTCCAACTGGTCCTGTCAGCTTTGAAGAATGGAAAAGTCGGAAATGATACGTTAAATGAAGTATTGGAGATCCTTGCTGAAGACGGTTTGTACAATGATTTAATTAAAATTTTTGAAGAAAATAATGTCGATAAAAATGGGACAAATCTATTCTATTACGGGCTTGCGCTGTTTAAAACCGGAAGATATAAAGGTTCAATTAACGTACTTCAAAAAGCTGCCAAAAGCGGCGCTATGACAGTATCGCAGTTTAACAGGGCCGGAATATACTATTATATGGGACTTGCTCTGGAAGCTGAGGGCAATTTAACGGAGAGCCTTAAGAACCTAAGAAGAGCAAAAGAGATTGACGGGAAATATAAAAATCTGGATAAATCCCTTGTCAGAGTTTACGCTAAACTCGGAAGATATTCCGAAGCGGAAAAGTTAATAAGAAGAAAAAAAATCTGAGTAGTATTCGCTTTTATTCTGCTTTTTGTAATAAAGGTGAAGTGATTTTGGCTGACATATTGTTTATGATATTGTTGGCAATATCAGTAATATTCTTCCCTTTAATATCTTTCTGGAGCCATATAAGTTTTTTTTCTTTTAAATCAATACACCTTACCCATGCATTCTTCTTTTTTTTGTTTATTCCGATTATGAGCAGGTTATCAATTCTGTTATTATATGCTTTTTCTATTTTTTCAAAAAAGGTTTTTTTGGTTTCGGAATAATTACTGTCATATTTTCTATAAATATTTTTTATTAATTTCAGCTTCTTGTGATAATTTTTTCCGGCCCATGAACCGTACAAAAATTTCAGCCTTCCCTTAGCGGTTATCAGGTCAAAAGAATTGTCCTCAGTATGAATATATTTGAAAGAATTAAAGTTTCTGTCCCCGGAGAGATTGTATAGATAATTACCCTGAAGTGAGATCAGATTGTAACCTCTTTCCATAAATGGGAAGTAGAGATTATTAAGCTCTTCCCCGCTGATATTGGATATAATAGCAATTCCGGAACCTGATTTAATGATTTTACTCTGAAAAATATTTCTTTTGTCCATGTAGTTGATCAGTATCTGGGTTATCCTGTCCACAAGTTTGAATATTTCCGTTTCCATTTTACCTATATTTGTAAAAGTGAACATACTTTTGGAGCCCTTGCTGTAATAGTTCAGTACGATTTTTATTCTGTCATGTGAAATGGGCGTAAAATTCCCGTAAATGAAGATATCAGCTTTAAGCTTTTTAATAAGTTCGGGTATTTCATAAGGTTCATATATCTTTTTTAATGAAAGGTTATATTTTGCAAGAATTGCGTTAATAGTGTGAGGTTTGAAAACTTCTACGTCAAAAATATTTTTTAAAGAACTTGCAAATGAGTTAGGGAAGATTGTTTCAAGATAGTTGTAATTCTGATCTTTAGAATTATTTGTAAGATATCCGAAGGCCATTGAAGGCCTTGCCTCAATATCAGAGATAAATATTGCAGATGTGAGAAGAAAAAAAGAGATTATTAATGCTGTTTTTCTCATTCACTTCCCGTCATGCCGGTTATGAGATTCTCGGTTATTGTCTTTATATCATCGTAAGGTTTGGTCGGATAGTTCTCAATCCATACAATTTCATAATTATTGAGATTTATAGCTCTTCCCCAGCAGACGTCTTCCCAGTTTTTAAGATCAAGGATCACAAGGTACTGAACTCCGAGCTTTTTCCTGATCTCGTTAAGGATTTCAATTTTATTCAGCTCAAAATTGTATATGTGCAATTTATAGATATTGTTGTAAGTTCTTTCCATAGATACAAGTGAATTTTCGGCTTTACTTTTATAGGAAAGTCTTTTCAGATCTTTGATGTCGAAGATCTCTTTCATTGAATAGAAATCAGAGGCATTTATTGCTTTAACATCGTAACCTCTGGAAAGAAACTGTACCAGAACCACATTTTTAAGATTTTCCGGTGAATCAATGATCACTGCAATTTTGGCAGATGTTGGTATCGGTTTTTTTAGAAATTTTACAGCTTTTTTGGTAGTGCAGGAAAAAGCGAAAATTATTGAAAAAATAATAATCCCCGGTAAAAAAAGACATTTTTTAAAGTTCATCACTGAATCACCCCAATTTTTTTAGATTATGGGAAATAATCCAGATCCCATAATTTAGTCTTTCATTTAATAAATTATACTAAGAATAAAATATTGTCAAATATAAAAATATATATTCTAATATAATTATTTCTAAAAATTTAGTATATACAATGTTTGATACTTCAGTTCTATTCTTTTGTTTTCTTCTCTTTCCCTTCTTTATCGGAGTCCTTTCTCTTCATTTTGGATTTTTTAATTTCGTAATTCTTAAAACCTTCTTTGTTTACTTTACTTTCGGCTATAAGGCCCATTACGTATTCATTTGATTTGGCCTTAAACTGCTGAAGAAAGAGGTATCTTCGGATCTGCATATCTGCTTCATTGATGGGCATGTGTCTGAATCTGCTTTTATTCTTCTGGTAAAAGACATCGACGTCTTTTTGAGTAACATTGATCTTATCTTTCAAAATAACCGAAAGGTAATACTGACCCACTAATTGGAGTTTTGAGAGTTCAATAATTGTATTAAGCTCATCTCTGTTAACGTTTTTATCATTCATTGCTTTTTTATAGATCAACTTCTGAGCGATAAGATGATCAAGAAAATTTTTTCTGATTATGGTCTGTTTGATTTCAGGCCTCAGTGACGATGGGTCCGCGGCAAGTTTGTCAACATCGGCATTCGTTTCAAGATTAAGGGCAAGTTTGTTCTGAGTATAGTAAAATCTGTTGAATTCGTCCATTGTGATAACTTCATCATCGATTTTTACGGCCCAATCGCCTGACGAGGATGACGATTGTGAAGATGTTGTTCCTGTTTTACTGCAAACTGTTAATGAAAGGATCAATGCCAAGAATATTAATAGATCTGTTATTTTTGTAAATTTCATTTTATTATCCTTATTTTGATTGAATTGTAATGTCTTATGTATGAGTCTTTGCTCAAGAATACGGATTAGGAAAAACTAACAGTTAAGTCAATTGTTGCAACCATTTTTTTAGCTCCTGCACGATTTTTTCAGGGCTTTGAGACTTTGGAGTAAATATCAATTTTTCACTATCTCCGGGGTCGATAGAAATTCTGCTGTCAGTTGTAATTAGCTTAACGATTTTTTGCGGGTCTATTTTGGAATGAGCGGAGATGCGGATCTTTATCGCTCTCGAATCTTCGATAACTTCGTCTATAAGAAGCGAAGACGCTAAAGCTCTGATCTTTTCCAGTTCCACAAGAATATTTACCTGAGGAGGCGGGGTGCCGAACCTGTCAATTAATTGGTCCTTCAAATTATCCACTTCCTCGATACTCCCGCATGATTCAAACCTTTTATAGAATTCAATCTTCTGTTTTGTATCGCTTATATATGTATCCGGAATATAGAGATCAGTATTGATAAAAACCGATGTTCTGAAGAGAGATTCCGGTTTTTCTCCTTTAAGATTTTTAACCGCGTCTTCCAGCATCTTGCAATAGAGCTCAAAACCGACTTCCATAATGCTTCCCGATTGTTCTTTGCCCAGTATATTTCCGGCGCCTCTTATCTCCAGGTCCTTCATGGCGATCTTGAAACCGCTGCCAAGCTCCGAATACTCCGATATCACCTGAAGTCTTTTTTGTGCTTCTTCGGTCAAACTTATATGTTTCGGGTAAAAGAGATATGCATAGGATTTCCTGACAGACCGTCCCACTCTTCCTTTAAGCTGATAGCGCTGGGACAGGCCGAATGTATCCGCCCTGTTAATTATAATTGTATTTACATTGGGAATATCCAAGCCCGATTCTATAATTGTGGTTGAAACAAGAACGTCATATTTTTTATTTACAAAATCCAGCATGATATCTTCAAGGTCCTGTTCGTCCATCTGCCCATGGGCAATGCAATAAGTTGCTTCCGGAACAAGTTTTTCCAGCATAGATGCTGCGGCCTCTATTGTTCCCACACGGTTGTGCACAAAGAAAACCTGTCCCTTTCTTTTAATTTCGCTGATAATTGCATTTCTCAGGATATCGGGATTCTCCTCCATGACATAAGTGTTTATTGACTGTCTGTTTTCAGGTGGAGTTGAAATAATTGAAAGGTCTCTTATGCCGGACATGGACATATGCAGTGTCCTTGGGATGGGAGTTGCAGTAAGGGTCAATACGTCAACCTGCGTTCGGAAGAGTTTTAACTGCTCTTTATGTTTGACTCCGAATTTCTGTTCTTCATCGATAATCAGCAAACCCAGATTCTTGATCTTGATATCTTTTGAGATCAGTGAGTGAGTGCCGATTATGATATCGATATAACCGCCGGCTAACTTTTTCTTAATGATCTTTATTTGGCTCGGTGTTCTGAATCTCGACATCATATCGATCTCAATGGGATATTCTTCAAAGCGTTTTTTAAAAGTCGCAAAGTGCTGCATGGCCAGAATTGTAGTAGGCACAAGAATGGCAACCTGCCTTCCTGCCATTACCGCTTTGAAGGCGGCTCTTATTGCAATTTCCGTTTTGCCGAAACCCACATCCCCGCAAATGAGCCTGTCCATGGGTTTGTCCATTTCCATGTCGTCTTTAACATCCTCAATTGCGGATATCTGATCCGGAGTTTCTTCATACTCAAACATAGACTCAAATTCCTCCTGCCATTGCGAATCGGGAGGATACCTGTATCCTTTTATTGCGCTCCTCTTTGAGTATATCTTCATCAGTTCCTTTGCAATCTCTTCAACGTTTTCCTGTACTTTTCTTTTTATTCGGTTCCATGAGGATCTTTTGCCAAGGGAATCGATTCTCGGTTTTCTGCCGTCTATCCCGATATATTTCTGAACCATAGTCAACTGATCCAGAGGAATAAAAAGTCTGTCGCTCTCTGCATACTCAATTAAGAGGAAGTCCCTTTCCACTCCTCCTGCCGAGGTTCTTTCTATCCCCCTGAAGATACCGATGCCGTGGTTTATATGCACTATGTAATCTCCGGCGCTTAAATCGAGGAAAGATCCGATCGGTTTAGATCTTCTCTTTTTAAACTGCTTTTTCTTTCTGTAGCTTTTTCCGAATATTTCATGGTCGGTAATAAGAAGTATTTTAACTGAATTGACTTCAATACCCTCTCTGAGAGGACTTATCAATATATTGAGGCGCTTTTCTTTATTGATCTTTGTGAAATCGCTGTCAGGATCAAATCCGCTTAAAAGATCATAAAGCCTTCTTGCCTGACCTTCGAATCCGGTTGTTACAATGATCTCCCATCCCTTTTCAATTCTGCTCGAGATCTCTTCGCGTACGTCTTTTATCTTCCCCCTGAATCCCGGAATGCTTTTCAGGCTGAATCCGGTATAATCCTGTGTAGTTGTAAATGTCTGAATGGATATTGCATTCTCCCTGATCCTGTCAAAAGCACTGTAATCCATAAGTCTTTTCGGAGGAACGCACAGGATTGAATCTTTCTTTTTTCTATAAAGTTCGTTAAAGGTTTTCTCTAATGATGCTTTTTGGGAAAGCAGTTCAGGTGTTTCAATAAGAATGACCCTTGCCTTGTCCCGGAAATAATCGGGAAGCGACGCACTGTCCATAATAAGCGGGAATATATCCTCGATACCTTTTATACGCTGCGGAGGGATGTTTTTATTACCGCTTTCCATCTCCGTGATGTAATTGTGCATCTCATCTGTAAGCTGAAGCTTTTTATTCTTTGCCTCAAGTAATATTTCCCGCAGCTTTCTTTTTTCTTTTTCGAAAAGGATCAACTCCCTTTCAGGATAAATGGTCACAGAGGCAAGTTTTGTATGAGATATCTGACTGTTAATATCAAATTCCCTTATGGATTCAAGGGTATCTCCGAAAAAATCGAGCCTTATCGGATAGTCTTTTGATGGGAGAAATATATCAATGATGCCTCCTTTTACCGAAAAGTGTCCGAATCCTTCAACTCTGGCTTCTCTTCTGTAGCCGTAGGTTACGAGCATTTCAATAATATCGTCAAAGGGATAGTCTGTGTTTATTTCAAGCTTTATCCCTTTGTTCAGAAAGAATTCTTTATGCGGCAGTTTCCTGATAACGGACTCAACCGTTGTAACAATAATATAAGGTTCATTACTTAAAATTCTGTGAATGGCTGTGATCCTGTCTCTCTCTGTTGATGTGGGAGGCGATACGAATTCATAGGGGAGCGTTTCCCAGGGAGGGAGGCTGTATACAATGTCCGGATTTACATAACAGCTTATGTCCAGGCAGAGGTTCTGCATCTTCTGCGGGTTCTCTGTAATAAGGATAAGCTGGCCCGGGCTCTCGTGAAAGATTGACGCAGCCAATAGAGAGAATGATGAAGGAGCAACTCCTTCTATGGAGATCTTTTTCCCTTTTTCGGTTTTTTTAAATTCAGCGAATTCGTCGGATGTAACAAACTGGTCAACAACAGGTTTTAAAAGCATAGATTTTTTGATCGGTTAAATTTATCTGAACGTCAGAGATATGAAATACAATTTTCTTCAGGGATACTTTTTTTCAAGCAATATTTTTAACGGAAGCGTCTGCAGCAGGTTTATGGAGATTTTAAAAACTTCCGGATATTCTTTGCTGACAAAGCGGAAAGAGTCATAAAAATTTATGGACAAAGGTTACATCATCTTTAGAGTAATGTTATGTTAAAAAGAATTTACAAAATGGGACAGCTATTTTTATTTATTACATTGTGTCTATTCTGTTTTTTCGGCAGAGTTACTGCCGGCGACCTATCTCTTTTTCGAGAAATTATAAAAAATAATAGGGGAATAAGCTCTATTGAGTCTGAAATTACACAGCTCGTCAGCACTAACGGAAATATCCCGGAACAGTTTAAGGGAAGATACCTGGCGGATGACAAGGGAAGGTTCAGAATAGATTATTATAAACCGGAAACACAGATCGTTATTGGCAATGGAAGAGATCTTCTCTGGTACTATCCGAAAGAAAAGATCTTATACAATATGGGAAGAGCCGTTTCCGGGTCTGCTCCTAAGATGAATCCCTATGATGAATTTTCACAAAATCTTGAAAAACGGTTCGGAGTAGAATATATGGGAACCCGGATATACAGTATAACTAAGACCGCAAAACTATTTCTTCTTAAAGACAGAGTAAGCGGTGTGAATATATATTTGTGGATAGATAAGGAGAAAAAGGTGCTTCTTAAAAAAGTTGTGAAGGATAAAAATCAAAGGGAACTGATAAAAGAGATATACGGCAATTATAAAAAGATAGGCAATGTATATTTTCCCATGAAAGTGGATGTGACGTTAAGAACTCCCGGAGGGATCACGAGAAATATAACAAATTACAGCAATGTACGGTTGAATATAAAACCCGGTACTAGAGCCTTTGATATAGATCTGCCTGCCGATACGGTAAAGAAAAACTACAATGAAGATTAATATTTTCCTTACTTTTTTTTTAATTATAATTTATAGACCTGGCTACTCCTTTGAAGTAAAGGCTGTTGTAATTACAGGCAAAAGGATTAAAATAGATCTGGGGAAAGCAATTGCTTTGAAAAAAAACGACCTCTCTGAGAAGGAGATTAGAACTGTAATTGCAAAGATCATCGACATATACTACAGCAAAGGATTTACGGAAGTATATATTGATAAAGCAACTGTAAAAAAGAACGGAATTCTTGAGATACACGTTATTGAACCTCATATTGCCGGCGTAGATATATCCGGCGCGGCAGGATCTGACAGAGAAGATCTGAAGATAATATTTATGCCCCGCAGAAATGAGCCCTATAACAAATATATTATTAAGAAGAGAGCTGATGCGGCAGAAAGGCTTTTGGATTATAAGATAAAAAGGATCTTTATAAAGCATAATAAGAGCGGCGGCGTTATTTTAAATATTACTGTTGAAGAGAGAAGGGGAAATTTTTCCGGTAAGATAGGATTTGACAGGATCTATGGAATTTCACCTGTTGTTTATTATATTTATCCTTTTGGAAAAACATTTCTCAGTACACACGCAGTTGCCGGATACAGGGAAGGACAGTTAAAAAAAATTGAATGGGACATAAGGATAATGCCGCAGGGAAGGGGAAATTCTCTTTCTCTGTTTTACGGAATAAATTCGGGAAGGCTTCTTGACAGATGGGAGTCATTAGATATTGAATATCAACAGGCATGGCTTATGCCCTTTGCCGGTGTAAAATATTTTGCCGGAGTACTCCAAGCGTCCATCTGTTTCTCCGGCAAAAAAATCGGGCTGAGGAATTATCCCGGTTCCGATGGTCTCTATGATCTGAAAATAACTATTGATGCGGTCATAAGCAACAGCGAATTACTGCTGGATAAAAAAGAATCATACAGGCTCTTTCTGCAGGCTGCCTATGCAAAGGAAACATTGAACAACAGATTCTATTCAGATATTGCTTTGAAAGGATCTTATGCTGTTTATCCGGTATCGCGATTCGGATTAATTCCCAGCATAAATATAAAGTATACATCTTCCGGGGAAAGACTTTTCTGGAGTTATATATACGATTCTTATCTGTTCGGTTATTCCGGTGATTTTACATCCGCAAGATGGAAGAATATTGCCGGTTTGGATTCCCAATACGAGATATTCTATTCTCTGTTATATGCGGGCCCCTTCATTTACAGGGGCTGCTTTGATAGTGAGAATAAGGGGCGGCTTATCAAAACCGGCACCGGAATAAAGTTCGCCGCAAGATATAACAGGTTATTCATCAATGTTCTCTATTCATGGGATATTAAATTAGGCCCCAGGAAAGGAGGCGTGTTTTTTACAGTGGAAGCAGTATTTTGATCACAAGTTTTCAGGATTAATAATAAATTTTTCTACAGGGCCAATCTCTTCAAGGATCTTTTCTACTTCTTCAATTGTGTTATCGATAGATGTGACAGCATCCTGAAAAGATTGTCTCGCAAAAGTATTGGTGATCTTTATATCATCGACATCTTTTTCCATTATAAAATTCAATAGATTGCCTATAAGTTTTTGAAGATGCCGGTATACGTCTTTTATGGAATTTATCATTTCATAGTAATATATAAATTCCATTGTTTTTTCGCTGTTAGCTGATATCCTGTCAATGATATCCCGTCCCTGTTTATCCATTTTGGACTGGTAATGTAAAACAGATCTGGGATAATTGGTCAGTTCTCTTTGATAGGTCAATATTTTTTCGAAGCGCTGGACAGCATCAATTTCAATAGATCTGAAAATGTCTTCCAGTTCAATGCTGATATTTTTGTTTTCTTTTGGGAAAATATTTGATTTATTAATGTTGTTTATTATTCCTTTTAGTCTCTCGCCATGGGTTTGCATCATTGTAAGAGTCTTATCTATGAAATCTTCAGGTTTGATCTTATCTTCCGAATCTTCGTCAAGATCTATCCCATAATCTCTATATTCGTCGTATGCAATACCATTATCGTCTCTTTCGGTTTCGGAAATTTTCTTTTTTATCATTTCATGGCGTATATGTGCGGCGTCTTCATTGTGAATTCTCATAAGTTTGATTATTTCAACTTTTTTTGCGGGCCTGTTGTATCTCAGGCCGAAAATATTTCCCAGGGCGTCAATATACCTGTTGTTCAGATCATATACCGATATCTTTGAAGTGTCAATATCTGAAATTTCGTTTATTCTGATAATTCTGTTTTTTGATTTTTTCATTGCTGGAGCAGATCGCTTTCGGAAAAATTATCAATAGGTTTATCGAATTCAATGCCTATATAGGTGTCTCCGTAACGTGAAAAAGATGAATATTTTACAGCAACATCTGTCGGGTTGTTCTCAAGCAGACCTGTTCGGATTATTCTTCCTTTTACCTCGTAACTTTTCCCCGGTGTTTTAAAGTATATTCTTATGGGAGAATTAACCGATACTCTGTTGTTCGATACAAGAAATAATCCGCCGGGGCTTAAATCAAGGATCTGTCCTTTGCCCTTTTCCGGTTCGGTTATATCAATATCGATCTTTTCCGGATCTCCTTTAAAATAGTCAAATTCTGCCTTTATGCTGCATGCAATTCTGATATATTTTCTCTTTTCTGTCATTACTGAACCTTCTGAACTATATGCAAAAGTAGATATAATTTTGCATTGATAAGTTTTATTTTAATAAATTATTATTGAAAAAATAACAGTGTCTTCAAAATATAATTAAAAAATATTTAAATAATGTCAAGACTTGTTTGGAATATATTCATAAATTTATTAATTCCCGGAATTGCCGATTTAGAGACTAATTCCCGTACAAATTTCAGTCAAGGATACTATAAATGAAAAATAAAAGAGTAAAATATATATTTGTTACCGGCGGTGTTTGTTCTTCTCTGGGAAAGGGTATCTCAACCGCATCTTTGGGTCTGCTTTTGGAGGGACATGGCTACAAAATATCAATAATTAAAATGGACCCATACATAAATATTGATCCCGGAACCATGAGCCCTTACCAGCATGGCGAGGTATACGTTACCGAAGACGGAGCCGAAACCGATTTGGACTTGGGATACTATGAAAGATTTACAAATGCCCGGCTTACGAGAAAAAACTCGGTATCAACAGGACAGATCTATCACACTGTTATTCAGCGTGAACGGAGAGGCGACTACCTTGGAAGAACCGTTCAGGTGATCCCTCATATTACCAATGAGATAAAGAAACGCATATTTGATGTTGCCACAGATAACGATCTTGATTTTCTTCTTGTTGAAATAGGCGGCACTGTCGGCGATATTGAATCGGTGCCCTTTCTGGAATCGATCAGACAGATAAAGCATGAAATAGGATATGACAGAGTAATGAATATACACCTTACGTTGATCCCCACCATCAGCGTTGCCGGCGAGAAGAAAACCAAACCTACACAGCATTCCGTTAAAGAACTTATGGAGCTTGGCATTATCCCGGATATGCTGTTGTGCAGAACTTCGGATAAACTCTCTGTTGAGATGAAGAGCAAGATAGCTCTTTTCTGCAATGTTTCGGAACATAATGTTATATCTGCCGAAGATATTTCCGGATCAATATATGAGATCCCCTACATGCTTCACAAAAATAAGTTTGACGATATTGTTTTAAAGCATTTCGGTCTTAAAATAAATCCTTTAAAACTTCCGAAGTGGGATAAGTTTATTAAAGTTATTCAGAGCCCGAAAAAAAAAGTTACTATTGCTGTTGTGGGTAAATATACCAGTCTTCAGGATGCCTACAGATCTATTTATGAAGCGCTTGTTCATGGCGCAGCTGCAAATGAGGCTGAAATTGAGATAATAAAAATCGAATCCGGGGAGATTGAATCTGATAAAAAAAATAATTTAAAATCTATGCTGAAAAATGTTGACGGAATACTTGTTCCCGGAGGATTCGGCGACAGGGGAATTGCAGGAAAAATTGAAGCCATTAAGTATGCAAGGAAGGAGAAGGTCCCTTTTTTCGGTATATGTCTGGGGCTTCACTGCGCGGTTATTGAGTTCGGCAGAAATGTTTGCGGATTAAAAGACGCTAATTCAACGGAATTTGATCCGACTTCGGGACATCCTGTTATTTCACTCCTTGAAGAGCAGGAAATAATATTTGACAAGGGCGGTACAATGAGGCTCGGGGCTTTTAAGTGCCAATTAAAAGAAGGCTCTTTTATAAAAAAGATATATGGAAACAGAAATTTTGTAATGGAAAGGCACAGACACAGATTTGAATTTACAATGAGATATAAAGAATTATATGAAAAGCATGGAATGGCTTTTGGAGGATTCCATCCTGAGTCGGACCTTATTGAAACTATTGAATTGCCCGGCCATCCCTGGTTTATTGCAACACAGTACCACCCCGAATTCAAATCCAAACCGACCGAACCTCATCCGCTTTTCAGGGATTTTATAAGAGCCGCTGTGAAAAAGAAAACGCATAGTTGACCGCTTCCGTTAGCCGCACCTATTCTTCTCACGATCTTTGAGCCCCTTTTTGGGGTCAACGCTTCTCTGCCTGCGTTGAGAGCAGTCAGGACGAGCGTCTGTATAATAACCCATCTGTATTAGTTGAGTATAATATAAAAAAAGATAATAGTAAGATATATATTTCTTGACAACGAATAATCTAAAAAATATAGTTCGCAAAATATTTAAAGAAGGAGTTACTTATGAAAAAGAGATTTTTAGCTTTTTTCATTGCAGCGGCAATGGCAATACCTATTGCACTAATTGCAGGCGCCCCATCGGGAACAATAAAAATAACAAAATCCGGAAGCAAAAAATCTGCAGTGGCATTCAGTCATGGGAACCATAAATTCGACTGTAAGAAATGCCACCATAAAGGAGTGGATACAGGAAAATGTATGGGATGCCATAAAGGCGCGAAGGGAAAAAAGGCGCTTCATAAAAATTGCAGGGGATGCCATAAAGCAAAAGGCGGACCTACTAAATGTCGAGCCTGTCACAAGTAAAGATATAGATTTCCCTTTTCAAAGGGGCACATAATTTTATGTGTCCCTTTGACACTTTTTTTACTTAGCAAATAATACCATTTGCAATAAAATATAAATATTTTTGTTTAGACTTTTGGTTCGCCTGTCATACGTTTAGTAACAATTATTCCAAGCAAACCCGTTAATATAAAAAATATTGAAACAATCTGCGCTTGAGTCAGATTAAATATAATTTTTGGATTAAGGCGTATGAATTCAACTAAAAATCGAGGCAGCCCCATAAGTATAAGATATATTGAAAAGAGCTGCCCCTTGGGGAGCTCTCTTTTTCTAAGGTGCAGAAGCAGTGCCAGAACAAGCAGTGAAAAGAAAACTTCAAAAAGAGGTGTTGGAAAAACTTCAATTGTTGACGGTACAATACCATTGGGGTAGGCAGTGCCCCAGAATGACGTGGTAATGATCCCATAATCGCCGTCTCCTGCTACGTGGCAGCCAAGTCTTCCCATTGAATAACCGAATGCCATTGGTATAGATGCCATGTCAAATATTTCGGGTATACTCTCTCTGCTTTTTTTTATAATAATGAAGGATGTTATAAATGCGAGGATAAAGCCGCCAAATGCGGATAAACCTGCGCCGGAGAAGATCATACCGGATGGGTCGGCAAAGAACTGGTCAAGATGTTCCAGAATATGAAATATTTTAGATCCCACAATCCCGCTCGGGATTGCACCGAGGAGTATTTTATATGCTAATTCGGGGTCTTTGCCTCTCAATTTCATCTCTCTTTCCAGGAGTAGAAAAGCAACATAAAAACCTATTCCCAGCATGAGACCATATCCGCCGATTGTAATGAATTTATAATTAAAAAGAATTGGATACATCCTGAACTCCTTGAGTATATTTGGATATCGCTTAGAGGATATTATAGAGATCCTTTGTCAAGATTATTTTTTTAAAGCAAAATATTGAAAGGCCGAATTCAAGTTTGAACAGCAACGCTCGTTTATAGGAAGAGTCGGTTACTTGGTTTTAAAGAAATTCACCTTAATTTTGAGGTTTTCTACCATTGTTGATATACCTGTTGATGTTTCAGACAGCTTCACTGCACTTGCGGCAATTGACTGTGTTGATTCATTCATGGTTGATACTGATTTGGCAATCTCTTTTACAGCTATTTTATGCTCATCGGTTGCTAATTTTATCTGATCAGACAGGCCTTTTACATTATCGGCTTCACTGTTAAGTATAACGTTCATGTCTTTCTGTTCGTTCATAAGTCCGTTTATTTTGCCCGTAATTTCGTTTATTGATAATATGCCTTTCATTATGGTTTTCATCTTTTCGGTTAGCTCATTAATATTATTAATGGCAGCAGTAATCTCATTATTGTTATCTCTGATAAGATTGTCAATATCGCTGATACTGCTTGCAGTCTGATCTGCTAGTTTGGATATCTCATCCGCAACAACGGCAAAACCTCTGCCGGCTTCGCCTGCTCTTGCGGACTCAATGGCGGCATTAAGGGAGAGAAGATTTATCTGATCCGAAATGGAATTAATTATTTCAACTATATTTTTAACCTCTTCAGAGCTGCTGCCCACTTTTTCCATACTGATGTTCATTCTGTTCAATGCAGATCCTCCGTCTTCTGCATAACTCTTTATCTGTTCCGTTTCTCTGCTGGAGAGCGTTATAACACGGCCCGATTCGTCAATAAGGTTCGAAAGTTTTATCATGATGGAGATCATTTCATTGAGTTTTTCCACCTGAGCCTTTGCTCCCTCAGCAACATTTTCCATTCCGGTTGATATTTCTTCAATAGTTGCAGACACTTCTTCGGCAGATGCAGCCTGACTCTGCGCATTTTCGGAAAAAATTCCTGCTGAGGATGACATATTATATGATGATGTGGCAAGAGAATCTACTGCAGTTGCAACATCAGAAATAAAATCGTGAAGTTTTAATGCCATGGTATTGATTATAGAGCCTATCTCGTCCAGTTCATCAGGGACGATCTTTTTCATAACTTCGCACTCTTCGCATGATTTGAATCTGCCATTAAGTATTGAGGGGCATTTTATCTCCAGGTTGCTCATAGGAGCAGATGACCCCACTGAGGCAAAACATCGTGTGGTCTCTTTATCAAATTCGGGGCAGTCCTCCAGTCCGCAATTTAAGGTATCGCAGCACCTGACTCCTTTTAAAGAATATTCTGCAGTCAGATCTCCCGATGCTACTTTTAATATTGTCAGTTTGAGTTTGTGAAGTTTATTACCAAGCCTTTTCCATAGGGTAACGGATATTATCAAGGTAAACACTATTTCTGCAATTATCATAATAACAAAAAATGTGATTAAAGCTCTTCTCTCGCCAAGAAGTTCTGTAATGTCCGCTGAAAAAACCATTTTGCCGATTTTTCTTCCATCAAGATAGACAAAGGGTTTGCCATAGAAAAAAATCGTTTTTCCCTTTGAAGAATATGTTCCTATGCTTTTATCGTTGCTGCCCAGCTTTTTAGAATGCAGGTTCAGCCCTTTTGCCGTGGTATCGCTTTTGTCAGTTGAATATGTGATAAAGTATCTCCCCACTTTAGGTATCTTCTTCAATTTCTCAGGTGAAAAATTGGCTTTCATTTTTTCTTTAATAAAATCTTCGCTAATTAGAAGAGAGAGATCCTGCCTGTGGATCTTTTTTCGAAAAAAATGGTCAATTTCCTGTCCAACTTCTATATAGCCGATTAATATTCCCTTTTCATATATGGGCGTTACGGCTCTCATTGAAAAAAAACCGGTTTTTCCGAATTCTATGTCAACAAAGGGCTTGCCCGAATCTTCCGCTTTTTTGAGAGTTAACCTTCCGATAAAATCCCCCGATTTTTTAAAATTATGTACCCGTAAAAAACATATTTTTTCAGGAGTATGGAAATAAAAGTGAGTTATTTTAAAGGATCTGTTAAGCTCTTTATACATTGGCAAAGCTTTTTTATAAAGAAGCTCTTTATCCCTGGTTTTATAGATATTAATGAGTTCCCTGTTTTTTTTGATTGCAATAAGAATTTTGAGTAAAGATTCTTTTTCAAGCTCCATATTCCGGTTGTATGTGTCTTCAATAGTAGCAGCTATTTTTTCGGAGTATGCTTCAGTGTCAAAAATTGTTCTGTTAGTGATTATATAGAAGGCAATAAATACAAAATTGAATATAAAAAAGACTATCGTGACCATTAAGGTCAGACGGCCTATGAGCGATTTAAGGAAGGATTTCTTCTTTACGATATTCTCGTGTATGTAATTAACAAAACCCGTTTTCTTACTCATATTATCCTCCTAGAAGTATAACAATTGTATACGATAATATCCTTTATGCAAAATTCTTTCATCTGACTTTTGAAATTTTTATATGTGTCATCCGGATTTTTTAAGATAACCTGAACCTTTGCACCTGCTGCACGGCATAAACCCGGTAATATAGTCGCCGCTTTTCCCTGCACCCATACAGTTGGGGCATCCAAACATTTCAGTACCAAAATCATTTTTATCGGTAATGCAGTATGGGCATGTTTTTAATCCGGTAATTTTGTTGCCTATCTTGCCCGACCCGCTGCATAATTTGCAGAAATGTTCTGTCATAAATATCTATATTTTTAAAAAAAATAATTGTAAAAAAGTATAATATGAATTATTTTTACAAGTTCATTAATTGCAGTCAAACTTATTTTGCAAGTTATATTTTCAAAAACGATCTAAGAGATACCGGTATGAAACTTAATATAAATCAGAAAGGCAATGGAGCATGTCCTTTATGCAGAAAGAATACTAACTGCATAGTTCAGATAAATCTTGCTAACTCAATAGAAGACCTTAATGATCCGCAGGAGCATGGGTTGGAGATAGCGATTTATATATGCCCGGGGTTTGAAGAGCTAAATACATAATTTTAGGCAATGCAATGAGTAAAGCCTTTTTATTAATTTTTGTTATAATGTAACTAATCAGCTAAAAATTTGCAATAAATATTTTTTTTACTATAGAAGTTTTATTTCAACTGTTAGGAAACAAGTGTATAGTGTGATAGATGCTCGCGAAAAAATTCTCATTGGAGAACAGATCTACCAACAATTCAGCTTTTTAAACAGGTGATTAGTTACTTCTTTCGATAAATTAATTGACTGATTAATAATTTTTAATAAATGTGTTGACAGAGAGAGCGGAAAAGCGGCGCCGGATCCCTGCTGATCATCATTATAAATATTTCGAGTTTTTATTATGATTTTTGTTATAAACGAAGAGAATCCTCAAAAAAGATTAATTAATAAAGCAAAAGATATCCTCGTACAGGGCGGGATCATTGTCTATCCAACCGATACGGTTTATGCATATGGATGCGATATAAATGATAAAAGAGCAATTGAGAGGATATACAGAATAAAAAAAATTGATAAAAAGAAACCTCTAAGTTTTATTTTTAAGGATATATCCAGTATAAACGATTATGTGAGAAATATTTCCGATCATGCTTTTAAAATTATGAAGAAGGCCTTCCCCGGGCCCTATACATTTATCTTTCGCGCTTCAAAGCTTGTGCCGAACATTGTAATTACAAATCAGAAAACAATTGGGGTCAGAATTCCCGATAATAATATTGCCAGGGAACTTGTTACTTCTCTGCAAAGGCCTATAATGTCTGCAAGTGTTAATACCCTTGCCGGGGAGTATATTATTGATCCCAGAGAACTGGAAAAAGTATATAGAAATGAAATTGATCTGGTAATAGATTCGGGGCCTATTGTTCCCGACCCTTCAACTGTTGTTGATTTTACGGAAGATAACCCTGTTATTATCAGAAACGGCAAAGGAGAAATTTTCTTTTAATTTCTTGTCTTTATATTTAATATTTATAGTATTGCCCACTAAAAGTTAAATGAATTTGATATTAATGAGGTTGATATGTCACCTGAATTTATGGATTTCATCCAGGCTGTTGTTGCCATACTCATTGTTATTGCCCTTGGAGCTTTCGTTTCTTTCATTTTTTATTCAATTAAACGAAGAGATCTATTCGGCGGATATATCGGTGGTTTTGTTATAGGAATTATCGGTGCGCTTATAGGAGGTTATGTTTTAAATAATGTAACACTCTTTATTCTTGATTTTCTTGCAAAGAATGAATATGTTAACGTGATCTCCGGTTTTATCGGGGCATACGCGGCGCTCTTTATTATGAACAAACTTAACCATGATAAGGAGAGGAAGAAGTTTTAACGATCTAATGCCATTGCCAGAACATTTACCGGGTGAAGGACTTTGTAAGCCGTGAAATTCTCTATCTGCCATTTGCATGTAACGCAGTCTGTTATTACATATTCCGGATCCGCGCCATCTATACTTTTAAAGAGCTGCGCCCCGATATTTTTTGAAATCTCAAAGTACTCCTTTTTAAAGCCGTATGTGCCCGACATACCGCAGCATTCCGAGTGAAGGATAACCAGTTCAAGGCCGGGAATTTTTTTTAGAATATCGATCGTATGCATTACCGCTCCCATTCTTTCAAGATGGCAAGGCGAATGGTAGGCAGCCCTGAAGTTAACCGGTTTCAATCCGGGCATAGCCTCTCCGAATTTCTTATATAGGTATGTTGTTATATAGTCAATTTTTTCAGCAATTTTTGAATTGTCCAGTCCGAGAAATTCAGCATATTCATGTTTGAGGGCCAGATTGCCGCTTGAGCAGGTTAAGATTATTCTTTTGTCTGAATTTTCTATTGCCTTTGTTAGAACGGATATATTGTACAGGGCGTTTTTTTTTGCTTTCTTTATATTGCTGTTTGCAATGGCGGGAACTCCGCAGCATTTTGTTTCCGGTATTGATATGCCTACGCCCATTGAGTTTAAAACTTTAATCAGATCCATACCGAGACTGTGATCCATGCTGGTCACACTGCATCCGGGAAAATAGACTACGGTTTCATCAAAGTGTGACTGATCCCGAACTTCCGAATAAAATCTCTCCCTGAATGATCTTTCTTCAAAATCGGGAAAATTCTGATATCTTGCAATTCCCGCTGTTTTTTCCATGATGTACCTGATAGGCATCATTTTCAATAAAGGATTAAAAATTTTGCTGAAGGGCGATATGCTTTTCCCCAGGAGATCCATTCTGCTTAAAATGTAATCTCTGATACTGATCCGTTTTTTAAAATACCTGCTTTTTGCACTCTGTATGAGGTCGGCAATTTTAACCTGCGAGGGGCAGGAAATTTCGCATCTTTTGCAGTTGGAGCAGTATTTAATGGAGGCATCCACAAGGTGGGGATTTTTTATTCTTAAACGTTCTGCATCGGGCCCCGATTGTTTGGGCCCGGGGAAAAAATGCGTTCCCTTTGCCACAGGGCAATATATGGTACAGAGGGTGCATTTTATGCAGTGGTCAAAACTGATATTTTTTAGATGTATCATTTTTTGTTATTTTTGTTTTATTTTTTTTATTATTTTTAATGCTGCTGCATAAGCAGTTGAAAGGGCAACGCCTCCGCCTGACCCCTCTTTTACCGGATTGTATCCCGACAGTATAGCGCCGGAGCAGAAGATGTTTTTCACAGGCCTGGAATTTTCATCAAGAGGATTTAGCGATTTGTTCGTTTCAACACCGAATTCAATAAAGGGATGGCTTTTTTTGTCAAAGAAACTGCGGGAATACCATTTGTTTCGTTTAGCGCTGCCTTTAAATTTAAAATTGAAAATCGGTTCATTAAGATGATTGAATCGGCTCACCAGTCCGCCGCTGAAAAAGCTTCCCGTTGAAAGGAGATAGTATTTTGCCCTGTATTTGAATTCAGGGTAATTTTCGGTTACAATATATTCCACATTCCCTTTGCTTATTTTACCCTTAATTACTCTGTCGCCTGTAATGAATTCTCCGCCAAGCTCTGCGAATCTGGATTTCAGGGCCTTTTCAAGCCTCATCCCGAGGATTGAAGGGGGCAGGTTCGGTACTTCAACGATCAATTTCCCTGTCAGCTCTTCCAGTCTCTTGTGGATGTAATTAAAATTGTTTATTCCGAGAAAATCGGGCAGTACAACTATTTCGGCATTCCCTGAATTTTTTTTGATCTGGCCCGCTATTCCGGGAAGATATTTTTCAGTTTCAAATATTCCTGCCAGATCGATTGATCTGAATTCCAGAGTATTTCTTTTGGAATTAATACTGCGGGGCAGGTCTATATTTCTGTATAATATCTTTGCTCCTTTAAGAATTCTGTTATTCATAAGCATATTAGCCGCAAGCTGCGGATAGTAATCCCTGAAACCGTGGAAATTCAGTACAGCAATGGGAGCTCTTCTTTCAATGGCCTGTTTCAGCCTCCTGTTGAAAACCGTATTTTGTGACAGGTAGGTGGGCTTCATCACTCCCAGGGCCGTAAAGCGGATATGGTTTCCATCGCCGTTGCTGTTCAATATGAGTCCCTGGTTTTTAACTTCATCTCTTATAAATGAGACGGATTCCTTTAAAGTTCCGATACCTGTCTTGTTATAAGGGTGAAGGGGGTTCTTTTTGACAAATTCCTTTATGCTTTTAAAAACATTTCCCTTTACAACTCTTCCCGATATGTATCCCAGCATGTCCACAGAACCGGACGAAACATGCAGTGAACTGACTCCGTCCGATATAATAACGGTGCGAAGTCCTTCGCCTGCACATTTGATCCCGCATGTGAGTCCCGAAAGCCCTCCGCCTATAATGAGACAGTCTATATTCATTTCTTCCCTTTCCGGGGCTTTTCGGGTTTAGTGATTTCTCCCAGACCCAGTAATCCCTGGTAGATCCAGTATGTAAATTCCGATTCCCTCAAAGCGTCGCCCCATAGAACCGGTTTTATCCCTTTCCATCTCTCTTCAAGAAATTCTCTGAGATAATTCACAGCTTCTTCGGGAGACGCTTTGCCATAATCGTTCAGAAGACCCGATACTCTGTAAGCGCAAAGTTCTCCCTGGCATGGCCCCATGCCGATTCTGGTTCTCCTGCGAATATCCGCTATATTCTTTACATTGAGGCAATTTATGGAGTATTCGATTTCGCCTTCGGTAACCATTTCACATTCGCATATTATTCTGTAATTCTTTTTATCATTTTTCAGGATGTTATAAACTCTAATGCCGTGACGATAAAGAGTCGATTTTACAACAGGTTGAGAGATCCCTGCAAATTTTTTAAGCCCTCTATTCCTTGGCGGCCTTTTCTCGGATCCGGGCAACGGAAGCCTGTGAGTAGAGCATTTCCGGTTTACCTTCAGTTTTTTGCATACCATGTCGGATGTCATCTCCGCCATGAGGCGGTATGTCATCAGTTTGCCTCCGGCAATTGTTATAATTCCTTTGACGCGGTCTCTCTCTTCATGATCGATCAGTACAATGCCTCTGCTTATCTCTCTGCCTGAAGCTTCTCCTGATATTGCTACAAGGGGTCTTACTCCTGCATATGCTCTTAAAGCCCTGGCTTTTGAAAGAGCGGGGATCAGTTTTTCTCCATCTTTCAGAAGGATATTAATTTCATCGTCTTCAGCGTGAAGATCCTCAATTTTTTCGTAACCAATGGTCTTTGATGTTGTGCCTATAAGCGATACGGTATCTCCCGGTACAATAATATCTCCATCCGAAGGCATTCTGCACCGGTTAATTACAATGCTGTTGATCCTGTAATCTACAATAAGCATCGAGCCTTTTGAGGGGAACATTTTCAGTTCTATGCCTGCAAGAGCGCATATCTTCTGGCCCCAGATACCTGCGGCATTTATTAAAATATTACAGCGAATTTCAAATTTTTCACCGGCGGTACTTATACATTTAACTCCGGCAACTGTACTATTGTTTAGGATTATCTCTGTGACTTTAGTGTATGTAAAGAGTTGGGCCCCCTTCTCTATTGCATCGAGCATATTGGAAGCTGTGAGCCTGAAGGGGTCGATCGTACCGTCGGGTACTTTAACGGCCCGCATAATTTCGGGATTCAGATTGGGTTCAATAACCAGTGCTTTCTTAATTCCTATCTCTTCGGTCTTAATGCCGGCAAATCTGCATCCTTCAAGAAGCTTATTATGGTAAGAGGGGTCGTCGTCTCTGAGAGTTATAAATAAACCTCCTGTTTCTTCAACGCAGTGGCGGGCTATTTTTTTTAGTATTCTATTTTCTCTGATGCATTCTTTTGCAGATTCGAGGTCTTTAACTGCATAACGGGCGCCCGAGTGGAGAAGGCCGTGATTTCTGCCGGTCGTTCCCGATGCAATATCGTCCTTTTCAATGAGGATTGATTTAATGCCTCTGAGAGACAGATCTCTTGCAATTCCCGTTCCTGTTGCCCCGCCTCCGATAATAATAGCTTCTGTTTCATATATCTTCATTTAGTTTTTATAGAGTACCCGGTTTATAATATTTCAGCAATTATTCTGTTCCACTCTTCTGTAGAGTAAATATATTAATATCCCCTGATGTCAAATATATTTTGTTTGACTAAAAATTCATCGGAAGACTCAGAGAAATTCTTTATTTGTTTATTGTATGGAGAAAAATCTTTATAATAAATAAAATTTATAAAAATCCCTTGAAATAAATTTAAAGTAGCTTTTTTTGTCAATCAGAGACGAATCCTTTAAAATGCAATAATGATCATGATTCTTGATAAGATAAACAGTATCGACGATTTAAAAAAGATGCAGCTTGACGATTTTCCTGAGCTTGCTAAAGAGATCAGGGAGTATATTATTGATGTGATTTCAAAAAACGGCGGCCATCTTGCTTCATCTCTCGGTGTTGTTGAATTGACAATTGCGCTTCATTATGTTTTTAATACGCCCCAAGACAAAATTATATGGGATGTGGGACATCAGACCTATGCTCATAAGATACTTACAGGCCGAAGAAACAGGTTCCCCACTATACGGAAATTTAAGGGTCTTAGCGGTTTTCCAAAAAGAAGCGAATCGCCTTTTGATACTTACAATGTGGGCCATAGCAGCACAAGCCTCTCCCTTGCTCACGGAGAAGCGGTAGGGAGAGATATAAAAAACGAGAATCATAAAGTTATTGCCGTTATAGGCGACGGATCCATAGTAAACGGGATGGCCTTTGAAGCGCTGAACCAGATCGGCCATCGGAAAAATGACATGATCATTATTCTCAATGATAATGAGCATTCCATCTGTAAAAATGTAGGCGCAATGGCAAAGTATTTTAACAGAATAATCACGCATTCTTTTTACAATAAAGTTAGAAGAAAATCTATGGAGGCGCTGAAAAATTTTCCCGGGATGGGAGATTCCACATACAATTTTATAGACAGGTTTTTTGAGAGTTTTAAAAGTATGATTATTCCGGGGCAGCTTTTTGAGGATCTTGGAGTGAGATATTTCGGCCCCGTTGACGGGCATGATATATATTCATTGATCAATATGCTTACCAGCGTAAAGAACATAAATTTCGGACCTAAGCTGATCCATGTCCTTACGAAAAAGGGGATGGGATACAGACCCGCAGAGATGGACCCGGCCAGATTCCACGGAATCGGGCCTTTTGATAAGAAAACAGGTGTTTGTATAAAGAAGGATGATCTTATCTCATATTCTGAAATTGCCGGCAAAACACTTGCTGAAATAGCGGAAAAGGATGACAAAGTTATTGCGCTTACTGCGGCTATGAAGATCGGCACCGGGCTCTTTGAATTTGAAAATAGATTTCCTGAAAGGTTTTTTGATGTGGGTATAGCCGAGCAGCATGCCGTTACTTTCGCAGGGGCTCTTGCCTCTACAGGATTAAAACCCTTTGTATCGATATACTCTACTTTTCTCCAGAGAGCTGTTGATCAGTTGATCCACGACATCGCCTTGATGAATCTCCAGATCAAACTTCTTATAGACAGGTCAGGTATTGTCGGCGACGACGGTGAAACTCACCACGGAATATTCGATATTTCCATAATTAAAAATATACCGAATTTTATTATCCTTGCCCCTTCAACAGGCGATGAATTAAGGGATATGCTCTATTTTGCATCTCAATATAATGAGGGGCCTGTTGCCATCAGGTACCCAAGAGGAAGGTCGGAGCTTAAAAAACAGAAGAAGGGAGCATTTCATGAGATTAGATTCGGGAAGGCAAAAACAGTTGCACGCGGCAATGATCTGGTTATCTTTGCGATCGGAGATATGATAGAGATCGCGCTGGAAGTGAGAAAAATACTAAAGAAAAAAAGTATATCTGTCTCTGTAGTAAATCTTATGTTCATTAAGCCCCTTGATATTAAACTTATTGAAAATGCAGTTAAAAGAACGGAAGGTTTTTTAACTATGGAAAACGGTATAATTTCCGGAGGAGTGGGCGAATATATAGTATCAAATATAAAGCCGCATTTGAAATCAAAACTTCTTTTTAATGTGGGATTCCCGGACGAATCGATAAAGCATGGAAGTACGGGGCAGCTATTCAGATATTACAGTCTGGACGCAGGATCTGTTTCCGAAAGAATATTAAAAGCAATTGAACCGTAAAATTCGCCTAACTTGACTAGTTAACTAAAGATGAACAAAAATAGGATAAGGCTTGATTTATACCTTTCTAAAAAGGGGCTTTCCTCTTCAAGAGAGAATGCTAAAAGAGAGATCATATCCGGTTGGGTAAAGGTTAACGGGGAAACTGTCAGAGAAGCTTCCAGATTAATAACCGGCAGTGAAGAGATAAAAGTTTCAAGACCCGGGGGAGTATATGCCAGCAGAGGCGGCGAGAAACTTGAAAAGGCTCTTAAAGAATTCAATATTGATCTTTTCGGCAAAACAGCAGTTGATCTTGGGGCCTCAACCGGCGGATTCACCGATTGTATGCTGAGAAACGGAGCAGAAAAAGTTTATGCAATTGATGTGGGATACGGACAGTTCGCATATGAGTTGAGAAATGACAAAAGGGTTGTTTTAAAAGAGAGAACAAATGTAAGATATCTTAAAACCGAAGATTTTGACGATACTATTGATTTTGTAACAGCCGATCTTTCATTTATATCAATAACAAAAGTTTTTGAAAATATGAAAAATCTTTTCCCGGATTCGGAAGGAGTTATTCTGATCAAACCTCAGTTTGAGGCGGAGAAAGGGGAGCATAAGAAGGGCGTTGTCAGGAAAAAGGAGATCCATAAGGAAATACTGAGAAGAGTTTTATCGGCGCTGTGCAATATGGGAATGTTTTTTAAAGCAATAACCTTTTCACCTGTCAGAGGACCTGCAGGCAATATGGAGTTTCTGGCATATTACAGTATTGCAGGCAATAATTGCCAAACCGATTTATCGAGTGAAGTAATTGCTGCGGAAATTAATAAAACAGTAGATGATGCTCATAATTATTTTGCGTAGTATTACTATAGAATATTATTTAACATCATTTCCCGCGGCCGGAAATATTTGTTGACCTTAATGGATTGTTCTGATTTAATTTCAGATGAGAGAGAGGAGTTTTGGGGCCTAATTAGATGAATGTATATATAAAAAGAGCCTTTATCTGTTTTTTGATACTATTTTTATCTCATAGTGTGCATGCTCTTGACACAAGAAATATTATAGCCTATCCGGTACCTTTTAATCCTCTCAAAGGGTCTGTCAGATATATCACTTTTGGGAATGAACCGGGAAAAACCGCTCTGAATATTGATAAATTTCAGCTCGAAATCTATGATATAAACGGAGATCTGGTAATAAGGCGCACTTATAATTCATCTTCTGCTGTATGGAATGGAAGAAATGAACGGGGAAAACTTGTGAAGCCGGGTCTTTACATTGTAAAGGTCACAGTGGAAAACAGTTCAAACGGCGATTTCGGAAGAAAGTTCATAAGAGTTTTGATCAGATATTAAATGAGGACTTGTTTAATTAAATCAATGGCTTATTGGGTAATTAAAGGTTTGCGGAAAATTTCGGTTATTGTATTGCTGCTTTTGTTTGTACCGCACTATGCGGGAGCAGGTGATGCGGGAAGCCGGGCTTCCTTTACCCGAGGGGGATGGGTAGGAGCGGAATATGCGGCAATGGGTATGGCAGCAGAGGTCGTTGCAGATGATGTTTATGCAATTTACTGGAATCCCGCGGGTCTAACGGAATTGATCGGGAAAAAAATGTTAACCGAAAAGGATATTATAGAGAGAGCAAAATCGGGAGAAGTTGACAAAATATCAGAGTCCGATTTGCTGAATTTTTCTGAAGATAAAAAAAAGAGATCTTTTTTCCAGATCGGTTTCTCAGCGGCAATGCTTGATATTGAGAGGGATGCTGCTTTTACCGGTTTTGCCTTTGATGCCTTTGACGGAGTACTCGGAGCCGGTATTTATTCAATTGTTTCCACCGGTATTGAAGAAAGGGACGACAGCGGAAATCTGGTAAGTAATGATTTAAAATACATCGGATCCGTATCATATATTTCATACGCATGGACTGCAGGAATTTCATCTATCGGATTTTCTCTGAAGGGGCTTTATGAGAAGATCGGCGATGCTGAATTTGCCGGAGCAGGTTCCGATTTTGGAGCTCAGATATATTTTCTTCCTTTTTTAAAAATAGGGTTTGTTGTTCAGGATATCGGAAGCGGTTTGATGCCTGTAAAAAATAGTGAAGACATTGAGAGAAAATATGATTTTGCAAAGCCGAGCCTTAAAATCGGCGGCTCCATAACAAGCGATACAGGAGTAGTTATTGCAGTTACGGCAGTGAAAAAACTTGAACAGGATAAATATCAGATCAATAGCGGATTAAAATATGATATGCTGAAAGGGATGACGGTTTTTTTGGGGATGAACGATTCAAATTTCTCAACAGGTTTCAGCCTGAAGTTATATAATTTTAATGTCTCCTATGCTTTTATTATAGATAAAATAAATTATGGCTATAATAATTTAGCTTCAATATCCTTTTTGTTTTAACGGACTGTTTTATGGTAAAAAATATTAAAATAATGGGTATATTAAATGTTACGCCCGATTCTTTTTATGATGAAGGACGTTTTTATAATAGTAAAATTGCTATAGAAAGAGCTTATAAAATTGCAGAAGAGGGAGCTCATATAATCGATATAGGAGGCGAATCCACGAGACCCGGTTCAAAGCCCGTTCCTGCTGCTGAAGAAATAGACAGGGTAATGCCTGTAATTGAAGCTGTCAGCAAAGATCTGGACATACCCATATCAATAGATACTAACAAAGCTCAAGTTGCAGAAGCGGCATTAAAGGGAGGAGCCTCCATTGTAAATGATATCAGCGGGTTAACCTTTGATGAAAAGATGGTTGAAACTGTTGCCGCATACAATGCCGGGCTTGTAATAATGCATATGCAGGGGACTCCTGAAACTATGCAGAACAATCCCAATTATAATAATTTAATTGAAGAAATCACAGATTTTTTGAAAAATGCCAGAGAAAGAGCAGTAAGAGGCGGTATTGACAGTGAGAAGATAATTGTTGATCCCGGCATCGGTTTCGGCAAAACTCTTGAAGATAATTACGCAATTATTAATAATATTGCAAAAATAAAAGAGATGGGCTCTCCGGTTTTAATCGGATTATCAAGGAAGTCTCTAATCGGGAAATTATATAATGACAATTCGGACAGACTGCCGGCAACTATTGCTTTAAATGCAGCAGCAATATTAAATGGAGCCGATATAATAAGAGTTCACGATATAAAAGAACATCGGCTCATACTAAAGTCGATGGAAATGCTTATGGATTTAAGATATACCGATCATCATTGAAAATTTCTATATCAAATGGATCAGTATATGATCTGATCGGGATTTTGTCCTTTGTAAAGGGACAAAATCGATGCTTTTTGATATAAGTATTTATTATAATATGATAATATGGAAAATATATATGATACAATAATCAATTCCGCTCCTTGGGAGTATATAAGAAATATACTGGATATTCTTATTGTTGCAGCCATCTTTTACTGGGTTTATGTATTTCTTACCAACACAAGGGCCATACAGCTTCTGAAAGGTATCATAATAATCTTTATTGTTGCAATAATATCAAGCCTTCTGAGACTTGATACGCTGGACTGGCTGATAAAGAATATAACATCCTATGTGGTAATCACAGTTGTGATCCTCTTTCAGCCTGAACTGCGCAGACTGATCACACAGTTCGGCCAGAGGAACTGGATTTCAAATGAATCTATGAAGGAAACATTCCCCCTTGATGAAATTGTAAATTCTCTTCTTGCCCTGTCAGAAGAGAAAGTGGGGGCAATAATTGTAATTGAAAGAAACACCGGTCTGAGGAGCTATATAGAATCGGGAGTAATAATTGATTCCGTGATTACTGAAGAATTTATAAGAACGATCTTCTATCCTCTTGCGCCTCTCCACGATGGGGCAATAATAATTGAAAACGGGAGAATTGCGGCTGCGGCATGTTATCTTCCCCTCAGTGATTCAAAACAGTTAAAGAAACAGCACGGCGCAAGACACAGGGCGGCTCTTGGTATTGCCGAAGAGACCGATGCCCTTGTTTTGACTGTATCCGAGGAGACGGGAGGCATAACAATGATGGTTAACGGGAAAATGTTCCCAAAGATAAAGGTTTCCTTATTGAAAAATATGATCCTCTACTTTATGAATCCCAAAACCGCTTATGAGGAGAGTTACAACATTAAATGAAAGATTTCATTAACAAGTTTAAAGAAAAATTAAACGAAGGAAATCTTGCGGCTAAAATTCTCAGCCTTTTGCTCTCGATAATCCTGTGGGCATATCTTGCAAGCAGTAAGAGCGGTGAAATCAGATTCAGAATTCCTGTTGTTATAAATAATCTCCCTTCCGATATGGTTATAGTTGATATATCGAGTAAATCCGTGATCGCTGTTCTGGAGGGCAAAAATGATTATCTGAAAAATGTGAATGTAAAGAATATAAAGGCTTTTGTTAATCTCGAAAAGCCGGTTGTTAATAAAATGCAGAAGTATCCCATTAAAATAAGAAAGAATGAGATCCCTGTTAGTATTAATATTACGCTAAAGCAAAAGAATATTAAAATCCTGGTTGAGAGGAAGATCGCTAAAAGGTTCAGAGTTATCCCGGATATTACCGGTGAAGTAAAAGAGGGCAGCCTCTTGGGAGATATTATAGTTGAGCCAGCGTATGTTACAATTGAGGGAGCTCAATCGGCGGTTGAAAAAATTGATAAAGTTTTTACTGAGAAGATATCTATAGACGGCAGATCCGGTGATATAATAAAAGAGGTTGAAATACAGAAGGACGATCTTGAAGATGTTGTATTAAATCCGGGCAAAGTTAAGATAATAATTCCTGTAATTGATTATGGGAATCTCTATACTATTGAAGTTCCGGTATCAGTTATAAATCAGGATATAAAATATAAGTACAGCATAAAAAATGAGATCGTTAAAGTTCATTACAAAACGGAAGATAATGAAAAGTTGTCCATAGATGATTTCGAGGCTAATATAGACCTGAAAAGAATTAATATTAAAGCAAAAATGGCAAGATCAAAGAGAAATAAGATAACTCTCTCTTTTCCGATAAATGTAAAGTTAAAAAATAGGAAAAAAGGAGTGGATATAATCTCCATAATCCCTGAAAAAATTCTTGTCAATATCATAAAAGAATAACCCTGATTGTTTTTTGGAGTATAATAGAATATATTTTTACAATAAATTGCAATTAATTGTTTTTTCTAATATTTTTATTGCATATTAAAGGGTATCATAAGAATAGGAATTTAAACTATTGCATAAATAAAGAATGGAACCGTATGAACGAAATTAAACTCTGTGTGAATATTGACCATATTGCAACATTGAGGCAGGCCAGGGGAGGGGTTGAACCTGACCCTCTTAAGGGAGCGGAAATTTGTGAAGAGAACGGTGCTTATGGAATTACCGTTCATTTGCGGGAGGACAGGCGCCATATACAGGACAAAGACGTTTTTGCTTTAAAGGATATTGTAAAAGGGAAATATAATCTTGAGATATCGCTTTCCCATGAGATAATTAAGATCGCTTTGAGAGTTAAGCCTCATCAGGTTACTATAGTACCTGAGAAAAGAGAGGAGTTGACAACGGAAGGCGGGCTCGACATTAAAAAGTATTTTGATAAGATAAAAAGGGCTGTGAAAGATTTTCATGATTCCGGAATTGAGGTATCCCTTTTTATAGAGCCCGATCCTGAAATTGTGAAATTATCTAAGGATACCGGTGCGGATCATATAGAGATCCATACCGGTACATACTGCGATGCAGGCGAAGAGAAGGATATTAACAGAGAGATCAACAGAATCTATGAAGCTGCGGATGCTGCTGTTAAGAGCGGAATCGGAGTGAATGCGGGTCATGGATTAAATTACAGCAATGTCCGGAGAGTCCTTAGATCTCCCGGACTGGAAGAATTGAATATCGGGCACTCAATAATTTCAAGATCGGTCTTTACCGGTTTGTCTGCTGCAGTAAGAGAAATGGTTTCGATTATCAGATCCGGTTTCTGATCCCTGCAATACACAATATGTGGAGTTAACAGATGAGTATTTTTAAACTGCTTTTTATAATATTATTTTTCTACGTGATCTACAATCTCTTTAAGCTGGTATTCTTTTTCGGCAGAAGTATCGGCGATACCAAAAGAAAATTTTCCAATATGGGAAGGAGCAGTACTTTTGAAAACCGGAAAAGAAAAAATAGTGCCGTTGATCCTGAAACCGGAGAGGAAGGGAAGATCATAGAGTTGGACAAAGACCAGTATAAAGTTGAGTAAAGTCATCTTATGCGTGTTAGAATAATTCGAATAATAATTCCGGTTTTTATTTTTGCCCTTAATTGCGGCGGTTTTCAGGGCGAGTTTGCAGTAAAAGGCGAAATGGATGATGTATACAGAAGAATAAAGAAAAAACCGGAGTTCAGTAGTGATGCAAAGATCAATTGGATATACAGTTTCAAAAGTGTATCAGGTTATAATAAAATCGGAGTAGTTTTACTAAAAAAAGAGATTGAGTGGGTAGATATTTACAAAAGATCCGATTATATTGATTCTGAAAAGAAGATCATATATGGAAAAATTGAGAGATTGAAGCCGGGCAGATATAAAATAGTATTAACAGATATTTCCGGCAATAACAGCTTAATAGCAAGTCTTCCCTTCATGATATATGCCGAAAAGAGTGATGAACCGTAAATTTTTTAATCTTTTGTTGAAGAAAAAATCGATCACATTTATTCTGATAGTTTTTATTGTTGCAATATCCTATTTTGTTGCGGGTAACGAATATGGTGTATTACACAGAGATAGTATCGGATTTAAGTGGTATAAAGCAGAGATGGATACTCGTTTTTCCGGAAGGTCGGGGCATTCAACTGTTGTATTCAGGAACAGACTCTGGCTCATTGGAGGATTTGACGGGACCCAAGTGAAAAATGATATATGGTATTCCCATGACGGTTTGAAATGGAATTTCGGAGGTAATGCCCCTTTTAAGGGAAGAAGCCTCTTTGCATCTGTTGTTTTCAGAGGCAAATTATTTGTTATAGGCGGTCTCTACTTTGACAGGGAGCACAATATCCGCGATCTCAATGATATATGGTCAAGCCATGACGGCAAAACATGGCAGCTTGTTACTTCAAATGCCGATTTCAGCCCCAGGGGCGGCCATTCCGTTTTTGTTTTTAAAAACAGAATGTGGCTGGTCAGCGGAATAACTGAAAAGTCGGATCTGTGGGTGTCGCTAAATGGAAAGGACTGGACACCGGTCATTAAAAATGCACCCTTTGGGGCAAGAGGAGGAGCCGCAGTAACAATTTTCAATAAAAAGATCTGGTTAATAGGCGGATTCTTTATAGATAATAAGAATAATTTCCATAGTCTCAGCGATGTCTGGTATTCTCCGGATGGGAAAAAATGGTTTCAAACTGTTAAAGAGACATCCTTTTTTGCCGGCGGCGGACATACCTCGCTGTCCCTGTTTAACAGGATATGGGTAATGGGCGGTTTCAGGAAGAGCGGTACTGTTACAATGTCCGGTGACGGGGTGAACTGGGAAGTGGTTGATAATATATCGGTTTTTGGAGAAAGGGTTGCCCATACATGCACCGTATTTAAAGACAGAATATATATTATCGGCGGATACAATGGGACGGGCCATATGAATGATATCTGGTATTCCCAACCGGTTAATGAAGCAAATGATAATAGGAAATATTCCAGGGTTCGCTATAGCGAATAGAGGATTGCAATTTCTGCGTTCTGCGGAAGTTGTCTTCAGGCGGTGATAAGATGTTAAGGAAATATGTAACGGCAATTGTTTTAAAGAGAGCGGCAAAATATATTACAGGTGCTGTAATAATACTTCATCTGTTTCTTGCTCTGATAATATTTGTGTCCGCTCTCTGGCTTCGCAATAATGATCCGGCATATACAAGCCTGATGCTGTATAGAATGTATTTTTATAATTATAAAGTAGAACCGGTAAAATATATTCCCTTGAAAGAGATTCCCGAATATCTGGCAAAGATGGTGATCGCTACTGAAGATTACAGGTTCTATAGTCATCCGGGCATTGATATTGAAGCTGTGATGAGAGCCTATGTAATTAACCGGAAGGTGGGTTACAGAATGTACGGAGGAAGCACAATAACTCAACAGCTTGCAAGAACTTTTTTTCTGATCCCTAAAAAGCTATTATTAAGAAAGTATATTGAGGCATTGATCGCAGTTGAAATGGAACTGTTTCTGTCAAAGGATAGGATCCTTGAATTGTATCTGAATTATTGTGAGCTTGGCAAGGGAATATTCGGGATCGGCAGCGCTGCAGAATACTATTATCAGAAAGAGGTCCCGCACTTGTCTCTGGATGAAACAACCAGGTTGATAACAATACTGGCCAGTCCCATTTCATACGGACCCTACTCATTTGAAAAGAGAAAATTTTTGTCGTACAGATACTATTTTATTAAGTTCAGATATTACAGCTACAGAAAGTTTAATGAATTTAAGAAAATATCCGGAAAAGAAGCATTGAATTAAATGGACTGTTAGCGGAGGAGGGACTCGAACCCCCCACACCACGGATATGAGCCGTGTGCTCTAACCAACTGAGCTACTCCGCCAATTAGCGCGGGCAGGATTTGAACCTGCGGCCTTTGGGTTATGAGCCCAACGAGCTACCAACTGCTCCACCGCGCGATCTCATTTGACCTTATTGAGAATGGCCTATATATGTCAAGATATTTTTAAAACATTTTTTTATGATAAAATATTGATTACATGCAATTAACTTGACATAAGTGAGGGTGAATTATCTAAAATCAAGATGATGAATTGTAAAAAATTTTCCAAAAGAATATAAGTATGATCAATCCTCTTAAGTATTTTAGAAACAGAAAAGTGGGTCTGGTTCTGGGAAGCGGCGGAGCCAAAGGTATTTCGCATATTTCTGTGATTGAGTATCTAAATGGGCTTGATATCCCTGTTGATATGATAGTAGGCTCAAGTATTGGCGCTGTTATTGGCGCTGTATATTGTGCAGGCAGTCTTGAGAGATTTAAAAAAGATATTGTTAAACTTAACAGAAAGGGAATTATAAAGTATTTCGATCCGGTAATTCCGAGATCGGGGCTTCTTGAGGGGAGAAAGATCATTGATTTTCTGGCGCAGTATATACCTCATGATAAGAATATCGAGGATTTCAAGATAAAACTCGGTATTGTTGCAACAAATTATTTTAATGGGAAGTCGGTACTTTTTAGAAGAGGAAATGTTCTGGAGGCTATCAGGGCAAGCATCTCTGTGCCCGGTATTTTTATTCCTGTAAAATATAGAAGTACCTATTTGATTGACGGAGGAGTTGCGAATCCGCTGCCTGTAAATGTAATAAGAAGAATGGGTGCAGGATTAGTAGTAGCCGTAAACCTTCACCCGAAAATCGATGAGCGAAAATATAAAAAATACATAAAGTCAAAGAGGGGAGAGTGGGAGGATCTGATAGATTCGGAAGATATTGAGATCATTGATGATCAGTATGAATTGATGTCGAAAGATAGATCGAAACAGAACAATATCATAAAATCGATTGAACACTGGGTCGGTATTAACAGTAAAGAAAAAGAACATATGCCCAATATAATTGAGGTTATTTCCCGGTCCATTGATATTATGGAATATGTGAATACAATGGTAATGCTTAAGTATAATTCTCCTCATGTATTAATAGAGCCTGATATTCCAGGATTGGGCACCATGGATTTCTCAAATGTATCAATGGTAATGTCCAGAGGTTATATAGCCTGTACAAAATCGCGGAATGCTCTGTTAAGAAAAATAAAATTTTGGATATAGAAGATGAAAAAAAAGATAATATTATTTTTCAAAAACAACTATTATTTTCTTACGTCTTTTCTGATATTTATGTCATTCCCGAGTTATGATATCTGGTTTCTCAGAGGGTATCTCCTGTTTGCCTGGGTCTCCCTTGTACCTCTCTTTCTTTATATCAGAGATAAAAGTATTGGCAAGGTTTATCTTGCAGCTTTTTCGGCAGGTCTGGCGGGCAATTATTTGGCATTTAGCTGGATAGGCCACTTTGCAGGTAAAATTGAAGGCGGTTATACGCTTATTGTTTCGCTTCTAATCCCTTTTCTCACGGTCTTTTTTGCAGGCAGAATTTTTATTGCCGAAATTCTTTCCAGGAGGCATGAAAAATTAAGGTATCTCATATATCCTTCGGTCTGGATCATTATGGATTGGATAGTTTCCATCGGATTTCTTGCATTTCCATGGACATATTGGGGCTATTCTCAGTATCAGTTTAAATCCTTTATTCAGATTTCTTCTGTCGTGGGAGTCCTTGGGATTAATTTTCTGATGATAATGTTTAATTATTTGCTGGCTCACCTGATATACAGATCCAAAAAGGAAAACAGAACCCGCAGAGAAATTCTTAAACTAACTGAAGCAAAAGGATTAATGGTGCTGACAGGTATCATCGTCCTGTCGGTTATATACGGTTCCGCTGTTTTGTCTGCAAATAGAGGCAGGATAAAAAGAGATTTGCGGTTATCAATAATACAGTCCTGTATTTCGCCGTGGGAAAACTGGAGGATGAATAAATTCAGGTATCTTGACGAGCTTATTAAATATACCGATCTCTCTCTTGCAGAAGATCCCGATTTCGTAATATGGTCGGAATCTGCGACTCTTGAAACTATTTCATTCCGTTATAGAGAAGGTTCCCTTTCAAAGTTTGATAAGAGAATACTTAACTATGTAAGATCTATCGGCAGGCCTCTTCTTACCGGAGAGATAGGTGTGAAAGAGATCAGAAAAAAACCCTTTCTCGGATATCCTCAGAATAACGGAGTTCTGATAAACAAGAATGGCGAAGTTGTAATGACGTATCCTAAAATTAATCTGGTCCCCTTTGGCGAATGGTTCCCCTATGGAAAATGGCTTCCATCGGTGAAAAAAATTGCCGCAAGTTACGGCGGGTCCAATTTTATTCCCGGCGAAGGCCCGATGATATTTGAATTGATGAAAAAAAAATTTGCCGTTTTAATATGTTATGAAGGAATTTTCTACAGATTGTGCAGAGAATACAAAAATCGGGGCGCTCAATTTTTTGTGAACATTACCAATGACGGATGGACGGACACATACAGCGGTCATATGCAGCACTATTCCGCTTCTGTTTTCAGAGCGATCGAGAATGGAATATGGTATATAAGAGCAGGCAATACCGGATATTCTGCAATAATTGATCCTTACGGAAGAGCAGTTAAAACAATACCGATACTTAAACAGGGATATCTTACGGGAGATATCGATTTTTCATATAATCACGCTACAATATATTCATATACAGGTGATGTAATTCTGTATATTTCGATGATTTTCATATTATTGATCACAATGAAAATTTTTGTTGAGATCATTAAGAAAATGAATATATTACTGAAGTTCTTGGACTGATAAGAAAACTGTATGAAGTTGTATGAAGTTGAAAGATATATAAAAATATCGAATATTTTCAAGAAATTAATTGCTATTTTACTTCTTTACATAAAAAAATTATTTTTTATGGGCAAAAGGGAGGGTACGGCAGGATCAAACTTTTTTTGCCAGTGATTCGATTTCTTCTTTGAGATTGATCTTATATAAACGGTAAACCAGAATTACATTGTCGTATTCGTTATAATATTCACGAAAGACATATCCGAATCTTAAATATTCTTTTAACTTGGTTTTTAATTTTGCTGCGTTTCGGGAATTATTTTTTTCAATTTTAATACAGTAGTCAAAGAGGTTTTTAATAACAATGCTATTAATGTTCAATTTGGCTTTTATATAGGCGCTTTCCCTTCTGTCAGTGAGGCTTCTGCTCTTTTTATCGGGAGGCATTTTAACAATTACCTGAAAGCAGTTGTTGCTTATAAAACCCCGGCTTGTAAAATCCTTCAATACCGGTTTGGTCCCATTCTGCCAGGCACAGTTATATGCCGCGGGCAGAATTAAAGCAGTAAGAAGTAATAAAGATCTCTTTCTCATAGTCTCATATTATTTTTTATATGTCTGTTATTTTTGCAGCATGTTAATAATATTCTGAATATCGTCGGCTTTGGGATGATTCGGTTTTAAAGAAAGCAGCCTTTTAAAATGAAAAACGGCTTTCCTTTTATCTTTCAGGTTTCTGTAATAGATCATACCCAGTTCTTCATGAGCGACATAGAGTTTTTTATTAAGACTGACGGCTCTTTCAAATGATCTTATTGCTTCGGAGTAGTTTCCGCTGTCCCTGTAGGCTATGCCGAGAAAAAAATGAGCTCTTGAATAAACAGGTCTGATATTTATGGAGGTTTTGTATTCCTCGATTGCTTCGTCATATTTTTTTACCTGGAGCAGAGCGTTGGCAAGGTTGTAATGAGCTTCAAAAGATTTAGGATTGTTCATTGCGGCATTTCTGTATTGTTCTATGGCTTTATCGAAGAGCTTATTTTTTGAATACAGCTGGCCAAGATTGATATAGGCCTTTGTGTAATTCGGATTAACAGCGAGGGCTTTGTTATAATACTCAATTGCGCTGTTTGTGTTGCCAAGAGCTTCATAGGCTTTACCTATTTCATAATATGATGCATAATCGCTGCCTTTTATAGCAGAGGCTCTTGTAAAAAGACTTATTGCTTCTCTGTACTGCTTTTGTTTATGTTTAATAAGGGCAAGATTAAAGAGAGCCTGGTAATCCTGAGGATTTAAACTTATTGTTTTCTGATAGAATCTTACCGCATTGCCGTAAGATTTCATTTCATGGTAGGTTTCGCCTACTTTAAAATTTGTATCAGGATTTTCAGGTCTCAGCTTAAGATCTTTTGTGAAATATTTTAATGCTTCGGAAAGATTTTTGCTTTTAAGGTAAATATTTCCAAGGTTAAAATATGCTCTGTCAAGTTTGGGGTTCTGACTAAGCGCTTTTTTAAGGCTGCTTATGGCGCTTCTTTTGTCATTTAACTTATAATATGAAAGCCCTCTGTTGAAATATGCTTTAGGGAAGTTGGGTCTGCTGAAAATTGCTTTGTTAAATGACCGGATCGCTTTACCGTATTTTTTCTCCATATAGTAGATCAAACCCATTCTGAAATGAGCGTCCGCATTTTTCGGGTTTGCAATAACCGCTTTGTTAAAGGATTTCTTTGCTTCTTCAAACATTTTGCTGTGATAATAGAGCCTCCCCAGCCAGTAATGGGAATGATCGTCATTTTTATCAATATCAACTGCTTTTCTGTAGGCTTTGAGAGCTCCTTCATAATCTTTTTCTTTTCTGAGCCTGTCGCCGATCTCGCGCCATTTCTTTGCCGATTCGTTTATCTTTCTGCTGCTCGATTGAGACGAATTCCCCGATGATGAATCGTCGGAAAGATCTCCTTTGTCGTCTCCTGGTATTTTGTCACCTCTTTGAAGGCCGGAGTTATCATTACCGGAAGAGCTGTCCCGGAAACGGGTCATATTTTTCCCGGCATCGTTTTTAGCTATATAATCATTACGATCTTTTAATTTAGCCAGGGCATTAAGGTATTTTCTTTTAAGATTTTTATCGCGGCTGTTGTATTCAAGGGCATTGCGGTAATTAATTACGGCATCAGGATAATTTTTAATTTTTGCATATATGTCCCCCAGTCTTTCTGAAGCTTTCGAATCGGACGGCCTGATCTTTACCGCTTTTTTGAAATTGCCGATTGCATCTTCGATTTTACCGAGACGTAAAAGATCCTCGCCAAGTCCTCTGAAATATTTTGATCCGGAAGGATCAAGCCTTGCGGCTTTTTTATGGTATCGCAGTGCGTCTTCGTATCTTTTGAGATTATAATAAAGATTACCCAGATTATAATAACCTTCGGCAAGTCCGGGATTTGCTCTTATTCCCTTACGGATTATCGATATAGCCCCGTCAACGTCGCCCCTTCTGAGTCTGCTTTTGGCAAGGTTCCAGTAGCTTTCAGGGTCCCTTGGATCAACTTTTTGCGCAAGAAGGTATTCGTTATATGCTTTGTTAAATTTTTTCTGATCGTCATAAAGATTGCCAAGTCTGTTATATGCTTTGGAATATTTCGGTTTTACCTTTTTTGCAAGTTTAAATACTCTGATAGCATTTTCGTAATCGCCCTTCAGAGCATAGGCATGCCCCAATTCGTTTAAAACTTCATAATTTCCCGGTTCAATCTTTAAAGCTTTTCTGTAATACTTAATGGCTCTGTCAATATCTCCGATCCCTTTATAGAGATTGCCTATTTTGGTTATTATTTCAGTGTTATTCGGGTCCGTATCAAGAAGCTGGTTGTATATTTTGATCTGTTTAAGTCTCTGGTCGGTAATATCTTTCAGCGGGTCATTCGGTTTAAAAAAGTAGTATCCGCCAAAAAGCAGTAATAATATCAAAATAATGCCGCCGCCAACAAGTGTTTTATTGTCAATGTTTCTAAGCATAATTCCTCCGGTTATTATAAGTCGTCATCATCCGTGTAAACTTCTTCGATCTTGTCTTTTGTTTTTTTTATTTCATGGCCGGCCTGTTTATCCTTGGCAACTCTTTCGATTTTCTTTAGTGTTGATCCGCCAAGAAGAAGTGCCTCTTCAATGGATATCTCGCTCCCTTTGGGAGGAATTGAGAAATTGGGGTCTTTTAAGAGCTCAATTACTCTTCTTATGCTCTCATATTGAGGGTCTTCGGGCGCAACGCTTAAATATTTTTCCCAGTACTTAATGGTATTCATTTTATCCCTTTCAAGCATTAAATAAGAGAGTCCGATATGATAGTAGGCATATTTAAGCGTGCTGTCGGTTTCAACGGATTTTTTGAAATTCTCAATAGCGAGATTTCCCAGTTTTTTGTAATAATAGACCTGACCCAGGCGAAAATAGTTTTCAGCAATATAGGGGTCTATATCAATGGCTTTTTTATACATGCTGAGTGCTCCGTCAAATCTCTTCTTATTGAGAAATATATCGCCGAGATATGAATAGGCCAGTTTGTTTTCAGGGTTTTTCTTGATCTCCTCCTGCAGCAGTATTTAAGCCATTTCATATTTCTTCTGGAAAAAGTATCTTTTGGCTTTCCTAAAGAGTTCATCCTTTTTTTTATCAGCACTGTCTGCCTGAGAATATGCCGATACGGAAAATATCAGCATGATAGAGAGGATTATATTTATTATTCTTCTTAACATAACATCTTATATACTCGATCAGGGGATATTATATAATCGTCGTATGAAATAAAAATATATACCATTTTATAATAAGGCAAATTTTAATTTATACCGGTATCCTTTTCAACAACTGCAATCTCAATACCGGACTCATCTACCATCTCTTTAGCCAGGTCGTCATTATAGGGAGATCTGTAAATAAACTTTACAATTCCGCTGTTGATCAGCATCTTTGTACAGATAGAGCAGGGCTGATGAGTTACATATATTACAGCATTTTCTATGGATATGCCGTATCGAGCCGCCTGGATTATTGCGTTCTGTTCGGCATGAAGTCCTCTGCATAGTTCATGCCTTTCTCCCGAAGGTACCTTGTATTTTGTTCTGAGGCATTTCTCTTCGCTGCAGTGAGAAATGCCCGAAGGCGCTCCGTTATAGCCTGTAGAAAGGATCCTTCTGTTCTTTACTATAACAGCTCCAACTTTTCTTCTTATACATGTTGCTCTTGTTGATACATCTTCAGCAATCATTAAAAAATAATCGTCCCAGGATAGTCTTTCTTCCATTAGTTTACCTCATGTTCAAATATGATTGTTGAAGATAACTTTTCGTCAATATTGAGCAATATTTCCGCATCAAATTGTACTTTCGGTTTATCAAACTCGATTAGCGACCGTTTTTTATATTTTATAAGTCCCTTTTTTTCGGAAATGAAATTATCGAGCAGACGGGAATCGATATTTTCAACAAAAGTTTTAGTCTCTCCCGGCAGAAGATTTAAACCTGATATACCGGGGCCTATGATCTTCTCCGCTACAGGTTCCTTTTTGTAATATAGTGTAACCTTTCCGATTGAATTGTTAAAAATAAATTTTTTTTCACTGGTTCCATTCGATTTCATTGATACGGAGAAGAGATAATCCTTATCGGTTCTTTCTCTGCTGATGGAAAATCTGATCAATAATTCTTTGTAATTGATCTTGGTGGAATAGTATGAATGCTCCGGGCCTTTCCTGTTATAAAAAAAGAGCAGTAAGATCAGAATAACTACGGCGTCAATTGCCAAAAATATCTTGGATAATCGTCTCTTTTTCTTTGATGATTCCGATTTCTGATTGCTTCTTATTCTTCTCAGCGTTTTTTCGGAGAAAGATCCATTGTTAGTCATTTTTCCGACTTTATAAACTCTTTTCCAGGTTTATAATTCCTTCTTCAATAATGTGGTACTTATCAGTATTATGCTCAAGGGATTTGAGATATTTCTTGAAATACTTAATCTGCCGGATCTTCCATCTGTCAATGTTTTTAAAGTGTTTTTTCATAATTTTTCTCCGTAAATAATTCATTAATTAAATCGGAGTATGAAAAATATTTCTTAAGGGAGAAATATATGCCGGAAAGCCGCCCAAGGGCAGCCTCCCGGATCAAACAATTATTCACACAGTTCAAAAAGAGCTGCCGCTCCCATACCTCCGCCAATACACATGGACTCTACGCCGTACTTTACGCCGAGACGCTGCATGTTCGCAAGAAGAGTAGCGGCAAGCTTTGACCCTGTGCATCCCAGAGGATGGCCAAGTGCAATAGCTCCGCCGTTTATGTTCAGGATCTTTTCATCGCTGTCAAATGCCCAGTATTTTTTATCGCCGATACCGATCTGTTGAGCCGAATAGAGAGCCTGTGATGCAAAGGCTTCGTTTATTTCCCAGAGCCCGATGTCTTCGATTTTTAATCCTGCAATTTTTAAAAGTTTCGGTATTGCAAGGGCAGGGCCGATTCCCATTTCGTCCGGTTTGCAGCCTGTTGTGGTATAAAATTTGAATTTTGCAATGGGTTTCACATTGTATTTTTTTATAGCATCTTCACTCATAATAATTACTGCCGCTGCTCCGTCGGTGGTCTGCGAAGAGTTGCCGGCTGTTACAGAACCTGTAGTTGAAAAGGCAGGCCTTAATTTTGCAAGTCCTTCAATAGTTGTTGTAGGTCTGACTCCGTCGTCAAAATCCTGCATTACGGTTTCTTTGCCGTTTTTGCCGAATTTTGTCGCAGGCGTGGGAACTATTTCGGTAAAGAGCCCGTTTTTTTGAGCTTCCGCTGCTTTCATTTGAGAATGATAGGCAAACTCGTCCTGCTGTTCTCTTGAGATATTGTACCTCTTTGCTACATTTTCCGCAGTTATGCCCATGGATACATAAACTTCAGGGTGTTCCTTTGCCCATTCGGGGTGGGGTCTGGGGAAGTTGCCGCCCATGGGCACAAAGGACATGGATTCCAATCCTCCTGCCATTGTAATTTCAGACCAGCCGCTCATTACCCTCAGTGATGACAGGGCAATCGATTCAAGGCCTGATGAACAGAACCTGTTAACAGTTGCGCCGCTTACTTTTTCGGGAAAACCCGCCATAAGGAGCGCAATTCTTGAGATATTCAATCCCTGTTCCGCTTCAGGGAAGGCGCAGCCCAACATCAGGTCGTCTATGTCGCCTTTTTCAATACCGTCAACTTTGTCAACAGCAGCGCTGAGTATATGGGCAATGAGATCTTCAGGTCTTGTTTGAGCAAAAGCTCCTTTGGCTCTTCTGCATCCGGGTGTTCTTACTGCTGATACTATATATGCATCTCTCATTATTTGTCCTCCTGAGATTCAATTTTGTTAAGATTTTATAAGAATAGTGGTTTTCCGGTTTTTAATATATGCTCTGCCATTTTTTGCGAGTTTTCGGTTTTAAGGAGTTCAACAAAGGACTCTCTTTCCAGTTTAAGCATATCTTCCTCGTCAATAAGCGTTCCCTGTAAAACATCTCCTCCGGACATAACATATGCTATTTTAAGGGCTATAAATTCCATGTGGGGAGTTATATATCCTCCGTCCCTCATGTTGAGCATATTGGCATATATCATTCCCTGCGCTTCTCTTCCCATTACGGGGATTTTGGTTTTTGCAGGAGGCCTGTACCCGTCTTCCGCCATTCTGAGTACTTCTTTCTTTGCTTCTCCGATCAAATGATCTTTATTGAAGACAATTTTATCTTTTGCCCCGAGGAAACCCATCGCATAAGCGTGAGCCGCTGAAGTGGAAACCTTTGCCTGAGCAATATTCATTAATGCAGGAATAAAATATGCGGCATAATCGGAAATTTTTACGGGCCCGGGTCTGGTCTCAATAAACTTTCTCCAGAGATTTGTGATGCCTCCTCCTGCCGGCAGAACTCCGGCTCCGATCTCAACAAGCCCCATATAGAGCTCTCCATGGGCTACGATCCTGTCTGCCGCAAGGCAGATCTCACATCCGCCTCCGAGAGTCATACCGTAAGGAGCTGCCACAACAGGTATGGGCGCATATTTGGCTGTTAAAACATTGCGATGCCCTTCGGCGATCATTTTATCAATGTCCGAGAATTTACCTGCCTTTACCAGTTCCAGCAGATAGGAGAGGTCCGCTCCTGCTGAGAAGGCTCCCGGTACTCCCGGCGCCTGGTTGCCTATAACGAGTCCGATACCGTTCTTAAGAACATACTCATTGGCTTCTGCCATCATCTCAATAATCTCTTTATTGAGGGCGTTCATCTTTGTATGAAATTCGATATTAAAAACTCCGTGGCCCAGATCAATAAGTGAGCATGAGTTGTTTGATTTAACGGTTTTGTTGTTATCTTTCAGATTTTCCAGAATGATAATATTGGGGCTGAAATTTACTTCTTTGTAAGTACCCGATTCAAAATCGAAATATAAGGTTTTGCCGTTCTCTTTTTTGTAGAAGGATTCATTGCCGCTTTCAAGCATCTTTTTAATATTGTCAGGTACTTTAGCGCCCTCTTTTTCCATTCTTTCAACCGATTTTCTGACGCCTATGGCATCCCATGATTCAAAGGGACCTTTTTGCCAGTTATAACCCCATTTCATTGCATTGTCAATTTCAACAATTGTGTCCGATATCTCGGGAATTAAACTGGCCGAGTAGGTTAAGGAACCTGTCAGTACTTTCCTGGCAAATTGTGAGATCTTTTCTTCTCCGTAAAAAACCAGTTGTAATTTTTCTTCAAGTGTTTTGGCTTTTTTTACCTCTCCCAGTAACGGCAGTTCAGGTTTTTTTAATTCTTCATATTCAAGAGTTTTATAATTGATTACTTTTCTAATGGTTTTCCATTCCGGAGTTATCTCTTTCTTGTAGAAACCGCCTTTGGTTTTATTGCCGAGCCATTTATTCTCCACCATTTTTGAAACAAAATCGGGCAGTTTAAGGGTATCTCTCATTTTATCATCGGGACACAGCTCGTAGCAGTTGTCTGCAACATGTTTGAATGTATCAAGTCCTACAAGGTCGGCGGTTTTAAAAGCAGCGGTTTTTGGTCTTCCTGTGGGAGTCCCGAAAACAGCGTCCACTTCCGGTATGGAAATATCCATATCCATCATAACCTGCATTGTATAGACCATTGACTGAATGCCTATTCTGTTGCCGATAAAATTCGGCGTATCCTTTGCCCAAACAATTCCCTTGCCCAGAACCTTTTCGCCAAAATCTGCCATAAATTTTAAAATATCAGGATTTGTGTTCTCACCCGGGATCAACTCAAGAAGGTGCATATATCTCACCGGATTAAAAAAGTGTGTCCCAAGAAAGTGTTCTTTCATTTCTTTGCTGAATTTTTCCGATATCTGATTCAGCGGCAGTCCCGAAGTATTGGTTGAAATTATTGTGCCCGGTTTAATTACTTTTTCGATCTTACTGAAAAGTTCCTGTTTGATTTTCAGGTTTTCAACTATAACCTCCACTATCCAGTCACAATCCGATAGTTTGTCAAGATCATCCTCGAGATTTCCCGTTTCAATAAACTGCAAATCATTCTTTTTATCCATAAATAACGACGGTTTGGAATTTATGGTTGCTTCAAGACCGGCTTTTACAATTCTGTTCCTTGCTTCAGGATCGTTCCTCTCTTCATCTTTTAAATCAAAAGGGACAATGTCCATGAGCAGTGTTTTTATACCGGCACTGGCACAAAGAGCAGCTATACCTCCTCCCATAATGCCGGAGCCTATGACAGCTACCTTTTCGATCCTTCTATTCATACAGGCCTCCTAAAATATAAATTAAAAAATATTATTCCTGTTGCTGTAACTTTGCCAAAGTATTTAATTTAATATAGTATTTAATTGATTATTTTTAAACAAATAATTAATATTTATGTACTTTTATTTATAAAGTGATAATGTTGTCAAATTAAAATAAATATTTCGTCTAAAAATTTATATTTATATTTTAATTTTAATATATATTTTAGATGTACAATTATTTATAAATTTGAATAGGTTACGATAAACTTGAATTCGGCGTTGAAATTTTTTTTAGTAGTGATATTTCAGTTGACAACAGAGAATGAGATTTCTTAATGTCATATTTAATCGATATGGCGTCGTACCCAAATGGCTAAGGGAGAGGTCTGCAAAACCTCCATTTAGCGGTTCGAATCCGCTCGACGCCTCAGCGCAGGCATCGGAATTTATTGCTGATGCCTGTCTTTTATAAGCGCCCAGGTGGTGGAATTTGGTAGACACAAGGGACTTAAAATCCCTTGAGCTTTACGCTCGTGCGGGTTCAAGTCCCGCCCTGGGCAAGCCTTTTATAAAGAGAATACACATTATTCCTGATTAAAGTTCTTCACAAGGTTGTAATACCTTCTTTTCAGATGCCTGTTTGACATGAAATTTTCCGGATTATATTTCAGAGGATTGGGCAGAATCGTTACAAGTTTAATAATTTCATCGGTATTGAGTCTATTATAACTCCTTTTATAATAGAATCTGGCTCCCTGTCCGATCCCGAATACACCTTCCCCAAATTCGATATAGTTGATATAGAGTTCCAGTATTCTGTCTTTGCTCAGTACCAGTTCCATTGTCAGTGCTGTGATGATTTCAATATATTTCCTCGAGTACGTTTTTGCAGGAATAAGAATCAGCGACCTTGCAAGCTGCTGAGTAATGGTACTGCCTCCCCATTTGATATAACCCAATTTTTTATTTAAACGGTATGCATTAATAATGGCTCCTATGTGTATCCCGTGATGGGTTGGGAATGACGGATCTTCTGTTTTTATAAACATCTTCCTGACATTATTTTTTATTTCTGCAAGGGGGATGAATAGTACTTTTTTAATTTTATAATTATCATGTCTTTTACGATAAAGCATAAGGCTGGTACTTTCAGGATTATGATCTCTCAGATAAAAGGATATTATGAGAACAATGAATATTATTATCAGGTGTAATGTCAGAATTATTTTAAGAAAAAATTTGATGCATTTTTTTATTCTTGTTTTCAGAATATTATTCATTGGAGATGTTTTATAGTAAGTTTACAGGCAGTCTACAGATTGGTTTGCAGACTTCTCATAACTCTGTTGAATACAGCGTCATATTTATAAAAGGCGGCCACCGGGGCGCTGCATTGAATAACCTGTACAACATTCCCGAATCTGCTGATAAGCATTCTGTTAAGTATTTTTCTGTTTCGGCGGGAGTACTGGAATACAACAAGCCTGCTGTCGATTTTGCTGCTGACATGAACGTTGTTTTTTTCTAAAATTAATTTTAGATTTCTGCCTGTTCCTTTGATATACCACTCTTTCCATGAAGCCCACTTCTTTATTTCATCCCGGTCAGAATAGGCAGCATATATTTTTATACCTGTATTCATGTTTTTTTCTAAAAAGAGGATCTCTTTATAACCGAGATTGATCTGGGATCTTCTCCAGCTCTTTGGGATTTCAACGCTGTATTTGAATTGCCCGCTGCTGAATTTTACGAATTCTTCAAGAGAATATATCTCGGCAGCGTATATTAAAATGAGCAGAAAAATTATATTTTTAATAATTTTTAACATTACAATTTCTTTCCGATGTTTCTGCGGGTTAATATATTATCGAATCTATTCATGCTATCTATTAATCTGTCTTTCAAAATCTCAATGCCTTCCTGTGAGTTTGAAAAATAGTGAAACAGGTTTATATCATCAGGAGAGATAAGTCCGTAATCGACAAATTTATCAAAGTTGATCAGATCTTTCCAGAATCCTTCGTCATAGAGTAGAATAGGAATATCGAATTTTTCAAGTTTTTTTGTCTGTACCAGTGTTAGTGTTTCAAAAAGTTCATCCATGGTTCCGAATCCGCCCGGGAAAATAACAATGGATTTTGCATGGAAGAGAAACCACAATTTTCTCATAAAGAAATAGTGAAATTCAAAATTTAATTCCGGAGTTATATATTCGTTGCAGCTCTGTTCAAAGGGAAGTTCGATGTTTAATCCGATTGAAGGCATACCGGCTCTTGCAGCGCCTTTATTTGCTGCTTCCATAATACCGGGCCCGCCGCCTGTGCAGATGTAAAAGGAATCGTTAATTTCTTCTTTAAGTTGTTTGCTTAACATTGAAAGTTCGTATGCAAAATCTTCTGCTGCAATGTAATATTTTGATGTCTTATCATTTCCTTCCGGCATTGTTCTTGCAGAACCGAAAAATACAACAGTGTGTTTTACATTGAGTTCATTGAATCTCTTCTCCGGTTCAATATACTCACTGACTATTCTGATTGTCCTCGCTTCTCTCGAGTGCATGAATTCATGGTTGTCAAATGCTTTCTGAAGTTTAAATTTTTTCATGTAGGTTATCACTGCATCCTTTAATAATTATATGTTAGTTTTTCATAAAATATAAAATTTACGTAAAAATCAATAATAAATTTATTTTTTTTGAATAATACCATACGGAATTTTATAAAATCCAACCTAATGTGTTCTCTTTTTTGCGCTTTCTTTTTCTAAATTAGAAGAATTATATAAAAAAGCTTGATAAGTAATTATCTGAGAAAAAGAATGTTAGAGAACATAATTCATACAATTTATTATGAGGATAATGATGATCCCGCGAAAATCTCTTATTGCACTCCTTCTTTTACTTCTTTTACAGGTCTCTTCATGCGTAAAAAAAAGAATGGATAAACTTGCTGCGCCTATTGCAAGGGAACTCTCCCTTGAAAAGAAGATCGGTCAGATGATAATGGTAGCCGTACCGGGGACAAAGATGAATAAAAAAACCGCGGCTATAATAAAAAGATATATGCCCGGCGGAATTATTCTGTTCGGATATAACTTAAAAAATGAAGATAAAATAGAAGAATATATTGCCCGTATGCAGAATATTTCAATGTCTGCTTCCGGTATTCCTCTTTTTATTGCTACTGATCAGGAGGGAGGCAGAGTAAAGAGAATTGTAAAAAGAGTAACGCAGTTTCCCGGGAATATGGCATTGGGAATTGCCGACAGTAAAGAGCTGACCTATAGAATGGCAAAAATACTGGGACTTCAGATAAAGCGGCTTGGGATAAATATGAATCTTGCACCGGTTCTGGATGTAAATAACAATCCCGATAATCCTGTAATAAATATAAGATCCTTTGGTTCCGATCCTGAAATTGTATCGGAGCTTGGTGTAAATTATATCAAGGGGATTCAGGAGTCAGGATGTATTTCGGTAGGCAAACATTTTCCGGGGCATGGGGATACCAATAAGGATTCCCATCTTACACTGCCGGTAATAAACTATAATATGGAAAGACTGGCACGTATTGAATTTCCTCCCTTTATCAAAGCCATTAACAGCGGACTGGACTGCGTAATGTCGGCTCATATAGCTTTCCCGAAGATATTAAAGAGCAATAAACCTGCTACTATCTCAAAGATTTTTTTAACCGATATTTTGAGAAGAAGGATGGGGTTTAAAGGAATAATAATAACAGACGATATGGAAATGAATGCCATATCTAAAGAGATGAAAATGGGGGAGGCTGCTGTAAAATCGATCTTGGCCGGAGCCGATATTGTTTTGGTCACAACCCATGGCAAAAGTATTCCCATGATGTTGAATTCAATCAGGAAAGCAGTTGAACAGGGTATCCTCACTATGGAAAGAATCGACGATTCTGTAAGGAGAATTATTGAATTAAAATTGAGGTATAATATTATGTATTATACAGATAAAAAGATAAAAAAAACCGGGTTATTTTTCACCGATAGTGAACTTTCCATACTCAAAGACGCAGACAGAATAAACAGTGAAATTTCCAGAAAGGCTATCTTTTATCATGGCAATGATGAACTGCTTATGCCGCCCAAAGAGACGTCAAGAATTTTTATAATGTCCGACAAAATTCTTTTAAAAACAGTAAAGATTGACGGCAACGACCGGGTTTATAAAAATCTGAGAAAGGCATTCTCTGACAGAAAGTTGAGAGCAGGGAAAAGCCCAAAAGTATTATACTATCACATTCACGAATTAAAACCCCATATAAAAAAAATAAAGAGATTAAAAGATTTCTGCCGCAAATATTCCATTGAGCCCGTTATACTTTCCACAGGCAACCCTTTTCCCATTGTCAGATCAGGTTTTGCAGATAATATTTTAATATCCTTTTCAAATACGGATGAATCGATAAGGCAGATGGGAAATTGTATAAATGGAGATTTTAAACCGGTTATGAAGAGCAAATTGTCACTTGGATTTCCCGAAAAGAGATGACCACAGGTCTGTATATACATTTTCCATTCTGCAGAAAGAAATGTGACTATTGTAATTTTTTCTCTTTACCGCTTTCAGGATCGGTCGCCTCTGATCATATAGATTCCTATGTAAAAGCACTAATAAGAGAAGCAGGCGAAAGGATACCTGCCTTAAAAGTATCTTTAATAGATACCATCTATTTCGGAGGAGGAACGCCCTCTATTTTATCACCGAAGCAGGTTTCTGATATATTAAATTCTAT
>JAJRXZ010000025.1 GCA_024276015.1 Spirochaetota bacterium | reverse complement strand
TCCAAGTTTAAGATAATATTCATGATAGGTCAGCCTAACCGGCGGATCATAATTTTCATCTATATAGAAATGTATGCACCCATACTTATATTTTCTGGGATCTGAAACATAATTTGCTTTAACAGGGTTATTCATAATATAATTATTGATATTATGAAATGCTTCCTCAGGATTCTCCTGATCTTCAATAATGACATCCCCAAACCGTTCATTCCAGAAGGGGCCGGTTCTGTTCATTCGCCTATTATACCTTCGGGCATATTGAGATTTTATAAACTGCATTATTCGCGATATTGTAGGCCCCGTGTCAAGTGTACGGATAAGAAAATGGAAATGATTGTCCATTATCACATAAGAAATTAATTCAAATCTATATTTTTCCATAGCCATGTTTAACACTTTTATCATTAAATCCTTCATTATAGAGTTTTTCATCAAGATCAATCTGTTGCAGCATCGCGAATATGTGTGATATGTGAGATTCGGTTCACATTTTCTTTTTCTGTCCGACATTTTATTCTCCTAATTGATCAAATGTATCTGTGTATCTATAATAAATACGATCAAGGACAGAAAAAGGATGGAAAATGATGATTTTTTTTTTGCTTTCTTTAAATTTTTTTCTGAATATGCTTATTTTTGCTCTGAGCAAAATAGTAAAATTTACTCTGAGTAGTAAATTTGATGCGTGAAGCTGAATTTTACTCTGAGCAAAAAAAAAGAAAAAAAAAGAGAGTGTTACTCAGAGTAACACTCTCTTAAATTAAATTTACAAAATCTACAGGCTGCGGGGTATTCACTGTTGTTTGGTAAACTGTACCATAACCCTGCTTACGCCCAGCCCTAACTGTTCTTCAGCAGTCCAGTCTGGATCATATGTATTGTTGCCGTTCTGGTCCGTAAAGGTTTCACCTGTATCCCATGTGCCGTTGCCATTGGCGTCAACAAAAGGCTCTCCTTTTGCGGTACAGATAGGATCGTTATTCGCGCTCGTATCAAGAGTCTTTGTTATCTTCATATCGCCGACCATGGTTGTGTCGTTTATTTTGGTAACGTTCATCTCAAGTTTGTCAACAATATTGCACCTTGCCCAAGCCGGGAAAGAGCTGCCTGAACCGTCGGGGCGCATATAGTCGAAACCGTTCTCATATTCCTCTATACTTGTAAAGGAGCCCGAATTTGCGCCTGTATAGATAAACTTCTCAAATACGAACATTGTTCTCGCCTTTGCAGGTCCGTCACTGCTCTTAATAAAGCCAGCCGGAGTCCCGGCTTCCCAGTTAAATCTTAGAGCCGGGAAACATCCCGGAGTAAAGTCATCAAGCGTCATCCAGTATGCGTCTGCATAACAGCGCAGAGCGTTTAACTTATCTTCGTCCGTTGTCTGGGGTAAACTCGAGCAGAGGTCACCTACGGTACCTACTGACGTCCAGGTCCCCCAGTCATACTGGCCGTTATCCAGAGTTGCATTATAAGTTCCCTTAGTATCAGTACCGTCATCATATATTCCGTTGCTGTTATTATCTGTAAACTCACTGAGAAGATAACCTTCAAAATATGGTTCTCCGTCAGTCCATACACCGTCGCCGTTCCAGTCGTCAAAATATTCCCCTTGGTCATACTGGCCGTTGCTGTTTGCATCGTCATACCATTCGGGCCCGTCATACCAGCCGTTCCCGTTTAAATCGGTATATAGTTCTTCGCCGACATTTTTCCCCATCTCCCACTGAAGCTTTGCAGTTGAAAGGAGCCAGGGAAGTCCCGAACCTGAGATGTTATCAACTGCGATAGTACCACTCTCGGTTCCGTTATCAAAGGTTGTTGACCAGTTAAAGGTCCCGTCTGAAATTAAACCTGCGTTAATAGCCGGGGAAAAATCGACACCTATGATATCCCCGTTGTTAAAACCGAGCGCTCCTTTAGTACCGTCTCCGCATGCCTTAAAAGCCTCCTCCGAAGCCCATACCATTATGCCGTAAACGCTTTTGCCTCCCTCTGTTGCCGGAACTCTCAGCAGATAGATGGGCATCCCTGATGTCCCAGGCTGATAACAGGGTCCGTCGCCTCCTTCAAGGCTGCACTCAGGCATTTGCTCGTATCCTGTTGGAAGAGTCCCCTCAAAAGGCCCCATAAGCCACGTACCTGTAAAATCAAAGAGGTCGCTGTCTGACACATCCGTTGTTGCGGTTGTTATATTTGCCATATCAACCGTTGCTATGCCCTTGTCAAGATCAAGAGTGATCGTTCCCAGACTGGCGTCTCCCGAAAGGCTGATCTGGCCCTGTTTCTGACTGCCCCCGCCGAGACTTGAACCGGAAGTATCCTGAAAAACCAGAGTTGCAACTATTGCACTTGTTGTTTTGCTCTGAACAAAACAACCGAAGGGTTTGTCCTTTGCGCCCGGCAGAGTCAATTGAAATTTGCCCGCGCTGTCCGCGTCCCCTGATGCGGAAGAGGGACTTTCCTCAAATGTAACGCAGTAGAGCTTGTACAGGTCTAACTGCACCGCCCGTGTCTGCAGGCCGCTCTTTGCTGTTGTAGACGATTTCAGCGTGCCGCTGATAGTCACGTCGTTGCTTGAGCTTGTGTCTTCCGAACTGCCCTTACATTTTACAAGTCCCCCTATAAATATAAGAGCAGCAAAAAATATAAAAAACTTCTTCATCAATCCCTCCTATTAAAATAATACTTAAACTTATCTAAAATAATTACTTCAAAAATTTCATTTAAGGTAAATGATAGATATAATATATAGAAAAAAACGCAAATATCAAGTAAACTTACCTGAAAAAAAGAAAAAAAGTTACAATTTTATTAACAAACCAAAAAAATCTTCCCGCGAGGATCTTTTGCTCCCGTATCGTGAAGAAAAATATGGATATTATTTTGCGGTTTATATGGTAATAATTATATATACATAATGTCTTAAAATGCCCAAATTACATTCTCTCCGCTTCTCTTCCTATTACCATTCTCTGAATTTCCGATGTCCCCTCATATATGGTTGTTACTCTTGCATCCCTGTAAATTCTTTCTATTTTATATTCCTTGATATATCCGTATCCTCCGAAGATCTGCAAAGCCTTATAAGCGCACCTGTTAAGGGCCTCGGTTGCAAAGAGTTTGGCAATTGAGGCTTCTTTTGTGAATGCCTTGCCGCGGTCCTTCAGCGATGCGGCGCTCCATGTTAAAAGCCCGGCGGCTTCGTGATCAACGGAAATATCGGCGATCATATTATTGATTGCCTGATGTTTAATGATCGCCTTGCCGAACTGTTTTCTCTCTTTTGAATAATTCAGGGCTTCCATGAGGCAGGCATGGATCATTCCCGCTGCCTGAGACGCTATGCCGATCCTTCCGCTGTCAAGAGCGTTCAAAGCAATATTCAAGCCCATCCCTTCTTTACCGAGAAGAAGCTCCTCGGGCACTTCGCAGTCCTCCAGAATTATCTCAACCGTATTGGAAGCGGACAAACCCATCTTCTTCTCTTCTTTGCCTATCTTTAATCCTTTTGTATTTCGGGGAACAATAAAGGCGCTTAAACCGCCCCTTCCGGGCGCAGTCCTGGCAATGAGAACAAAAAGGCCGGCATATTTTCCGTTGGTTATAAACTGTTTTGTTCCGTTTATTATGTATTTACTTCCTTTTTTAACGGCAGATGTTCTCAGGCCGGCCGGGTCGGACCCCGCGTCCGGTTCCGTAAGGGCAAAAGCTCCAAGATATTCGCCCGATGCCATTGGTATAAGGTAATTTCTTTTCTGTTCTTCGGTTCCGTATTTCATGATCGGTTCGGTTGTCAAATTAGTTACGCTTAAGGTTACTGCCACGGAAGCGCAGGAAAATGCTATCTCCTGAAGGGCAAGGCTGTAACTTACAGCGCCCGCATCGGACCCGCCGTAACGTTCCGGAATCATCATGCCGAAGAGCCCCAATCCGGCCAGCTCTTTAATTATTTCAGACGGGAATTCTCCCTTTAAATTATACTCCTGTGCAAAGGGCTCAATATGACTCCTGGCAAACTGACGGATCATCTCTTTGATCATTATCTGTTCTTCGGTAAAATGAAGATCCATAACTGCCTTCTCCTATGGCGAATATACTGTTACAACAAGGGTTGCTTCGTTTTTCCCGGGATTTTTCAGGGTATGTTTTACTCCTGAGTTGAAAAGCAGAGCATCATCTTTCTTTAATTTATATGTTTTCTGGCCTACCTTTATCTCCACCGAACCGTTGAGTACATATACCAGTTCTTCTCCCTCATGCTGGTATTTAACTTTCGGATGTTCGGATTTCGGAGGAATGTTTACTCTGAATGCTCTGAGACGCTTTTTTTTCGAATCGGGAGTAAGCAGGGTGTACTGGTAGAGTTCCTCTCTTTTCTGCTCTTTCTGAATCTTCTTTTTTACTGTCTTTTTTTCTTCTACAACCGTAAGAAGCTCGTCCGGATTGATCGTAAGCGCTCTTGAAATTTTTAGAATATCGCCAACCGGCGCAAAATCCTTTCCCTCTTCAATCCTTTCAAGATGTGATATCTTAAGGCCCGTCTTTTCAGACAGCTCTTCAAGGGATACTTTTTTCCTTTTTCTCAGAAGTGCAAGCTTCTGTCCTATGGGTTTGTTCTCTTTTCCTTTAGCCATATTGGTCACACTCTGTTATAATATTGTACCTTTGTTACTATTTTAAGACAATTTTACGTATAAGTTTTAAAAAGTCGATTATTTTTTTGATTTCAATAATTAAAAGCTTGCCTCAATAAAAATATTCATTATATATTTATTTGTTGCTTAATATAAATATTCTATAGAACAGTAACTTATCCCGATTTAAAGGATATGATAAAATATCAGCGAGGTCTTATAATGAAAAAGATCATTAAAATAAGCGATTTTGCAGATGAGCTTATGAAGCGCATTGAAGACGCAAGAGATATTGACTGCTGCAAGGCCGAAATACGCAATCTTGCAGAGATCGCGAAGGAAAAGATAGGCGATCTCGACATAGAAGTTAACTGGAAAGAGGATTAACGCCGGAGCTTTTAATTCTGCCCTTCCATCTCCTCAATTTCGCGGGCTGCAGTAATTGCCGCTATTGTGCCGTCCGATACTGCTGTGGTTATCTGCCTGTATGCCTTTGACTTCACGTCGCCTATGGCAAAAACTCCCTCAATACTTGTGCGCATGTTTTCATCAGTATCAACATATCCCCACTGATCCAGTTTCAATTCTTCTTTAAATAGGTCAAGATTGGGTTTCATCCCTGCAAAAATGAAAGCTCCGTCGCATTCCACAGTTTTATGATTTCCGGTTTTAAGTTCTTCAATTAGAACTTCCATTTTTCCGTTATCCGATCTCTTAAATTCCCTCGGTTCGTGTTCAAAGATAAATTCAATTTTTTTGTTGGCAAAGGCTTTTTCTTGAGCAGCTCTGTTTGCCTGAAGCTTGTCAAACTGATGTACAATTGTTACTTTTCGGGCAAATTTTGTTATAAAGAGAGATTCTTCAATGGCCGAGTTTCCGCCGCCTATAACAAGGGCATGTTTATCTTCAAAATACTTTGCATCGCATGTTGCACAGTACGAGATCCCCTTTCCTTTGTATTCCCTTTCTCCCGGCACTTTAAGTTCTCTGTAGGATGAGCCTGTTGCAATAATAATTTTTTTTGCCGTGATGGTCTCATATCCGTCTATAAGAACTTTTTTGCTCTTCAGGTCCGCATCTGTAATATCAACAGCAGGTCTGAATATTACTCCGGCATTCTTTGCCTGTTCGGTAATATAATGCATCAGCATAAATCCCTCAACCGGTTTGTCAAAGCCCGGATAATTGGATACAAGATGAGTGGTGGTAACCTGGCCGCCCGGCAGCGCAATATCGGCAAGTATGGTCTTTATTTTGGCCTGGGCAAGATAAATTCCCGCTGTGAGTCCTGCCGGGCCTCCGCCGATAATTAAAACGCCGCATTCGGTTTCAACGGGCTTAATCTTCAGCTTGATCTCTTTAACCCGCTCTTCCGGCAGAAGAGCATCGAGATTTTTAATAAGGTCAGAACGCTTTATTCCTCCGTTCAATACGTCTCCCGTAAGGCGTCCATTCTGATAAAAAAGCACTGTAGGCGAAGAAAATACATCCAGGGATTCTGCAAGTTCCCGGTTTTCCTGCCTGAAAATTTTGATAAACTTGATATCATCCCCGTAGATCTCGCTCAGCCCTTCATATTTTGACGCAAGGGCTTCGCAGGGCGGACATTCCGTTGAATAAAAATCCACAACAACATTTCCGGCCTCCAGTACTTCATCCTTGTACTGATCGGAATTAATATAGATTATTTTTTCAGCCATTGATAACTCCTTTTTCAAAGTATAGAGATATTCCCATTTCAAGCAATTCCTTAACAGGCCTGCAGTCAGGGTTCATAATACTGCCTGTGCGGTTCTTTGCCGCTGCTGCGCATCCTCCTCCGCATAGAAGCTGTAATGAACATATCCTGCATTCCTCCAATGTGGTAACGTCTCTGTCTTTCCATATTTTTATATCGTTTTCATTTAATTTTTTTTCAGGGTAAAATGCGCCCAGAGCCTCGCCCTCTTTACCCACCGTTGCGGTACAGGAGTAAATTCTGCCTGTATAGTCAAAAGCCCATTCTGTCTTACAACCGGGACATGAATCAAAAAGGGGTTCCGGCATATCTCCGTTTTCCAGTAAAAATTTCGATATTGAATATGCCGGCCTGTGAAATTTCAAAATCTGCGGATACTCTTCAATAAGTTCATATACTTTCTCGTACAGTTCGATTCTGCTGAAAAGAGAAGAACTGTTTTTACGGCAATGGTGAAGCTCGTAATTTCTTCCAAGCTGTGTCTTAAAGATAGGATTTTCAACCCAGCCTTTTTCAATTGCAAAATCGGAAAAATCGGGAAGATCTTTTATGTTATCCTTATCAAGAACCATTCTGAGATTAATCGGGATACCCGCTTCAAGGGCTCTGTCAATTCCCTCAACTATTTCGTCAAAGGTGGCGCCGCCTCCCCGCAGAGGCCTCCGTCTGTTGTGAACATTTTCTGTTCCGTCAAGTGTGACCTGTATTTCCCTGATCTTTACTTTAGACAGAATATCAATATGATCCGCAAGATTGTATCCGTTTGTTACAACTGCAATATCGATTTTCCGGGCCTGCGCCTTCTCAATAAAGTAAGCAATTTTATCTTTTGATCTTTGCCCTGAGAGCAGGGGCTCTCCGCCGAAAAGCGTTATATACTTATGCTTATTGTTAAAGTTTTCTTCTATATAATTAAAGAATGCATCGGTAACGCCTTGGAAATTATGCCCCCTTTCATTTGAGTACTCATCCTGATAGCAGTAGGAGCAGTCAAAATTACAGTCATAGTGAGGAACATAGAATATCTGTATTTCGGAACGCTCCCTTAATTCAAGAAATTCTTTATACAATTTGTTGTATCTTTTTCTCTCTTCATCTTCATCAATCATATATCCTTTTTGAATATATTCCTCGATATCGGTGTAATTGCCCTTAATAATTTCCTCTGCCTTTTCAGGGTTCAGGATATCGGCATTTTTTGACAGAGCATTAATTAAAAAGAAATTCTTCGAATCTCTTATCTGTGAAAAAATATTGTATCCGGAAAAGTACATAAACAAACCGCCTGATCTTTCCTAACCGCCGCCAAGCCGTATAATTTCTCACTGATCTCTATTTACTGATCAAATAAGCATATACATGTCGCTCATTAATTAAAGATCACACATCCGAAGTACTATGGGCTGTTAAATGTAAATTCAACAGCCCATAGTATCAGTCGTGACAGCCTGCCGTTATTGCGGAAATTTTTGCACAGCACTGAGCCACAGCAGAGCTGCAGCACTCTTTCTTTTTAATTAACGAAGTCATTATCTTTCTCCTGTGATAGTTTTCATGGTTTACGTTTTATATCCCCTTATGGTGAAACTTGCTATTTCGGCATATCCTCTTGCATAGGGTCTGCTCTCTTCCAGTATTTGAATATTGACAAAGCCCGCTCTTTCTATTGTATTAAGATATTCTTCTCTCGTGACTGCTCCGGCCCAGCATTGCGCCACAGCATCGGGGTCTTTGCAATACTTTTCCGGAATTTCCTTAATTGAATAAATATCGCTTACAATAAACCTTCCATTTTTTTTTAAAATTCTGTAAATTTCATTCCACAGAGACATTTTATCAGGTACGTGATTGATCGTACAGTTTGAAATAATAACATCAACCGATCTATTTTCAAGCGGAATATCTCCCTGCTCTGAGTAAATGATCTCAATATTCCCCGTCCCGTTCTTCATTGTATTCTTCTTTGCTTCAGTTACCATCCTTTCCGAAACATCTATTCCATACACAAAGCCTTTTTTGCCTGTCAGAGATGCAAGTTTAATTGCATCATTGCCCCTGCCGCACCCGAAATCCGCGCAAATCTCACCTTTTGATATTTCGGCAAAATTTATTGCTCCTCCGCACGAAAGAGAATCCTCATTCTCAGCCATTTTATTATATCTTTCTCTGATCTTCTCCATATATTTACTTTGATTGTTCATTTTCCATCCCATTCAGAGCATTTCTTAATATAACAAGGCCATTTTGTACGGCTTTCAACTCCTTCTTGTCCAGCTTGGAGCGGATCCTCTTTTCGCAATGATTTCTTGCTCTGAGTATTTTTTTTCTGCATTCCGCACCGGCTTCAGATAATGAAATTTCTATAGCTCTTCTGTCCCTTTCGGATATTTTTCTGAGAAGATAACCCTTTGACAGAAGTTTGTCAACCAATCTGCTTACCCTCGAAGGCGATAGTTCCATCCTTTCCGAAAGGGCGTTGCAGGTAATTCTGTCGCCGGGATTTATACTGATCAATATGCTTGACTCCCTCTGAGAAATGCCTGCGCTGCGGCAGAGGCCGGCATTATCGGTATTGCATATTTCATTTAATTTGACTATAGTGCCTATAATACTTTCATTCATGGAACTATTTGCTATTATTAATATTTGCTAATAACAATTAAATTATTACGCGGTATAAATCAACTTTTTTTTTGATTTTTGGATTTTTTATTCTTGATTAATCCCGACCCGATAATTTTCCTATTCTATTGTA
>JAJRXZ010000024.1 GCA_024276015.1 Spirochaetota bacterium | reverse complement strand
TGAAATTCTTCAATATTCTCTTTTGCAAGCATAAAAGCATCCAGAACATGGGCCGGCGTGTTTTTATGTCCCTCTTCTATTTCTTCTTTGGAGGCAATAAGGCTATTAAGCTTTACGCCGTCAAACTTTTCCGTATATTTTAAAAGGGCTTTATCCCCGTTCTTTTTTACATCGTTTACTATGGGAATTACGGTTTTGGTTGTAATTGTGCTGAAATCTTCGCCGAATCGATTAAAGAGATCATATCGTTCCTTTTCAGTAAGGTCCTTAAGATTTTTTATCCGGATCATTGCGGTTATTCCTTTTCTTTTCAAGGTGTTTTTTGATGATCTTTATTAACTGCGTTTGATTAACAGGCTTGGCAATATGTTCGTCACATCCCGATTCAAGACATTTTTTTATGTCTCCATACATTGCTGCAGCGCTTAATGCAATTATCGGTATCCTTTGACGTCCCGACTCTTTTTCTATCTCTCTTATTTTATTGGCGGTTTCATAGCCGTCAATGCCGGGCATCTGAATATCAAGAAGGACGAGATCGATTGAAGGATCGGACTCTATAATTTTAATGCCTTCAAGTCCGTGGTTGGCCGTTAAAACCGATAACCCCTTCTTTTCAAGAATTTTTTTCGTCATCACCTGATTTACAATATTGTCTTCGATAAGAAGAATAGTGCCTTCATGAATTAAATCCCTATTGCCGAGATCCTGTTCGTCATCAACCGGTTTATTTCCCGGCACATAAGGCAGTGTAAAATAAAAGGCAGTTCCTCTTTTTTCAGCTCTTTTTGATTTCACTCTGATCTCACCTCCCATCAGCTCAATCAATTTTTTTGAGATTGTAAGGCCAAGGCCGGTTCCTCTGTATTTCTTTGTTGTGCCGGAATCCAGTTGTATGAACCTTTCAAAAACCAGATCCTGCCGGTCTTCGGGAATTCCGATACCCGTATCTTCAACATAGAATTCAATCGTATTTTTATTTTTTAATACTGCGCCGAATTCAATAAAACCGTAGTCCGTGAACTTAACGGCGTTATTTAACAGGTTATTAAGGATCTGTTTCAGTTTTTGGAAATCTCCTATTAATATATCGTTTATCTCTTCGCTTATCCTGAATGTTATCTTGATATTTTTCTCCGTCTGTAAGATATGTATTTTAGCATTCTCGCATACAATATTGAAAAGAGTTTTCAGCGAATATGGAGAATTATCTATTTCCATCCTGCCGGATTCAATTTTCGACAGATCAAGGATGTTGTTTATTATCTGCATAAGGTGAACGCTGTTATTTATTATTATTGAAAGGTATTCGCGCTTTTCATCCGACTCTTCGTCATTTAACAGCAGTTCCGTAAACCCTGTGATCGCATTGAGAGGTGTGCGGATCTCGTGACTGATGTTAGCGAGAAATATCGATTTTAATCTGTCAGATTCTTCTGCTCTCTCTTTTGCATTTCTTAAAGCCCTTTCTGCAATTTTACTGTCGGTTATATCGTGAAAATTCCATACTCTCCCTGCAATTTCGCGGTTTATGATCAGCGGTGTTGAAAATCGTTCAAAGTGCTTCCCGTTTTTCAGTTCAATTGAATCGAGACTTACTTCATCGGAATTATAGAGTTTGTCAATTCTATTTGTAAATTCTTCAGGATCAACAATATTATCTAATACGTATTTAATTAACTCTTTATCATTTTCGGTCTTTAATATCGTTTCGGGAATAGACCACATCTCTGCAAACCTTGAATTGTAGTGGGTTACCTTTCTATCTTTGTTTACTACAAGTATGCCGTTTAATGTTGATTCAATTATTGTTCTTAAAATGTCCTCACTGTTCTGAGTATTTACTATTTTTCTCTTTATTATCAAAGCGATTCTGTATGCCAGAATTATCCCGACTGCTGCTGTTGCCAATGCTGAAATTAGAATAATGTTAATTGTGTTAATTTTTCTGTTTATACAGATGACCGTTATTACAGATATACCTGTAATCAGAAATGTCACCAGTGCAGATGTTTTGTAAAAAATTGATCTCTTAATATCCATCGTATTTTTAATATATCAGTTTTTACAAATTATTTAATCTTTTTATTATAATATAATAAATATTTATGTAAATTAGGCTTTAAAAATATTTATATTTTGTTATATGTACATAAAAATATGTTCAGTAATTGTGTAAAGATAAAAATGTTAGGGTCATTCCGGATCTATGGGAAAGAATATCCGGAAGTCCCCCCATGGAGCAGTGTATTTGTTTTCCCAACAATTCGGAAAGATCCCTAAAAATGATCCTTCATCATATTGCGTAAAACATTTTCCATCTGGTATTTGAATACCGGATCTTTTTCAGCAGTATAGATATTGAAAAGGTCAAGAATTGATCTGCTTTTGTTAAATCTTTTGATTGAGTATAAAGAAGCCGATTTCACATACCTGACCTGCTCGGTCTTCAGTACAGCCAGTAATTGCGGAAGGACTGCTTTGGCTCTGTACTCTCCCAGCGAATTGCATATTTCAGCTCTGACTCTGTAATCTTTATCATTTATCGCTTTTCTCAGAATAGGCAGAGCCTTTTCATCTTTAATATATCCGAGAGCATAGGCTGCCAATACTCTTAATCTGAAATTGTTGTCATGGAGCAGTATTCTTTTTAATCCTTCAATTGTGCCCGTTCTTTTAAACTTTATAAAGGTGTTGATTATCAAATATTTAATTTCTTCATCTGTTTCATCTTTAAGCCGGTTTGACAGAGAGAGAACAGAGCTTTTTAAATTGAGTCTGTTTAATGCTCTCACCGCGTTGTATCTTATATCCCTGTTATAATCGCTTAATAGTTTTAATAATGTATGAAGTGAATTTCTGTCCTTTAAATGTGTAATCGCTTCTATTGCCTTTATTCTTACTTCGCTGTCCCTGTCCTTCAGCGCCGTATTCCTGATGAGATATAATGACTCCGTCAGTCTGTTCTTTGTTAAACACTCAATGGAATATATTCTTACCGATTTATTCGGGTCTTTCAGCAGTGATATAATTGTTGAGTAAAATCTTTTGTCATAAAGATATGACAGAGCTTCAAGGGCATATAATTTATAAAGAGGATTGTTCTTTTCAGCAAGTGAGAGGATAAAGGGGTACATCCTGTCATCTCCGGATTTTTTCAGAACAATTGCCGCGTTTTTTCTCACAAGATAAAAGGGACTCGATAATTCTTTTGTCAGAGGAATTACAATTCTCCTGTCATTGAGCTGCGAGGTATATTTAATTATATCTATTTTCAGAGTAAAGGATTTTGTCCGGTTGAGTATTTCCATCCAGAGGGGGATCTGTTTTTTCCTGTCATAATATTTAAAGGCTTTCAGGTATATTTTTCTTTTCTCGTTATTGCCGCTGTTGATTATCAATCGGGCAATTTCAGCCGGCAGGCTTTCAGGTTTATTCTCTCTGATATATTTTAATGATAAGTGCTGTTTTTTTACATCATTGCTTTGCAGCCCCTTCAGAATGATCTCTGTGTCGGATTTTCCCGAATATAAAACTCCGGGAGCGGAAAAGAGGAACAGAAGTGTGATGATATAGATCGCTTTGAGAAGTACTTTCATTTCAGCTGAAAAATAATATGAATAATGTATAAAAAAAACCGGCATGAACCGGTTTTTTTAAGATTAATAGTTCCGGTTTCTATTTTTTTAATGTGCCGTTAAGATAGTGGTCAACTATGGAGTTTACTATACTTTCATTTAATACGTTTATCTTTTTGGTTTCATGTTCAAATACAAGCATCATAATTCCGCCGAATAGCATTGAAGCCGTTATTTTGGGGTCTATTTCGTCCTTGAATATACCTCTCCTTTTTATCTCTTCAATCTCTTTTGCCATGATATTCCTGATCTTCATTACTGCGCTTTCAACTCTTTTATTAACCTCTCTGTCAACTCCTGCAATGGAATTAAAGATCAATCTGATAACAATGGGCTCATTTAACAGGATAGTGAGACTTGATGATATTCTTTGATTGATCTGTTTTTCAATATAGTTTCCCGAAGGATTTTCATTTAAAATATCTACAATTTCATCAACGTCAAGGATATCTTCAATTTTCTCTACAACCGAATCGAGAAGAGCATATAGAATTTCTTTTTTATTACTGAAGTACTGATAAACCGTGCCTCTTGCTATATTCAGTTTTTCGCAAACTTGGCCTATATGTGTACTCTGGAAACCTTTTTCCATAAACATTTTTTTTGCAGTGTCAATGATCTGCTGTTTTCTTCTTTCTCCTTTTGGTGGCATATCCTACCTCATCATGAATAGTTGTTTGTTTAAGTAATATAAAATTGCAGATGCATTAAATCAATCTTCCTGAAGAATTTCTAAGTTTTTGTATCTCTTCTCTCAAAGGAATAACAGCATCTTTAAGTTCTTTAATTATTCTGTCAGCTCTTTCCTGAAGTTCTTTACTCATAGTGACTCTTTTTTGATATTATCCTATATATAATATATCGAAATTATTCGATAACTTCGTTAATATAAATATTATTCAAGTTTTGTAAACAAGTATAGTAAAAATTTTTTAATAAAAAATAGTAAAATGCTAACAAATGTATAAAATAAGACAGGCTGTTATTGGGTCAAGAATTTTTCGTTGATAAATGCGTATTTTTATTGCAGGCATATATTTTATTAAACCTTACAGATAGATAGCATAATATATATATAGTATAATGGATCATCTGCACTATCTAGGCCATGTAATTAACTTTTGATCTTCCGGTTGACTCTTCGGTACTTTCCTTGATCTTTGTGCCGATCATCATAAATAGGAAATTCTGAACATCTCTAAGGTCCATCATCGCTTTTTCATCGATTTTCGGTTTATTGCTTCCTGAGGCAGTTGATCCTGTATTTTCAAAATTATTGCCCCATTCGGAATTGTTTAAACCGGAGTTCTTATTAAAGATATATGGCATATTGTTGAAAACATTTGTAACCATTTCATATACCTCCTTTTGATAAGAATTGGTGTTCTTATTATCGGCAGAGTTAAAAAATTTAATTATGCAATTTTTTTGTTTTTTTGCAATATATTCAATATTATTATAATTATTCACTATTTCCATCTCCTGTGAAAAAAAGATTTAAGGGACTCGATCATATTTTTTGTTGATAAAAATCGGGAAATTATTTTTCTTTGACATATACCGATCACCATTGAAAATTCCCATATTAAATGGATCGGTATATGATCTGATCAGGATTTTGCCCTTTGCCAAGGGACAAAATCGATGCTTTTTGATATATATTTTATTTTTATCTAAGTAATTGAAATATAGGGTCGGATGTTTAATGAGAAAAATTAAGATATTGCTCTATTTGTATCAGATTTACAAATATATTATATTTTATCCTTTTCTTGGCATTACTACAACTATTTGCGGTTCCCTTGCAGTGATCACTGCGGTTCTCATAAATGCAAGAACAGGTTCTTTTTTCGGAGTAATATGGGCCAAGCTTAATTCCTATATAACCCCTATGCTTTGTAGTGTCTATGGCAGAGAGAATGTTGAAAAAAACAGATCCTATGTGGTAATATCGAATCATCAAAGTCTCTATGACATACTTGTAATTTACGGCTGGCTTCCGGTCGATTTCAGATGGGTTATGAAGATAGAATTAAGGAAAGTGCCGGTTCTGGGATATGCGTGCTATAAACTGGGACATGTTTTTATTGACAGATCCAATACGGAAGTAGCTCTTGCTTCAATTAATGCGGCAAAGAAGAATATCAGCAATGGGACTTCGATCTTTTTCTTTCCCGAAGGAACAAGAAGCGATGACGGGGAATTGCTTCCCTTTAAAAAGGGAGCATTTAAACTGGCAATTGATATGAACCTTCCTTTATTGCCCGTTACCATTACAGGCACAAAGGAGGTCGTGCCTAATGGCACAACTCTTATATTTCCCGGAAGATCCAAATTGGTGATACATGAGCCCATCGATATTGAGAGCTATAGCGACAGTAATATTGACGAACTTATTGCAAAAGGCAGAGAAGCAATTCGGAAGGGACTGGACGAAACCATATAAAGGATCGATCATGTGGATGACAGATTGAAGAATATTGCCGGCAAAGCTGCATCAATTATTTCAGGACTGGCCTGTGATTATGGCGAGATTAGAATTTCTTCAAGTTCAAACATGTCGATTGCGCTGTCCGGAAAGAATGTTGATTTAATAACCACTGGAGAAAGCTCCGGAGGTTCAGTAAGAATTTTAAAGGACGGAGCATGGGGTTTTGTTTCTTTTAATGATATTGACAGAGTTGAATATTTTGCAAAGAAATGTCTTAGTATCGCTTCTCATATTAATGCAAAGGAAAGATCTGATATTATAAGATCCAAGCCTGTAAAGAACGAATTTTTTATTAAAACAGATAAGGATTTTAATGATGTCTCCTTTGATGAAAAGTTTGCTCTGATAAACAGCTATAACGATATTCTGAATTCCTCGGAACATATTCAGACTACTAATGCCCTTTACAGAGATATAGATTCAAAATATTTCTATTTAAATAGCGAAGGGTCGGAGATATTTTATGACAAAAAATATTGCGGCATATCTCTTGCTTCGGTTGCAAAGGACGGTTCAATAATCCAGCCTTTCCATGAATCGGTGTCCGGTTATGGAGGATATGAAATTGTTGAGGACCGTTATGATCTGGCTGAGAAGGTTGTAAAGACTGCAGTGGATCTTTTAAAAGCCGAATCTCTTCCGGGAGGAACATACAGTGTAATTGTTGATCAGAAATTATCCGGCGTGTTTGTTCATGAAGCTTTCGGCCATCTTTCGGAAGGCGATTCGATCCATGAAAACGAAAGGATGAAAAAGATAATGGTCAGGGGCAGGAGATTCGGCCCTGATGAACTGAATATTATTGATGACGGAACAATAAAAGGATTGCCCGGTTTTATCCCCTTTGATGATGAGGGTATTTTGCCTGAAAAAACATATCTGATAAAAAAGGGACACCTGTCGGGAAGGCTTCATTCAAGGGAAACGGCATATAAAATGAACGAGCCCCCAACGGGCAGCGGAAGAGCCATTAATGTTATGCGCCAGCCCATAGTAAGAATGACAAATACATATATTGAGAACGGGCCCTGTACTCCGGAAGAAATATTCGATTCTGTAGATAAGGGCGTCTATGCCGTAAATGTTATAGGTGGGCAGACAAATCTGGAAATGTTTACATTTACATCCGGTTACGGTTATGAGATCAAAAGGGGTAAGCGGGGAAGAATGTACAGGGATATTATATTATCGGGAAATGTTTTCAAAACCATGATGAATATTGAGATGATCGGGAATGACCTGAAAATGTTCGGAGGTCTTGGAGGCTGCGGTAAAGAAGGGCAGGGGCCGCTTCCCGTTTCATTCGGAGGCCCTCATATGCTGATCAAGGATGTGCTTACAGGCGGAAAGCAGTGACAAGTATAATTAGCATAATTGAATCGAATGTTCCTGAAGAGGCATCATGGTATGATCTTATAGAGATAAAGAGCGAAAGCACCCCCATATCTTTTAAAAACAACAGAATTCATTCCATATTTGAAAAGGAAAATCACGGTTTTGGAATAAGAATTAATATTAAGGGCAGGACGGGGTTCTCATATACGAACGATGAAAGTAAAATTAAAAATGCGGTTAAAAGAGCCGTTGATATGTCGCCCTATTGCGAGATTGAGAGTTTTACGCTTCCTTCCTCCGCGGTGAAAGTATTCGAACCTTATGATGAATCGATTAGCAGTTTTGATCCGGACGAAGAGATACAGAAGGGCAGCAAAGCAATAGGATCCATACTGAAGAAATTTCCCGGAGCTAATATTGATCTCCGCATCAACATGTCCGCCGGCAGAATGAGAATTATTAATTCCCGCGGTGTTGATGCATCATACAGGAGTTCCTACTATTCGGTATCGCTTTCCGCAACCGTGATCTCAGACAAGGGCACTAAGCTCGATATATGGGAGAGCAGATCGTCGCTTTATCCTGTCAAGTACGAGGATCTGGCGGATATGCTCATTGAGAAAATCGGAATTGCCTCTGTTGAAAAAAATACCGGCAGCGGAAAGATCCCTGTGATTTTTTCTCCTAAGGCCGCAGCGGGACTTATCAGGATCGCAGCAGGGGGATTAAATGGAAGATCTGTTTGGAAAGGGATATCTTTCTTTGCGGGGAAAAAGGGAGAGCAGGTGTTTAATAAAGAGTTTACGCTTTATGATGATCCCCTTCTGAGGGATTCCCCCTTCAGCTATCCCTTTGATGATGAAGGCACGCCGGGTAAAGATAAGGTGCTTATAGAAAACGGCGCGGTAAAGAATTTTATTGCCGATCTGAAATATGCCGAAAAGCTTGAAATTGAACCGGGCGGGAACGGCGCCAGGGGATATGCATCTCCGCCGTCAACTTCATTCAGCAATGTTGTGGTCAAACCGGGCAGTACATGCTGCAGCGATATGATCAAAGATATGCGCAGGGGGATACTTGTTGAGCAGTTTATCGGCCTGGGGCAGTCAAATACTCTTACCGGAGACTTCTCTGCAAATCTTGATCTGGCATATTTAATAGAGAACGGCAGCATCACAGGAAGAGTAAAGGACTGTATGATCTGGGGCAATCTTTTTGACCTGTTAAAGGGTGACGTTACTTTAAGTTCCGAATGGGAACGCAGGGGTTCGCTTTATACGCCATACATATTCTTCCCCTCAATTGATTATATGGCTTAGTGCCGTTTCTTCGGTTTGATCCCGCTTCCCGGGATGCTTTACTGAACGCCTTTTTCGATCAAATGTTTTGAGTAAGCTTTATCGGTTCCCAGTATATGCTTCCCAAGCCAATCTTTAATGAAATTGGTCACTTCAACCGAAATGACAAGTCTGCCTGAATTAAGTCTTTGGTAAATGTCGTCAACTTTTGCAATAAATGAGTCATGTTCGGATTTGTGGAGGCCGTAATCGGTAAGATTATACTTTTGCATTAGATCCTCCTCAGTTTTAAAATGGTAAACCGTATAGTCCTTTAATCCTGAAACAAGTTCCAGTAATCTCTCCTTTCTGTCTTTTTCTTTAATACTGTCATAGAATCTGTTTATAAGATCGATCAATTTTTTGTGCTGTTCGTCAATTGACGGAATATTAACGCTGTATTTTTCATCCCACTCCATAAAAGCCATAAGAACCTCCGATGTTTTTAAATTTATGATTATTGATGAGAAATTAATAGTATTCAGTCAAGAAATAAATCGGTTTGTATGCGCCCAAAAGTCAGCAAAGTTAATTCTAAAAAGGGATATCTGCATGCAAAAGATTATCAATTTTACAAAAATCTCTGCCTGTCTGCTCGGAAATCCCAGACAGGCTTTAGTTGAAGATCTGAGAAATATCAGCTCCCAGTTTATATGAGATCTCTTTTGCGGCCTCTGTAACATTAGCGCCATATTGGGGAATTAGATTTTTAGGATAGTTGCCAATGAGCAGAATACAGCCGAACATTTTTTCCATGGGCCCGAAAAGAGGCGCGCTTATTGAATTTATTCCGGGGTGTAATTCTCCCCGGTCAAAGGCGTAGCCATTTTTTCTGCATCTGGCAAGGTCTCTTTTTAAACGTTTCATGTCCACATGACCTTCTCTGTTGTAGAAAAAGAGTTCTTTGCGTTCCAGAATTTTTTTTCTTTCCGATTGCGACATGAATGCCACAATGGCTTTACCGTGAGCTCCATGTGTTATATGAAAAGTAAATCCTCGTCTTACGGTAAATCCGATGTCCTGATTGCCTTCATGTTTCCCCGCTACATACACATGGTCGTCGTCGCTTATAAGACAGAGTAAGGCCGTGCTCTTTGTGCTTTCGGCAAGCTTTTTAAGAAAGGGACCCACGATCTCTTTTTGATCAAGATTTACAAGAAAATTTCTGGCCGATATTACCAGGCCGGGGCCTATTGAATACGTTTTTGAGCGGAGATCCTTTTCTATAAACCCGTATTGAGCCATTGTATTTAATATTGAATAGACCTTGCTTTTATTGATGCCCATCCCGTCGCATATTTCAGTGAGCGTCTGTTTGTTCTTTATGCTTTTGCCGAGATAGATAAGGATCTGCAGAGCCTGTTCAACCGCAGGCACAAGCGGTTTGTAGGACGACTTCTTGCTGTTCAGTTCTCCGTTTTTTTTCATGGCCTCTTTGTTGAATAAATATATAATTTTAATTTGTTCTGTATACAGAATTATATTCTATATTGGGAGGCTATTATTCATCTGCCCGAAATTATGTCAATGATAAATATATTAGCGGCGCATATTATCATAGCAATCTTATAAAAAAAGTTCCATTGTTCTAAATTAATTGATTGACATTTTTCAAAAGATGTAGTGTTTTGTATGCAGAACAATATATGTCAAAATGGGATATAATTTTTGTATACAGAATTTTTGAGATTTCTCTTTTCCCGCGGAATATCCCTTCTAAAGACTTGTTTGTTCCCATAGGTAATCGAAGTTAATATATTCGATTATATTCTGAGCGTGTTTTTCGGGCTGCTGTTCTTAAATGACAGCAGTATGGAATTATTAATTAAAAATATTACAATTCTATTTATGCTTTAAAATTACCGGAACAAAAAAGTTTTCGGCGCATAAATAACTCTTAATGAATAAGGGAGCTATCGGCTGATGAATGAAAAAAAAGGAATTCTGATCATTTGCAACCTTGATACCCGCGGTAAAGAGATCGGGTTCGTTAAGGAGATGATTGAAGAGAGGGGCCATAACGCGCTCCTTCTGGATTTCAGTATGGAAGAACCGCCTCCCTTTGACGGAGATATTACCTGCCGGGAAGTGGCCAGGCGGGGAGGGATGGAAATTGAAAAAGTAAGAGAATGTTACAGAACAGACAGAGACAGGGCAACTGAAAACCAGATCAAAGGCGCTTCGGCTATAGTGAAAGACCTGATCAGCGAAGGAAAAGTGCATGGAGCTTTTGGAATAGGCGGAGCAACTGCCGCTCTCGTATCAACCAGTATTATGAAAGAACTGCCCTTTGGGATGCCTAAGTTAATGGCTTCTCCAATGGCTGCTCACCCTAAATATATCGATCAATATGTCGGCACCCGTGATATTACCATGCATCATACGGTTCTTGATATTGTAAAAATGAATCCTCTCCTGAAACTCCAGATCATCAATGCAGCAGGCGCAATTTGCGGAATGGTTGAGATGACACAGAGGCAGAAGCCGGAATTTGGAAAACCTGTTATTGCTATTACCTCTTTCGGCCCCGGTGAGATGTGCGTTCAGACAGCAATAGGTTATCTTGAAGACGAAGGTTTTATTCCTATTCCGTGTCATGCGCAGGGCAAGGGAGACAGAGCAATGGAGGATATGATAAGCGACGGTTTTTTTGACGGAGTAGTTGATGTTTGTACCGGAGGCATTGTGGAAAACCTCTTTGACGGGAACCGGAATCCCGGACCTAACAGATTTGATGCTGCATGTGAAAGGGGCATTCCTCTTATAATAGCTCCATGCGGACTGGACTTTCTCAGTTACGGAGGCAATGAGAAAAAACTGAATGAAACCAAAGACAGAAAACAGTATGTTATGGACAAGTTAAGAATTCAGGTGAGAACAACTGCCGAAGAACTTGTTCAGGCTGCGAGAGTTATAGCTTCCAAGCTGAATAGAGCAAATGGACCCGTTATGGTGCTTATTCCCGGTGAGGGATGGTCTTCGCTTGATATGAAAGGAAGGCTGCTCTATGATCCGGAAGCAGATTCGGCCTTTGTGGAGGAACTGCATAAAAGGCTGAACAAACCTGATATTATAGAAGTGGTGGATCTTCATTTATATACGCCTCAGTTCGCCAGAAAACTGGTGGATGAATTTTTAAAGTTAAAGGATTGGAATTTGTAAAATATTCTTATTGATTGAAGACTTTGATAGCAAATTAAGTTCGAAATGAATTTGCAGGATATTATCGGCTCCTTGTGAGGTATTTTAGGAGAGTTTCCTGCAGCAGACTACAAATATATTACAAATCTTTACGATTTAATAAAACTTAATATTGGAGGTCATTATGTCAAAGTCAAAATTTCCAAATCCGCACGAGGTTGAGACTATCCCCGGTACCGAGGGATGGGAGAGGATGTATCCGGCTCATTACCGGTTCACACCGGAACATAAAGAGAGAGCCGAATATGAAAAAAATACATTCTGGTTTAATGATGCTCTTCATTATCCTGTGCCGCTTTATCCCTTTGATCTCATCTGGGATGAATGCTGGTATCTTGCTTTGTCGCAGTATTGTTCAAGCTATTTCTGTTTTCCTCCTATTAATGGGATCGATCACCGCATTGTGAACGGCAATGTTTATATATCTGAAAATCCCATAAAGAATCCCGAGGATATTCCGGCAAGGGTCCCTGAGTTCGAGGCCAGAGCCGGTTACTATTTTGAGAACTGGAATGAATTGGAACAAAAATGGGTAAAGAAGATGGAAGAAATTATAGGCGAACTGGAATCGATAGATTTCGGATCTTTGCCTGTTCTGGAAGATATGTCTGTGATAAATAATGCCCGCGGTACAAGTTCGGGATACGATCTTCTGAAAAAGTATGATACGCTCATTGATCTCGGCGTAAGATGCTGGCAGTATCACTTTGAATTTTTAAATCTCGGTTACGGCGCCTATGTTACGTTTGTTGATTTTTGCAATAAAGCGTTTCCCGATATAACGCTTCAGACTATTTCGCAGATGATCGGCGGAGTTGACGTTATAATGTATCGGCCGGATGAAGAGTTGAAAAAGCTGGCAAAACTGTCAATTGATTTGAAGGTTGACGGAGAGATAACAGGCAGCGATAATATAGATACTGTTATAAGCAGGCTTGAGAAGAGCGAGAACGGCAAAAAGTGGATTGAGGCCTGGAATGATGCAAAGCAGCCTTGGTTTAATATCTCAACAGGCACAGGGTGGTATCATTCTGATCCTTCATGGAATGATGATCTCAATATCCCCCTCGATTCAATGAGAATTTACATAGACAAACTGCAGAAGGGCGAATCTATTGACAGACCCCTTGAGAAGGTACAGGCCGAGAGTGAGAGAATAACAGCCGAATACAGAGGGCTTTTGCAGACTGACGAGGATAAGAAGACCTTTGATGAACTTCACGGACTTTCGAAAAAAGTTTTTCCCTATGTTGAGAATCATCTCTTTTACGTTGAGCACTGGTTTCATTCCGTATTCTGGAATAAGATGAGGGACGTTGCCTCAATAATGAAAGATGCCGGAATACTGAATGAGATTGAAGATATCTGGCTGATGAACCGCCATGAAATTAAGCAGGCGCTCTGGGATCTTGTATGCGCATGGGCCACAGTCGTTGAACCTTACGGCGCTTACCACTGGCCCGAAGAGCTTAAATGGCGCAAAGGTGTGATGGAAAAGTTTAAGGAATGGAAAGCCCCTGAAGCTCTCGGTACGCCTCCGGAAGTGGTTCAGAATCCTTTCATGATAGTATTGTGGGGCGTTACAAATGAAAGTATCAGCAACTGGCTGAAGCTGAGAGAGATGGGAGACCCCGGGAAAATGAAGGAATTTATAGGTTTTGCCGCATCTGCCGGTATTGTCGAAGGCGTTGCCAGAGTCTGTAAAACAGTGAGAGAGATCAATACAATTAAGGAGGGTGAAATACTTGTAAGTCCCACAACTTCGCCTTCCTGGGCTCCTGCTTTCCAGAAGATCAAAGCATGCGTAACCGATGTTGGCGGTATTATGAGCCATGCGGCAATTGTATGCCGTGAGTACGGCATGCCCGCAGTTGTTGGGACCGGTCAGGCCAGCAAGGTTATTAAAAGCGGTACGAAAATAAGAGTTAACGGAGATACAGGGATAGTTGAGATCATTTAGTTAATTCTTAACGGCAAATAGTAATAGATATAATTGAGGTGCAGTGATTCCGGCAGATCCATTCGCGGATCTGCCGGAATGATCGCCGGTTATATTGAGTAAAGAAGAGGGAGTATCTGTAATCATAGAGAAGGATTTTGTAAAATGAAAGATCGTAAAAAGTATGTTCTCTGGTTTGACGAATGCGATATTGGAGATGTCCCCGTTGTAGGAGGGAAGTGCGCAAGCCTGGGCGAATTGTTAAAAGCGGAGATCCCGGTACCGCCCGGGTTTGCTGTTACAGTAAATGCCTATCGTCGTTTTTTAGATGAAGGAGGCATAAGGGATGAAATATTGTCTCTTTTAGAGGAGATTGACCATGAGGATATCGATTCCGTAGAAAAGGCTAGCAAATCCATCAGAGAATTAATTGAGAAAACTCCTCTCGGCATGGAACTGGAAGATTATATCGGAGAGTTTTACCGGCTCCTTTCCAAGTTTTGTAATTTCCCGGCGGTTCCGGCTGCTGTCAGGTCCAGCGCTACTGCGGAAGATCTTCCCGGGGCAAGTTTTGCCGGCCAGCAGGATACATTTTTATGGATACGGGGAATTGACGATGTTATAGCTCATATATTGAAATGCTGGTCCAGTCTGTTTACTGCCAGAGCCATAGCGTACAGAAGCAGAATGGGATTCCCCCATGATAAAGTGGCTATTTCCGTTGCAGTGCAGAAGATGGTTAAGGCCGTAACAGCGGGAGTTATGTTTACAATAAATCCGGCAAGCGGCGATCCTTCTTCCATAGTAATTGATGCCAACTGGGGTTTTGGAGAAAGCGTGGTAAGCGGAGAAGCTACTCCCGATAATTTTGTGGTTAACAAAATTACTCTCAGTATAATCAAGAGAACTATTGCCGAAAAGGAGATACTTTATACGCTGAATCATGAGACGCATTCCGTTGAGAAACAGGAAATACCGCTGGAGAGAAAGAATGAGCAGTGTCTTCTTGATGATGAAGTTGTTGAGCTGGCAAAGATCGGGAAACTGATTGAGAAGCATTACGGTAAAGCTATGGATGTCGAATGGGCTATAGATAAGGATCTGCCAAGGTCGGGGCAGATCATGATTTTGCAGAGCAGACCGGAAACCGTATGGAGCCAGAAAAAAACCGAGCCCGTTATTGCTCCGAAGAAATCGGCTATGGACCACATCATTGCAAATCTCCTGGAAGGGAAAAAAGTTAAATAAATATTGTTTAAGATGCACTGATCGTTTTCCATAGGATGGATTTTACTATAAAAAATTATTAAAAAGTTTTGCGAGGTAAGAATGAAAGATTTAAGAGACTTTATCTCAAAATGTGAAGATGAAAAGATGCTGCACAGGATTAAAGCAGAGGTTGACGTTAAATTTGAACTGTCGCATACTGCTAAGATCAATGAAGAGGCCGGAGGGCCGGTTTTGTTATTTGAGAACCCGGAAGGTTACGACATACCTGTTCTCATCAGCGCATGTACAACGCCGGAAAAGCTGGCCGTAATTCTGGGACAGGATACCGATAAATCAATGTGCGATCTCTCAAGAGGCTGGATGGAATCAACAACAAAGCAGCTGATCAAGCCGAAGATCGTTGATGATCCTCCGGTGATGGAGACAATAATAGAAGGCGACGACGTTAATGTAAATAATTATCCCGCCCCATGGTTTTATCCCGAGGACGGCGGCCGGTTCATTGCCACTTCGGCTTACCTTGTAACAAAAGATCCTGAAACGGGCTGGACAAATCTGGGAACTTACAGAGGCCAGATACTGGACGATAAACATGTGGGCGCTCAGATAATCAAAGGGAAACACGGCGATATGATGATGAAAAAATATGAGGCTATGGGCAAGAAGATGCCGGCTGCCTTTGTTATAGGCTGTGACCCGCTTCTTTTCCTTGCAGGGAGTACTCTTGTTTCGGCAGGTGTTGACGAATATGATGTGGTGGGCTCTTTGAGAAATGAGCCCGTTGAAATATTTGAAAGCGACCATACGGGATTAAAACTGCCGGCGCATGCCGAGATCATTCTCGAAGGAGAGATAGATCCTAAAAAACTGAGAGAGGAAGGCCCCTTCGGCGAATATACCGGATACTATTCGGGCAATAAAGGAAAGGATTTCCCGAAACCTGCGCTTCATGTAACAAGAATACTTCAGAGAAAAAATCCCATATTCTGGGCTACGTCTGTTGGAAAGCCCATAAACGATATTCACATGATCCAGTCATTGAACAGAACAGCTACGCTGTGGTATGATCTTGAGACAATGAAACTCCCGGGTTTAAAATCCGTTTATATTCCCGCAAGTTCTACCGGCCGGTTCTGGGCGATTGTGTCGATCAAGACCATGTATCCCGGACACGGCAACCATGCTGGAAATGCCGTTATAGCTTCAACAACGGGACATTACGGATTAAAGGGAGTGATAGTTGTTGATGAAGATATTCCTGCAGACGACTGGGATCGTGTTATGTGGGCTCTTTCCGTGAGGTTCGACCCGAAACGCGACGCTCAGATCATTGACAGAGGACGCTCAACGCCCCTTGATCCTGCGCTGCATATACGCGAAAGAGATATCGTTTCCAGGATTATCATGGATGCTACTACTCCTTATGAGTGGGGCGACGACAAGCCCAGGGAGATCATGATGAACCGAGAAATGGTCAGTAAGGTGCTGGGCAGATGGAAGGAATTCGGTCTGGAGGATTTCGGAGTGGTGCCTGCTCAGATGAAGTATATTTAAAACTATTCACTTTTATATATAACCGGCGCTGAGGCAGCGCTGTTTTAACAGTGATCTGTTTTGAGTTTACGGTTTGAATCAAAGCGGATTGAAGCGGAGGAGGCTGTGAGAAATACGCTGCCTCTGCGCCGGGAAATTTTGCTTTTAAAATTATCCCTCTTTATTACAAGGGAGGTGGAGAATAATGCTGATAAAAAACTGGATGAGAAAGGAAAAGCCTATTACAATCAACAGCGATATGCTTTCAAGCAAAGCAAAGGAAATATTCGACGAGCATAAACTGTTATTTATTCCTGTTGTCGATAATGGTAAATTGCGGGGAATTCTTGCAAGACGCGATTTAATGAAGGCCGCACACCATGTTTCAGCCACAGGCAGCATTCATGAGCTTGATTATTTTAATAACAGTCTGAAGGTAAAAGACCTTATGGTGAGAAAGCCCATCACAATGTCCATAAATGATTCTGTGAGGAAAGCTTTGGCAGAAGGCAAGAAACTTGGAAGGAGTTTTTATCCTGTAATGGACGGAGATAAGCTTGTAGGCACGGTTTCCGATCTGGATATATACAACTCTCTTTCGCAGATAATGGGCGTTGATGAAGTTGTTTGCGGCATATCTATTGATGGAGAAGACCTTAAGAACTGTTCCGTTGCTGATATTGTTCGGGGGATATATAATGCAGGAGGAACTTTATTCAGCCTTTTTACTTTTAAACAGGTTGATTCAAATAGAGAGAGAATATTTATAAGGTTCAAATCGGAAGATAAAGAGAAAGTTATTTCAGAATTAAGAAAAATAGGCTGTAAAATGTCTATTGAAGAAGAGTGAGACAGCATACATTCATGGATTTTACGGTAAAGACAGACCAAGGGAAATATGATCTGACAGCCGGCGTAAAAGTGATAGGCTCCGATGTATTGGTGGCCATATACGGCGGAGAGAAGCCGCATATCGGCGCTGTTGCAATGGCGCAGCCCAGGCCCGGCTTAAGGGATCCCGGTATTACAAAATCAACCGCCTCGGTTTTTTGCTTTTTATCACATAAAGAAGACGGCCTTGTTAAAGCCGCTTCGGAATCCATATCATCGCGGTTTAATACAAATGTTGTTGTAACAGCGGGAATACACTGGGATGATCTATCCGAAGAGGGCATTAAAAAGGTTATGGCCAATGCTGAGCTCCTTGTAGAAATGATCAATAGTGAGCTTGAAGTCTGTTTGAAGAAGTGACATATCTTTTATTAGTCAAAGATTGCGGGAGAGAGTTTATGAAAAAGAGGGTAATAGTCGGGATATCAGGTGCAAGCGGAGTAATTTACGGTATTAAACTTCTGAAATTTTTAAAGGATAAGGATACAGAGACTCATCTGATTCTCACCGAATCGGCAAAGATAAATATTGAGATTGAAACAGACTATAAAGCGGATGATGTTGCTGAACTGGCCGATCATGTATACCTCAACAGTGATCTTGCGGCTCCCATATCCAGCGGATCCTTCCTTACCCATGCAATGGTTGTGATCCCATGTACTGTAAAATCGTTGTCCGGGATTGTCAATAGTTTTGCGGAGAATCTTCTTATCAGAGCTGCCGATGTTGTTTTGAAAGAGAAGAGGAAACTGGTTCTGGTCGTCAGAGAGACTCCGCTGCATAAGGGGCATTTGAAGCTTATGTACAGAGCTGCCGACCTGGGAGCCCATATTCTGCCTCCTGTGCCGTCATTTTATCATGGTCCCAAAAGTATTGATGATATAATTGATCAGACAATAGGGAAGATATTTGACTACCTTGAGATCGAGCATGATCTTTTTAAACGGTGGAGCGGATAAAAGCGGAATTTTTTCATGTGAAGAGACAGGTAACTATTATGAATTTAAAGAATAGAAGGATTGAAGGCGTTGTATTTGACTTTGAAGGAACTCTTGTCGATTTTCAGTGGAAGTTGGATCAAGCTGTCAGCGAAACCCTGGGGGCTCTTGCAGGTATGGGAATTGACAGGGCCCTTTTCGGAGAATATTCCGATTATGCTGAAATTTATAATCTCACGGTCGATTTAGCTGAAAAGAATAGTGAAAGACAGGATCTATGGGAAGCTCAGAGGATTATTTCAAAAATTTTTGATAAGTATGACTCGGATGCTCTCACAAGATGGAATCTTTATCCGGAAACCATTGCTCTGCTCCATTATCTGAAAAAATCCGGGTTTAAAACAGCGCTTGTAACCAGCGTGGGAAAAGATGCTCTGAATAAAGCTTTTGACAAATTCAATTTGAGGTCGTATATAAGTATCGTTATTACCCGCAATGACGTAGTTAGAATTAAACCCTATCCTGAAGGGCTCATAAAAGCTGTTGAAATAATGGGAACAGAATCTGCATCTACGCTCTTTGTAGGGGATTCGAGAAATGATATTGAAGCAGCCCGCGCTGCAGGAATGCCCGTCTGTTATCTCATAGGCGGAGAGAGATGGCCTCAAAACCTTCCCAAGTCAGAAGCAGATATTGAGATCACCGGTTTGAGAGAGATCATTCCCATTTTAAATATCGATTGATTTGTCAATCATCATATTGTCAAATTTGAAGGTAATGGGAAATATTGATCTCAAGCATTTTGATACTTGCCAGAATTCTGGCTGCATTCCTTTCAACAGCAGGAATGTTCTCTCCAAGGATTTTAAGCTCTTCTGCGGTTTTTTTCATCAGTTGTATTCTGCTCTCCATATCCTGAATTAGCTTTTCACCGGTCATGTTTGTATTCCTTATTAATATTTAGTTTGGCTTTTTTTTTCTTAAATCCTTAAAACGTTTTGCTTTCACCTCATATCTTGGCAGAGTGCCGTATTTGTGAAATTCAATGTTGTACCTGAGATTTGTTTTCAGTCTCAGTTGATCTGCAAGCTGGTTTTCGATATTTTGTTTTTTTTCAGCAGCTTCGGGCGAAAGTTCCACTTTTAGAATAAGAATTTCCGTATCGCCCTTTTTATCGATGATAAATTCATACTCGTCGCCCAGCCCTTTAATTCCCCTTACCACCTCTTCAACAGCAGAAGGAGCCAGCAGAACGCCTTTTACTTTGGTTATATCGTCGGATCTGCCCACAACGCCGCCTTTTATTAATCTGAAGGTTCGTCCGCATGGGCATGGGTCTTCCGCCCATTCTATTATATCCTTTGAATCGAAACGTATGCATGGCTGGGCAATCCTGTCCAGCGCCGTGATTATCATCTTGCCTTTTTTTCCGGGTTCATTGATGATCTTGCCGGTTTCGATGTCTTCAATTTCAATCAGGAAAAGAGCGTCGTTAACATGCATTCCTCCGGGCTGCTCAGTACATTCGAAGGACCATGCTCCGATTTCAGTTGCTCCTGCATGATCATAGACCTTTGCTCCCCAGGCATTTTCAATCCTTTTTTTTGTGCTTGGTATACTTGCTCCGGGCTCGCCTGCGCATGTGATCTTGCTGATCCCTAATTTTGACGGATCAATGTGAAGCTGGTCCCTTGCTGTTTCAGCCATGGAGAGCATATATGTGGGTGTTCCCATAAGGGCCGTAGCATTGAGTTCTTTGATTTTTAAGATACGCGCCTTTGTATCCAGTACGCCGCCGGGAACGACTTCGCAGCCTATCTTTTCCGCGGCATAATGCCCGGCCCAGAAGGCCACGAAAATATTATACCCGAAAGGTATAAAAACCCTGTCCTTAGGACGGTATCCCTGAGCCCATAGAATATAAGCCCAAGATTCCGACCACCATTCCCAGTCCTGCCATGTATCGGGCTGATAAATGGGCTGTCCCGTTGTTCCGCTTGTCTGCCTGAACTCGGTAACTTCTTCAACAGGCACGCACAGAGCATCACCGTAGGGGAATGGTTCCTTACTCTGAATATCCCTCATCATGGATTTCTCAACTTTGGGTATGCGGCTTATATGATCCAAGGAGTGAATATCCTTAGGGGTAATGCCGGCGTTATTATAAAGATCTCGATGAAATTTTGAATTTTCATATGCCCATTGAAAGATATTTTTAAATTTTTTCAATTGAAGTTCCTGTAACTTCTCAAAGGGAAGTTTTTCAAGAATCGGATTCCAGTATTTCTGTTTGTCTGTCACAATATTCCTCTTCAGCAGTTTATTCCCGCTTCTCGGACAAGTGTATGAGCAGTGGCGGATATTATATTACTTACTTTCATATTTTCACCGTTGTTTAATTTATCCATAATCATTTATTTATAGTGCTTTGTCCGCCATTGCTTATATACAATGTTAGATGCTGGGCTTCCTTCATTCTGGTCTTTTTTAAATGTTTGTCAATTCCTTTTTTTCTGCGGTGGCATTCCAAGCTCTTTTGTAATTTTTGGTTCGTGTGAATTGCAAATGTGCTTGGAATTAGGGTTGGCTTTTTTCTTCACTCGCTATTTGTTTTAGTGTCGATTCAATTTTTTCATAATCTCCTAAATAAGCAGTCATTAGACTTTTCCATAGTTTTCCATGGTTTGGAACGTTAAAGTGCAATAGTTATGGCATTAATTTCTTCACTATCAAAAGCTAATGCCTTTTCAAGATTTTCAAAAATCCCCACAAAATCCAATACAAAACCGTGTGGTTTTACCATATTTTTCTGTTCGTTTTCGTAAGGGCGGTTTACTCTTGCAATTGCTTGTAGTAGCGTATGATCTCGCATAGGTTTATCAAGATACATGGCATAAAGTATCGGGGCATCAAAACCGGTAAGCAATTTTTCGGTTACAATAAAAATTTTCGGAAACTCATCAATCTTGGTGAAATTCTTTCGTATTTCTTTTTCTGTTTTTTTATCAAGATGGTATTTCTTTAATTCTTCTGTGTCGTTGTTATTACCGGTATAAACCACTTCCGAATATTCAGTCGGAAGGAATTTATCCAATGCTCATTTATACATGGCACAAGCAGGACGATCAATGCCTACCAGAAATGCCTTGTAACCCATCGGTTCAACATTTTCGATGTAGTGTTTGGCCGCATATTCAGCCACTTTATTAACACGCTCTTTCCCTTTCAAAAAGTTCCGTGTGTTGACGGCACGTTCTAAAATCTTGTTGAGTTCTTCAATGTCGTTTACTCCATAAGCTTCTGCAAGTTCTAAAAATTCTTTTTCAAGAATCTCTTTTGGAACAAGCAATTCGTTAGGAGCCATCCCATAGAAAAGGGGCAAAGTAGTTCCATCTTCAATACTGTCTGCAATGGAATATTTATGTAAATATCCGCTTTTATCGTCAATGCCAAAGGTCTTGAAAGTCCCTTTCCCGTACACTGTTTTGTCAACCGGAGTTCCGGTAAATCCGATATAGGTTGCATTGGGAATTGCGGCCATTAAGTAGTTTCCAAGATCGCCACCGGTTGTGCGGTGTGTTCATCTATCGGAACATAAATATTTTTTCTTTCACCTACATCAGCCGGCATATCACGGAACTTGTGAATCATACTGACAATAATACCCCGGTAATCGTTTTTGAGTAATCTTTGCAGGTCTCTGATATGTTCGGCTTGAACAACATTATTTACACCAACGGAAGAAAGATTTTTAAGCATTTGATCTTCCAATT
>JAJRXZ010000023.1 GCA_024276015.1 Spirochaetota bacterium | reverse complement strand
TTTTCTTGAATTAAATTCTAACTGCAATATTTTAAAAAAAAAACTTGATGAATAAAGCAATTTAGTTCGGAATAAACGGTAATTTACGATCCCGCTTCCAGGAGGCATTATGATTTCTTATTCAGGATATGACAATGTTATTAAGAGAACTTATGAATTTGAACAGGGCCATGTTTTTAAGCACTGGGACATTCTGAATGATAATGAGAGGAAAAGCCTTCTTGATGAATTGTCTGAAATAGATTACAGGCAGCTGAAAGACCTCTTTGAAAGTTCGGATCAAATTTTGCCTGATGAGTATAACGAAGCTCCCCTGATAAGACTTCCTAAAGGCGACGATGAAAAAAGGAAGCATAATGAAGCAAGGAAAAGAGGAATTGACTATATTAAGAAAGGGAAAGTTGCCGCATTTGTTGTTGCAGGAGGTCAGGGTTCCAGGTTAGGATATGAAGGGCCGAAGGGTAAGTTCCCGGTGGGGCCTGTTTCCAATAAGACTCTTTTTCAGATGCATGGCGAAAAGATCTGTAAATATTCGAAGAAATACAATGTTGTGATACCCTGGCTTGTTATGACTTCAAGGACAAACCATGACGAAACTGTTAAGTATTTTAAAGAAAATAATTATTTCGGATTGAACGGGAAGGATGTCATTATTTTCCCGCAGAATATGATCCCCTCCCTTGACACAAATGGAAAGTTGATCCTTCAAAGCAAGAATAGCATCTTCAAAAATCCTGACGGGCATGGGGGGAGTCTTACTGCTCTGTCAACTTCGGGGGCACTGGCTCAATTAAGGGACAGAGGAATAGAATTAATATCATATTTTCAGGTTGATAATCCTCTGGTGAAGATCATTGATCCTGTTTTTATAGGATTTCATATATGGCATAATGCGGATATTTCAAGCAAGGCCGTGGAAAAAAAATTTTCTCAGGAAAAAATAGGTCTTTTTGTGCGGTTTAATAACGGAAGGATGGGCGTTATAGAGTATTCCGATATGCCCGATGAAAAAAAGAATATGACCGATAATAAGGGAAAGCTGAAATATTCATCGGGAAGTATTGCGGTTCATCTTTTTGACAGGAATTTTATCGAAAAGATAACTTCCGGAGAGGATCTGTCTCTGCCCTTTCATACTGCCAGAAAAAAAATAAGATCCTACAGCGAAGATGGAGCCGTGGAAATTGAAGGATTCAAGTTTGAAAAATTTGTTTTTGATGCGCTGCAATTAACAGAGAAGAATGTCATATTTGAGACGGTAAGAGAAGAGGAATTTGCCCCTGTGAAAAATGCATCGGGAGTTGATTCGGTAGAATCTGCCAGGCGGTTAATGAGCGATCTTCATAGAAAGTGGCTTCTTTCAAAGGGCATTGATATTCCCGGGAAAGTGTCGGTTATAGAGATTTCATCGCTGCTGGCTGTTGAACCTGATGATCTGGACGGTTCAATTATAGTTCCTGAGAGAGAAAAAGTTTATATTGAGAGGTGAATTCTCTTTACAACCGGTAAGAAGAGCCCGAATAATTGTACGGACAGTCAGCAGTTATCTTTATTAAAAATATATTTATTGATAAGAAAGTCGGTCTGCATGGGATTAAGGTCGAATTTCCGGCTTGCAGTATCGATTAACTTTGATTTATCGGTTTCAGGGTTGTTCATTAATTCCTGTGATATAAATTTGACTGCATCTCTGATCTCGTCGCCCATTGGAACCTCGGTAAAATAGTATTGATGCAATGATTTAATAATATCATTATATGTAAATTAAAATTTACTCGTTATATAAAAAGTGTCTAAGTCAAGTAATAAAGTAAAATTGATACATAAAATTAAAGTCCCCCTATGGGGCGACCAAAAGAAATGCCTGTGGTAGAATTTAGGGGGTGTTCAAGAATAAGTTAAGGGACTTGGCAAAATAATATTTTTGCCCATATTTCCCGTAAATCCGGAATGAGCTAAAAATTGTTACAGCCCTCTCATGAATTCCGGCCGCAAAATGTTTTTATCTCCGGAGCTAATAATTTTTTCAAGCAGAGCAACTGTTTTATCTTTTTCGCGGGGAAGCTTTGCCTTTACTGCAACATAGTTTGACGCGTGATTGGATGCAAAAAAACATTCTCTCTTTACGTCCATATTTTCTATAATGATTTTCAGTTCATTGAGAAGTTCAAATTTATCGGGAAGAATAAATTTGCCACTTTTGTAATCCTTATAGAGATCGGTATTCGGAAGCACAATAAGAGTTAGTGCTGATGCGAAGTGAGGGGACATTTCGCTTAAAACTTTCCCGGTATCAACAGCATGGTTTATGCTGAGTTCCCTTCCTCCGATGCCAAGAAGTACTGTTTGAGAGAGGAGAATCCCCGTTTCTGTTATTTTATTTGCCGATTCTATCATTTTATGAGGGAAAGCCCCCTTTCTGATCCTTCTGAGAACTTCTTTGTTGCCGCTTTCTATTCCATGGTATACGATCCCAAGGCCTGCATCTTTTAATTCCATTAATTCGTTTTTACTTTTTTTCAGAATAGATTTTGTGTTGCCATATACTCCAACTCTCTTAATTGAAGGGATCTTTTTTCTGATATAGTTGATCAGATGGAGCAAAGTTTCAGTGGGAAGGATAAGTACATCGCCGTCTGTTAGAAATGCTTTTCTGAAAGAGCCGCCGAATTTTGAGGCTTCGTCAATATCTCTCTTGATCAGGTCTGTATCTTTAATATAAAATTTCCGGCTTTTATATGTCCCGCAGAATGTGCACATGTTGTGCGAACAGCCAACAGTAACTTGTATGATAAGGCTGTATGCTTCGCTTGGCGGCCTGATTATATTTCCAACATAATCCATCTTACTAATGACCTTGCATTTTCTTATTTTTAAATGCTTTTTTTATCTTTACAGGAGGTTTGTCAATTTATTTCACATTTTGTACTCTTTTTCTTGATGATGCGTCAAATGAGTTTCTTATTTTGTTTTTTAATATTCGGTAATGTCAAAATCTTAGAGTCGTTAAAAGAAATTTTGCTTGACTGTTAAAAAATAAAATGTCAAGAATATGACTAATAATTGGTTTTTACCAGGGGCCCGCGACCTTTATATATGTTCAGTAATGATTGAAAGCAGATCCTATAGGATTTGTATAGTATAATATTTTTTTGGAGGATGAGTATGATAAAAAACATTAAATTCAGTATGCGGTTGCTATTATCTTATGGAATAATACTGTTCTTTATGATTTTAATGGGTTATATCTGTTATTCGCAATTGAGTATGATAACGGAAGAAATGATCAGAATGCTGGACAGCGATGCCAATTTTGCCGAATACTCTGCCCGGGCAAGAGCGAATATACACGGAATGAGGCAGTATGAAAAGGATATTTTTATAAATATAGATTCGGACGAAAAGGTAGAAAGCTATTATAAAAAATGGGAATATCAGTACAACCATGGCCTTGAAAAGATCAAGCTGATGAAGAAGCTTACTGAATCGTATTATAAAAAAGAAGCCGACGATGTGAATAAACTTGAGAAGCATCTTGCAGCATACAGGAAAGGGTTTCTTGAAGTATTTTCTCTTATTAAGGAGGGGAAAATAGAAACAACAAAGGATGCAAATAAGGCTTTGAGCGTTTATAAAGATGATATCAGAGAAACAGCAAAGCTGGCAAAGAGTATTTCCTATAAATTCAGCAAAAAAATGCATTTGATCAAGGGGACGGTCGAATCGCAATACGATAAAACGGTTCTTATAATGATGGTAGCTGTGGTGTGCGCTTTTCTGATCTCAATGATACTGGCTGTTGTTGTTTATAAGTCCGTATTAAATCCTTTAAGAGACCTTGGTTCTTTTCTGAAAAGTGTGGCAGATGGAGATTTAACGGCCAATATTGACTACCAGTCCCGCGATGAGATTGCTTTGATAGCAAATGACGCTAAAACAATGATAGATAAACTTTCCGAAATAATTAAGACAATAGTAGAACTAACGGCAATGCTGTCGAATTCTTCCGATGAACTCAGTTCTACGGCAGGAAAGCTTAGTGAGAGCTCAAATGAGCAGGCTGCAAATGCCGAGGAGATTTCGTCAACCCTTGAAGAGTTGAGTGCGGGAATTGAGCAGAATACCGGTAATGCCAGAAATACGGACGC
>JAJRXZ010000022.1 GCA_024276015.1 Spirochaetota bacterium | reverse complement strand
TCAAAGGCCGTAATAACGGTACCGGCATATTTTAACGACGCCCAGAGGCAGGCAACAAAGGATGCCGGAAGGATTGCCGGACTTGAGGTTGAGAGAATAATCAACGAACCCACGGCAGCAGCCCTTGCATATGGGCTTGATAAAAATAAGGACAATGAAAAAATTGCCGTATATGACCTTGGGGGAGGCACTTTTGATATCTCAATACTTGAACTGGGCGACGGCGTTTTTGAAGTAAAATCGACCAACGGAAATACGCATCTGGGCGGAGATGATTTTGACCAGAAAGTGATGGAGTGGCTCATTGCAGAATTTAAAAAACAGTCCGGCGTTGACGTATCCAACGATAAAATGGCCCTGCAGAGGCTAAAAGAAGCTGCGGAACAGGCAAAGATCGAGCTCTCCAGCAAAATGCAGACAGATATAAATATACCTTTTTTAACTGCAGACCAGAGCGGCCCCAAACACCTGCTGCTTTCCCTCAGCAGGTCTAAACTGGAGCAGTTGATAGGCGATCTTGTGGAATCAACAAAGGAACCCTGTTTGAGAGCTCTTGAGGACGCGGGATTGACGCCGGGCGATGTAGATGAAATTATCCTTGTTGGCGGATCAACCAGGATCCCCGCAGTGCAGGATCTTGTTAAAAGAATTTTCGGCAAAGAGCCGCATAAGGGCGTTAATCCCGACGAGGTGGTTGCCATCGGAGCGGCTATTCAGGGAGGCGTACTTGCAGGCGATGTTCACGATGTTCTTCTCCTTGACGTTACTCCTCTTTCTCTGGGCATTGAAACTCTCGGAGGAGTGATGACAAAACTTATTGAGAGAAATACAACTATCCCGACAAAGAAGAGCCAGATATTTTCTACTGCTGCTGATAACCAGCCTGCAGTATCGATTCACGTATTACAGGGTGAGAGAGAACTGGCAGCTCAGAACCGGACACTTGGGCGGTTTGATCTTGTTGGGATACCTCCTGCTCCAAGAGGCGTTCCGCAGATAGAGGTAACCTTCGATATAGACGCAAACGGTATTGTTCATGTATCGGCAAAGGATCTCGGTACCGGCAAGGAGCAGAAGATCAGAATTGAATCCTCAAGCGGTTTATCCGAAGAGGAGATCGATAAAATGATCAAAGACGCCGAGTCGCACGCTGAAGAAGACAGGAAAATGAAAGAGGAAATTGAAACGAAGAATGAAGCGGATTCGCTCATATATTCTCTTGAAAAGATGCTGAAGGAGAATGAAGATAAAGTCGATGCGGCGGAAAAAGAAGCAATTGAGAATGAAATAGCGAACCTGAGAAAAGAGCTGGAATCGGGGGATATCAACTCCATTAAAGAAGCCAAAACAAAGCTTGAACAGACATCACATAAATTTGCCGAAAGAATATATAAAGAGACTGCTGCGCAGCAGCAGGCTGCTCAGGGAGCGGAGGCATCGGGATCGAAAAGCGCTGCTGAAGATAAAGGAGACGATGCCGGAAGCAGTGAAAAGGTATACGATGCTGACTATGAGGTCGTTGATGATGACAAAAAAGAGAGTTAGTTAGATTGTAAATTGCGGCAGTGTACCTTTGTAATTATGTGAATTTTTCAATTGCGCAGGAAAAATAATTTGTTTTTTATTGTATGCAGGAGCATGGTGACATGTTCCTGATAGTAAGTTTATGCGAGGAAAAAATTGGCAAAAAGAGATTATTATGAAATACTTGGTGTTCCCAGAAATGCCGGTGAAAGCGAAATAAAACAGGCATATAGAAAACTTGCATTAAAATATCATCCTGATAAAAACAAAGGCGACGCTGCTGCTGAAGAGAAGTTTAAAGAGGCAACTGAAGCATATGAAGTCCTGAGAGATCCTAAAAAGCGTGCATCCTATGATAAGTACGGTCACGACGGCATTTCAGGCTTTGACGGATTCAGAGGTACTCAAGCCGATTTTTCAGATATTTTCGGAGATTTTGATCTGGGCGATATCTTTGAGGGCTTTTTCGGCTCTTCATTCGGCAGCAGGTCAAGGGGAAGGCGGTCAAGGCGCGGCGCCGATTTACAGTATGATCTGATGATCACGCTGGAGGAGGCTGCAGCCGGCAAAGAGGTACAGATAGAGATCCCAAGGAATGAAACCTGTGATGTATGCGGCGGTTCCGGCTCTGCAGCGGGTTCAAAACCCTCGGTATGTAATATATGCAGCGGGACCGGACAGATCAGACAGACCCAGGGATTTTTCTCGATCACTCAAACCTGTTATAACTGTAAAGGCGAGGGTAAAATAATTAAAACGCCATGCAAGTCATGCAGCGGGTCCGGATTAAGAGTGAGGAACAGGAAAATAACCGTGAAAGTCCCGGCCGGAGTCGAATCCGGGTCAAGATTAAAGATAACCGGCGAGGGCGAACAGGGTCCCAACAGCGGCGCCAGAGGAGACCTCTATGTTGTAATTCATGTTAAAAAGCATAAAATATTTGAACGGCACGGCAATGATATTCTCAACGTAATAAACCTGACATTCCCTATGGTATGTCTCGGAGGCGAGGTAGAAGTTCCTACCATTACGGGGGGCAAAGCGAAAATGAAGATCCCGCCCGGAACGGAGAACGGTCAAGTCTTCAGGCTTAAAGGCAACGGTATCCCCTACCTGGGGTCTTATGGAAGAGGCGATCAGCTTGTCAAAGTTAATATTATTGTGCCGAAAAAATTAAAACCCAGGCAGAAAGAACTTCTTAAAGAGTTTTCCAGATTGGACGGCGAAGACGTAGGTTTTAATGCCAGGGAGTTTTACTAAAATATTATCCTGAAGATACTATAAGCATTTTCAGGCAGAGAAAAGAGAGGAACAAATGTTGCCTATTATTGATTATGGAAGTATTGCTGTTGTGGTTGCCAATGTTTCTGCTGTGGGGAGAGTTGTTGAAGATGAGGGGAAATTCGGATTTCAGGTTTTTTTGATCGGCAAAGAGAGTCCCATTCTTATATTCTTTGAGAACGCCGATGACGCAGATTCTTCGAGGCAGGAATTGATCGGAATAATTGCGCAGTATTATTACACTAAGGAGTTCGGCCCTGATTTTGAACTTGAAGATATTCTCGATAGTTTTGAAGAAGACTTTGACGAAGGAGATGATTCCGGTGACCCTGATGAGAATTTGAGCAATGATGATAAGCATGAACATTAGTTGAGATCTCTTTTGTTTATTGCTTTTCATTTTGTTATATATCCAGACATTTGTAAAATGTATTCTGTTGGGCAGAACCTGTATATTTTTGTATTTCTGCAGATAAGCGGCAGCGTCTTTTTCAGACTGATCCTTAATAATATAAATAATTCCAAAAGGTTTAAAATGATTAAAAATGATATTGAGATGTTAAAGAGGGGTACTGAAGAGATCATACCCTTTGATGAGTTTGAAAAAAAACTGGAAAGGTCGGAAAGGGAGAATAAACCCTTGATAGTAAAAGCCGGATTTGACCCCACTGCTCCTGATATTCATCTTGGCCATACTGTTCTCCTTAGGAAGATGAAACATTTTCAGGATATGGGGCACAGCGTGGTCTTTCTCATAGGGGATTTTACAGGCATGATCGGCGATCCCTCGGGAAAATCCGAAACAAGAAAAAGGCTCACCAGAGAAGAGGTGCTGGAAAATGCCGAAACCTATAAAAAGCAGTTTTTTAAGATCCTTGATAAGGATAAAACCATTATTGAATTTAATTCAAGATGGTGCAGTATAATGAATTTCAGCGATGTACTGGAATTGACTGCAAAATACAATGTCGCAAGAATGATGGAGCGGGATGATTTTTCAAATAGATTTAAAAATGGAAAATCCATTTCAATACTTGAATTTATGTACCCCCTGATCCAGGGTTATGATTCCGTTGCATTAAAAGCCGATGTGGAACTGGGAGGCACGGACCAGAAGTTCAACCTTCTTGTAGGCAGGGATCTGCAGAAGGAATACGGGCAGGAATCGCAGGTAATAATAACTATGCCTCTTCTTGTGGGGCTTGACGGGATACAGAAGATGAGTAAATCCCTGAACAATTATATAGGTATAGATGAACCCCCGCAGGAGATCTTTGGTAAAGTGATGTCAATTTCAGACCGGTTGATGTTTAACTATTATGAGCTTGCAACGGATATTCCGATGGATGAGATAAAGACCATTAAGAAGGAAATGAAATCGGGAAAACTTCATCCCAGAGATGCCAAGGTAAAACTTGCAAAGGAGATCTGTGCCCAGTTTTACAGCAGGGAAATTGCCGAAAAAGCCGAATCCGAATTTAATAAAATATTTGTTAAAAAAGACGAGCCCGATGATATGCCGGAATTTAGACTGCCGGACAAGGAAAAAGATAACGGCAAAATGTGGATAATAAAATTGCTGGTTCTGTGCGGGATGGCAAAATCGAACGGAGAGGCCAGAAGGCTTATTAAGGGGGGAGGCGTTAGTTTTAATGGAGACAGAATTGTTGATGAAGATCATGAATTTACAATTCCCTTTGAAGGAGTGCTGAAAGTTGGAAAACGCAGGTTTGTAAGAATAATAAAATAAAAAAATTTGTAACTTAAGATGATTATAAATTACAATATATGACAGCAATAGATGATATAAAAATAATTGACAGAGTTCTTGAAGGAGATGTTGAATCTTTTTCGTCTATAATTGAGAAATATCAGAATATGATATTTAGGTATGTCTATTCTAAATTTCATAATTATGATGAGGCTCTTGACATTACCCAGGAAATTTTTATCATGGCAATTGAGGCATTACATTCATTTCGAAGAGAATCAAAATTTTCAACCTGGTTGTACAGTATTATGGTAAACTATTGCAAAAATTATCAGAAAAAGAACAGAAGATATAATTTAGTCTCTATAAATCTGGTTAAAGGCGAGGATGAATTTGATCTTCAGCTTCCGGACGAAAGGGAAAACCCTGAAAATGAAGTAATAACTAACGATTCATTACGAATTGTCAGAGAAGAGATAGAGAAGCTTCCTGGTGATTACAGGGAGATTCTTTTAATGAGAGATATTGAAGGTCTTTCCTATAATGAGATAGCGGATATTTTAGACATAAAATTGTCTAATGTTAAGGTCCGTATTCACAGAGGCCGTGAATTTTTAAAAAACAGGTTATATGCCAGGGGATTAATATGAGTAATGCTCACATTCCAATTGGTAAGATGTCCGACCTTATTGATAATGATATCCCGACTCAAGAAGAGAAAGAATTAATTCTTGAACATTTTCAAACCTGCAGTGACTGCAGCAGAGAGTATGACAGGTTAAGAAAGACCGTCAGGTTTATTTCTCAATTAAAATATGAGTACAGGCTTTCAAAAGATCTAAGCTTAAAAACAATTAACGCAATAAAATTAAAAAGAAGAAAAAGATATTTTTTGAAAATAATGCCCGCGCTTGCCGCGTCCATAATTGTGGTGGCAGCTATGAGTATTATTACTTACAATTATGAAATTTTTAAGGATAAAAGTAGTGTTCCCAGGTTTTCTGACAACAGTGGTACCGGCTTAAGAAACATTGTAAAAAAAGAGATCAGTGATAATGAGAGAATAGTAAAGATAATAAGTGATCAAAAGGGGAAGATCGTGAAAGTTTTAAATCACTATGTTGAAGGTGAAATAGATTATCGGAAATTCATGAAACTTTACAGAACTCTCGGGCATAACGGTTTTCATAAAATAAAGTTCGGCATTGTCAAAGAAAGCGGTACAGGTGCTGAGGTCGATTATCTGTATAAGCAAAATATTGAAGAGGTAAGCGGCGGAAACACGATGATTCAGGGCAGCGATTTTAGTAAATCCGGTAGTGAAAGAAAATATGTAAGATTCAGAGTTTTCAGATAATTCAGCATAACATTGTCTCTTTTCCTCATTCTTAATTAATTTATAATTTCAGAGCAAATCTTCCAAAAAATTAATTTTTTTTTTAGGTTCCAACTTTTTTTTCTTGTCAATGAGAAAATAATAGTGGCTTTATTATTTCAAGGAATAAATAGTTAATTTTTAAAAAGCTGAACTTGTTTTTTATATTATAAAAAATTTTCAACAGCATTTATCAGGAAGAATTAATGAATACATTCAGCATAATAATATCGCCCATTGCTTCTGTTCTTATTTTATATATGGCCGCTTTTATAATCATTAAAAACTGGAGAGATCAGGTAAACAGGTACCTTTTTTTCTATCTGTTGATGGTTTTCGGAATTATTTTTACGATGTTTATAACTTATCTCTTCCCTGACGCTTACTATTTAACTCAGATCAACAGGCTGACTCAGTTTTTTACTGTAATGTTTTTTGCTTCGGTATTTGCGATGTCTCTGGTTTTCCCGAAACCTGAAAAGCATTTCCCCTTTTATTTAACTTTAATTATTTTAGTCCCTGCTCTGGTCATTGCGGCAATTGCAGGATTTACGGATTTAACAATTTCAAGAGCCTATTTTGAAGATGGAGTGCTTAAAAGGGATTTTAAATACGGTTATTATATCTATGCTTCGGCAGCTCTTATTTATCTTTTTTTGGGGATCTTGAACTTTATAAGAAAATATATCAAAACAACCGTAGCGATTTACAAATTGCAGTTGATTTATGTGTTCATCGGTAATTCCATTGCAGCAATAGTTGCTTCAATATTTGCAATAATTCTTCCAAGATTTTTTAATTATTCTGAAATGTATGTTGTGGGTCCATCCATAGCCGCAGTAATAGGCGCATCGTCGATATTCTATTCCGCTGCAAATTTGAATTTAATGGATCTTTCCAGCGCGATCCAGAAAACGCCAATGTATATAATATCCTCTGTTTTTGCAATATTCCCAATATACGGTATTCTCTATGCATTTAAAGGTGATTACCCGGTTATCGGCAATTTTCCTTCGCATATTATTTCCGTTTCAGTGGTGATGGTATTTATTTTCTTCTATGTTTTTATCCATCCGCGGATCCATAATTTTTTCACAAGGAAGGAGCATGAGTTTGAAGTTGCTGTTGATAATTTTGTCAATGAAGTTGATAAGTTTCAGAGTGCCGAGTTTATTATTCAGAAAACAGTGGACGTTCTTTACGAGAGCCTTCAAGCGGAGAGAGTACTCTTTATTACTTTAAATGATAAGAGCAGAAAATATGAACTCATGTATTACAGAATTGAAGAAGCTGCCGACGATTTTACAATGGAACCCATTGAGAGAAGTTCGACTCTGGTAAGATGGTTTGTCAGGAATCACCAGATGCTGAATAAAGAGAAGATATATATAGATGATGAGTTATTTGAAAATATTCGCGAAGATATGGCTGAATTCTATGAGAGCAATAAAATTGAAGTTATTCTGCCCATATATCAGGAAAGAAGATTGTTTTCGCTTTTGTGTATTGGCAATAAAAAAGATTCTACCCTTTATTCTTTTGAGGAGATGGATAAATTAGCAGATTTCTTTTTGAAGTGTAATGATTTTATTTCAACTGCATTCTTTTACAGGAAAGCCATGCAGGAGCAGCTGATATCAAGAACAAGGGAGCTTTCATCCTTTATTCTGTCAAGATCGGTCCCTGCACTATTGCCCAATACTATAGGTATAAAGTTCGGAGCCTTTATGATCCCCAGATATGAAGAGGGAATTGATTATTTCGATTTCATAAGGCTTGGTGACAACGGAATCGGAGTTATTGCCACAGACGTTTCAGGTATGGGAGTTAACAGCGCTCTTTACTCGGTATTGCTGAGATCGTCTTTCAGATCCTGCATCAATGAAGCGCCTTCAACTTATACGGTTATGCAGACTCTTAATAAAGCTATTTACGAGTATTCAAAGGGCAGAGGCGGACTTGTTACCGCTTATTATCTTTTTTATGATATTAAGAATATGAGGCTTATGTACACAAATGCAGGATTTCCGGCTCTTGAGGTATTCAGGGTTGACAAGGGTGATTATGATACCCTTGATTCGGAAGGGATCCCTCTCGGTTACAATGCCGAAGCCAGTTACGGTATAGGACGGACAAATATGCAAAAGGAAGATATTGGTATTCTATATTCCAAATCTTTACTCAGTTCAAAGAATGAAGAGGGACAGGAGTTCGGTTTAGTCCGCTTAAGGAATATAATCAGAGACAACAGAACGCGCCGTCCCTCCGAAATTGCCCGGATCTTTAACAATAATTACAGAGAGTTTATGGGAGCAGGAACTCCGGACTCGGATGTATTTGTGCTGATATTTAAGATCGTATAGTGTGGAAAATTATTAATACAAATTGTTTTTTTATGTTACTACTTGACGAAGGAGTTCTTTTTATATATAATAAATATTATATACTATGTTTTCATTAAGAACAGGTTCCATTTAATTAAAGGTTTAATTCATATTATAAGATTATAATATGGAGAGAGGGAGATCAATGTATTTTGGAAAAGTTGAAAGAAGAAAAAATTTCGAGAGAAGAGAAGAAGTTAACTTAAAGAGTTCCATTTTCGGTGAAATTCTTCGGGACGAGTTGGCTCAGATTGACAAACATGAAATTGTTGTAAAAATATGTGAAATACTCGGTTCATGTCCGTCAAACTTTCACCTTGCAGAGAGGATCTTTGAAGAATGTAAATATGAGATTGCCAAATATGTAATTCACCATATTTATTCAAAAGAGGATGGAATCCGTTCCAGGCTTTTATTGTGGCTTGACAGCAGAACCAATCCCGACAAAGCCGAAATGCTTTCTGATTTTATGAGCAAATATTTAAGTAAATAGTGAGATCAAGATCCTTATTGCTTCACGTATGCTGCGCTCCCTGTGTCTGTTTTGTTGCAGAAATATTAAAAGATAATTTTGATTTAAGCGCATTCTTTTATAATCCGAATATTGCTCCCCCGAAAGAACATGACAAAAGACTTGAGGAACTAAAAAAATTTTCTAAAGAAACAGAGATAGATCTGATAATCGGCAGGTATGATCCCCTGCAGTGGACCTTAAGTGTTAAACATTTTAGGTTCGCGGGCGAAAGATCTGAAAGATGCCGTATCTGTTATAAATTCAGGCTTGAAGAGACTTTTAAGAGAGCCGCTCAATTACGGATCGGAATTGTGGCAACGACACTTTCTGTGAGTCCTCATAAAGATGCCTATATGATCAATACAGCGGGTGAAGAATTGGCAGATCAATATGGGATCGAATTTTTCAAAGCTGATTTTAAAAAGAATGACGGATGTAAAAGATCGGTTGAAATTTCCAGACAGTACGGGTTCTACCGTCAGAACTATTGCGGATGCATTTATTCAAAAATGGAGCGAAACAAAAATTCCTTATGGATGAAAAAAACAGAACACCTTAGAAAAAAATAATTTTATCTGCTTTTAACTCTTTTCAGAAGAGCAATTGTTTTTTTATTTCTTTTTATTACAGCAAGATGAAGGGGGCTCTTTTTGCCGTTGTCCCTGACTCCGGTATGCGCTCGTTTTGGAGATTGTTATTTATTACGGCAATATGCAGGGGTGCGTACATGTAGTTATTTTTTCAATTGATAGGGGCTCCGTGTTCAATAAGAAGCTTTATTTTATTAATGCTGCCGCTTTTTGCTGCCAGATGCAGAGGATGAATGAGCCCGGTAAAATCTAAATATTTAACGCATGTTTGTATATTTTTTTACATATTGCTTGACTCTGTAAAATATAATAATAATTTCGATTTATGATGAAGAAGATTATTCTGGTAAATCCCCCCTATCCTTTGGAGGATTATCCCTCTCCGCCTCTGGGACTTATGAGTCTTGGAGCATATTTAAAGAAAGAAAAAAATCATGTGATCATAGAAGATTATGTTATAAGGCCCTATTCATTTGAAAGAGTAATAGAAAAAGTTAAAACCTTTAAACCGGTTTTTGTCGGAGCAACAGCCGCTACCATGAATGTAAATGCGGCTCTTAAAATTTTATTCCAATATAAAAAAGCAGATAAAGACATTGTCACAATAATGGGCGGCCCCCATGTAACTTTTGATGCGGATAATATTTTAAAAGAAAACAGCCATATAGATTTTATTGTGAGGGGCGAAGGAGAATTGACTCTGTCAGAACTTGCGGAGGCTCCTAATATCGAAGCGTGTTCCGAAATTCAGGGTATTTCATACCGTACTAAGGGTAAGATTGTTCACAACAAAGACAGACCGTTGATCGAAGATATAAACGTATTGCCCGGTCAGGATATAAGCCTGGTCGAGGTGAGCAAGTATAAAGCGCTGGGACTGCCCGTCAATATGATAACATCACGGGGATGCCCCTATAAATGCGTTTTTTGCGCCGGCAGAAAGATGGGAGGGCAGAAGATCAGGTACTATAATGTAACCAGAGTTGTTGATGAATTTGAAGCTCTGTCAAAGATCGGGACAAAGCAGATAAATATTGCCGATGATCTTTTTACGTCAAATAAAAAAAGGTGTATTGAGATATGCCGTGAGATTAATAGAAGGGGGATCAAGCACAAGTGGACCGCTTTTGCAAGAGTTGATACGGTATCGGGCGAACTGCTTGAGGCCCTTAAAAAGGCAGGATGTACTACTTTATGTTTTGGAATTGAAAGCGGCAACCAGCAAATATTGGATAGAATAAACAAAAAAACGGATATCAGTATGTGCAGAAATGCGGTCCGGTTATGCAGAGAAGCCGGCATTGAGCCGATGACTTCTTATATACTGGGCCTTCCGGGCGAGACTCCGGAAACTGTAAAGGAAACACTTGCTCTTTCGAAAAGCCTCAGCTCAAATTACGGTTATCATTTACTTTCGCCCTTCCCCGGAACAGAGGTGAGAGAGAAGTGCCGTGAGTATGGCATAAGAATTCTTTCCAACAACTGGGACGAGTACAATTCAAAAAATGCCGTTTCAGAATCCCTTGCAATGCCGCATAAGGAACTGCTGAAAATTGTTAATAGTTTCAGAGAAGGCATTGATAATTATGTTAAGTCAATAATCGAACAGTATAACAGAGGCGAAAAAATTTCCGGCAGAGAGGAACAGATAGTAAAGGAGCAAAGAACTTTTATCTTTGCAAAAGACCTTATACTGGGCAGAATTATTGAAAATTATCCTGACACAGTATGCAAAAATGAAAAGGACAATATTAATATTTTAGTAAAATATATTACAAAAAAGACCGGCCATAGCAGCAGTACGGTTGAACAGGAATTAAAGGGGCTCATTGAGAATAGATGCTTGGTTACAGGTGTAAAGAATAACCGTTTTTTTGTTAAATGGGCATAGCCCTTTTCCTCTTCCCCTGAAAAAAAGTTTCCATATATACGGTTACAATCGTATAAATAGTATGTACGATTTGAACAGAGAACAGTATAAAGCGTCTCTGCCCGATGAGGGTATTAATCTTGTGCTGGCCGGCGCCGGTACGGGCAAAACACGCACTCTCGTTGAAAAGGTAAAGAATATTATTAACAGTTCCTTGTGCCGGGACAATGAGATATTAATTTTGACATTCAGCCGTAAAGCCGCAATTGAGATCAAGGAAAGGGTTAAAGATTCTATCGGCAGCAGAGCTTCCGGCATTAATTCGGGAACGTTTCATTCTTTTTGTCTCTCCTTTTTAAAGGAAAATAGTGAAGTTTTTATCAAGCGCTTTTCTTTTGGTCATTTTCCAGCCGTTATAGATGAAAGTATCAGAAACAGGATATATTCGGAAATTCTTGAAAAGAAAATCAATGCGTTGAAGGGCCTGCCAATGAGTATTGCCTTCGATTTTATAAACAACTTTGATAATCTGAATAAGCAAGCAGTGGAGAGTTTAAAGAGGTCGGGGATGATTGAAGTTTTTAATGAGATCAGGGAAGAATACGGCAGCAAAAAAAGATCGCTCAATATGATCGATTTTACCGACATGATAGGTTTTACAATTGAAATGCTCAAAAAGGATCATAATATAAGAATGAAAACGATGGGTCGGTATAAATATATACTGGTTGATGAATTTCAGGATACATCGGATGATAATTTTGAACTGTTGAAACAGATCCTTCCGAAGGTGAATCCTAATCTATTCGCTGTTGGAGACGATTGGCAGTCCATTTACGGTTTCAGAATGGCCCGCATAGAATATATTGTAAATATTAGAAAATATTTTCCCTCTGCAAAAATTCACAGATTAAAGATCAATTACAGGTCAAGAAGAGAGATAGTGCGTCTTTCAAACAGATTTATAAAGCGAAACCGGATCAGAACAAGAAAGTCGTTAAGATCCTTCAAGGGGAGAGGCGGAACTCTCCGGTTTTACAGTGCAGCCGATTTTAACGAAGAGACAGATATTATTCATACTATTTTGTCGGAAGAAGAAAAAACCGCTTCTCATGTTGCGGTTCTTTACAGAAATAACTGGCAGGGGGATTATATTATGAATAATATTGATATTCCCTTACACGGGTTGAATAACGTTGAGTTTTTGACCATGCATTCGTCAAAGGGGCTGGAATTTGATGCGGTAATTATTGCAGGAGTTTCTGACATGATAATTCCGGAAAGGACCTCCGGTCTTGAAGAGGAGAGAAGGCTGTTCTATGTTGCTTTAACAAGAGCCAGGGAGAGATTATATATTATTTCACATGAAAATGATGACGGTACGCCGGCAAAATTCATGAGTGAACTTAAAAGTTCTTTTTATTCTTTTTGATCTTTTATAGAATTATATATGCCTATAACTTCATCAATATTGTCAAAGAATGCATCAACAATTTCGGGGTCGAAATGGGCGCCTCTTTCATTTTTTATATAATCCAGCGATTTTTCAACATTCCATTCTTCCTTATATGGTCTTATGGAATTGAGCGCGTCAAAAACATCGGCAACTGCAACAATTCTCCCGATCAGAGGAATTTCATCTCCCTTTAGTGATCTCGGGTATCCGCTTCCGTCATATTTTTCATGGTGATTAAGCGCAATAATCGAACCGGCCTGAAGGAACTTGCTTTTTTTATTGGACATTATATCATAGCCGATTTTAGCGTGGGTTTTCATTATTTGCCACTCTTTGCTGTCCAGCTTTCCGGGCTTCAGAAGTATTGAGTCCGGTATCCCGATTTTACCGATGTCATGAAAAGGAGACGCATAGAAGAGAACGTGGGTATCGTCGCTGCTCATTCCCATGGCCTCGCCCATGAGTTTCGAATAGTGCGCTACTCTTTCAATATGTTCGGCCGTTTCCGGATCCTTGTATTCCGCAGCAGTGCCGAGAACTTCCAGCGTTTCAATTTCTCTGCTCAATATATCTGCTGTTGCCAGTTCAACCTTCTTTTTAAGGAATTTGGCCCTGTCTTTCATCATTATCTGAAATGATCTTATGTTTATCAGGTTTTCCATGCGGGCTTTGAACTCGGACCCATTAAGGGGCTTGTTCAGAAATTCCGTAGCGCCGGCCTTTAACGCGGCAAGTTTCAGATCCTCGTCGCTTGTAACGGCTGTGATCATTACAACAGGGATCTCCGAATACAGATCTCTTATCTCTTTGATAAACTCAATGCCGTTCATTTCAGGCATCATATAATCCACAAGCACTATATCGACAACATTGTGTTCCGCATGGGAGAGCGCTTCCAGAGGATTGATGAAACTTCGGATATTAAGGCCAATCTCCTGTCCCAGTTCTTCTATGAGTATCAGATTTATTTCATCATCGTCAACTGAAATTATGTTAAGTTCTTTTTTCATAAATTAGTCACCGGTAATTATTTTAATATACTCTTTAATCGGTTGATCTCGTTAACAATAGATTTAATGTTCTTTTTACATGCGTTAATATTTTTTCTGCCGGCTTCTTTCTCCATATCAGAGGTCAGATGAATAAGTCTGTCCAGTCTCAAGTTCAGAACCGCTCCCTTCAGTCTGTGCAAAGCCGAGGCAATTCCTTCAAAGTCCGAATCGGCTATGGCAGCGGAGATCTCACTGACGTATTCTTGGGATTTTTCTAAAAATTTTATAATTAGCTTTTCAACTATTTCATCCCTGATGCCAAGAATTTTTGTGGTTTCGGTTATGCTGTTCTTTATTTCCGATTCGGCTGTGCCGTATTTTTTGTTTTGATTTTTTCCATTTATCAGATATTCTGTCAATATTGCATTGAGCTTCTCAGATGCAACAGGTTTGGTTATATGATCATCCATCCCGAAATTTGCCAAATCCTTCCCGATATTATTCAGAGTATGAGCCGTAAAGGCTATTATTGGAGTTCTTTCTCTGCCGTTCTTTTTTTCAAACTCTCTCATTTTTCTTGCAGTATCTTTTCCGTTCATCTCAGGCATGTTCATATCCATCAGTATGAGATCATATTGAGATATCTTGAACTTTTGCAGAGCTTCAAGACCGTTATCTGCAGTATCCGCTTCGATTCCCCTCTCCTCCAGCATTATTTTTATTAATTCCCGGTTTGTTTCGTTATCCTCGGCAACAAGTACTTTGAAATCGTAAGTCGGTTTTTTTGTTGCAAATTTGTTATCATCTTTATATGGAGGAGGTTCTTCATCATTCAAAATATTAATGATCTCCCATGCGTTTACAGGCAGATACAAAATTTTTATCTTTTCATAGATATCGGTTCTCAGCAAATATTTATCTTTTTCTTTCATTACTATTATAAAAGATAATTTATGGAGAGATAAACGCAGATTTATGTTTTCAGCCTCGCTTTCAGTGAGGAAAAGAAAGAGGGTACTCATCTCCGGCACATTATCAAGTTGGCTGTAATCGGTAATGATCTCTGTTTCTATTTTAAAGGACTTAACATACCTGATGAGCAGATCCATATGAGGTTTGGTCCGAGCGGTATGGCCCTGTGTGAGGATATAGATAGGCCCGTATCTGTTCTTTATTAATAAAGGTTTCCTTTTCCTTACAATAGGAAATTTAATATTAAAGTAAAATCTGCTTCCCTTTCCGCTTCCACTTTCAACCTTTAATTCGCCTCCCATTAGTTTTACAAGGTTAGACGAAATGGCAAGGCCAAGACCTGTACCGCCGTATTTTCTTGTAACAGAGCTGTCACCCTGCGAAAAAGATTCGAATATAATTTTTTGCTTATCCTTTGATATTCCAATTCCGGTATCCGATACGCTGAAATTGATAATACAGCTATTTTCATCAGAGCTGATTACTTTAATATCGATATATACAAAACCATTTTCATCAGTAAACTTTATTGCATTCCCTATGAGATTGATCAGTATCTGTTTTATTCTCATGGGATCCCCAATAATGATCTGAGGAATATCAGGGTCGATAAATTTAATAAGTTCGATGTTTTTGTCGGAGGCTTTGATTGTAAAGAGGTTGTATATTATTTCAAATTCTTTATGAGGGTCAAATTCAATGTTATCAACTTCGAGTTTCCCGCTTTCTATCTTTGAGAGATCGAGGATATCGTTTATCAATTCAAGAAGAGAATTGGAACTTTCCGTAATAATATTGATATAATTGATCTGTTTTTTGTCAAGATGAGTGTTTTTTAATAAGTTCAAAAAACCGAGAATACTGTTCATAGGAGTTCTTATCTCATGGCTCATATTTGCCAGGAATTCGCTTTTAATTCTGCTTGCATTCTCAGCTTCGATCTTTGCTTTTTCCAGTTCCCATTCTCCATGTTTTCGTTTTGTTATATCAACGCCTACTTTAAGATAATTTACGGTTTCTCCCTCTTGATTTTTTATGGATGTTACAGTTGCAAATTCCCAGTAGCATTCTCCGTTTTTCTTTTTATTGTAAAATTCACCCTGCCATTCTCCGTGATTGCGTATTTTTTCCCAGAATTCTTTCTTATCGGCTTCGCTTCTTTTTTCCAGAATAAAAGCGCTTTTGCCGATAGCCTCTTCGGGCGTAAATCCTGTTATTTCGGTAAACTTCGGATTCACATATTCTATAATGTAGTTCAGATCCGTTATTACTATAATGTTTAAACTCTGGTTAACCGCGCTGGAAAGCTTGACCAGTTCCTTTTCATACATTTTTCTGTCTGTTATGTCAAGTGTATACTCAATAATCTGGACAACATTGCCGTCGCTATCAAATATTGGATATCCGTAAATCTCAATGTATCTCGGATTCCCATTTTCATCACTGTACACATATTCCATGGTAACCGGTTTGCCGGTTTCTTTTATTCTTATTGTTGGACATTGATGTCCCAAATTTGGACATGGTTCTGTTAACCTGAAATTCATTTCGTAGCACTTCAGTCCAACGGCATTTTTATTTCCTGTCCCGGCTTTGTTGGAGAGTACGATCTCGTATGTTTCAGCATCTATTACGTAAAAGGGATGCGTCAATGATTCGATAATATTATTAAGAAACTCATTACTTCTCTTGATCTGTTCTTCGAATTCCAACCTCTCGGTAATGTCTCTTTTAACGGCAGCATAGTTGATCATCTTACCGTCGGTATCTTTAACAGGGAAGATAATAACCTCTTCATCGTAGATTGAGCCGTTCTTTTTTTTATTTATAAAGACTCCTCTCCATATATTGCCCGATTTAATTGTATCCCACATCTCTTTGTATACTTTCGGGTTTACTTTGCCGCTTTTCAGTATCCTTGGATTTTGGCCTATTGCTTCCGCAGCACTGTATCCCGTATGTTTCTCAAAAAAAGGATTCACATATTCTATAGTACCTTCAAGGTCGGTAATTACTATTGTTTCATCAACCTGCTCAATAACGGTTGCCAGTTTTTTTATCTCTGTTTCAGTCTTTTTTCTTTCGGATATATCTCTGATGATCCCAATGGCGTGCCATCTGTCCTTGATCCTCAGAGAAGAAACGGATATATCAACAGGGAATTCTATTCCGCTTTTTTTAAGCGCCATTATTTCATGGTTTCTGTTAACAATGGGCCCCTTTCCTGTTTTATGCAACTGTTTTAAACCGTCTTTAAGGTTTTTATGGTATCTGTCCGGAATAAGTAATTTGTAAAAGTTCTTGTTTATTACCTCTTCCCTCTTATAGCCGAAGATATTTTCAGCGGATTTATTCCAGAAGGTGATCCTGCTTTTGTCGTCAATCATGGCAATTGCATCCGGCGCTGAAGAAGATATTCTTCTGAATTTATTTTCACTCTCCATCATTGCCAGATTGGATGCTTTGCGTTCTTTGATCTCTTCTTTAAGGCGTTTATTCAAATGTATCAATTCTTTAGTTCTTCCAATTACCTTTTCTTCAAGTTGTTTTTTGTATTTCAGGAGTTCATTTTCAATCTCTTTCAACTTTGTGATAAATGTTCCGTATATATTAATATATCCGGATCTTTTCACAGGAGAAAACATTAGGAGACATGTTTCTTTGCCGCATTTTATTTCCAGCTCTTCCGGCTTATGGGCAGCAAAAACTTTTTTTGCAAAGTCCATGATATTTTCTGGTATTTTCTCTTTTCCGGAGCTTTGCCATGCTTTGAGTATTTTTTTTGCGCCTCTGTTGGAGTAGAGAATATTCCCATTCAGGTCTATTCTGATTATAGGGGAGGGATTTTCATCGGGATATCGGGCCAGGTCCTCTATTTTTTTTAAGACAAGCTTTTTTTCCGTAATGTCTATTACGCTTCCTCTTGTGTTAATAAGCCTGTTATTTTTGTCAAATCTTGCAGATGCGTTAAGGATGACATCAATATGACGGCCCTCTTTATGAACAAGTGTGTATTCATAATCATGAAGGGTCTTTGAATTTAATATATCTTTCCAGTGTTTTCTGAAACGGGATCTATGTTCGGGAATAATTAGATCTTCCCATTTTTTTTTCCCCACTATTTCGTTCTTTTCATAGCCGATTAAATCCAGTTCTGCCTGATTTATATCAATTATTAATTTGTCCGGCCCGAATATATGAAAACCTACCGGCGAATTATCGAAAAAATCTCTGAAAAGACTCTCATTGTTTTTTCCGGCAATCCGGTTATCCTTTTTTATCAATGAATGTCTTATGGCTCTTAAAAGGCTGCTGGTGTTTAAATCCTTTATTAAAAAATAGTCCTCAAAACCGATCTCGAAAGCTTTTTCTGCTGATAGGTCTTTTTCACTTCCGGAAATTGCTATTACAGGTACCTCTTCTGCAGCAGTAATTATTTTATTAATTATACTCTTTCCCCTTGTGCCTGAGCCGGCTGCATTCAGTATTAAGAGAGATATTTTCCCCTTTGATAGAATAGAAACCGTTTTATCTATATCGTTATTGCGTATAAGTCTGAAATCAATATTTTCACTGCTGCCCAAAGCTTCTTCAACAGGCTGTTTGTTTTTGTCTTTGCAGTGAAATAAAAGAATAACCGGTTTTTCAGACATTTAATTGTTTAAAAGTTAACTTAAATAATAAAAAAATCTATCTTAAAAAATATTTTTCCGAATTTACACCCTAAATGATATTATTGATCAAACCTTAAAAAAGCTTACTATTGAATTAAGGGTTTCGCTCATACCGGATATCTCTTCCGAATTGGCAGCCATCTCCTCGGCTCCTGTTGCGTTTGACTGTGTCATTTCATTAATATTTGAAGTGGAGTTTACAATTTCGCTTGAAGCCGTTTTCTGCTCATCTGTCGAGGTTTTGATATGATCGGAGAGGTCTTTTACAAGGGCCGCTTCACTGTTAACCGATTCATTCATTTCTACCTGTCTGTTCATAAATTCCATAATTCTGTTCATCATATTATTTATGGTATCGACTCCGCTGATTATTGTTTTAATTTTGACAATTGAATCTTCAACATTGGTCATACCGGCCAGGATCTCGTCATTATTGCCTTTGATCAATGTATCAATATCTTTTATACTGGACGCGGTCTGGTCTGCCAGTTTTGCAATTTCGTCGGCAACTACAGCGAATCCTCTTCCTGCTTCGCCTGCCCGGGCAGATTCGATCGCCGCATTTAATGAGAGAAGGTTAATCTGGTCGGAGATATCGTTGATCATGGAAACAATATTCCTCATCTCTTCGGAACTGTCTCTTATTTTCTGCATGCTCATATTCATTCTGTTCAGCGATTCTTCGCCGTCTCTTGCATCGGAGTTGATCTTTTCGGTTTGAGTCGTAGACTGATTTATTATTTTCCCCATTTCAATAATAATGTCAGAAAGCTCTTCCATCCCCGACATCAGCGAATTAAGGGCATTATTCTGTTTGTCTGCGCTTGCGGCAATATTTTCCATTCCCGCAGACATCTCTTCAACTGTTGCGGTGATCTCTTCGGCAGATGCGGCCTGATTCTGAGCGTTTTCAGAAAAAGTCATTAACGATGACGACATCTCAGTGGAAGAAGCCGCGAGGTTATTGGCGATATCTTTAATATCCGTAATTGTCTTGCGGATAGATCCGGTAAATTTATTAAAACTCCGCGCCAGATTGCCAAGTTCATCCTTAGAATCGGTTATAATATTTTGGGTAAGATCCCCTTCTCCTTCGGATATATCATGGAGCCGTTCAACTATTTTTTTGATCGATTTTGTTATGTTAAATACGATCAGAAGGCTTACAATGAAGAAAATGATCACGGCAATGGGAGTTAAAATAATAAGTAAGTTTGTCGCCCTGTTGATTATGTTCTTGAATTCTTCTGTTGTTTTTTTTGTGGCGCTGTCAAGTTCTGCTGTAATTAAGTTGAATGCTTCTATATAGGGAGTATCGTCGATTTTAACGGCCCGGTCGATTTCCTTCGGCGGCAGTCCTTTTGAGATCAGCTCTTTGGCTCTGTCCAGCATACTTCGGTAATGTTCCACTAACTTCTCGATCTTTTTCAGGAGTTTTTTTTCGTTTTCGCTTATTCCCAGTTGTCTGTACTTGGATATTTCCGCAATAGTTTTGTCTGCCTGTTCCTGGTATCTGTTATAATATTTTTCATCCCGTCTCATTACGTAATTCTTAAAATGATGAATAGCTCCTCCGTAACCCATAAGGGATCTTATTTTTACCATGTGCTGCTGTTTGTGCCACACTATTCTTTCATAGGTATTCCATTTGTGATGTATTTTTTTCAGCTCATATATTGAAAAAATACTAATAGATATCAGCGTTATAATGAAGATTATAATTGTCAGGATCAGTTTTTTCCGGATCGTCAGGGTATTAAAAATTTTACTCATAACATAACTCCATAAAGTTTATTATACTATAGATACATAATCTTTAACTCCTTTGTCAAGATAGTTTTCATAAAACCCTGTGCGGACCGAATAATTTATGTTTTCAATAAATTATTTCAAAATCGTATGAAAAAGAGTATGAATTTTTCTTAAATCTGTATAAGTTCAACATCATTAAGTGATAAATTAATGAAGAAGTTTTATTGTGAAATATTGATCTTTTTCCTGCATCCGGCTAAAAAAATATTGATAAATTTAATGTTATTTTTTATCTGGTTTTGTTATTAATTTTTTGAAGCGGTGAATAATTAAATGAGTAAAAGTCTTGGGACACACACTATTGTCGAACTATTTGATTGTTCAAAAAGAGTGCTGAATGATCCCGATTATCTTGAGAAAACATTGGTACATGCAGCAGAAAGGGCCGGAGCAACGGTTATTAAAAGCGCTTTTCATAAATTTTCACCTCACGGCGTTACAGGAATTGTTCTTGTTGCGGAATCCCATCTTTCTTTGCATACATGGCCCGAATACGGCTATTCTGCAGTTGATATTTTTACATGCGGAGATAAAATAGATAACATAATTGCTGTTGATTTGATCAAGGAGAAACTCCAAGCTCGAAGTATAAGCATAATTGAGCTGAGAAGGGGGATACTTAATATAAAAGGGGATTTAAACTATAAACCGGGACATAAAATATGAATATGAAGTGTGACTCTGTTGACTGGAAAGCTGAATTTGAAAGGACAGATGCATGGGGCATTATGACAAGTGTCGATATTCATCACTGCAGCGGAGAGATCATCCGAAATGCAGAAAAGATAAGAGAGTTTGCAGTGAAATTATGCAGTCATCTTAAAATGAAGAGATTCGGTGAAACTGTTGTTGTACACTTCGGAGAAGATGAAAAAGTTGCCGGTTTCTCAATGACTCAATTAATTGAAACATCTTTAATTTCGGGGCACTTTGCAAATCTGACAAATACGGCATATATAGATATTTTCAGCTGCAAATATTACGATCCTGAAGAAACAGCTGATTTTTGCAGAAAATTTTTTGAAGGTAAAGACTACAGGGTAAATGTAATTTTAAGGAAATAAGTTGCGGTAAAAAAATGGAGTTATGGTTTGCAGAAAAATTAGAACTTCAAAAGGGAAGCTCCCTTGCAGTTAAAATAAAAGAGCAGTTATATTCGGGAAAAAGTAAATATCAGGCTATCGATGTTTTTGTCACTGAGATGTATGGAAGGATGCTCGTTATTGACGGCGTTATAATGCTTACGGAAAGTGACGAATACGCATATCATGAAATGATAGTTCATGTTCCCATGCAGTCTCATAAAAGACCTCAAAGGGTTCTTGTTATAGGGGGAGGAGACGGCGGCTGTATAAGGGAAATTGTTAAATATAAAGAAGTTAAAGAAATTCACCTTTGCGAGATAGATAAAGAGGTTGTAAATATATCGAAGAAATATTTACCCGGCATTGCATCAGGTTATGATGACCCCAGGGTCACTGTTTATTATGAGGACGGATCTGTCTTTTTAAAGGAGAAGAGAGACAGGTATGATGTGATCATTGTTGATTCAACAGACCCCATTGGGCCTGGGAAAGCACTTTTCACAAAAGAATTCAGCGCTTTAATAAAAAAAATCTCTGTGAAGACGGAATTGCCGTTTCTCAATGCGAATCTTTCCATATTCATGAAGACATTATCCGCAATGTTATATCAGCAAGAAAAGAATTATTTTCAGTTGTGTCCTATTACTATACGCTTGTACCTACCTATCCAAGCGGTATTATAGGATTTGCTTATTCGTCCGCAAGTACGGATCCGCTGAAAAATCTGGACAGGAACAGGGTGGAAGCCATTCAGGATTTAAAATATTATTCTTATGACATTCACATATCCTCCTTTTCACTCCCTCTATTTGCAAAAAAAATTATTGAATAGCATTTATGTATCTGGTACAATAGTTTTTAATTCATCGGTATCGGGATTTTTCTTAAACTTATTATTGACAGATCACGGATTATTTTAGAATATTGGTAATCAATAAGTCCGGTTTATTATATATTTAATAAAAGGAGGTAAGCCTTCCCTGAACCAAGAATTTTTTGCTATCTGAATTACTGTAAAATAGAGGAGCTTCTCAATGAGAAAGCTTAATTATGATACGGTAATATCAACCATTAAAAATCTCTCCAATAAAAGTTCAATCTATGTAGGATGCGATTCGAAGTTATGCGGTCCCAATACTCTTTTCGGCCTGGTTATAATTCTTCACATTGATTCAAGCAGAGGCGGTATGTGCTTTGCAAAAAAAATGAAAGAATCGAGAAGAATGAGCGTAAAAGAAAGATTAATGAAGGAAGTTGAACATGCGGTTCTCTGCGCTGTGAGAGTACAGCATGTTGTTGAAGACAGGAATTTCGAAGTCCACCTTGATCTGAATCCCGATCCCAAACATATCAGTAATAATGTCTTGAATGCGGCAATGGGGTATGTTAAAGGACAGGGGCTTAATTGCAGAATCAAACCGGAAGCTTTTGCGGCTTCAACTGCTGCGGATTATCTTCTCGGTTAAATTTCAGGCGAATTACTATTATTATACCGATCATCATTGAATATCTCTATATTAGATAGATCGGTATATGATCTAAAACATTTATTTTATACAGGAAAAAGGCTTTACAAATATAACATGTTTTAAGTAGTTAACTTATCAGGTCAGGAGAGATGCCCGAGCTGGCCGAAGGGGACGGTCTCGAAAATCGTTGGAGGTTTTTCCTCCCGAGGGTTCGAATCCCTCTCTCTCCGCATTGACTTTATGATTTAACCGGAGGGGTGTCCGAGAGGCCGAAGGAGCACGGTTGGAAACCGTGTGTAGCGCAAGTTACCGGGGGTTCGAATCCCCCCTCCTCCGAAAAAAGAATTGAAATATAATAACTATGTCATATCAGGTTATTGCCAGAAAATGGCGCCCCCGGAATTTTGAAGAAGTTGTACACCAGAGCCATATCTCAAAGACTCTGCAGAACAGTATTCTGAACGGCAGAATATATCACGCCTATCTCTTTTCAGGCCCCAGAGGTGTAGGCAAAACAACTATGGCGAGAATACTTGCAAAGGCTCTGAACTGCAGGGAAGGCCCCACAGACCGCCCCTGTGATAAATGCGATAATTGTGTTGAGATAAAGAAGGGTACCTCCTTTGACGTTATTGAGATTGACGGCGCTTCAAATAACGGCGTTGAGGATATAAGAGAACTCCGTGAAAATGTAAATTTTGCTCCGGTTAAGGCAAGGTTTAAAGTTTATATAATCGATGAGGTCCACATGGTTACGACTCAGGCCTTTAACGCTCTTCTTAAAACTCTTGAAGAGCCGCCCCCGCATGTGAAGTTTATTTTTGCAACCACTGAAATCCATAAGATACCTGAAACGATAATTTCACGCTGTCAGAAATTTTTTTTCAAAAATATTCCTGTTGATTCGATTGTAGATCATTTGAAGCATATAGTTGAAAAAGAAGGCTTTAAAATTCCGGAAAACGCCCTTTTCCCCATTGCAAGAGCGTCGGAAGGATCGATGCGGGATGCTCAGTCTCTTCTTGATCAGGTAATATCCTATACTTACGGCGGAGGGCCCCACGCTTCGGGCATCAGTGAAAAGGACGCTCTGGCAATTCTCGGCATAGTCCCTGTTGACAGTTATATTAAACTGATGGAATATATCCTCGATTCAAATGCCGTATCTCTGATGGATGAAGTTGAAAGAGTTGTTTCAACCGGAGCCGATGTTTCCAGATATGTGGAAGGATTGATTGAAATAATCAGATCCCTAAGGCTGATCAAAAGCGGCATTACGCTGCAGCCGCTTCTTTCTCTCTCAAATGACGAGATTACGATGATCGAGGATATTGCGGAAAAGTTCTATGATGAAGAGTTGAGGATCTTATATAAAATTTCTTTTGAACTGCACAAGGATCTAAGGTATACCGCCAATGGAAGAGTGAATCTTGAAATGGCTCTTCTGGATATGATCGCAGTGAGAAATATGCCCTCTATCGCATCAATTATTGAAAAGATGGGCAGCAGCGTAAGTTGGGACATATCTTCGGATAGGGGCTGTAATAAACCGGAAGGCAGCGCTTCCGTATCCTCCGCTGATCCGAAAGACGTTAAAGATAAGACCTCTTCTTCAAAAGTAAAGACGCTCCATGACCATTGGTCCGATTTTTTAACCGGTCTTTATGAAAGCAACCAGTATCTTCATTTTGTTTTGAAGAAAGCGGCGATCCGTCTGAGTGAGAGTATTCTTTACTTGACTTTTTCGGGCGGCGATGACGAGGAATACTATAATAGAGTGCTTGACAGTGAAGCCAGATCATTGATAAAGGATGAAATGACTTCGAGGCTTGGATATAAGATAGGCATTTCTATTATCGGCAAAGAGGAAAAGGGTTCTTCTGCTGACATGAGCAGAGGCAGTGACAAGAAAGATGCAGAGAGCCCTCATAGGTCTGAAGTTAATGAAGATTCTAACCTGAAGGGCAGCCCCGCTGCTGAAAAAATAAAAAATATTTTCCTTGGTGAGGAAGTGAAAAAAGGAGATTGATCATGTTAAAGGGTTTAGGCGATCTGGGCAATCTGATGAAGATGCAGAAAGAGATGAAGAATATGCAGAGAAAACTGAAGAAGACATCTCTTGAAGGCGAGAGTAAAGACAGTACCGTAAAGGCTGTTGTAAACGGCGAGTATCACCTTGTTGACATCAGGATAGAGCCTCAGCTTATTCGGGACGGCGATTTAAAGAAAGTTGAAAAGAATGTCTTAACTGCGGTAAACGACGCGGTTGAAAAAATAAAGGATTTTTCCGCTTCCGAAATGGCGAAATTAACCGGCGGGATGGATCTGTCGGGATTTCTAAAATGATCGCTGCCGGGTCAGATGAGCAATCCGTCTAAATATCTTGATGACTTGATCAGGGAGTTCTCAAAGCTTCCGGGTATAGGAACAAAGAGCGCATCAAGGCTGGCGTTTCATATTTTGAACATGGCAGTTGAAGACACGGAGAGGCTGATCGATTCAATTGTTTCATTAAAAAAAAATATCGGCACATGTATTATTTGCGGGGGAATATCCGACGAAGAACGCTGTTCCATATGCAGAAATGAGTCCCGCGACAGCGGTCTTATCTGTATTGTTGAAAATGCAAGGGATGTTCTCACAATTGAAAGTACGGGAAAATACTCCGGGCTTTATCATGTGTTAATGGGCCTGATATCTCCCCTGGACGGTATCGGGCCTGAGGAACTGAATATTTCGTCTCTCATCAAAAGGTGCGGCAGTAATGACGTGAGAGAAGTGATCCTGGCTTTAAATTCAACTGTTGAGGGCGATGCAACAACTCTCTATCTGGCAAAAATTCTTTCGAATTTAGGGATCAAAGTCACAAGGATCGCCCGGGGACTTCCGGTCGGCGCAGACCTTGAGTTCGCAGATTGCGCAACAATTATTAAATCGATTGAAGGAAGAGTTGAGTTATAGAGATTATTATTTTCTTCCTTTTTTCTTCCCTTCAATATGTATTACGATGGGGATGCCCTTTAGATCCAGCTTTGCCTGAAGATTTTTTGCAAAATATCTTATAATATCTTTTCTGAACAATTCGGCATCGTTAACAAAGAATTTAAACTGAGGAGGAATTGTATTGATCTGTATTGCATAATATACTTTAAGTTTGGAGCCTAATTGCGGTATATTTCCGGGTCTCTGTAACTCAGATACTATTCTGTTTAATTCCGGCGTGCTGATTTTTTTGTTTGCTCTCTCCTTTAAATCCAAAGCGCTTTTAAGAAGTTTATGAATTCTTATCTTATTCTTTGCCGAGATCGAGATTATCGGAAAATCCTCGGCTTTGTAAAAATTAAAGATAAGTCTGTCCTTAAATTCGTCAAAGGTTCTGCTGTTTTTATTCAGAGAATCCCATTTATTAATAGCAATTATGATCGGTTTTTTGGCTTTAATGATCTCATGAGATATCTTTTTGTCCGTGTCGGACAATCCGATCTCAGCGTCAATTAAATGAATGGCAACATCGCTCAGCTTAATGGCTTTAATTGTTCTGTTCAGCGAATAGTATTCAATATCATCCTTTATTTTGCTCTTTTTTCGTATGCCGGCGGTGTCGATCACTCTGATCCTTTTCCCTTGGAAATTAAATTCCTCGTCAACGGCGTCTCTTGTTGTTCCGGGAATGTCTGAAACAACCGATCTGTTATAACCTGCAAATGAATTGAGAAGCGTCGATTTTCCCGAATTGGGCCTTCCCACAATGGAAATATTGAGTTGGGGTTCGTTGATCCTGGTTTTCCCCTCGGGAAGAAGCTCTGTTATTTTATCAAGAAGAAGATCAAGATTGAACCTGTTTAATGCGGATACGGGAATAATATCATTAAAGCCAGTTTCATAGAAATTTATTATATTCTCCATTTTGCTGTTGTCGTCGATCTTGTTGATCACTGCAAGTGTGGGGATGGATAATTTACGTATAAAATCGGCAAGGTCCATGTCGTAGGGAGCCGGCGCGGGATTTTCCATCAATAGAATTATCACTGAGGACCTTTTGAGATATTCCCTTGCATTGTCAAGGATCGATTTTGACAGTTCCGAAGAATCGGGGAGGTCAAGCCCCGGAGTATCGGAAAGTTTAAATGTTCTGCTGCCATAGTTAATTGTATATGCAATTATATCGCGCGTTAATCCGGGGAAAGGGTCTACAATGGCTTTCTTTTTTTTTATCAGGGAATTGAAGAGCGTTGATTTTCCTACATTTTGTCTTCCCACTATTGTTACTATTGCAGTTTTATCAGCCATTGTTATCTTTAGTCCTGTGAATTATATCCTGCTGTAAATTAAGTAATTTATTATCATATGACGACAATATGCTTAAATACAATGATCATTCAGTAAGAACGTGTTTTATGTTTTTTATTAAAAACGGCATATAACCGATCAAAGTAAATATGCCATGTTGTATTAAAATATGCTATTAAATAAATTCTTCAGCGCAGTCAAGCGATTTATATTTATAGCAATTTAAATTATTTATCGATTATTTTATTAAAAGAATTTTCATCGGACAGGACCTGATGATATTGCAGATCATTAGGTCTGTTAAATGGTGTTATCAAAAAAGATAAAAAAAATTTTTTTTTCTTGCAATAAAAATAATTGTGATTTATTTTATCAAATTAGATTAAAATTAAATTAATTGAGGTGTTATTTTAATGAAAGGTCAATCGGTAAAGCAGTTACAGAACACTTTAAAAAGAAAAAAAGAGAAGATTAAAAAACTTGAGAAAGAGTTAAAAACTGAGAATGCAGCAGTAAAGAAACTTGAAAAAAGCCTTGAGGCAGCAAAAAAGAGCGAAGCTGCAAAAGCCAAAACAAAGAGCAATACAAAGGCAAAGGGCAAAAAGTAGATATTTACTAAAGCGTTTATGGCATTGTATTTTAAAAAGAGGGTTTATTCCCTCTTTTTTTTATTGAATTTTATTCTCCCTTAATTAAAGTATTGAAGAAATAGAGTAAAAATATCGATATTTAGAAGGATATAGAAGGATATCTTCCATTATCCTGTTGTTTAAAGAGGTATTATTTTGTTTAAGGTCACTCAAAGAAAACAGAGAAACTTCGATGATTTGGAATCGGTTGACGAGGTCTATGAGTTGCTGAAAACACAATTTGTAAACAGGAAACTCTATATAAGATATGCAGTGGAAAAAACGGAAATTGCAATAAGTGAATTCCTTGACGATAAAACCATAATTGTCGTAACCGATCCTACTTATGAACCGGATAAAAACCTGAGTATCTACGGTTTATCCGACAAATACCTGGAAGTTGACCTTGAGATCATTGAGGAAAGAGGCCCCGGTTATTATCACTGCAAAATAATCAGCGGAAGAAGAGCTTCGCATGGCAGAAGAGATCTCAGGTTTAAGGTCCCTCCCAACGAAGTTGTGGCAACAAATTTTAAGATCTCGAAACACACAATTGAACTCACGGGTTTTAAAATTCCTACAAGCATAAAAGTTGTACTTGATCAATTCCATTCAACAAATTCCGGGTTAAGTGATATCGTAAGGGTTGATGTGCTCGCCTCGGATGAGAAAGATATAATATTAAAAAATATCAGGAAGACCGGAAACACCCTCTTTATTGAAGATGTTTCCGATATGGAGTCATATAAAAGCATATCTGAAGATTTCATTGACCTTCACGATCTAATGGGCGGCGAACTTGCCGGCTATATGAAGAATAATATTCAGAAAGGGTATAAATCCCTTATTATTGTTCCGATAATCTATATCACAGAGGATGAAAGATCAATTCCCTTTGCATATATCCAGTTAATATCAAAGAGCGAAAAGTTCGGGATTGAAAAAGTCCTTGAAGTTAAGGATCACGCATTTAAGCTTGTTGACAGGATCAGAGATGCAAATACCAGCTTGATCACTGTACATCAGCAGGTTGCAGATATCAGCCGGGGCGGAGCCAAGCTGATCATTACCGATGAAGATCTTAAAAAATCCATTGTAAAATCCAAAGGCTTTATATTTGATATTGTTTTTAAACTTCAGGCGCCCATCACTATATATGGCGAGGTGAGGTGTACATATTCCGACGGCGATGTTCTCTATGTGGGAGTTGATTTTGCGGGCAATTCATCAAGAAAAGATGAAATGAAAAGGTTCTATGCTATTCTGCAGCCCATGGAAAAGGAATATAAAGCCAACCTCATTAAATCCCTAAAGAGTAAAAAGATCTGACAAACCTATTTTTTCTTTTTTTCAAAGGCAATTTCCGCATCGGATCTCCTTGCGTAAAAGGGGACAATTTTGTTGTAGTCTCTGTAATTTTCTTTTTTATTGCCGTATATTTTTTTTATAAGTCTGCATGCGATCTTTCCTGAGGGCAGGAAATCATCTTGAAAAATAAAATTTTCCAGTCTTTCGGAAACCGTATCAATATATCTGAAAATCCCATCGCCGGCACAAAGGGTTCTTGCCTTAGGATTGATAACATCAAGCAACAGATCAATGGAATAGTCGCCGGGAGGGGTTATCTCTTCAGGGAATAGATCATCATTTTTTTTGTAGAGAGCACCGAAAACGCGATTCTTCCTGGCATCAAAAGCGATGAGAATGCGATCCCCCTTATCTGCATTAAGGGATGCCGCATATATAAGGTGCGTTTTAATACCAACAAGGGGAGTTCTTAATACCTGAGCAAACATCCGCGCAGTGGAAACTGCGATCCTTATACCTGTAAAAGAACCCGGGCCGATCCCTACTCCTATTAATTCGATATCATTAATTGTTATGCATGATTTTTTTAAAAGGTTATCAATACTGTTGAGGAGCGTTGCCGAATGAGATATGTCTGTTCTTTCAGCAAAGGAATATTCGTTATTGTTTGCAGATAATCCGATAAGTTCGATCTTTGTAGATGTATCAATTACGAGGGTATTCAATTAAGATCCTCCTTCTGTTGCTGTCAATATATTCAAGGTTGACTTTTATTGCTCTGTGGGGGATTTTATCTCCTGCTCTGTCTGCCCACTCGATTACGGATATTCCTTTCCCGTACCAGTATTCCTCAAAATGAAATAGGTCAAATTCTTCAATGCAGTCGATCCTGTAAAGGTCAAAATGATAGAGATCTTTTTCTCCGTTATAGATCTCCATTAAAGTATAGGTTGGGCTGGTGATCTCTTCTTCGATATTTAATCCTCCGGCAATTCCCTTGGCAAGAACTGTTTTGCCGGAACCGAGTTCGCCGGTTAATGCGAAAATATCGCCTTCAGAGGAGTTTCTGCCCAGATCAACTCCAACTTCAAAAGTTTCTTTTTCGGATCTTGTGATAATTTCTTTTTTCATTTTAACCAGATTATCAATCTACTTTTTACAGTCAAATTTATTATTGTATTTAATATTCATATAGTATGAATTCTTCTTGAAAATTTCCTGCACTGTTAAATAACTGATCAGTACATACATTTTATATAATGATTGCAGGGGCGGTTATATTTCCCAATGCCTGTATTTGATAAAGACCTTCTTTACCGGAATCTGAATGACGGAGTCATTGAAGAGAGATTTAATTCATTCCGGTACAATCTTGAGAAAAATTTATCCTTCATAAGCAGATTTGGCGGATTAAAAAGGATCCTTAAATTTTTTGCAGACAGAAATGTTATTATTATCGGAGCCGGCCCCTCTCTTGACACGGAGCTGGAAGTATTAAGATCAAATCACGCCAGGCCCGATATTTTATTGCTTTCAACCGACATGGCGCTGAAGCCTTTATATACCCATGGCATCATGCCCCATTATGTTATTTCTTGTGAAACGAATCCGGTCGATTTTTTCGGTTCGCTGGATACGGAGAGGATGCATCTTCTTGCATTCAGCTGTATGTCCAATATCAACCTGAGGAAATGGAAGGGCGATATCAGTTTCTTTAACTGGATGATAGACGATCCTCTGTACAACAGCTTGTGGGAAAGGTCGGGCAGAGAACTGGGGGCTCTTGCAACGTGCAGCATAGTGACTACACAGGCTGTTTCCTTTGCGCTGGGCTGCAGTATAAGGTCTTTAATGCTGGCGGGGAATGACCTTGCATTCAAGAAGAGGTATTATGCGGGTGGGTCCCTTTATTATACCGGGCTTTTCAGAGGTTATTGCAGGCTGCTGGCAGGTTATTCCGGAGAAATGAACTTTATCAGGTCAAAGAGGGAATATGAGATAAGAAGAGGAGATCTGCTCTTTTATTCAACAGGCCAGTTTCTTGCTGCAAAGGTCTGGCTGGAAGAGCTCTTTTCAAAGCATCATACTCCTGTATATGACTGCAGCGATCCGGGGTGTTCGGAAAAGTATGTAGAGAAAATTTCCCTGAATGAATATTTTGCAATTACCGGAAAGAGATCAAAAAGAAAAAAAAGGAGAAGATAAGTTATGATAATTCTTCATAAACTCAACGGAGATGAATTTGCAATAAATTCGAATCATATTGAAGTAATTGAGGAGAGACCCGATACCGTAATTACTCTTACCAATGATAAAAAATATATTGTAAAGGAATCCATTGATGAAATAATAAAAAAAATGATAGAGTATCAGAAGGATATTCAGCTGCAGATTAACAATCCCCGGCTTTTAAAGAAGTCTTGACCGTCCCATGCTCTTAAGAAATTCATATTCCGCCTCAATTTTCCTGCAAGTTCTGTAACATATATCAAAAGTATCCTTCCCGCGATCTTTAAATCCCCCGGCAGGGAGATTATAGGAGAGCGGCCACCGGAAGTGCCTGAGGCAGATTGAGGGATATTTTGGAAACTTCTATATATTCTTCCCCAACAAAGGGGAAAGAGTCTAAATTTTAATATAGTACCCGGGATAAGTTGCCGAAATTATAATAGTATGTTTTATATTAACGGGGTGAGAATCGCCGGCTGTTAATATTATCCGGAAGAAAAGGGTTAATAATTCCGGCTTGAATAGACTGAGGGATATAACGATTTCTCTAAAGATTTAAACGGGAGATTTATATATGGATATTGCAACCATTGGCGGTATAGGTGCTGCGTTTGTTTTCCTGGCGCTTGGCGTTGTATTTGCGCAGGGAAGTTTTCTCTTATTTTTTGATCCTCCATCGATCATGATTACGGTACTGGGTTCATTATCGGGTCTTACTGCATCGTACCCGCTTTCTTATATCCTCGGTATGGGCAGAATTGTAAGGTTTGCCTTTTTCGCTCCCGAGCAGAATTCCAAAGAGATGATAATAACTCTTGTCTCCTTTTCCGAGAAGGCCCGAAGAGAAGGGCTCTTGGCTCTTGAAGACGACCTGGACGAGCTTGACGATGATTTTTTGAAAAAGGGAATTCAGCTTGTTGTGGACGGTACCGACCCCGAGCTTGTAAGAAGAATCATGGAGACTGAGCTTGAATATATAATGGAAAGGCATGAAAAGGGGAAAAAACTTTTTGAGGATTGGTCGCTCCTTGCTCCGGCCTTCGGTATGATCGGTACATTGATGGGTTTGATACTTATGATGGTAAACCTTGAGGACAAATCCGCTATCGGCCCTGGTATGTCAACAGCGCTGATCACAACGCTCTACGGCGCCATTATGGCCAATGCTGTGCTGATCCCGCTTGCCAATAAACTTGAAATCAGAAGCAACGAGGAGATACTCCTCAAGCTGATCATGATATAAGGCACTCTTTCAATTCAGGCAGGGGACAACCCGAGGATCGTAAGAGATAAATTGATCGCTTATCTTGAACCTGCTCAGAGAGAGGAGATAACTCAGGAGGTTGGAGACTGATGGCGGTAAAGAAAACAAAAAAGGAGAAAAAAGGCGCACCGGGCTGGATGGTATCCTGGAGCGATATGACAACGCTTCTGCTTACATTCTTTATTGTTATGATGAGTTTTGCCGAAATTGAGGGGAAGGATTTTTATCTTGTACTTTCGTCTTTCAGAGGAGCTCTGGGAATGTTTCAGGGAGGATATTCGCTGTCTGCGGGACGGCTTGAAGAGATGGGACAGAATATGCTGAACCTTCCTTCAACACAGATGGGGCGAACCCTTGCGAAAAGTGTTAAAAGAGCAATATCGATGTTCAAACCGGAGATTTCGACCAAGAAAGTAAGGGTTTACGAGGATGAAAGAGGTCTTGTTGTTACTTTGTCGGGAGACGCTTTTTTTGACCCGGGCAGCGCTGTTCTTAAAAGCGAGGCAAGGTCCGTTCTCGGGAAAGCGGCAAAGATCATAAATTCACTGCATAATTTTGTCAGAATAGAGGGGCACACCGATGCCAGAAAAATAACTGTAACCGATGCGGCTAAAGGATTTCCAACTAATTGGGAACTATCATCGGGCAGGAGTGTTAATGTTTTAAGATATCTCACGGAAGAAGAGAATGTTGAGCCGAAAAAGCTGTCAGCCGTTGCCTTTGGAGAGTACAGGCCCATTGATGATAACAATACGCCCGAAGGCAGGGCTTATAACAGAAGAGTTGACATAGTGATCCTTAGGGATAAGATTCTGGAAAAGAGTAAGATCAAGAGAATTGAAAGACCCCTTCCTGATGAGGAGTGGAGGTAATTAAAACATTTTTACAAAAATGAATAAATTAATTGACATAAATATAAATAGTATGATATTATGTCACATAATTATAAATTTTTTAGTGAAAAGTTTCTTACTGTTTTACTATGAAAATTAATCCGGGTATGAATATTTGCAATGTATCTGCTGCTCATTACAACAGTGAAAAAAGTTATAAGGCGGTATAATTAAAATGGGTGATGAGGAAAGAGATGATCTGATGGAAGAAGAGGAATCATCGCAGCCGGAGGAGACCGCCGGCCCGTCTGAGACCTCGAAGTTAATAAAGATCCTGCTCTATGCTGCAGGCGGTGTGCTGCTTATCGTGATGGTAACGGGGATATCCTATCTGGTATCAAAGAATGTTCAGGAAAGCAGCTATGAGAAGAGTCAGGATATTGTTGCCGCTCCGCCTCCTCCTCCGCTGAATACATTTGAACTGCCTGCATTTTCCAAAACAACTGCGGATGCGGAACCTCATTTCATCAAACTTAAAATTTCTCTCGGTTATGAAATGAGTATTGAGCTCAACAACGAGCTTGTTAAAAGAAAGGATGAAATACAGCATATAGTAAATATACTCCTTCAGGGAAAGAAATACGAAGATTTAAACTCGGTAAATGATGCCGTGATCCTTGCAGAGGAGATCAAAGCCCATATAAATATCAGGCTTATATCGGGTAAGATCAAGGAAGTATATTTTAAAGAATTTGTTGTAAATTAGCAGAAATTTTATTATATTTTAGAAGGCTTATTGATATTTTCGGGGTGTTGATTCAAAGGTTTTTACGTAAAGAAAAACCGTCTCAGGTGATCGTTTGCATCTCTTGATACAAAATATTTTTGGAGGATGACATGGGTGATGGCTCTTTATCACAGGACGAAATAGATGCCCTGCTGCAGGGTGCGGACGATATGATTGCGCCGGTTGAGCCGGCACCTGTTATGGATGCCGGGCCTGTGGGAGGTTCGGTTTCACCGGCTGAGCAGAATGCAATTCGCGATGTTCTGAACAGCGCAATTGCGGCAGTTGTGCCCTCCTTAAGCGGGTACCTTGGCGGAAAAAATCTTGTTATCTCAAATCCTTACATAGAGATTAAACAGCAGGATGCCTTAAGGGCCGATTTCCCGGGGCAGTATGTTCAGGTATCAATGGATTATACAGGCGCGCTGAGCGGAAAAAATCTTGTTGTTTTTAATTACAGCGACGCGGGCGCAGTATCCTCGCTTATGATGGGAGATGAAACAGGAGCGGCTCCATCTGAATTAACGGAAGCGCATCAGAGTACGATCCAGGAATTTACAAACCAGTTTCTCTCTTCGCTGGCAACACAATTCGGCACAAGACTCGGGGGAGCCATCAATGCCACTCCGGCAATACTGACAATTATAAACAACGCTTCCGAATTGCAGCTTCCCTTTGGCGAGCTTGTAAAAGTAACATACGATCTTTCAATTGAAGGCGTGATAACTTCAAAGCTGTTTCATATATTTGATCTTAATTTGGCAAACGGACTTTCAAAGGGAGGGGTGCCCGCTGCTCAGCCTGCGGGTCAGACGCAGCAATTTCAGCAGAGCGGGAGTCAGGTAGGGATCAGCCCCGTGAAATTTCCGCCTTTGGACGAGGGTATAAGCCAGGGGATGGCGGGAGATATATCCATTCTTCTCGACGTTCCTATGACGCTCACTGTGGAACTGGGAAGAACTACCAAGCTGGTACAGGAGATACTGGGACTGGGAGAAGGTTCCATTATCGAGCTTGATAAACTTGCGGGCGAGCCCGTGGATCTTCTCGTTAACGGAAAACTTATTGCCAAGGGAGAGGTAGTGGTTATTGACGAAAACTTCGGAGTTCGTGTAACTGATATTGTCAGCCCGGACGAGCGTCTGCTGGGCCTTAGGCAGGAATAGAAAAGAAATAATAAATTTAAAACTGTTCGGATCCTGATAAGTAATATATAAAATGCAGAAAAGTATAAACTTATGAGACATAACTCCAGATGCTTATGTGACATAATAATAAGAGCTCTCCTCTGTATAAATATGGTCTCCCTGTCTTCGGCAGCGCTCTCTCAAGATCCTAAGGGAGTCGGGGCCAAAGGGAAAACCGGAATTATAAAAAAAACAGAAAAGGGAGTAAAACCTAAAACCGGTAAAGTTAAAAAAGAAGATGAGAATTTAACCAAGCTGACAGGGAAAGATTATAAAGAAGAGGATTTCAGACCGGTTGTTGAAGAGGAATCTTACGGCTGGCTCGTATTTAAAACTATCCTGATCCTTGGCGTGCTTGTGGGATGTTTTTATTATTTTTTAAGGTTTGTTACTAAGAAGGCCGGTATCCAGGTGCTGGGGAAAGAGGCGGTTCAGATCCTGTCAATGGTGCCTGTAGGGCAGAATAAATATCTCCAGATCGTTGATATTGCAGGAAGAATATTTGTACTTGGTGTTTCGGATAATAATATAAATTTGATCACGGAAATAGAAGGAAAGAATGATATAGATAGAATAAGGCTTCTCAGTACCAAATCGACCCCTGTAAAGGGAAACAGATTCGGCGATTTTCTTTCCAGGCATATAGGCAATATGCTTGGCCGCGCGGACGAGAAGAAAGCCGGTTCGTCTGCAAAGTTTGAAAAAGGGAATTATTCCGATTCGGAATTTGATATGGATTACTTACAGAAGCAGAAAAAGAGGCTGAAAAACTTAAACGGTTTTGGCGATGAATAATATATCTAAAAGAGTCTGTATAATATTTTTTCTTTTTATTCTGTTTAAGCCTGTGTTAATATATGCGCAGGCGCAGGGCGGCGTAAGAATGCCCATCCCTAAAATTGCCTTTGATATAGAAGAGGCAAAGTCGCCGCAGGATGTGGCTCTGAGCCTCCAGATACTTTTTCTGATAACGATCCTGACGCTTGCTCCTTCGATTATTTTAATGGTGACCTCCTTTACCAGGGTTGTGATCGTTCTGGATTTTATTAAAAGAGCCCTTTCTCTGCAGCAGATGCCGCCCACGCAGATCATTGTGGGGCTGGCGCTTTTTTTAACGGTTTTTATTATGGCTCCCACCTTTAACGAAGTTAATGATACTGCTCTGCAGCCCTATCTGAACGGTAAAATTAAAAGCGAAACTTTTTTTAAGAGAGGAGTTGAGCCCTTTAAAAAATTTATGTTCAAGCATACAAGAGAAAAGGATATAGCGCTCTTTATCAAACTGGCCGGGATTGAGAAGCCCAAAAACAGAGATGATGTGCCTGTCTACTGTCTCATCCCTGCTTTTATGATCAGTGAATTAAAAATTGCGTTTGAAATAGGCGTATATCTTTTTATCCCTTTTATTGTAATTGATATGATAGTTGCAAGCGCGCTTATGGCTATGGGTATGATCATGCTTCCTCCTGTTATGATCTCTCTGCCCTTTAAGATAATATTATTTGTGCTTGTTGACGGCTGGAATTTAATAGCCTATGAATTGGTAAAATCGTACAGATGAATAAGGAGGGAGGAACAACTTATGACTGATGTATTGGTAATAAAAATATTACGCGAATCATTAATGACAGTTCTGATCGTTTCTGCTCCTATTCTCGGAGCGGGAATGATAGTCGGTTTGATTGTGTCTATAATTCAGACAACTACGTCGATACAGGAACAGACGCTTACCTTTGTACCTAAAATAATTGCAATATTTGCTGCAATAATGCTTTTTGCAGCCTGGATTATAAAGACCCTGGTAAACTATACAAATCATATTTTCTCTTTGATCGAAAAGATAGGGGCCGGTTAATGAACTATTTTATATTCCATTTTCAGTTGTTTCTGCTGATAATGGTACGGCTTAATGCCATGACTGTTGTTGCGCCCTTTTACTCAAGCGGCGTTTTCCCCTTCAGACTGAAGGTGCTGCTCTCTTTCTTTGTGGCATTGATCGTATTCCCTGTGATAGCGTCAAAGGGATATAAAATGCCGGACAATCTCGGCGAATATACTCTGCTGATCATCAGCGAGATATCAATAGGATTGTATATAGGTTTTCTGGTTTCGGTAATATTTGCGGCTTTTCAGCTTTCGGGGCAGTATTTTGCAGTTCAGATCGGTTTCGGCATGAGCGAGGTTGTTGACCCGGTCTCCCAGATATCGGTACCTGTTGTGGGTCAGTTAAAAAATCTGGTGGGCCTTCTTGTCTTTATGGCAATAAACGGACACCATTTTTTGCTGGAAGCTGTTTTCAGATCCTATGAACTTGCGCCTGTACTTAAAGGGAAGTCTTCCGTTTTGGGAAGCCTTTTAAAGTATCTTGTTTATTCTTTCAGCGGCATGTTCATGGTTGCCCTGAAGATCGCTCTTCCGGTTATGGGAACGATTTTTTTAATTTCCGTAAGCATGGGAATACTTGCTAAAGCGGCTCCGCAGATGAATATCATGATGCTGGGATTTCCTTTTAAAATCGTAGTTGCATTTGCGGTTCTGGTTTTAATTTCGCCTTTGATCGTAAGAATAATGCAGGTTTCCCTTGAAAGGACCTTCAAATTTATAACAAAGGTGCTGATTTACTGGCCAGTATAGAGATGGTCCTAAAATGTTGCCTTTTGCGGTTTGTTGAAATTTAATATAATAAGCAGGATAATATAAATAATAGCAGACTTAAATCATGTTGGAACTTTTATTAGAAAAATATAACAGATGGAACTGTGAAAGAGGCCTGCCCGATTTTACCTTTGATCTGCAGCTTTTTGCAGCGCCGGAAGACGAAGGAAGAACAGAAGAACCGACTGAGAAAAAACTCAGGGAAGCAAGAGAGAAAGGGCAGGCTGCAAAAACTCAGGAACTTTCACAGGCAATAGTAGTAATTTTCGGATTTTTTGTAATATTTATGTTCAGCTCGTGGATATACGATTCGATCATAAGCATCTTGAAGCATTACTTAACATCCTTTTCAGGAGTTTCAATTACAGAAAGAACCGTTTTGAGAGAATTGTATTCCTTGATATTTGTAACCGGGAAAATCCTTTTGCCCGTATTTATTGCCGCATCAATTGCGGCGATCATTGCAAATATTGCCCAGGTTGGGTTCCAGTTTTCAACTCATCCTCTGAAATTTGATCTGAGTAAAATTAAGTTTGACCCGGCAACCGTTATGAAGAAGGTTTTTTTCTCAAAACAGGTTGCAATGAATCTGTTTAAGTCTGTTTTCAAGGTTACTGCCATAGGCATTATTTCTTATTTAATAATAAAAAGTGATTTTGATCGAATTTTGGCACTGCCCGATATCTCTGTTCCAGCGGCGTTGAAGATCATTCTTATCAGTGCCTTTAAAATAATTATATGGGCGTCTCTTCTTCTTCTCCTTTTGTCAATACCGGATTATATTTTTCAGAAAAAGGAATTCATTGATTCATTAAAAATGACAAAGGAAGAATTAAAACAGGAATTGAAAGAAACAATGGGCGATCCCTACTTAAGGGCAAGGCTGAAGGAAATGCAGCGTGAAATTGTAATGAAAAATATGATAAAGGAAGTTCCCAAAGCGGATGTGGTTGTAACCAACCCGACCCATTATGCCGTAGCGTTGAAGTATGACAGAGATACAATGGAAGCCCCCACTGTAATTGCAAAGGGAGCAGACAGTATGGCTTTGAGGATCAGGCGCATTGCCGGAGAGAACGATATCGCAATTATTGAAAACAGGCCTCTTGCAAGAGAGATGTACGAGCGTCTTGAAATAGGCGACATAATTCCCGAAGATCTCTTTTATGCCGTTTCCCTCGTCTATGCGGAACTTTTCAAACAGAAGAAGTTCAAAGAGGCAATTTAACAGGATAAAAAGGGAGAATAATATATGGCAGAAACAACAACAGGTAAATTTTTTGAAAACAGCGGCAGCCGGTTATGGATGCAGAAAAACGATCTGCTTATCGGAATAGGAGTGATCGCCATTGTTGTAATGCTGGTTATTCCGCTGCCCACATTTCTTCTCGATTTTCTTATGGCAGTGAGTATAATGATCGGCCTGCTCATTCTGATGATAGTTATGTTTGTTCACAGGTCCTTTGATTTTTCGGTTTTCCCGTCTCTGCTTCTTGTTTCAACTGTTTTCAGACTTGCTCTGAATGTTTCCTCTACAAGGCTCATTCTCCTTCAGGGCGCGTCATTTGACGGTAAAATAATCAGGGCATTCGGCAATTTTGTGGTTGGAGGAAATTATGTTGTAGGAGCTATAATTTTTATAATTCTGGTGGCTGTTCAATTTATTGTTATAACCAAGGGAGCAACGAGAACTGCCGAAGTTGCAGCAAGATTTACCCTTGATGCAATGCCTGGCAAGCAGATGAGTATCGATTCCGACCTATCCAACGGCACGATTACGGAGGAGGAAGCCAGGGAAAGAAGGATGGAAATAAGAAAGGAAGCCGACTTCTACGGAGCAATGGACGGTGCTTCCAAATTTGTTCAGGGTGACGTCAAAGTAGGTATCATCATAACAATAATAAATGTTATCGGCGGATTTATTGTGGGTATGGTTATGAGGGGCGAGTCTTTTGACGTGGCTCTGAGAACATATACGCTTTTAAGTATCGGCGACGGTCTTGTGAGCCAGATCCCTTCTCTCTTAATAACAACCGCCACCGGTATTATTGTAACCAGAGCGGTTTCAAATGAGAATCTGGGCGACCAGCTTTCCGATCAGATGAGTTCGCAGCCAAGGGCCCTTTTTATTACAGGAGGTGCTCTTGCCGCTGCGATCGTAATTCCCGGTTTTCCCAAGATCTCGTTACTGCTTGTATCGAGCGGTCTTATTGCCCTGGGATTTGTTCTTTCAAAAACGCAGGCGGAAGAACGGGAACTTGCAGAAAGGGAGGAGAAAGAGACTGCCATGAGAGACCACAGGCCCGAGTCGGTCTTGCCGCTCATTCAGGTGGATCCTCTCGAAGTTGAAATAGGCTATAATCTGATACCTCTTGTTGACCCCGAACAGGGAGGAACTCTCCTTGAAAGAATAACCAATATCAGGAGGAGAAGCGCCCTCGATATGGGGCTCATTGTCCCGCCCATAAGGATCAGGGATAATATGGAGCTGGACCCGGAAGTTTATACCATCCTGATCAAAGGCGCGGAGGTGGGCAGAGGCGATCTTAAAGTAGGAAATTTAATGGCAATGGATTCCGGAGAGGTTAAGGAAAAAATTGAAGGTGATGAGTTTGTGGAGCCGGTTTTCGGACTTAAAGCCGTCTGGATTGATCCTGATCTGAGAGATATAGCGGAAAGTAACGGGTATACGGTCGTTGACTGTCCCACAATTATTGCAACTCACATAACCGAGATAATTAAAATTCATGCCGATGAGATTTTGGGAAGACAGGAAGTGCAGGAATTAATTGACAATGTAAAAAATGATTATCCGGCGGTTGTCAATGAGATCAATGAAAAGATGTCTGTAGGCGAGATACAGAAGGTTCTGAAGAATCTCTTAAGGGAGAGGGTATCCATAAGGAATATGGTTACCATACTCGAAACTCTGGCAACATACGGGGATCAGATCAAAGATTCCGGCATGCTGACGGAGTATGTAAGAGTGGCATTGTCAAGACAGATAATCAGCGATCATCTGACAGATAATAGCCTTTCGGTAATTACCGTTGATCCCGAAATTGAATCTATGATAAGAAGCGCGATTCATGATGATCCGGTGGAGGGCAGGATCCTGGCGTTGGACCCGGATTCGCATAATATTATAATAAAGTCTCTGATTGAAGCTTATAACGGTTCGAAAAACAAGGGGTATGCGCCGGTTTTTCTTGTTTCTCCTCATATCAGGAGCGTCACATTTGCATTGTTAGAACGTGAGATCCCGGCTCCGGTGGTTTTATCATATAATGAAATTCCGAATACGGTGAGAGTTAATGTTGTGGTTTCGGCGCTGCTTTCAACAGCAGCATAAAAATAGTATTAAGCAATAATCGGGTATGACAGGCAGAACCCGATTGGAAATATAATTAAATCATTATAAACTGTTTCAGGTAAGGAGAGAAAAATGAGGTATGTAAAAATCAGAGCTAAAACATATAATGAAGCAATGATGAAGCTTAAGGCCGATTACGGAGATGAAGCCATACCGATCAGTCATAAGTATGTGAAGGAAGGGGGCTTATTCAATTCAAAGTTCTTCTCAAAACAGGTTGTGGAATTAACCGCAGGTGTTCAGGAGGGCAGAAGCACAGCCGGTAAAATAAACAGAAAGAGCACTTTTGATTTTACTGTCGGAGATAAAAAGGGAAGTTCCGGTTACGGGCCCGGCAGCACGGCTGCAGAAAAAAAATCGGATGTTAAACTGTCAGGTGAGATCAATATGGACAATATAAACAGGAGGATTGATGACTTGAACAGCAACCTCAATGATCTTATCAGCAAAAAGAGCGGAAATATCGGGAAGGATACTGCAAAAGAGAAAAAAGCTGAAAAGAAAAAGAACTACAATGTTTACAGCAAATCTTCTGCTGCTCAAAAAAATGAAAGCAAGGATTCCGATCATACGGAAAAGGAACCTGCCGAAGCCGGATTTCTAAGAGATGAAAGCGTCCATAGGATCAAGAAGCCTGAAGTATCTGCTGAAAAAACCGATAAAAATGAAGCCGGCGAAATATCATATTTAAAAAGATATGACGACCTGCTTGAGAAGAATGATTTTAATAACAGTGACAGGTCCAAAATTCTCAGCGAAGTCAGAGATAAGATAAGCAAAGAAGAACTCAGGGATAGATATAAAATAGAAAAAAGCTTGAAAGAACTGATAAAGAGCCGTATTGTAACAACCGGGCCCATTCAAACCGGAAATAATAAAAAAGTTATTATGTTTGTAGGTCCCACAGGTGTCGGAAAAACAACAACAATGGCCAAGCTTGGAGCTCTTTATTCGCTGAGAAAAGGGAAAAAAGTTGTTTTCATTACGATTGACAACTACAGAATAGCGGCAACGGAACAGCTGAAAAAGTATGCGGAAATAATGAAGATCCCGATCCATGCCGTAAATGATCAGAAAGATTTCAAAGATATAATCTCAAGGGAAAAAGCTGATATTATAATGATCGATACGTCAGGCAGGAGTCACAAAAACAGTGTCAAAATACTTGAGATGAAGGAATTTACCGATCAAGTGGATTATGATTTTGAGAAAGTACTCTGTGTCAGTGCTAACATTAAGAAAGCGGATCTGAACGAGATTTTCAGATCCTTTGACGTGATAGATCTTAACAGTATAATAATAACAAAGGTGGATGAAACTTCTTTTGTTGGGAATGTAATAGATATTGCCGATAAATATAATAAGCCCATTTCTTACTATACAAACGGGCAGGAAGTCCCCAATGATATTGAAGTGGCAGATTCTGACAAGATCGTCGATATGATGTTTGGGAACGTCAATAATTAATTCCTGGAGGTTTTCGTGGATCAGGCGGCAAATCTAAGAAGGTTGGTTCTTGAAAAAAATGAAAAAAAGAGTCCCACAAGAACCATTGCTGTTACAAGCGGTAAGGGCGGTGTGGGCAAAACAAGCCTTGCCGTGAGTTTATCTATTGCCCTGGCTCGGAACGGTTCGTCCGTAACATTGCTTGACGCCGATCTGGGTCTGGCCAATATCAATGTAATACTGGGTATTATTCCAAAATACAATCTTTATCATGTAATAAAAGGGAAGAAAAAATTAAAGGATATTGTCATCGATGTGCCCGAAGGGATCAGAATAATTGCCGGAGCCTCCGGTTTTCATCAGCTTGCAAATCTTGATCAGAAACAGAGAGACGACTTTATTCATACAATTGCTGAAATTGAATCGGACGATTACCTCATCATTGATACCGGAGCCGGAGTCGGACAAAATGTTCTCAGTTTTGTTATTTCGGCAGACGAGATCATTGTAGTGACAACCCCTGAACCTACCGCTATAACAGATGCATACGGTATAATAAAATCGATCGCATCTCAGTCAACTGATAAAGTAATAAGGCTGATAGTCAACAGAGTACAGTCCGTTGCTGAGGGGAAACGGGTAGCTCAGAGAGTGATAAATATTGCAGGCCAGTTTTTAAATGTCAAAGTGGAAAATCTCGGTTTTGTCTTTGATGATATGCATGTGGGAAAATCCGTAAGAAACCAGAAACCCTTCATAATAAGCTATCCCAAATCTAAGGCTGCAGGATGCGTAAATATGATCGCTAATAGAATAGCCAACAGGGATTTTGGAACACAGAAAGGTTCCGGTTTGATCTCATTTTTCAGAAATCTACTGGGGGCTTACGACGAAGATGAAGAATAAAAATAGCTTGATTTGTTTTTTAAATATACATATATTGCAAAAGAGAGGACCTTAATAATTTGCAGGGCTTTTTAATGATCAGTTTGGAAAATATCAGTATTGATTACAAGTTCACTGCTGCATTCGGTATCGTTGCTTTGCTTTTATCATTAATTATAGGAATTTTTTCCGGGATTGGTTTTGAAGTTATTGCTCTGAGGCTTCTGATAGTATTTCCGGTTTTCAGTCTGATCGGATACGGCGTGATCTTTGTTTCAAAAAAATATGTTCCGGAATTATATGATAAGTTTGCAAATCTGCAGAATGAGGAAGATAGAAATAATATAGATGAGAATAGTGACGCTGCTCAATATAGCGGACCCTCCGGCAGCTCCGATGATAATGCTTCGGATGGCCTGGATGATACGGATGAAGATAGCGCCCGCTTGGAGGAGGATGAAAGTTTTACTGAGATTACTCCTGATCAATATAAAAGAGTCGATCTTACGGATGAGCTGAATTCGGAAACGGAAACTTTTGTGCGCGGGAAGCTGGGCAAACATGTAATAGAGAGAGAAAAATTCGTGAAGTATGAACCGAAACTTATGGCAGAAGCTGTAAGAACCATGATGAGTAAGGATGACGATTAAATCCGGGAATTGGATTATGAACAGCAAGAAATATAAAGAATACGATGAAATCAGTGAAAATAAACTCTGGGAGAAATATATAAAGACCAGGAATCTTGAGGTGAGGGATTATTTTGTAATAAAATATGCTCCTCTTGTTAAATATGTCGCGGGAAAAGTTTCTATGGGAATGCCTCAGAATATCGAGTTTGACGATCTTGTTTCTTATGGGATTTTTGGCCTCATTGACGCCATAAATAAATATGATCCTGCAAGGGGAATTAAGTTTAAAACCTACGCTATGACAAGGATCAGAGGAGCCATATTTGACGAACTTAGATCTATTGACTGGATACCCCGTTCAATAAGACAGAAAGCGAAACAGATTGAGCAGGTCATCTCCGAGCTTGAAAATAAACTGGGGCGGACAGTGGAAGATGAAGAGATTGCCAAAGATCTTGGAATATCCACTGAAGAGTTCCATTCGCTGCTGAATAAGCTGAGCGGAACTTCCATGCTCTCATTAAACGATATCTGGTACCTGGGAGATGAAAATGACGAGCTGTCAATACTGGAAACTCTCGAAGCGCCTCCCAATATGAATCCCGACATATTAATTGAAAAAGAGGAGATTCGCGATTATATTATAGAAGCAATAAAAAAACTCCCCGATAAGGAGAAGAAAGTTATTGTGCTCTACTATTATGAGGATCTGACTTTAAAGGAAATCGGAGAAGTTCTTGAAGTAACTGAAAGCAGGGTTTCTCAGCTTCATACAAAAGCCATAATGAGGCTGAGAGGAAGACTGGGAAGAATTAAATCGAATATAGTTGGCTGATATGGCAAATCTGAAAGACCTGTTTTTAGAAATTGAAGAAAATGGCGGCCCCGTCAGCGATAATGCCGTTGAGGTCTATGCCGATTCTGTTAATCAGGCTCTTGAACTGGCTGCCGAAGACCTTGGAGTGGATATAACCGATCTGGACTATGAAATTCTTGAAAAGGGTACCAAAGGATTTTTGGGAATAGGAAGGCAGCCCTACAGAGTGCTGGTTGTTCCTGTTGAAAAGGGTTCCGAATACGACGACCTTGATATAATTGAAAAAAAACTTACCGGCGAACATATCCCCCATGTAACGGCAGAGGAACCTAAAAATCTTGACGGAAGTTTTGTTATTAGGGTGACAAGATCCGGTATATGGCTCACTGTTAATCCTCCGAAGGGGACCGGCAAAAAAGTTGACCTGACGGATGTAACAAACAAGCTCTATTCAATGAGAATTTCCAATCCGAATCAGGCAGCTCTTGAGAAAGCGGTAAAAGAGCCAACCGGCGAGCCCGTTAAACTTGGCGACTGGACTCCGAATCCCGATTTCGACAGCTCTATGAGAGTTGAGATCACTGAAGATGAAATGGCAGCGTATGTCCATTTTACAGCTCCGAGATACTTCGGGAGGCATTTTGAATTTGACGAAGTTATTGATGCATTAAAGAGCGCGGGTGTTGTAATCGTAATTGATGAAGAAGCGATCAAGGATTATCTCGAAAAGATGAATTATAACCGACCCCTTGTTGCTGCCAAGGGAACAAAACCGAGAAACGGTAAAGATGCGTATATCGATTATAAAGTCAGAGTCGATAAAAGTCAATTTAAATTTGAAGAGGATGAATCCGGAAAAGTCGATTTCAGAAACCTTGAACTGCTTGAAAATGTTGTTGTCGGGCAGCTGCTCTGCGTGAAAATTCCTGCTGAAGAAGGAATTCCTGGGAGATCTGTCACTAATAGGATCTTGCCTGCTAAAAACGGAAAAGATACAACTATACGTTTCGGCAAAGGGACAATATTGTCTGAAGACGGCACTGAATTAACGGCAGAGATCAATGGGCAGGTAGTGTTCAAGTCGGGCAGGATAAGCGTTGAGCCCGTATATGTTGTCAACGGCGATGTTTCGCTTGAAACCGGAAATATTGTTTTTCTCGGTTCGGTTATTGTATCCGGAAGCGTGCAGGATAACTTTGTTGTTAAGGCTGCGGGAAATATTGAAGTAAAGGGAACAGTGCAGAAAGCCTTTCTTGAGGCTGAAGGTGACATTGTGGTTTATCAGGGGATCTCAGGGCGCGAAGAGGCAAAGATCGAATCTACGGGAGGTTCCATATATGCCAAATTTATTCAGAGCGCAAAAATAATAGCCGAGAAAGATGTAATAGTGCCTGAAGGAATACTTCACTCTTATGTTGATGCGGGAGACAGAATTTACAGTATCGGCAAAAGGGCTAAAATTGTAGGAGGTATAATTCGTGCAGGCAATGAGGTGAATGCAAGATTTCTTGGAGCCGAGGTTTCTACAAATACTGAGATCAGAGTGGGAATAAATCCAAAGGTACTTCAGCAGATGTCGGAGCTTAACGAGGCAAAGGTCAAAATTGACGAAGAACTGGGACAGTTGAGACTCAACTTGAAGACTCTTACCAGCCAGCGCAAAGTATCCAAACTCAGCGAGGAAAAAGAGAAAATGTTTCAGGAACTTACGGCAAGAAATGAGAAATTGAGTTCCAGAGTAAATGAGATTGAACTGGAGATTGAAGAGCTGAATCAGTATATCGCAATGCTTGAACATAGAGGTAAGATCTGTGCGGAGAAATCGGTTTATCCCGGTGTTGACATATATATAAAAGACCAAAAATTTCAGGTCAAGGATGAATATAATTATATAAAATTTACCCTTGAAGGAGATGAAATAAGGCTGTCCGAATACGATCCGCCCGAGCTGATTGACGGTCATAAAAGGATAGCACTCGCTGGAAGAAGAAGAATGTAGCAGGTTTAAACTATGTCAATTAAACCAATAGACATGCAGACAAATATCTCTCAGATGCTTGAAGTAGGGAGAAATGAGCATGCTAAAACAGGGGCTATAGCTGAGCAGCAGCAGATACTTGACAAGGAAGCGGCAGAACAATCGAAACTTATTGATTCAAAACTTGATGAAATGAAAAAAGGCGAAAAAACCGCCATCAGAGACGAAGAGAGCAAAAAGAAGAAAAAGCAGGAACAGAAAGAAAAGAAGGAAAAGAGGTTAGCCGGTAAGAAAAAAGAAAAAAGTATAGTGCATGACGGAAAGATCGGTACCATAATAGATATTAGAAAATAACGGCATGAACTTTATCGAATTCTGAAGAGATACATTAAAGACGTTAATTGGTCAAAAATTTTGTCTGAGGAGACATAATGCAGTTTTTATTAATTGTTTTGTTAAATATTGTAATGTGGGTGATCTTTTATCTCATTATGACATTGAAGATTGAGAGATCTTCATCCCATTTCAGGGAAAAGAAATTACGCCAGGTAATGGACGAAATTATGACCGAGTTTAATGCGGCTTCAGAGAGGAATATTACAATTCTTGAGAATCGTATATCGGTTCTGAGAAAATTATTGGAAAAAACGGGCGATTTAAAAAAAATAGATTTTAAGGAGAGCGGTTCTCCTGAAATGGATAGCGGAGTTGGAGAAACGACAGCAGAAAAAACAGAAATTGAGGCTAAGAAGGAATTAATAAATAAAACCGAAAAGGGGATCTTTAAAAACGGTGTTGATCTTAAATGGATTTTTACTGGTGCTGCGGAGTGTCTTGCAAGGATATCAGCTTTTATTTTAAGAAAAAGAGATTATGAAAGCTCTATTGATAATAGGCATTCCGTTAAAACCGAAGAGAGCATTTTAATTGATGAAATTGTAAATCAGGATAACGTAATAAAAAAGGATATGCTGAGTTTTCAGGAAAACATAAAGGGATTGTCATCATACAAAAATGAAATGGATTTAATGGCGGAGAAGAGCAGAGCCGACAGCAAAATGGAAACATTGGATGAAGATGAAATATACAGAATGTTCGAAACTTCGGACGACAGGTATTCCCTTATAATGGAATTTTTTAATAAGGGTTTTCATGTCAGTGAAATAGCAAAATATTCCGGTATTCCGGAAGGCGAAGTGAAACTTATTCTGAATTTACAGGGTAATTGAATTCCTTCGATCAAAGGGGATGCCGTTATGAATTACAATTATTTATTACCACCTCAGTGTTTGTGATATTACTCAAACTGTTTCGATTTTTAAAAAAATATAGACGGGGAATAATATTTTAGTCTATATTGTAAAAAACTTCCGGTTTTGCAGGGCGGCTGTTCGCTCATTGAATATATTTGCTGTTATTTTTTGAATTTGGATTGAAGATATTGAATTGAATTAAATAATGTCTTATTATAAAATGGGGTTTTCCAGGTGATAGAACACTCAATAAAAAGATTAACTATGGAAGAGTTTAAAAAATTTTCCAGGCTGATCCATGCGGAGAGCGGAATATATTTAAAGGATACTAAACTTACACTGCTTTCCAACAGGCTGAGGAAGAGGCTGCAAAGTCTGCAGTTAAAGGAGTTTTCAGATTATTATGATTATCTGCAGGGACTTGAAGGCGAAAGTAAAAAAAAGGAATATGAAAAACTGCTTGATGTTGTGTCAACCAACGAAACATATTTTTTCCGCAACGAAAGACATTTCGAAGCTTTTTCAAATTACTGCTTGCCGGATCTTGCAAAAAAGAAGAAAGACAGGACGCTTCGCATCTGGAGCGCTGCATGTTCAACAGGCGAAGAACCCTATACAATTGCCATCTGTCTTTTGGAGAAGATCCATCTGTTTCAGGGGTGGGATATCAAGATAATCGCCACCGATATTGCTCCTTCGGTTCTTGATTTCGGCAGATTGGGAGAATATTCGGGAAGGAGAATAGAAAAGGTGCCTCAGGATTTATTAAAAAAGTATTTTATACGGAAAAAAAACGATCCTGAAGTATTCATAGTAAGAGACGAATTGAAGAAATTTGTAGAATTCGGTTATCTGAATTTTTTTAAAAGTGAATTCCCCAAGGACATTGATGTTATTTTTTGCAGGAATGTTATGATCTATTTTGACCGTGATCATCAGAAGAGATTAATTTCGGAATTTTCCAAAATTATAAATAAGGACGGATTTTTGTTTATAGGTCATTCGGAAACGCTTCATTCTATTTCTGAAGATTTTGTTTATAAAAAAGTATTGGAATCTCCGGTATACGTACCGAATTTGGAAAGAAAATAGTGAAGTTTAAATTAATAAATGTGGGAATTGCCGATATAGGCGTTTCCCGAGAACCTGATATAATAAGAACTATTCTTGGCTCCTGCATAGGTATATGTCTCTATGATACCGTAAAAAAGGTGGGCGGTATAGCGCATATAATGCTGCCGGTTTTTAATGAGAAGTCTACTTCTAAAAAGAAGTACGCGGATACCGCTATTCCATTACTCCTTGAAGAGTTGGAAAAGATCGGAGCTGAGAAAAAGAATATTACGGCAAAGATTGTGGGCGGTGCAAGAATGTTTAAATTTTCCGAAAACAGCAAAATGGGTATGATCGGCATAAATAATGCTGAAAAATCAAGAGAAGTGCTGAAGAATATGAATATAAAGATCGTTTCAGAGGATACAGGCGGAGACTCGGGCAGGACGATCGATTTTTATCTTGAAACAGGCAAAGTAAAGATCAAATCCCTTGATAAACCTGAAAAGATAATATAGGCTGAGTTATGGAGAGTATGACCGGATATTCATATATTGAAAAAAGTACGGAGCAGTTTTCCTATTCTGTTGAATTGAAATCGTTAAATTCACGCTATCTTGAAATAGTAATTAATCTTCCCAGAATATTACGAAATGAAGAGAATTTGTTGAACGGATATTTAAAAAACTCTTTTTCAAGAGGCAAATTGGAACTTACTGTTGAAATTTTTAGCTGGACTGCTAAGAAGCCTGTATCATTAAATTCCGATTTAATTAAAAATTATTATAATGAACTGAAAAAAATTCACAGAGATTTAAAAATTGCAGAGCCTATAAAATTCGAGTCGATTTTAGGTCTTGATGGTGTTACTCAGAAGGAACATACGGTTATATCTGAAAAATCATTCAAAGATATTCTGAAAACCGTTAATGATGCGGTTAAAAAAACTATTGAGATGAGAAAAAAAGAAGGAAGAGCCATTAAACAGGATATTATAAAAAGCATTGGAGAAATTGTTAAAGAGGTTGCAAAAATAAAAAAGTTATCTAAAAATTCTGTAAATGAAAAAATGATAAAACTAAAAAAGAGAATAGATGAATTATCGGAAAATAGAATTGATGACAACAGACTCTATTCCGAGATTGCAATATTGGCCGATAAACTCGATATAAACGAAGAGATAATACGTTTAAACGATCATTTGAAAAAATTCAGATCGGTAGTTAATTCAAGAGAACAGATTGGGAAAAAACTCGATTTTGTTGCTCAGGAGATATTCAGAGAGATAAATACTATTTCATCAAAGTCTAATAATTCTGAAATAGCTCATATAGTTGTTGATGTAAAAAATTATATTGATAAAATACGGGAACATTCCAGAAATATTGTGTAAGGTTGCATTTAATGAAGACAACGTTGATCAATATCGGTTTTGGGAATGCAGTTGTTGCTGAAAGGGTAATTGCGGTAATAACCCCTTCTTCTGCGTCCGGAAAAAGGCTGAGAGAAGAAGCCAGGGAAACCAATTATCTTGTTGACGCTACTCATGGCAGAAAAACACGGGCCATTATTGTAATGGACAGCAATCATATAATTTTGTCTGCAATGCAGCCCGAAACAATATCCAACAGATTGATGAGCGATGAAAAATAGTATCAGAGTTGTAATTTCCGCTCCCTCAGGAGCCGGTAAAACTACAATAATAAACAGATTATTAGAAAAAAATAATAATTTTCGCTTTTCTGTTTCAACAACAACAAGAAAGCCCCGCAGGGGAGAGATCAACGGGGAGTCTTATATATTTGTTACGGATGATGAATTCAGGAATATGATCCGAAATGATGATTTCATAGAATGGGCAGAGGTTCACGGTCATTTCTATGGAACAACAAAAAAAGAGATTGACAGAATTGAGGAGGGGGGGCACATCCCCATATTTGACGTAGATGTACAGGGCGGGAGAGCATTAAGGAAGAAACTTGACAATGGGGTATTTATTTTTATTATTCCCCCTTCAATTGAAATTTTGGAAAAACGTTTAAGAAACAGAAAAACCGATTCGGAAAAAAATATCAGATTAAGATTAAAGAATGCAATAAAAGAATTGAAAGAATTTGACATATATGATTATATAATAATCAATGATCAAATTGACGATGCTGTTTATCGTCTGGAATCGATTGTTGCGGCTGAACAGTGTAAAAAAGAGAGAATAAGATCAATTATTAGCACATTCGGAGGCGAAGATGATAATACCACTTGATAAATTGTTAATGAGAAATGACAATAAGTACGTTTTCACAAAAGCTTTGATGAAAGCGGTTGATAAGCTTGACAATATAAAGGATTATCCGGAAGAGAACAGAAACTGGAAAGTTGTGCCTAATATAATGCGGATGTTCATTAATGGCGAGCTGAAATATAAATTCATTGAACAGGAAAAAGAAGAGGAGCAGTAGTCCCTTTTTTAAATTTTATGTAATAAATATACTTTATCCGGTAAGTTTAATATCAAGGCGCTAATTATTCTTGGTCCTACGGCAGTAGGAAAAAGCGATTTATCTCTGAATATTGCGGGAGAAAATTTTGAGATAATTTCTTCCGATTCGGTTCAGGTTTATAGATTTCTCGATATTGGCAGCGGTAAACCCGCATTAAGCGACAGAAAAAGGGTTAAACACTATGTTATCGATATTGTTGATCCTGATGAGGAATTCAGCGCAGGAGATTTTTGCAGAGAAGCCTTAAAAGCAGCAAATGAAATAACAGAGAAGGGGTTGATTCCCCTCTTTGCAGGCGGTACGGGATTGTATATTGATTCCTTCTTTTCCGGAATAGCGGAAATTCCGGCTATTGACAGATCGGTGAGGGAAGAATTATACAGAGATCTGGACAATTACGGTTTGAGCGCCCTGTATAATAAGTTGAAAGAGGCTGATCCGGATTTTGCAGATAGAATACATCCTAATGATAAACAGAGGATATTAAGAGGGCTGGAGGTTTACAGGCAGACCGGCAAGCCCATTAGTTTTTACTTTGAGACAAACAGAGGCTGCGGATCGTCTGAAACGCTCTATATAGGTTTATATGAAGAAAGAGATGTTCTAAGATCAAAGATCGATATGAGAGTTGATAATATGATCAGGTCGGGCTTTGTTGAGGAGGTTCGGACTATCAGAAATATGGGTTACGGTTCCCATTTAAAGTCCATGAGGTCTATAGGATACAATGAAATAAATAGTTATCTGGACGGTGAAATTACACTTGCAGATTCAATTGAAAAGATTAAACTTGAAACAAAGAGGTATGCAAAGCGTCAAATGACCTGGTTCAGAAAGAATAAAAAGATCAACTGGTTTAAACCGTCCCGTATAGATCAGATAAGAGATATAATAAATAAATGGATGTTTTAATAATATAGTTGTCAAATTAGCTATCCGGTATTTTATTAAACCTGATAGAGAATCCAATTAAAAATAAATAAAAAAAGGTTATCAGTCATGACTAAGCAATTAAGTAGTTTGCAGGATATTTTTTTAAACACTGCCAGAAAAGAGAAGATTGAGATTACTATATACCTGATGAATGGTGTTCCTATTAAAGGCCGTGTGCTGAGCTTCGATACTTTTACAATATTGCTGGATGTTGATAAAAAGCAGAATTTAATATATAAGCATGCAATATCGACGCTGGCTCCATCTAAACCGATACCTTACAAACAGGAGGACAGCAGTTCCGGTTAAATTATTATTAATTATATGAAGAGTTTTTTAGTAAAAATATTTGTTCTTTTCTTTGTAATTGCTGCTCTTTATGCGGGATATTTTTCATACAGAAGTTTGGAAAAAGAGAGGATCGGTATTGTTGAAGATGTAAGAAATAACAGAATTATCAGGATATTTTATAATGAAAAGAACTTCGTATGGCAGGGAGCTTTCCCTTGGTGGTTTTCCATATATGAAATACCCTCAAAAAAATCTATGGATATTGATGTGGAAGCTGCTGTTCCCCCCTTGGAGGTACTTAACTCTCCGCTTTACTCTTTAAAGATAACATTTAATATTAAGTATAGTATAGATCCTGAGAAATTTAATGATTTTTCCATAATAAACAGAGATTTAAAAGATATTGACAAATCCCTGAGAGATTACCTGAGTAAATTAATTGTTAAAGAAATATATCAGTATTTTATTCCCGATTATAAAGCAGAGCAGATTAATAGCAATAAAGAAGAGATATTAAATAGTATCAGAGATAGTCTGAAGGAAAGATTCCAGAATAACGGGTTTGAAATTATAAGTGTCAAAGCAGCCGGAAGTATTATATATCCCGACAGGGAGATCTATAATGAGGGTCTGACTCACCTTACTGAAATGAGAAAAATTGATAAAGATAATGAAAAGAAGTTGAAGCTGCTGCAGAACAGACTGAAGCTTGAAAAAGTGAAAAATGAATATAAGTATAACAAGTATAAGGAGATGTCAAAGATCATCAAAGAAAATCCCGATATTCTTAAATATATTTATATTGACAAGATGGCTGATAATGTAAAAGTGATCATTCCTTCTGATAAATCCGGTTTTCCCCTTGATTTAAATAAAAAGGAAAACGGATCCGGACAGGTTGGAAGCAGCGAAGAAGGCGGAGAAATTAATAATCTTCGATAATATTGAATAGTAAGAAATTATTTATTTCAAAAAAATATCAAGAATAATAAGGAGTATCAAATGCCCTGCGGTAAGAAAAAAAAGAGGAAAAAGATCGCCAATCATAAAAGAAAAAAGAGAAGAAGACAGAATCGACATAAAAAGAAGATATAACAAAGCATAATTCAGGGGATTGGCTCATTTCACAGTCAATCTCTTTTAATTTAACGAGTGTTTACTGTGAAAAAAAGAGCAGCAAACAATTATGATTATTCCGGGTATTCCTGGAAGAGAAGACCTTCCGAGATAAGAGGTTATCAGCGGGCTCTCTACCTTACTGCCGACAATAATGATTACTTGAGAGTTGACTATAATCTCAGAGAAAAAATAGTCAGGCTCTATATAGAAATTGCAGAAGAAGGCGGCAATGCTTATTATGCCGTAATAAAAGAGGGCAGAGTTACTGTGGAGAAAAGCCTTGTAAGCGGCAGAACATTCGGCTTTGCAGAGAGGTTCAGAGAGAGAGCGGAAATATTTTCTTCAATACCCAACAGAGACGTTATAAAACTGATCAACAAAAATTATAATATAGATTTCCCTCAGAATAAAGAAAAAGCAGCTGTCGAACGAAAAAAGAAACTTGAAGAAACACGCAAGAGGTATTTCGTAACTGAGGATCAAAAAAAAGATACGACTAATGAGCAGATAGGTTTATCCTTTTCTGAAATAAAAGCAATAGATTTTATTGATTTTTTTGTGGGATCGGTCCTGTCAGGTACTGTCTTTTTTTTGCTTCAATATGATTTTGTTGCCCTGGGTATTGTATCGGCATTTTACGGCATTGGAATCGGTCTTGTGGATATGATTTTCAGAGAAAGACCCCCTATTTTTATTAAGATGATCCTATTTATTTCTGCCGGAGTTACTGCATACGTGTATGGCTATTTTTTCCCGTAAAAAAAGTAGTTAAATTAATTGTTTTCTTCTTGAAAAGATTATTTAATAAATTAGATTATTACTTGAATTACCACTGGCTTATCATAAAGGAAGGTTTTAATGTCTGAGAAAAATGAAAATGTTTTGTCATCACTACAGATTGTTTGCTTCAAAATAGGCACCGAGGAATACGGCATAGATATTCTAAAAGTTCAGGAGATCCTTAAACTTCCCAATATTACCAAGTTGCCCAAGACAGAGCCTTATATTATGGGAGTAATAGACCTGAGGGGCAGGGTAATTCCAATTGCAGATTTAAGTATAAAGTTCGGCATTGAATCCGGCAATCTGAAAGGAAACAGCCGTGCTGTTGTTGTGGATATTGGGGGAAAGCAGGTGGGTCTGGCAATCGATTCTGTCAGTCATGTTATAAAAGTCAAATCCGAAGATATTGAACCGCCTCCTCCCATAGTCAAAGGCATTTCAGGAAAATATATTATAGGCATAGCTAAAATGGAAAACAGCTTTGTTGTAATTTTGGATATTAATAAAATTTTTACAACGCAGGAATTAACGTCAATGTAGCGGTTCTATTATTCGCAGCGGCAGTTCCGCAGGAATAAGAATATCAATAAGCGGCTATCAGTATTGTTTCAATCTCATTTACATTAAGAGCACGGGGGGCATTTTCGTGAAAGGGATACGAAACTGCCAGTTTTGCAATATCTTGAAACATTGATTTGGATATTTCATAATTGGAAAGTTTCTGAGGGATATTTGTATCAAGCTCAAGTTTTCTTATTGCCTCAACAGCTTTAATAGCGGCTTCAATAACTGTTATCTCTTTTACATCTTCGCCCATAACTTTGGACATCTGAACATATTTTCCGGGAGACGATGTAAGATTAAATTCCATTATATGAGGCAGAATTATACTCATGGCGCTTTCAACGGTTAAATCGCATTTGGAAGCAAGAGCCAGAGATATTGACAGTGTTGCCGAAAGATAAGCTATTGAAAAAGTTATCCCTGATAACAGTGAAGCTATTGCAATAAACTGTCTTGAATTTACGTTTTTAGCTTCCTTATATACAAGAGGCAGGTTTCTGAATATCAGGTCAATTGACTTAAGTGCAAATGTATTTATAACATCGTTGTTATTTGTAGAAATTACAGATTCTGTTGCAATAGCAAGGGTACTGACTGTGGATTTTGTTATTACCTCTTCTTCTTTTTTTATCGATAGAACAGGGTCGATTATTGCAGCAACAGGATAAAGAATTTTGTTGAAATATGCTTTTTTTGTGTTATTATGAATTTCATCAAGAAAGAAAAGCGGCGTTATTTCTTGTCCGTAAACGGGATAGGCCGGCATTGTCAGAAGCTTAACAGGTTTATTGGGAATCTCCGGTTTCTTAAAGAGGTCGTAACAGAAAATGTAATTGCTTGTCAGTAAAGATACGGCTTTTGCAGAGTTAAGCGATTCTACACCGCCAAAACCGAGAATGATATCGCAGTTTGTTTTTTTTGTGAAGGATACGGCAGAATCGATATCTTCAGTGTTGGGTTCGGAAGGAAGTTGGTCAAAAACAATACATCCGATATCGGAGTTTTTAAGAGAAATTAGAATTTGTTCAATCTCTTCGCTGTAAATATTAAAATCGGAAGATGTGGTAATAATAATAACTCTGGAACCGAACTTTGATATAATATCTGCAATATTATCTGTCAAATTCCGGTTGATATATATTTCTGTTGGGAGACTGAATTCTGGTGTAATATCGCTTCTCAATGTTTCAACTGCCGTTAAAATAAGATTTTGCAATAAAAAAAGCGGAAATATTTGATCTAACTCCGCTCTTTAAAATGAAAAAACCTGTTATATATCAATGATACTATATTATCTAAGCAGATAATTTGCTATTTTGTCGGCAACCTTTTCAAGAATTTCCGAATTGTTAAAATCGTATGAACCGTCTGCAATTTTTTCTTTGATCTCTTTTACTCTGTCAATGCGAATATCAGGCGCCTGATTGACAAGCTGTGTATCCTTTGCTATTTCAGCAGCTTTTTTGCCTTCTGTAGATATCTGTATTGAATCATTTTTTTTGGTTCCCTTTGATTCGGAAACCTGTTTTGACTTTTTCGGTTCGACAATATTATTTATGTTCCCAATTTTATCAATAACCATCTCATATAACCCTTTTTTATTCTGTTATATATATCGGTTAAATATTTTATTTCTTTAATCAAAATATCATACCATAGTTAAATTTATCAAATTGTTCAATATAATTCAAGTAATATTTTTATTTATTGGGTATTACTGAGAAAAAATAATATACACAATTATATGAAAATATTTTAAAAAATATTGGATATGCAAAATAGTGCCCTATTCGTTTAAAATTGCTATTGTAAATTCGCCTTTTTCAGTGACACTTTCATTGCTGTTCATTATATCTTCAATGGTACCGTAATGGAATTCTTCAAATTTTTTTGTCATCTCTCTTCCTATGACAACTTTACTTTCCGGAAAAACCTCCTTAATGGTTTCAAGTGTTTTAATTATTCTGTATGGCGATTCGTATACTACAATAATGCCCTTTATCTGTTTCAGTTCTTCCAGTTCCTTTATCTGTTTGTTTTTCTTTTTGCCCAAAAATCCGCCGAAAATTATTCTTTTGGCCTGAAATCCCGATACGGATACAATTGAAGTCAGAGCGGAAGGGCCGGGAACAGGTTTGATCTCAATTCCCAGGTTTATTGCGGTTTTTACAAGTTTACTGCCCGGATCGGAAATTGAAGGCGTACCCGAATCTGTGAGATAGGCGATACTGTTACCCTTCGTCAGGATGTCACATGCTTCGGCAATTCTTTTCTCAGAGGAATGAGTGTGCAGGGATCTTAAAGGCAGAGAGATATTATGATATTTCAACAGCTTTCCCGACTGCCTTGTATCCTCGCAAAAAAGAGCGCTGACATCTTTTTTGAGAATGCTGACTGCTCTGTATGTTATATCTTCCGGGTTTCCGATCGGACCTGCAATAATGTAAAGAATTCCTTTTTTCATATTGAATATTCAAAGTTCCATCTCTGCATTTATCAAAGAATTATAATTGACATAAGATTTTTCTTTTTACCTTTGTCAATATGGAATTTAAAATAATCGGAAAAGATCCGGAGTCAAATGCAAGGGCCGGAGAACTGGAAACTGTCAGAGGCACAATTAAAACTCCTGTTTTTATGCCGGTAGCAACAAGAGCAGCCATAAGGGCTCTCTCGTTCAGAGATCTGGAGGAGATAGGTTTTGATATTATACTTTCCAATACATATCATCTCTATATAAGACCCGGCACAGCTTTACTAAAAGAAATAGGAGGGCTCCATAAATTTATCAATTTTGAAAAGCCTTTGCTTACGGATTCGGGAGGATTTCAGGTCTTTTCACTTTCCGATTTATGCAAAGTCTTTGATAACGGCGTTGAATTTCGTTCGCATCTTGACGGCTCAAAACATTTTTTTACTCCGGAGAAAGTTCTTGATATTCAGAAGATAATAGGGTCTGATATTATGATGGTGCTGGACCAGTGTACCGAATATCCTGTGAACGAAGATAAAGCAGGCGAAGCAGTTGAAAGGACCCTAAACTGGGCATCCCTGTCTGTTGAATACTGGAAAGATAGGTTTGATCTTAATAAACAGAGCCTCTTTGCCATAGTTCAGGGAGGAGTATATCCCCGATTAAGGAAGGAGTGCGCTCAAAGACTGGTGGAATTGGATTTTCCCGGATATGCAATCGGCGGATTATCAGTGGGCGAACCCAAGGGGATGTATATGGATATAACTGAATTTACAGCTCAGCATTTACCTCCCGATAAACCAAGATATATGATGGGAGTGGGAAGTCCTCTGGAGATTCTATTTGCAGTAAAGAATGGTATTGATATGTTTGACTGCGTGATGCCTACAAGGATTGCAAGAAATGGAACATTATATACTTCCGAAGGCAGAGTTAATATTAAATCGTCCGGATATGAGAGGGATTTTTCTTCATTAGATGAGAAATGCTGCTGTTATGTATGCAGGAATTATACAAGATCTTATTTAAGGCATTTATACAAAATGGGTGAAATTGCCTCTATGATTTATTTAACATATCATAATCTTTTTTTTATGAAAAATTTTATGAATGAAATTCATGATGGAATACTATCAGGAAATTTTAGAAAAGTTTATAAAAAATGGGAGAATGTCTATTAAAATAGACTTATTTAAAACTGATACTAATTTATTTTACGGATATTATTTATCTTGACATCAGTTCTGTATGGAAATATATTGTAAATCAAATCATAATTTCCGAATCATCTGTTTACCCAATTTCAGGAGGAATTATAAATAATGGATATAAATACGAGATCAAAGGGTGAAATAGTTATTCTTGACATTTCAGGGGAGATTGACTTATACAATGCACCGGAAATAAAAGACATTATCAATAAACTTATTGATGAAAAAAAATATAATGTAATTATAAATTTAGAAGAGGTATCATATATAGACTCATCAGGAATCGGTGCTTTAATTTCAAGTTTATCAAATTTAAAAAAATATCAGGGCGGATTGAAAATAATAAATGTTTTTGCTTCGGTAAGAAAAGTTTTTGAGCTGACAAAACTAACGTCTTTTTTTGAAATCTATGATTCGGAAGAAGAGGCGGTTAATTCCTTCGTTTAAATTTTTGTATTATATCTTGACATTTCATTCTTTTTATAATTATTGTATCCGAAATATTCATGGACTTATGTTGTCCTTATCCATAATTAATAATTAATCAATGTGAGGGATATTATGAAACATTACAGAGTGTTGTTAAATGCAGTTATTCTGGGAATTATTGTTATTATGGGCTGTGCAGATAAAATTCCTATAAATGAGATGTCCATGGCCAGAAAAGAGATTGCAAGAGCTCTGTCTGTAAAGGCAGACAAATATGCTCCGAAGGAACTGGATATTGCTAGGAAAAAATTATATGAAAGTCATGAGCTGATCAAAAAGGAAGAATGGGATAAGACTAAAGCTACTGCTCAATTGTCCTATAAAAAGGCTCAGGAAGCATATAAAAAGTCCCTCCCGCTCCTTGCAAAAGATACGATCGCAATGGCTGACGAAAGTATTGCCCGTGCCGATATTGTTTATGCTGAGGAACATGCAAAGAATGAGTTCAATAAAGCAAAGGATATTCTTAATAAAGCAAAAACCGAATATAAAAACAAAAAGTACTATGATGCATACCTTGATGCTTTGAAAGCCGATCAGGAAGCAAAAAATGCCCGCAATGTGGCTCTTGGCAAAAAGGATATATTAAAGGATTCCATTGATGAAGTAAAGCTTACATTGAACAGAGCGAAGGGGTATGACGGTTCAGATAGTGTGAGCGCCAAGATATCTTTGGCTCAAGAGCATTTAAAAAAAGCCGAAGATTTTTACAACAAACTTGAGTTGAAAAAAGGTTTTGAAGCTATCAGAATTGCAAAGATGAATGCGGAAGAAGCGCTGCAGGGAGCGGCCAGGAACACTGCAAAGGAAAAGATTGCCGCTGCTGAAGTTATGATAGAGAGAGCCCGGACGTCTGAGGGTTCGGAAGTGGCTGTGGATGAATTCGCAGCTGCTAAAGAATCTTTGTCAAATGCCAAAGAGATGTATGCCAGGCAGAAATATGACGATGCAATAGATTTTTCCAATGAGTCTGTAAGGCTATCTTCAATTGTTGCAGCTACAAAAAAACCCGTAGAAGTAAAGGATGCGGATAAAGATAAGGATATTGCCGGCATATCCGGAGAAAAAGCGAAAAAAGATATTACTGAAGATGAAAACTATTACTATTATAAGGTAAAATACAGAGAGAGATTAAAGGATTGCCTTTGGAGAATTGCCGGAAGATATTATCAAAATCCAAGATTATGGAAGAAGATCTATAAAGCAAATAAGGGACGGATCAAGGACCCGGATCTGATCAGACCGGGCTGGATACTTAAGGTCCCGAAGTTAAAGGATAAAAAATAGGAACAGTATAAATAGTGCATGATCTGTAATTCAAAGGCAGTGCATTATTTATCAAAGGGAAGACCGGTTGTCGAATAATTGTTGTTTCACTTTTTACCGGGATTATAGGTATCATTATCAATATTATATAATATTGATCCAATGAGAGCTGGTAATAATATTTTATAATAAGATCATGAAAGAAAAAGAGATGAATATTGATATTGCAGATCATGAAAAATTTCAACCGGGGTCCGGATCTGCCGCGGGAGATGAAGAGGATATTCATAGCGATGGAAAGAACAGATCCCGGGTAAAGAGAAAAAACAGCAATCATTCGGATTCTTCGATCTCCTGGTATCTGGAGCAGATCAATAAAATTCCTCTGCTCACAAGAGAAGAGGAAGACAGGTATGCAAGAGCGGCCAGAAATGGAGATGAAGAAGCGAAGAATAAGCTTATTCAGGCAAATCTTCGTTTTGTTGTTTCAATAGCAAAAAAATATCAGACAAGCGGAATATCCCTTCTTGACCTTATAAATGAAGGGAATATGGGGCTGATTAAAGCTGCTGAGAAATTTGACCCTGACAGGGGGTATCATTTTATATCATATGCAGTGTGGTGGATCAGGCAGGCGATAATACTTGCCATTTCACAAAAGGCGTCATTGATCAGGCTTCCCCTGAACAGAGCAGCAGACATTCAAAAAATTGATAAAGTTCATAAGAAGCTGGAAAATAAACTGGGAAGGGAGCCCACGCCTGCAGAAATTGCAGAAGACATTGATATGAATGATGACGAGATAAATCATTTAAGAAATGTAACGCAGGATTTTGTTTCCCTTGATTCATTCTATGGCGATTCCGATGATACAACTATACTCAGTATGATCGTTGACTCAAGAATGGATTCACCTGACCAGAAAGTGCTGGATGAATCTTTAAAGAAGGCATTAAACGACATACTGGATACTCTCACAGAATCGGAAAGAAAGATCTTAAGAATGCGCTACGGACTTGACGGTTACGAGCCTATGTCGCTTCAGCAGATTGGCGATAAATTTGAACTGTCAAAGGAAAGGATCAGGCAGATAGAAAAAAAAGCCATCAGGAGGCTCCGCCATCCGTCGAGAAGCCAGAAGCTGAAAAGCTTTTTACAGGATTAGTGCTGATGGCTTACTTTTTTACCGGGCTTATGGGAGGGGCTGTTTTAAGCATATTCCTTTTTCTGCCCCAGCCTTCTTTTCAGATTTACCCCGAATTTTACGGTACTATCGAGAATATTAACAGAATTGAGCTTTCTCCTTCCGGAAATTTTAATGGGGCCGGAATTTTTCCGGTCAGAACAGATTCGTCTCTGATCTTAATAAATGGAACAGGCAGGGCTGTAAAGAGAAAAATATTTGACGAAGCTCTTTATTCCTTCAGCGGAAACGGTCTCTATTATGTCAGGTATTATAAGACCGGCAGGGAGGTTGAGTTTTATAATATTGACGGCGAGAGGTTCTGGAAAAAAGGATCCCGTGAATATCCGTCTCTGTCCTTTAATGGCAGGATAGTTCCTATGGTGAACGGAGACCAGAGTCGGGTCAGGATCCTTGATAATAACGGTAATGAAACGGGAGAGAAAAGTATCACAGGTAAACTGTGCACCGTTATCTCTTTCTCTGACCCGTATGATAATGCAGGGATCGGTTTTCTTGACGGGAATTATTATTTTATTAATGACCGCGGCAGGATCATCAATAAAGGAAAAGTTCCCGGAGGAAACATAATTAAGAGTATAGCTCTGAGCAGAAATTCTAATTTTGCCGCAGTTCATTACGGCAATACGGAATTTGATTTTGTCAGAATAATAGATATCGGTAAAAAAAAATACTTCCATGCTAAATTGAGGAGAAGCCACAAAGTTAAGACAGCAATATTTGTAACGAACAGGGGGTTAACGTCAATTATTGACTATGATAATTTACTGGGACTTTCAAGTGACGGTAATATTCTGTTCAGAATCGTTATCCCTCCGATGAGAGAAGGTTTTGCAAAAATATCTTATAACGGCAATATCTTTGCAGCAGCATACACAATAGAGAAGGGGCCGGCAAAACTGCTTGTTTTCAGAGAGAAGGGAGATATAATCTTTTCAAAGGAATACCAATCGGAAAAATTTCTTGATCCCGATTTTAACGAAAATCTTCTCTTCTTAAGAGGCTCTCGTAGTCTATTCTGTTATAGTTTTCATTTTTAATGTCATCGATAATATCTGTTAATGTATCGTATAATGATATGTTGCCTCTTTTTTTTGCACCGGCCCGGATAATTTTACATTTTTTTATGACAGTTTCTTTTGCTGCATTAAGATATTCCTCTTTAATTTTTTGGTTGGCAATTAGTTTTAATATGGAATACACTCTGAATCTGTCCATAACAGGATATTTTTTTGAAAGCTGATCCTGATGTCCGCCGAATTTTATTACAAGATTTTTTTCTATTAAACCTGTTTTTTCCCCGGAGGTTATTCTGAGCCACAGATCGTAATCTTCACAGGCCGGCATCAGTGTATCAAACAGGCCGTATTGATGAAAAATATCCTTCTTGATACATACGGCAGAAGGACTGATGAGGCATAGTTCAAGGGAATCGATAAATATATCCCCCTCTCTTTTTCTGTGTTTGATTTTCGGATTTACCCTCAGGCCTTTACGGATCCATGTCTCATCTGTCTGGTGAATTTTTGTTCCGCTGTTTTCTTTTATAAAAGCATAGTGTTCTTTAAGTTTATGAGGCTGCCACCGGTCGTCTGAATCAAGAAATGTAATATATTCTCCGTTGCTGGATAATATCCCCCTGTTTCTTGCAGAACTTACGCCGCTATTATCCTGCCTGATATAAGTTATTTTGCCATGGTATTCCTCTTCTAAGAAGGACGTATTGTCTGTTGAACCGTCATCAATTAAAATAAGTTCAAAATCTCTGTAATTCTGTTCAAGTACGGATTCTATCGATTTTTTTGTCAGCTCATATCTGTTGTAGGTTGGAATTATTACTGAAAAGAAGGGCATTTTATTATATTTAATTTAAAATTTAATGTTGTGTATAATTTTATGAGTTTTCCTTACAGACAGAATCAGTAAATATTGTTTTATTGAAATATCAAGACATTTATTATAATTGAGTAATGAGTTAAGCGAAAAATGAAGAACGAATGTGATAGAACCATTGATCTTTAAATAAAAGTGCTTGAATTAATTTCAGAATAAGAAATGAAAAGTATATATGGAATTGCAGGTTGGAGAATAAAAATTTGAAAGAGAGAAGAAAAACAAGAGCGGTAAAAGTAGGAAATACCGGAATAGGGGGATCATACCCTGTTTCAATCCAATCTATGACCAATCTGCCGCTTGCGGATGTTCAAGGTACTATAGATCAGATCAACAGGCTGGAAAAGAGCGGCGCCGATATTGTACGGCTTGCAATAAGAGATGAAGATTCGGTAAAGTATTTAAAAAGGATAATCGACTCCGTTTCTGTTCCTCTTGTGGGTGATATTCATTTTAATCATCGAATTGCAATTAAATCCATTGAAGCGGGTATAAGTAAAATTAGATTAAATCCGGGAAATATCGGCGCCGCCGGCAGGGTAAGGGATGTTGTAAAAGCTGCTCTTGATCACGATGTTCCCATCAGAATTGGGGTAAACGGAGGGTCAATAAACAGGAAGAAGTTTTCATTGGTAAATCCTGAAAATCTTGTTGCTTCGGCAGCATACCATATCAAAATTTTGGAGGATTGTAACTTTAACAACATTGTAGTTTCCATCAAATCATCCGATCTACACCAGACAATTGAAGCAAACATGATCTTTTCCGAAAAATTCGATTATCCTCTTCATATCGGCCTTACTGAAGCAGGTTATGGTACGGCCTGTATTGTGCAGAGTTCCATAGCAATGGGGCATCTCCTCATGCTTGGTATTGGCGATACTATCCGGGTTTCCATGACAGGAGATCCTGTGAAGGAGATTGATGTTGCTAAAAAAATTCTTGAGTCAACAGGGCACAGAAAAGCATTCATTAAAATAATATCCTGCCCCACCTGCGGAAGAACCGACACTTCCATTGATATTCTTGCTGTTTCGGAAAAAGTTGAAGTGGAATGCAGCAGAACTTTTGCAGATAAATTAATAGAGTCGAATAGATCCCTCACAATTGCAATAATGGGGTGCGAAGTGAACGGCCCCGGCGAAGCATCCCATGCCGATTTCGGTCTTGCCGGCCTTAAAGGCGGAGATATGATACTCTTTGCAAAAGGCGAAAAACTCAGGCGGGTAAATCGGGATGATGCAGTGGATCTCCTGCTGGAAGAGATTGAAAAGACCATTTAAAATTTTTATAGTCATATCTGAATATTCCATATTGAATTTGTCTGCATGATTTATCTCGTTTTTTTAGAAATGAAGCTTGACTTTTAACCGATATATTACATATATTATATTACTCCCGCAAATCAGTAAATATTATGAATGTAAACTGGATTAAGATAGACCTTAACTATGTTAAACCGGGTAAGATTTTCATCTATCCCATGTTCTCTAAATATGGCGAGAAGATACTTGATGAACGAACCCCGCTGACAGAAAACAAAATTAATGAAATAAAATCAAAATACGGGAACTGTATTTATTATAAAAGATCTGCAGTCGCTCCTGCGGATGATAGCAAAATTATAAACAGGGCAATTGAATTATCCAGAGAAATAATGGATGAAATTATGAAGACTGAGAAACTCAGTGCTTCAACATACCGTAAAACCGAAAAGATGATCGAAGATATTATTTCCGAATTAAATATATCGGGTATTGTTGCTCTGGATTTTTTAAAAAGAATGAAATCGCATGAAGAGTATATCTATAATCATTCCGTTAATGTTGGCGTTATGTCTGCTTTTTTTTCCGGTAAGATCGGCAAGTTTACTCCGGAAGAGATTAAGCAGATCAGCCTGGGCGCATTCCTTTTTGACATAGGATTAATAAAACTGGACAGAGAGCTTTTAAGAAAGGCAGGTAAATTTGAAATAACAGATCATATGAAGATGAAACGGCACCCTCAGCTCGGTTATGAAGTTTTAAAAAGCATACCCGGCGTTGATCCTATTGTATTGCAGACTGTTTTGTTCCATCACGAGAGATATAATAATAACGGTTATTACAACCTGCCCTTTGAGAATCTTCCTGTGCCTCCGAAAATCGTATCATTATGCGATACATACGACGCTCTTACGACTAAAAGGCCCTTTCGAGAAGCCCTTGCGCCGCAAGATGCACTAAAGAAGATCACAAATCTTATGAATAATGAATTCAGCTATAATCTGGTCAGTTCCTTTGTTAATATTTTAGGCCCCGTTTTAAATCATTCTCAATCTTTCTATTCGAAAATGGATTTCTGCGAACTTACTTCCCATGAAATTGCTGTTATTAAAGAGACGGGAGAGCACGATCTGTTAAAACCGATAGTGTGGATTATCTGTAAATTCGATAAAGTGGGCAGACATATCAGCGTTAAGTTTTACAACAGGGCAGTTGAAGTTGATTTGAGAAATGACCCTGACAGAAGAATAAGCAGATTTTTAACAAACAAAAATCAGATAGAAGTAATAAAATCTGAGATGATAAAGAAAAAAATGTTCCTTTAGTATACCGATCATTACTGAAAATTTCCATATTAAATGAATCGGTATATGATCGATCAGGATTTTGTCCTTTGCCAAGGGACAAAATCGGTGTTTTTTGATATACTTTGACAAAAACTGATAACTTGATTTTTGAATTCTATTTTCTAAGAAGAATTGCCGGGTTAACGGGTTTGCCGGATTTTCTGATCTCAAAGTGTAAGTGAGGCCCTGTAGTGCGCCCCGTATTTCCGGAATATGCAATAAATTCCCCTGTGTTAACTTTTTGTCCTTTCTTTACAAGAGGCCTGTTTAAGTGACCATAATATGTATGGTAGCCGTGCTCATGTTTGATGATTATTAATTTCCCGTACCCTTTTTTGAAACCTGAAAAGACAACCCTTCCGCTTCTTGATGAAAATACTCTGGAATTGATTCTGCATGCAATATCAAGGCCGCTATGGAATTGTACTTTTTTTCTGTTAAAAGGATTTCTCCTTCGCCCGAAAGTCGATGTGGTTCTGCCTTTTTTTAAAGGATAAAGAAAACCGGTGCCAAGGAACAGGGACCTTTCAAGGTTCGACAGTTTGCCGCACGGCACAAAAAGATAATTCTTATTAAAATTTTCAGTTTTGTTTACATAGTTCACATATAGGGGTTTTATTCTGTTTTTTTGCAGTATCTTATTAATACTCTTTTTGTTCTTTAATAGTATTCCTCTCATATTGGGGATATAGATAATTTTGCCGGTATATATATCACCTGGACCGGACAGAGAGTTAAGAGAGATCAGCGTATCCATGTCAAGGGATGTTCTTGCAAGAATGATCCAGAAGGTTTCATCTTTCTTTACTCTGTATTTATAGAACTTTAATTCAGGCAGATTTGAAGCGGGCCTGCTGCTTTTAATGATATATATGGATCGCCTGATATCTTTCCTCAGCTGCTTAAGTTCCTTATTAATTAATATGTTAAGGTTTTTTAATGTCGAAATGTTAGCAGTATCGGCCTTTATGCTGTTTCTGCCGGATATGAGAAGAGCAATGAAGAGGAATAATATTTTAAATCTGTCAGCGTACATTTGTATTAATCAAATTTATTATATATGTCGGATCAGTGAGAAATATTGTTTAGGCATAAAATGCTCTGCAGGTATATGAAAATCTTGTTATCATACAAATTTAAGATCTTTTTGTCTATTAAGCAAAATTGATATTGACAATTATAAATCTTTTCAATAGAAATGAAAAAAAGGAAAATAGTGAAGAGGGTATTATGGCATTTGCAAAAAGCGGCGGTGATGTAGCTAATAATGTAATTGGAGAAAACTCGTTTTTTACCGGAAATTTTAATATTAACGGTTCGTTAAAGATAGATGGAAGGTTTGAAGGCAAGACTCTACAGGCCGATCAGATTTATATAGGGCAGGGCGGAAAGATCAAAACAAACATAAACGCAGTGTCCGTTATTGTTGAGGGCCTTGTCCTTGGCAATATCAATGCTTCAAGCAGAGTAATACTGATGCCCACTGCTATGGTTTACGGCGATATCAAAACTCCCGAACTGATCATTCAAAATGGGGTTATTCTGGAAGGGAGGTGTACCATTGCAAATGATCTTAAAACATCGGCAAAAGATCTGCTTGAGGCAGAGTACATGAAGAACAGAATAGTCCCTGAAGAATTGTTTGGCAAGAAAAAAGAAAATTAGGATCGCAATTACAGCGGGCGATCCTGCCGGGATCGGTCCTGAGGTGTCCCTTAAGGCTCTAAACCGTCTTAACAATACAAACATTATCCCTGTGCTGATCTGCCGTTCTTTGATCTTAAAAAAAAATTATCCCCGTTACTTTAACAATTATCAAATAATTAATTCCGATGAAGAGATGAGCCGAATTAAGGAGGGCGCATTGTACCTTTATAATGCGGATCTGGATTTTTCGGTTCCGCAGCCCGGAAAGGGAACTATAGAAACAGGATTGGAATCGAAATACTATATTGATAAAGCTGTGGATCTTTGGAAGAAAGGGTATATTGATGCTGTTGTTACCGGGCCGGTCAATAAAGGCTTAATAGAAAAGTCAGGCACTCAATTCAGCGGCCATACCGAGTATATAGCGAGGCTTATAGATGAACCGAAACCTTATATGATGATGTTTTCAGAAAAGTACCGAGTTCTTCTTGTTACAAACCATATTCCGGTTTCGCAGGTAGTTAAATCTATTAATAAAGAAAGGTTAATCGAGATAATTGAAGCCGGGAACAGCCATATCAGAAGAATTGACAGAGGAAATATTAAACTTGCCATTACGGGACTGGACCCCCATTGCGGCGATAACGGGGCCGTGGGGAACTTTGATAATGATGTTACAGAACCGGCAGTTAAGGAAGCAAGAAAGAGAGGCATAAACATAGAAGGACCCTTTTCTGCGGATACGCTTTTTATTCCGCAATATTGGAGCAGGTACAACCTCGTCATAGCGCATTATCATGATCAGGCTTTGATTCCTTTTAAGATACTTGCTTTTGGGAAGGGCGTGAATATAACTTTGGGACTGACAATTGTGCGGACTTCAGTAGATCATGGCACGGCCTTTAATATTGCGGGCAGGGATTTATCCGATTATAACAGTATGACCGAAGCAATTGAAACGGCTTATAAGCTTGCATCCGGTAAATAGCAGCGGCAGTTACTCTTCCTTCAGGGGGTTTTGAAAATTTTTTCTAATTCTTTATTGATGTTATTAAAAATTTCAGCTTTATTTTTACCTGACGCTTTAATATAGATCACATTTTGTATCTTATTGGCTCTCTTAAATTTCAGCATCAGCGCAATTTGTCCCTTCCTGAAATTGTGATAGAATTTGTTGTTATCTGAGTAGCCCAGAGACTCGTAACCGGTTGAATATGAATAAACAATGACTTCTAATGCAGATACTGTTTTTGCATTTATATATTTATTGAAGAGAGATCTTAATTCTTCTTTTCTAATACTGATATTTTCGGGAATTTTAACAAGAACACTGTTATACATCAGTACCGGTTTGGAGCATGATGTTACTATTCCTGAAAGTATCAGAATGATCAGCCCGCGGATCAGTTTATTACTCATAATCTGTTTGTGATTTTGTCATAGTTTACCGAATATATAATTAACCGTATATATTTTGACCGATTTCGTTGTAAATAAAATAAATGGGCCAAATATGCAATAGAAATTATTAATTTAAAGAATGATATGCAATTGACACTATTCTTACAATACAAATATATCAAAAAGTATCGATTTTGTCCCTTGACAAAGGACAAAATCCTGATCGATCATATACCGATTCATTTAATATGAAAATTTTCAAAATACTATTAACAATTAAAAATTTATTGATCGAAGTTATTATATATGTATAGATTGATCAAGTAATTAGCAGGAATTTATATGAAAGAAACTCTTATCATTAAATCTCTTTTCATTTTCATAAGCCTTTGGAGCTTGGGCATTGTATTGCTCTGGTTTAGACCGCGTATTGAACTTTTCTGGAAGATCATTGCAACACTGATATTAGGGTTTTATGTATGGTTTTTTTTGGATGAGATCATTAAAGGATTTGATACTTTTTCAGCGGACTGGTACGTATCTTCCGTCCATTTTTTAAAGGAACTTATAACTCTTGTTTTTGTTAATATGTTTTTTTTCTGGCCGCTCTGCCTGGTATTGATCTTTTATAAGGCGGATGATATGGGAGCGGAGAAACTGTTAAAATTCCTCTGTATTTTTACGCTTGTATTATGGGTGATCTTTGTTATATATTTTTTCTATAATGCAGGCATAGACAGGTTTCTTTTTGAAAACCTCAGAAAGATGATACCCAATGCGAAGTAGGCAGATATTAAGAATAACTTTTCTTCTGTTATTTTTTTCTGCTGCAAATGCCTCGGCAGAAAACAGCACTGAGATCTATAAAAGGGGAGCCCGTCTTGCAAAGAGCGGAAAAATTGACGAAGCGATTTTGATTTTTAAAGATGTCATTGCTCAAAATCCTTATTATTCGCTGGGGCACTATGGGCTTGGGAAAGCCTATCTTTTTAAAAAGGGAATGTTATATGAGGCAGTGAGACACCTGAAGTTGTCGGTTCAACTGGACCGCAGGTTTGCCGGAGGCTATTTTTATCTCGGTCTTGCATATTATCTCTATCGTAAATATCCTTATGCAATAAATGCCTTTGACAGAGCTTACAGAATTGACAGCAATTATATTGAGTCAATATTAAACATAGCGTTAATTTATGAAAAGATGGAAAAGTATGTTAAAGCGGCGCAATATTTTGAGATGTATAAAAATATCAAACGGAGAAGGAGAGAGGGACGATTGTTCTGATCCATTAATGAATAATAACAGATCTATCATACGGTTTCAAGGTATTTTCTCACGAGAGCTTTAATTCCCGGGCCGTATTTGTCTTCAATTTTATTGAGACAGAGTTCCTGTTCCTTTTTCGAAGCTCCCCTGATATAACCGTAAAGACACATCCCGGCTATTTTTTCTTCAAATTTCATTTTACTGTTACCCCTTATATTTATATCGGTAAATTTTTTTTAGTCATGATTAAATTATAATCCGGTTTTCAGTGATGCTCTAATCTGCTGCCGGAGTGAATTTGTTATATGCAATAACAAGGCCGATCACAAATATCGCGACGCCTGCACCAAGGGCGACATTATAATAATCCGGAGCGGTTAACGCCAACCTTATAATTACGGTTGCAAGGGCAAATCCCGAGTTTCTGAAGACTATTTGGTAAGTGTGCGTATATAAAAAGGATATAAGAACAATTAAGATGTCGGTAAAGATCATAACAGTATAGAAAGTGTGAAAAAAGGGATAAAAATTTCCGGTGATTAGATAGGTTCTGAAATCCAGTATTCCTATAATAGTAAAAACAAGAAGCAGCAGCAGTGATATGGCCTTCTTAGCTGCAATAAAACTGAATTTCTCCTGATCATCTTTTACCGACTCTTTATGATGAATAATTCTGTAATAGATTACCATGGCAATGAAAATTAAGAGAGCCCCGCCGGCATTGGCCAGTATTGGGACTACGGATTCGTAGATCTCCTGCCATCTGAGAGGTTCATGGAAATGAGCAAATTCTTTAAATGACATTCTCAGCAAAATAAGAGAAAATATTTCAAACTGCTTACCCATTGCTTCGGATACGGATCTGGCAATGCCGAAAACAAGATCGATGACCTCAAAAATAAGAAGAAGTGTAAATGCAATGTTGATCGCGAAAAAGTGCGATTCAGGTATGGACGCTGCGAACCTGCCTGTGAGTATCCCCAGCCTTTTTAATTCAATTACTATTAGCGACAGAATATATGCAATAACCAGCGTTAAACCGACTGTGCGCCTTGTGCAGTTCCTTTCCCAGATTATTTCAATTTTATCGAATAAGTCATATGTAAATTTTAAAATCTTATTCATTTTTTTGAATGCAGGCAATTTTTTATAAATATCAGATATTCGTTATTATTTTAATATATAAGTGAAATGGCCCTGATATATGTCAATATAATTATAAGATCTCTAAAAATAAATACTATTTTTCATTTGACAAGTGATTGACATTTTAATGAAGTATTAATAAATATTTGTTACCTTTTATTAAGGATTATTTCTTAAAATTATTAAATTCATATATTATAATCAGTAATGAATAATGGAAATAGGCAAACATAAGCATGTTACAATTGATTACACACTATCCGACGAAAATGGTAATGTTCTGGACAGCTCAAAAGAGAGCGGTTCTCTTTCATATATCCATGGCGTTGGTACGCTTGTTTCGGGGCTCGAATCGGCTCTTGAAGGCAAATCGGAAGGAGATAAGTTTTCTGTAAAAATTCCGCCGGAAAAGGGCTATGGCGATCCCGATGATTCGTTGATTTATGATCTTCCTCTTGAGAGATTTTCTGAAATCGAGGATTTAAAACCGGGCATTTCAGTTCATGTCAATGACGAACGCTTTAACCGGATCATGAGAGTAATAGAAGTTAATGAGGATACGGTAACTCTTGACGGAAATCATCCGCTTGCAGGCATGAATCTTGACATTGATGTTGAAGTTCTGGTGATCCGGGATGCAACAACTGCAGAGCTGGAACAGCTGTATGCGCAGCCTTCGGACTGTTCTTCCTGCGGAGGAAGCTGCGATTCCTGTTAGAGCTGAACACCTGTGATCTTTTGCTGTTTGTTATTCTTAAGTTATTGATGCTTTTTGACATATATTAAGCAGTTAATTAATATCTGAATAATTATTGATACTAAAATAAAATGTATCTCCGTAATCGAGTAATTAACAAATACAGATAATAAATTATGAGTGAAGCAAGAGATAATGAACTGGTAAAGATCCTTGGCAGAATTCAGATATTTCAGGGTATGGAAGACCATGAGCTTGCCCTGATCGTTCCCCTCCTTGAACCCGTTACATATCCGCCCGGTACTTTAATAATTGAGGAAGGAAGCAGGGGGGATTCCATGTTTATAATAAAAAGCGGAACTGTCAATGTGTCAAAATCCGAGGAAAAGGAAGATAAAGTCAATCTTGGCAACCTCTATTCCGGTTCTTACTTCGGAGAGTTGTCTCTCATAGATAATTTGCCAAGATCAGCAGACGTAAAGAGCCTTGAAGAAACGGAGATCTACAGATTAAATAAAACTGACTTCGATAAACTGCTCAGCAATAATATGAGAATTGCCAATATCTTCTACAGGAATTGTCTGAATGAGACATTTTACAGGTTCCGAAACGTTATATCCAGTTTGACTTTTTCTCAGCATATATTAAATGAAAAATCTGCAAAGCTGACTGAAATTGATAAAGATCTTACATCAGCCAAAGAGATACAGGATTTTTTTATTAATACGAAACGTTTAAACAGTAATAAAATTTTTAGCGGCGGCATAAAACATTCATATATATATCACCCCTGTCTTGCCATCGGAGGAGATTTCCTGAATATTGTAAAACTTGATGAAAATGCTGCAGCAGTAATTATTGCCGATTTTACCGGCCACGGCATTGCCGCAGCCCTCGGCACAGGAGTATTGAAGAGCGTTTTTTCTCTTGCCGTAAAACAGCTTGGCAAAGAACCTGTAAGACTTTTAAATTTTTTCAACAAGCATTTTATAAAAATAATCAATCAACTCTATGCTACATGCTATTATGCGGTTGTTGATCCAAATAATATGAAAATAACCTTTGCCAAAGCCGGGCATCATCACCCGCTTTTCTGGAAAAAAAGCCTTAATGATTTTATAAATATTCAGAGCACCGGAGTGGGACTTGGCATGGTCCCTGATGCTGAATTTAATGAAGCTCGCTATGATATTGAAAAGGGCGATAAGATCCTTTTCTTTACGGATGGGATAATTGAACAGGTAAATAAGAATAATAGAATGTACTCAATAAAGAGGCTGGAATATATATTCAGGGAACTTATTAACAGAGGCGAAGAAAATATCCTGGATAATGTGCTGAAGGATATAAATGAATTTACTCATGGCATGGCATATGATGACGACATTACTCTTTTCCTGCTTGAAATATAGATCACGCCGGTTATATTTTTAATACTGTAACGTGATAGCATTTTTGACGGTGTTCAAATATTGCGTAAAGAATTCCCTCATCCTGTAGTTGGATCAGCGTTTCCATCAGAACGGATTTGAATTGCCTTCTTAATGAATCGCCAAGGATAAATCCGAATCTGTTTTTTAATAATGCCTGCACATTCTCCGGGATGGAAGTCCCCGGAGGCGGAGATGGAAGCACTACAAAATAGTCATCGTAAAAGATATCAAAACTTGTGCCGCAGGAGTGCGTTGACATAACGCTTGCATTTCTATTTTTCGCTCTCAGGCTTTTCTGATATTTTTCCGGCCTTAACATGGATGATATGGCGATTTTAACAGGGGGGAGATCTTTTCTTTTTTTAATATTTTTATTAAACCTCTCTGTTATGATACTTAAGCCCTTTGCAGTTCCCGGCGTTACATACTTATATTTATCTCTGACATTGTAAAAGTAAAAGAGCCGGTCTTTACAAAATTTAAGGCATTTTAGTTTCCCGGATTTTACAAGTTCCGGTATTTCATTTTCATCCTTCACAGGATCAACGCCGTATTTTTTAGCCGCTTCTATATGGTCATAGAGAAGGTACTTCCTCAGATAATTCTTTTTATCATGAGTTACATAATCATCGTAAGTTGGAATATTTTCAATGAATCCTCTCTCAATATTGTAGATCAGTTTTAAATAGGATGAAAAGTCTTTTTCCAGTTCTATTTTGGCATCACGCTCTCTAAAAAAAAGTGAAATAACGGCAGCTAACAGCAAAATTATTATTGTTATGTAAAATAACCTTTCTTTTGTAAAATTAATTTTAAACATATCCGATTTATATTATTCCGTTTTTTTCAGATTTTTTAGATTTTCTTCGATCAGCTTTTTCCCCTTTTCGCCTATTATCTCTTTACCTTTTTTCAGTTTTTTTGAGATATGTTCTATTGTCTCTTCTTTTGTTTTAGGGATTTTTTGTCCCGTATATGCAAGGTAACCGAGATAGATAATTATTACCAGTACAGATATGAGAATCATTTTTATCACTTTTTTTATTATTGAAATGACCATAAAGATTCCAAGAATTATAGTTACTGCAAGATAGAGAGTGTTGGATGTTATTGCATTTATTATATTTTCCATTTAATCCTCCTGATATCGGGACCTTAATTGTTCAGAAAAAGAGTGATTTTTTGCCGATTACATTGTTTGATCATTTCTTATAAAGAAAATACGTCAAATACTTTTAGATAATATTTTATAAAGTTGCGGGTCAGAACTTGAATTCGGTTTTATTATGATCATTTTTTCGGCAATTTCATTGACCTTTAAAAGTATATTGTGTAATATTCCATTTAAATTCATTTTTAAGCCTCCTTGATTCCGGTTGTGCGGCTATTGCCTTTTTGTAAGGAGGTTATTTAAAATCAATAGAACTTTTCCTCTTGTTTTTGTTAAGGAATAAATAGTATAAATAAAGGATCACTGCAGATTGCGGAGTTAACATTACAATGAAATATGATCTGATAATTGTAGGGGCTGGGCCTGCCGGAATATTTGCCGCGCTTGAATATAAAAGGCTTAACAGAGATAAAAAGGTATTGATAATTGAGAAGGGCAGGAGAATTGAGGAGCGTATTTGCCCCAAAAGAGAAACAGGCAGATGTAAAAAGTGTGTTCCCTGTAATATTACTTCAGGATTCTCCGGGGCCGGTGCTTACAGTGACGGTAAACTGATATTATCTCAGGAGATCGGAGGCAATTTAAGAGATTATATCCCGGAGGATAAATTTATCGAACTGATCAAATATGTTGATGACATCTATCTTTCCTATGGGGCAGATGAGAAGATCTTCGGCATAAACAGCAGTAATATCATAAGAAAGCTCAGGCACAGCGCAATTACAAACAATTTAAAATTTATTGAATCCCCCATTCGGCATATCGGAACTGAAAAATGTTATGAGCTCTATTCTAAAATCCAGAATGATATTTTAAAAAGGGGGATCGAAATTTCATTCGGAAAGAGTGTAAAAGACCTTATAATAGAGAAGGGATCTATCGCAGGTGTTAAAGCCGACAGGGAGTACTATGCCGACAAAGTAATAATAGCAATAGGACGCGAAGGCGCGGGATGGCTCAAAAAGATCTCTCAGAAACATTCAATTGAAACATCTGTAAGCGAAGTTGATATAGGGGTAAGAGTTGAAGTGAGAAATGAGATAATGCAGGAAATAAATGATGAGATATATGAAAGCAAACTGATATATTATACTCCCACCTTTGATGACAAGGTTAGAACATTTTGCAGCAATCCTTCGGGAATTGTTTCTGCCGAATATTATGACGGCGATCTTGCAGTTGTTAACGGTCACAGTTATAAAGGAGAAGAGTTAAAAACCGAAAATACAAATTTTGCAATTCTCGTATCAAATCATTTTACAGACCCGTTTAAGGAACCCATTGAATATGGGAAGTATATTGCAAGGCTGGGCAATCTTCTTTCAGGCAACAAAATAATAGTTCAGCGCTTCGGGGATTTTAAAAGGGGCAGGCGTACCACACCGACCAGGCTTAAGAGAAATAATATAAGTCCAACATTAAATGATGCGGTTCCGGGAGATTTAAGCCTTGTTCTTCCCTACAGAATCATGCTGGATATAAAGGAAATGATTGAAGCGCTGGACAGAGTATTTACGGGAGTTGCAAGCGGCGAAACACTGCTCTATGGCATTGAAGTAAAGTTTTATTCCAGCAGGATAAAGGTCAATGACAGATTCGAATCGTCGATCAAGGGTCTTTACGCAGCCGGAGACGGCGCCGGCATAACAAGAGGGCTTCTTCAGGCAAGCGTTAACGGAGTAATTATCGGCAGGCTCCTTGAATGATCTTACGGCAGCGGATTATGAAAGGACGGGAATATTTCTGGGTTTATATTATTGAATGTGATAACGGCGCCTATTATACCGGATATACGGATGATCTTGCCAGAAGGTACTATCTGCATTTAAAAGGGCTTTCAGGTTCAAAGTATACCAGAAGCTTTAAGCCCGTAAGACTGGCACAGTGCTGGAGGATTTTCTCTACAAAAGGAGACGCAATGAAAGTGGAGCGTCTTATAAAAAAGATAGGCAGAAAAAGGAAGGAATCAATAATAGACCGCCCGGGGATCCTCCTGGAAATTGTTTCCGAGCATTTACAGGCCTCCATCAACATAAAGCCCTTTGATCCGGCAAAGATCGAGGAGGAGTCAAAAAAGATTCACGGCAATTCAAAATAAATTATTCGTTAAAAAGGCTCTGAGCTTTTTTCTTCGACGTTAAACGCTCGTAATCATCATAGTCAACAAATGTCAGGTGCGGAAGTTTTTTCCGAATCCTTATGACAATATCGGCTTTTCCTTTTCTAGCTTCGGTTGATGAAACATATTTTATTTCTCTGCCGCATGAGGGGCATTGTTTCAAATCTTTCAGTTCGATCCCGATTTTTTTACATTTATGGCAATGCCCGAATTTGTCGTCAACCATGATGATGTGTTCCTGAATGTCTTTAATATCAACTTCTGTCCATATTCTTATATAATCCAATTTACTTGTCTCCTTATTTATATTAAATTTATTCCCGGCACATCGGTAAATTATTCCATTTATAAAATAGAAAATTATGCGGGTCAGGTTGTTAGGTACTGTTTTATATAATTTATAGGAAAAATGTCAATTCGTTTTCCTGCGCCACCGCTGTTCCAGATATATTAAAGCTAATATTAATATGCCTATGAGATAGATATAATAGTTGTTTGACACATTGACATAATTACTTATTGATCCGGGATGATATAATATCAGCGATGCAAAGAGGAGAAAGGGTACCTCAGCCCAGACGTTCTTTATAATGAACCATCCCTGTATGGCAGAAGTAAAAGCAAATGCTCCCAGCACTGCCATGGCAAATATAAGAAAACCCTGAGCCCAGCTGTGAATATTATGCAGTATCAGGTCCGGGTTCAGTACAAAAAAGAAGGGAATTACAGCTGTTCTTAAATCGTACAGGAAGCCCTGAATCCCTGTTGCTATAGGATTGGCCTTTGCTATTGCTGCCGATGCATAGGCTGCAAGCCCTACGGGCGGGGTGTCGTCGGCAAGAATCCCAAAATAGAAACAGAAGAGGTGGCTTGCAATGAGAGGTATTGTTATGCCGTATATACCTCCCACATTAACAATGATGGGAGCGGTTAATGACGCCATTACGATGTATGTGGCAGTAGTGGGAAGCCCCATTCCCAGCAGTAAACTTGCAGCAGCGGTAATAAACAGCAGAAGAAATACATTGCCCCGGGCAATTATTTCTACCGCCTGTGTTATTAAACCTCCGAAGCCCATTCCAACAATACCGACAATAATTCCTGCCGAAGCTGTTGCAAGAGCCACAACAACCATATTTTTCGAACCGCTTACGAATCCTTCGGTTATAAGGCTGAAGCTTCTTTTGAAAGCGCTTTTAATGGTTTCCCGATCGTTTATGGATTTTTTTATCTCCTGATAAAGGATGATCAGCGCAAGTATAATTACGGCCCGAAACGCGGCAAGTTCCGGAGAATGACGAAGTACAACCAGTTCGTAAATAAGGACCGCAATGGGAACAATGTAGTGGAACCCGTTTTTAAGAGTTTTTCTAAAGGATGGAATATCTTCGGGCCGCAGACCCTTCATATTCAGCTTTGAGGCTTCCAAGTGCGTTACATAGAATAACGCAATATATGAAACAAAGGCCGGTATTGCCGCTGCTTTAACAACTTCAATATAGGGAACATTAACATATTCGGCAATAATGAAGGCAGCGGCTCCCATTATGGGAGGCATTAGCTGGCCGTCCGTACTTGCCGCCACTTCAATAGCCGCCGCTTTTTTAGCGGGATATCCGACCTTTTTCATCAGAGGAATCGTAAAAGTACCGGTTGTAACTATATTCGCAATGCTGGAGCCTGATATGAGACCCGTAAGGCCGCTTGAAATTACTGCAGCTTTTGCGGGTCCGCCCTTAAATCTCCCCAGCAGTGAGATAGCCAGAGTTGTAAAAAACTGTCCCGCGCCGGCTTTATCCAGCATGGATCCCAGCAGAACAAAGAGGTATACTATTGTTGCCGATACTCCAAGGGGAATTCCGTATATGCCTTCGGAGGAAAGTGATACCTGGTTTATATACTTTCCCATAGTAACAGCTTTAGACGACAGAAAGTAGGGCATATGGGGCGCGAAAAAAGCCCATGTTGTAAAGAGTAGAGCAATTACAGGCAGGGCGGGTCCGATTATCCTTCGTGTTGCTTCAAGGAGGAATAGTACAAGGAATGATCCCATAAAAAGGTCTCTGCCGTTAAGAGCACCCATTCTTACGGCAAGCCCTTCCCAGTCAAACATTATATAGAGAGCAAGGATAACTCCGATTATTGCTGCACCGTAATCGGTAAAGTGTATGCCGTCCTTTTTAGAAAAGAATTTAAACCTGCCCTCCTTTCTGCTTAAGGGTACTGTAAGGAACAGCATAGACATTGCAAAGGATAAGTGAATAGCCCTGACTTTTATACTGTCAAGGATAAGCCAGCTTGCCAGCGAGAGCTGAAAAAGAGCCCAAGTTACTGCAATAATGGTAATAAGTTTTTTTTCGTATTTATTTAATGTTCTTATATCGCCTGTTTCTTCTTTGAGAATTTCATCTGCCGATTTAATTTGTATACTTTTTGCCATTTTGATAAAGATCTATTCTGCTGACTGCTGCTTAAGCTCTTCAGTTATCCTTATAAAATATGGGCTGCGGTTTTTCATTAACCGGATCCGGAATGCAGATGGCGCCGCTACTTTAATAATCTTTTATCAATATATTTTATCAGCCCTGCTTCCCGGTAGTATTTTAAAGCTCCTTTATGTATGGGTGCGGAGAGACCTCTGAGCATATTTTTTTTAGTCAGAACCTGGTATGCCGGGTGAAGTTTTTTAAACTCTGCAAAGTTGTCGAATACTTCTTTTGTTATTGCATATACTATATTATCGCTGACATCCGACGACGTAATAAGCGTTGCCTTTACTCCCAGCGTAACAATATCTTCCTTGTTAGCCGAATTGGGATACATTGAAAAAGGAATAACCGACTTTGCATAATATGAGTATTTGTTCAGCATATTGTCAATTTCTTTACCGCCAATACTTACCAGTCGTACTTTGACCCTTCCGGACGTGGCTTCCTTTACACTTCCGTTGGGGTGTCCCACGGTATAAAAATATCCGTCAATTCTTTCGTCCTGAAGCAGGCCTGCCGATTCCACAGCCTTTACAAATTCGGCTTTTATAGAAGATTCTTTTATTCCGAATGATTTGAGAATGTCACGGGCATTCTGTAAATGCCCTGAGCCCGGATTCCCCAGATTAATTCTTTTCCCGGGCAGGTCCTTTATGCTCTTTATCCCGCTTTTAACCGATGCGATCAAAGTTACGGATTCAGGGTGTATGGAGAAGACCGATCTTAATTTTTTTTGCGGGCCTTTTTTTGTCCATTCGGCTTTGCCGTAGTATGCCTGGTACTGCCTGTCGGACTGGGCAATACCGAACTCCAGATCCCCGCTTAAAACAGCGTTGATATTGTAAACTGATCCGCCCGTTGATTCCACTGAAGCGCGTATTTTATATTTATCTCTTTTTTTGTTTATAATTCTTGCTATTGCTCCGCCTGTGGGATAATAGATGCCGGTAACTCCTCCGGTTCCGATTGTTACGTAATTGATCTTTGACGATTTGCCGCAGGCAAAGAGTATCATGGCAAGGAATGAGAATATGATCAAATGAGTATGATATCTTTTCATATATATCTCCTGTATCTCTGCTATTGATTATTGAAATTTACGATTTTTAATGAATTCTTATGGTTTTATAATATTACGGATGCACATGTCAACGAGAAATTTTGATTTTGAATATTATAATGGACGCCGGTTCAAGCCCTAACCCCTTTTTACTGCGGAACAAGTTTTAATAAATACTCTTTATTTTGATTTATCATTCTGTCGCTGAACCACCAGTAGAGTTTATCTCCCTTCATAAAAGGTTCGATCTGATCGGTATTGTGGGCATCGAAAAGTCTTCCGCACACTCCGCCCGGGAGTACTGCCAGTACTTTATCATCGTCTGCCATGTCCGCCACCATCCTTAAGGAGGCTGTAATTTCAGCATAAAAGGGGTTCTTGAAATTATATATGCCCCTGTAAAGTGTTTCTCCGGATCCGGACATGGGATGGGAACCGCCTCCCAGCAAGCTCTTCAGAAAGCCTTTTCTCATTATGGGATTGACAAATTCCAGTTGATGCTTTTGGCCCCATTCCCATTTCTCAGGATTCGAACCGAACTCCCGCAGGGCTTCTGAGGCAGATCTGTGAAAAATATATGCTATTGTTTCTTTTTCTCTGGTAGTTGTATCGTCAAACCATGCCGAATTGCCTTGCAGGATCATTTGTTCAAGCCTTGACTGCCAGAAATACCAGACATTGAGCATCGACTTTGCAAGGCCATCACCCATTTCATCTTTAAACGTATTGAATGCGAATTTGATATAAACCGATTGGAAGATCAAAGGTTCGGGATTTTCTTTGTTGTCCATGTAATTCCACTTTGAAAGCATTTCTCCTAATTTTTCGGTATCCTTGAATGACAGAAGAGCTTTTGCCATTATGGGAGCGATCTTTTCTGCGAGAAGATTTTTAGTATCCCGCTGAAATTTCCAGTGATCATTAAGGGAAAACTTTTGCTTAGAGGAGAGAAGCTCTTTAAGTCTTGAGTAGCGGTAGGGCGGTGAGAAAAAGGACGATATATAGTAAGGATATTCTCCGGAAACGGTTTTATGGTTGCATGTGCCCACCCATCCTTTTGCGGGATTATATGAGCCGGGCATTTTGTCAAAGGGTATCCAGCCGATCCAGTTATCCTTACTGTTTTTTACTTCAAATGGAACTATGCTGTCTCTCTGCGTTCTTATGGGGATTTTGCCTGTTGTGTGCCATCCTATATTGCCCTTTTTATCGGCAAAGACAAAGTTAAGCATAACAACAGTCAGACGGCTAAGCGCATTTTTGAGTTCTTTTATAGAATTTGATTTAATGGCATCCTCAATGCCTGTGGATCCTGACATAGTTTCATAGGGAGACCATCTTACTGTGATCACTTTTTTTGTGTTCAATCCCGGGATTATACCGGATATAACGGGGCCTCTCTTTGTGAGTTTAACTGTGATATTTTTAAATGCGAAGCCGGATCTCTCTTCTTTATCTTTGATCTTTATTCTTTCAATAACGGTTTCAAATGGTATCGATTTATTTCCTTCAAGATAGTTGTTTGAATTGTCAGGGTCAATGGTTTCGATATAGAGGTCCTGGGCATCGGAATATGAATTTGTTACGCCGAAGGCAATATTGTTGTTCCTTCCTATAATCATACCGGGAATGCCCGGGATGGTTACGCCTACAGCCCTGTGACCTGGGATTATAATTGCCGAGGGATACCAAGGGCCAGGCAGCATGCGGGGGTCCAAGTGCGGGTCGTTGGCCAGTATGGGTTTATTATTTTGCGATAGTTTTGAAGAAACAACCCAGTTGTTGCTGCCAATCCCGTATGCGTCGTTTTGCCGCAGCATTGTCATGAGTTTTTTATCGTTGGATATTTTTAATAATGAAAGACTATCCGGCATTCCTCTATTGCTGCGTATAGTTAAATTGTCCGAAGGGTCGTCGGGATTAATGTTTATCGGGAATATCTCTTTTGCCTTTTTGAAGCCCAGCTTCTCAATAAGCATTAATGCAACAATTTCCGATTTAAGATTGGCTGCGCTTCCCCATCCCATGTAATAGAGAATTGAAAGGATATCTTCAACAGCCCATAAGCCGGGTTTTATCCCTGCCAGTTTAAACTCAAAGTGATGAGATTCCCGGCGTGTTTTTATATATTCGTTAATTCCGTCCGCATAGTTCTGATAAAATTTTCTTGCTGAAGCATTGAGTATCTTTGCATGTTTCTTTGCCATGCGATGAAATCCCAGAGTCCTCATCTTTTTATCCAGATTGAAGGTTTTATACCCTGCCAGTTCGGATAATCGTCCCTGTGAGAAGAGTTTTGTCAATTCCATCTGGAACAGACGGTCCTGGGCTGTTATAAAACCTTGGGCTTTAACAGCATCTGCGAAGTTCTCGGCGTAAATATAGGGCATGCCCTTTTTATCCCTTATCACTTTTACAGGAGCGCTTAAACATGAGAGTTTTATTTCGCCGTCGCGTTGAAATTTATTAATTCCCGATAAATAAAATGAAAAGATCATTACTATCAGAATAATAATAGCCACTATCCATTTTAATAATTTCATAATAAGTATCCTCTGTTAGTTATTTTAATATACTTAAACCTTTAAAAGATGATAATCAGGTACTTCTTTTTTATAGAGATAAATACTCTTTATAAATATCTCTATCTTCAGGTATCGCTCCTCTGGTACTGCAAATTACGGAAGCAAAATCCGTTGCTTTCCGGATCGTGTCCTTAAGGCTCCATTTATTCAAATAGCCCGCTGCAAGGATAGCGGAGTAGGCGTCGCCTGCTCCTACGGTATCAACGATATTCTTATTCATTTCGGGCATCACAGAATATTCTTTGTTAGGTGAATAGACAATGCTGCCATATTCGCCTCTTGTAACGGCAACAAGTTGAATGGAAAACTTCTTCATTAAAAATCGCACGGTATCGCTGAAACTGTTTTTACATTCCAGTACCGTGCTCACATAAATAAGTTCATCCTGATTGAGTTTTAAAATGTCCGCATACTTTAGAGATTGTTCTACCGTGTCTCTGCTGCAGCAGCCCTTTCGAAGATTCAAATCGCAGAAACTTCGGGCCTTGGTCTTTTTTCGGGATATGATCTGTTTTATTAGATTTTTCCCTTTTTTGCTTCTCTGAATTAATGTTCCGAAATAGATCAGCCTGGTTTTACTCAAATTTATATTATCCGAGATTATATAATCGTAGGCGCTCTTTTCGGGAATCTCATAATGGAGGTCCCCCTTTGTATTCCGATGGATATATACTTTTCCTGTGGGGTGATTGTTGTCTCTTTGAATGAAGCTGGAATCAAATTCAATTTCATCAAGGTATTTAATTATTTCCCGTCCCTCTGCGTCGCTTCCGATGCGCGAGATAAACTGTACGGGAAAACCCAGGTTTTTCATATGGCAGGCAAAATTAAATGGAGCTCCTCCCGGCATACGGTATTCCGGAAATATATCAAAGAGTATTTCGCCTGCAACTGTAATCATACTGTTTGTCCTGGTTGAATCCATTTAATTTTACAATGGATCTGTTTTCAGCGCATTTCCATTTTTAAAATACTGTTAAATACATTAAATGGTAAATATCCGACAAAGAGTTTTTTATTTATGATAAATGCCGGTGTGCCATTAATTCCGAGAGAGCTTCCTATTCGTGTATCCTCCAGTATTTTCTTCCTGTATTTTCCGGACTTCATACAAAGGCTGAATTTATTAAGATTCAAGCCGATATTTTTTGCATAGATATTAAGATCTTGTTTCGGTCCCGTGTTAAATATCTCTTCATACATGTCCCAGAATTTCCCCTCTTCTTCCGCACACTCTGCTGCATGGCCTGCTTCAATATCCCATTTATTTCTTGTATAATGTTTGTATACAATTTTGATTTTATCAGGATATTGCTTTAATATCCTGTTAAGAGTAATCTTTGCTTTTCTGCAATATCCGCATGAAAAACTGTTATATTTAATAATAGTGTTGCCGGCATTTATATTTCCTTTTACTGCCGAATTTTTTATAAATTCCTTAATATCAATATTAACTTTTCTTAACAGAGGAGGATCCCCTGAAGTCTTGCTTCTGTTTTCCTTTGCAGAATAGTCTGTTTTCAGACCCGAATTAAAAAAAAGAAAAAACAAAAATACGATTGCAGCAGAGTGTACTATTAGAACAATGTTTGTAATATTTTTTTTTATATTCATTAATTATCATTTCTCCTGTTATTTAAACAAACAGTGTTATGATACAATATTGATATTGTAAGGTCAATGTATTTTTACATGCTTCTTAAGCCCTCATGACGATGTTTTCTTTAAATAATTTATTTTCAGTGTTATTTATTCAGTTGATTTTTTTTGCTCTTAAGTTATATTTAATATATGAGTCATAAATCTGAATTCATTAGAGCGTTATTAATCTTTAATTTAAACGGTTTAATGTAACTTTAAGGCTGAAAAAATTGCATGTAAAATATGATGATAAACCTCTCTATAACAGCAGAATCATAATAAGTTATATCAAACTATTGGAAACCAGATACCCCCATGTTAATATCAGAGATCTTATTAAGTCTTCGGGGATGGAGAGGTATCAGATTGAAGACGAGGGGCACTGGTTTACTCAGAAACAGATCAACCTTTTCCACCAAAATCTTAATAAGCTGGTTAACAATAAAAATATTGCCAGAGATGCCGGCAGATTTGCCGCTTCGTCATACGTTGTGGGCACAATGAAAGGATATATTATGGGTTTGCTGGGCCCGGCAAAAACTTACGAACTTTTAAGTAAGGTAAGCAAAAGGTTTACAAGGTCGTCAAAATATCAGGCAAAAAAAATTACTTCTAATAAAGTTGAGATCACAGTTACTCCCTATCCCGGCGTAAAAGAAGAATCTTTCCAGTGTGAAAACAGAATCGGTTATTTTGAAGCAATGCTGCAATTTTTTAATTACAAACCTCCCAAAATTACACATCCTCAATGTATTTTCAAAGGAGATAGTTTTTGCAGATATATTGCCCACTGGCAGGTGTCGAAGGTTACTGTGTGGAGAAGGATCAGAAATGTTCTTGTTTTTCTGTTCATTTTATTTGATACCGCGGCGTTTTTCGCTTATCCTTTGTTGTTTTTTAAGGTATTCTCTTTATCGATGTTTGTTATATTGATCCTTAACCTCTTTCTTGGGAAGATGGAAACGGATGAGATAAAATCAGCTCTCTTCAGTTTAAGAGATTCCAGTGAAGAGCTTCTTGAACAGATAAACATTAATTATAAGAATTCAATGATAATTAATGAAATCGGTCAGGCTGCAGGCAGCCAATATGACTTAAGTGAGGTTTTACAGAAGATAATAGGGATACTTCGACACAGGCTTGAATATGATCGGGGAATGATCCTGCTGGCCAATGATGATAAATCGAAACTGATTTTTCGTTCTGGATACGGCTATAATGAGCAGGAGCTAAACTCTCTGTTAGATGAGGATGGTTTCAGGTTAACCGGCAATGGACAGAATGGGGTTTCGTTCACTTCTTTTATGAAAAAGATCCCTATTCTTATTGATGATATTGAGGATATTGAAAGAGGCGCTTTGGATCGTGATTTCGGTTTCGCGCATAAAATCGGAACAGCGCCATTTATTGCTTGTCCCATTACATTTGAAAATGAGGCTTTTGGAATAATTATTGTGGATAATATAAAGAGCGGAAGAGTGATGCTCCAGAGAGACGTTAATATTTTAAGCGGGATTGCCGGGCAGATAGGTTTTATAATTAATAATATAAATCTTATTGCCATGCTTAATCAGGCGCAGAAAATGGAAGCCATTGGAACTCTTGCGGCCGGGATCGCTCATGATTTCAATAATATACTTTCATCCATTCTCGGCTTCAGTACACTGGCCAGAGATAAACTGGAGGCGGAGAGCCCCGCAGGAAATTATATTAACAATGTAATAACAGCAGCCGAAAGAGCTAAAGAACTGGTCAGGCATATATCTACATTCAGCCGTCAAACAGAGAAAGTTTTAAAGCCTTTATTGGTCCGCAGCATGGTCAATGAAGCTCTTGTGCTGATCCGTTCATCCTTCCCTTCAACGATCGAGATCAAAGAGAATATTGATATTAAAGATGATTACATTATTGCGGATCCTACTCAGATCCTTCAGGTGATAATGAATTTGTTTAAAAATGCCGCAGATGCTATAAACGGACGGGAAGGAACAATAACGGTTTCTTTGGATCATGTGAGTTTTTCATCTCATGAATTGCCGGAGGGAACCAATATCGAGGCAGGAGAGTACATTAAATTAACAATATCCGATACCGGGTCCGGGATAAAAGAAAATGTCAAAAAAAGGATTTTCGAACCTTTTTTCACTACAAAAGATATTGGCAAGGGAACAGGTATGGGGCTGGCAGTAGTTCACGGAATAGTAAAAAGTCACGGAGGCGGGATCAGAGTAAGCAGTAAATATGGTGAAGGAACCGCCTTTGATATTTATCTGCCGAAATCGGACAAAAAAGCCGAGATGTCGGAGCAAAATGATGTTACTTTGTCGTGGGGAAATGAAAGCATTCTTTTTGTTGATGATGAAGAAGATATAGTTTTTTTGGGAGAAAAGATCTTGGAAGGCCTCGGATATAATGTAACGGCTCTTTCTGAAAGCCTTAAGGCTCTGGATATATTCAGAAAGAGCCCTGAAAAGTTTGATCTGGTGATTACCGATCTTACAATGCCAGGCATAACGGGTCTAAAGTTGATGGAGGAGATACGCTTGATCCGTCCGAGTATGCCCTTTATTCTATGCACAGGATACAGAGAAATGTTTCCGGTAGAGAAAAATAACGCCAATATCGAATTATTGTTAAAACCGATCAGCAGAAATGAACTTGCCGAAACCGTAAGAAAGGTTCTTGATAAGAATAATTAGCCGCCCTGCCGGTCCTGATAACCTTAATTTTTTGTCGTTCTCCTTACCTCTCCTTACCTGATAAATGACCGCAAGATCAGATGCATAGCATTTATAAAACAGAGATGTAAATATTCAGTGTATAATGAGACATAATTCTCTTTTTGTCTGATATTCATGTCTATATGCAGTTTATTACACTATACATAGCGTTCATTACACAGAGGTTGACAATTTGTATGATTTTAAATACATTTATTGAATATCATTGTGCACGGATTTGATCAGTTAAGTGACTTTTTGATATTTAATCATACAGTAAACTGAAAATAATTATAAGCCATAATTCTATTATGAACGAAAAAAATTTCTATAAGTTGATCGATTTGCTTCCGGACATAATATATAAGTTAGATGAAGATGGTAATTTTAAATATATTAATGAAAATATAACAAAACTCGGTTATGAGCCTGAAGAACTGCTTGGAAAACATTTCAGCACGATCATACATCCTGAAGATATTGATAATATACAGAATGGCCTGTTTTTAGATCCTGAAGAAGAGAGCAGTGTTACAAAAAATCCTTCTGCAAAATCTGCCCGGGAAGGTACTTGCAATGAGAAAGTTACAAGGAATTTTAATTTGCGTCTGATACCTAAGTCTTATCGGAAACCTGACAGTGCATTAAAGAAAAATACCTATTACGGGGAGGTCTTCGCAACCGGTATCTATGACATGAAAGAGATCGATCGGGGCACCAGATTCTCCGGGACAATGGGTATAATAAGAGATATAACAAGACAGATAAGATCTGAGAATGCGGTTGTACATAGCGAAACTCATTATAGAAATCTTATTGAGAATTCCAGTGAGTTGATAACAATAATATCTGCCGACGGTACCATTCTTTTTTTAAGCCCCTCAGCATTAAGGATACTGGGCTATGACCCTTATGATCTGATCGGAAATAATTTTTTTGATTACATCCATAATGATGACAGAGAGAATATTACATACAGATTGTTCAACAATTTGAATCGTAAAAACAGTGTAATTAAATTTGAATGCCGTTTTCTCAACAGCAAAAACAGGTGGATTGTTCTGGAAGTGCAGGGGAAAAAAATAGTAAACAATGAAGATGAACTGATGTGTTTTGTTTTTAATTCCCGCGATATTACTGCCCTGAAAATAGCGGAAGACCAGCTGAAAAAGGAACGCAAAAATTCAAAGAAATCCGAGAAGCTGATCAATGCAATGCTTGCCAATATATCTCACGATGTAAGAACTCCCATGCAGTCTATACTGGGTTATTCGGAACTGCTGATGGATAGTGATCTATCGGATATCCAGAAAAAGTATCTGCAATATATTATATCCAGCGGAAATTCGCTTCTGACTTTTATTAATAGCATAATATACCTGTCGAAGATCGAATCGGACTGTATTGAAACTAGGGTACTCCCTTTTTCAATCGAATTGCTTCTTAACAGAGTCAAAGAGAGAGCCGAAAAACTTTTGTCTCAAAAGACCGGTGATGTAGTTTTGAGGATCTCCATTGCAGACAATATAGAGAGAAATATTCTGGGCGATGCTGAAAAGATCGAGATGGTTCTTAATATATTAATGGAAAATGCAGTTAAGTATACTGAAAAAGGTTTTATAGAATTTGGAGTTTATCTGGATACTGATAATATGGCAGAATTTTATGTGAGAGATACGGGTATAGGAATAGCTGAAGAATATTATGAAGAAATATATGAGCCTTTTAAAAAATTGAATTTCAATTTAACCAGCGATAACAGGGGAATGGGGCTGGGTCTGACAATATCCAAGAAACTTGTTGCATTAATGGAAGGAGAGTTGAAACTTCATTCAAATACGGATGAATCTCATGGATCGACATTCTATTTTAAGGTTCCGTATAAACCGGTTCATTCGTCGGACGCTGTTGATGAAAAAAGTATAATTGATGAGATCCGCTGGAGTTCGGACAAAATTTTATTGGTTGATGACAATATAATTAACCGGAAATTGACTAAGATCATATTGGAAAAGATGGGTTATGCTGTTGAAGCTGCCGGCGACGGCAGAGAAGCTATATCAAAGTTTAAATCGGACAAGTCAATAGGATTGATTCTCATGGATATTGATATGCCTGTTCTTGACGGCTATGGTGCTACTAAATTGATCAGGAAGATTGAGAGAAATTACGGCAGAGATAAATCGATTCCTATTATTGCGCTGTCCGCTTATTCAATGAAAGATGAGATTGACTTGTGTTTGTCCGGAGGCTGTAACGAGTTTATAGTTAAACCGGTAACCGGCAATGAACTCAAAAGAGTTATTGGTAAGTATATGGCGCCGAGGATCTCCTCCGGTAAAGATCCCGACAGATTGCCTTACAATATAAATAGTGTTTAATGCATTATAAATTATCTTTAAGGATCAGTCTTTTGTTTTCTGACCGGTAATCCTGTTATGAAATATTATTTTAGAAATATGACGGAAAAGTATCGCAGGGAAGTTATCGATATTTTTAATTACTATATTGAAAATACAGATAATGCTTTTCTTGAAACCAAAATGAGTTATGATTTTTTTGATATTTTTTTAAAATACTCCTCCGGATATCCGGCAATCGTAGTGAGCGATGCTGCAGGAACAACCATAGGCTTTTCCTACCTGAGGCCCTATAATCCTATTAAAGCCTTCAGGAGAACTGCAGAGATCACATATTTTATTTTGCCTCAGTATACAAGGAAGGGAATAGGCTGTTCAATTCTTGATTATATGGCAGAGGAAGCAAAAAAGATGGGAATTGATTCTTTCCTGGCCGGTATTTCCTCTTTAAACCGTGCAAGTATCGATTTTCACATCAAAAACGGTTTTAAGGAATGCGGAAGGTTTGAGCGTATCGGCACCAAATTCGGCAGAGAATTTGACCTGATATGGATGCAGAAGAAGTTATAAAATAACCCGCGTTATATTATAAATAATTTTTTCTGCAAGATCCGGTAATATAGCTATTCGTCTTAATACCACTTAAGAAACCTGACATCTATGTTTTTGTTCTTACTTACAAGTCTCTTGAATTTTTTCAGATTGCTGAATTTGTTATTTGCCCCTCTGTAATGATAAGGGTAGACTATTTTCGGTTTAAATTCCAGAACGGCGGATGCAGCCTGTTCTACTGTCATTGTATAGGGCATATTCATGCATATAAATGCAGCGTCAATATCTTTCAGGGATCTCATTTCCGGTATATCTTCCGTGTCGCCTGAAATATATATCCTCTTGTTGTCTATTGTAATAATATATCCGTTCCCTCTTCCTTTGGGGTGAAATTTATACCTTTCCGTTGTTGTATTATACATGGCTACTGCAGAAATTTTAAAACCTTTATAAAGGCCGGTTTCACCGTTATTAATAATGGTTACGTTAGAAATTTTTTTTGATACAGCCTTAGGTCCTACAATAAGAGTATCTTTTTTTTTCAGAGAATTTATTGTGTTAATGTTAAGGTGGTCGAAGTGTATGTCCGTTAAAAGAATCAGATCGGGCCTGTCAAATTTTGTGTATGAACCTGAGTTGCCTACCGGATCTACAAAGATCGTTTTGTTTCCTGTTTTAATGACGAAAGTTGCATGTTTAATCGGGTAAAGCATTATTCGGCCCTTATCAGTCTTAATAATATCTTTCTTTAAGATTTGATACTTCTTCTCAGCTTTACATGTTGAAGCGGAATAGACAAAGCATGCAGTTATGAAAACAGATAGTCTGATGAATGAACTGTTTTTCATTTTATTTCCCCCTTTAAATATTTGTTATTTTTTTAATCAACATAATTTATAACACTTATCCTATCCTTTATTTCCTTATTCTTCAGATAGTTGCTCAAAGTGACTATTAGTGTTTTAGTAACTTTCTGATTTTTGCTTCCAATTATTGTACCGGATGCTGAAATGATATCTTCTGCCAAATACATGTTCTCATTCATGTCTTTAATCGGCACATCCTCTATTGTAAATTTTCTTTTGCTCTCTGTTTTCTTCATTGTGTTTTCAAGAATCTCCACAAGTTTATCATCATACCAGCCCTTTCTGCTTTTTATTATTTCAATTGCTTCATCCACAGATGATTTTGACTGAATTAAATTGTCATAATCCATTGCAATTCTCAGGATCCGGGACCCTAAAGGCAGGTCCCGTCCCTTTCGGCCGTCTTTTGGGAAACCGGTGCCGTTATAGTATTTTTCCTGATAAGCGATTATCTCCGCTACTTTTCCCATCCGCGGGATCTTGGATATGATCTCGCTGCTTGTCCTTGTGTGCAGCTGATATATTACTTTGTCTTCCGGTGTCATGGGCAGGTCTTTATACACTTTGTTCAGGATCTCGTCCGGTACTGTTACGCATCCTATTTGAGATAAAATTGCCGCAATTTCAATCTGCCATGCGTTGTCAACTTTAATTGAGCTGAGTATCTTCCTGGAAATTTCTTTTACTCTCAGCCCTCTGTTAAATGCCTGAGGTTTTGCAAGAACAAGAATATCCGTCATAACCTGAAGACTCCCTCCCAGCGTTTTGGAGAGCAGTTCCTTTTCAGCAATCATCAGATGGAACTGGTCTATGCCGTCCTGAATATTTTTAATTAACATATCGGGCGGACATGGTTTGGTTAAAAATCGGAATATATTGCCTTCGTTTATGACTTTAACAACGGCCTGCATATCGGCCTGTCCCGTAAGCATCATTCTGACCGTATCAGGGGATATTTTTTTTACTCCGGCTAAAAAATCGGCGCCGTTCATTACAGGCATCTTATAATCTGACATAACAACAGCGTAGGGTTTTGATTTTTTTAATATTTCCAGCGCTTCTCCTGCAGAATTAACTGTTGTTAAGTCGTATTTCCCCCTTAACTGCCGTCTGATACTGGACAGAATATTATCTTCATCATCAACAATCATAATCCTGTCATTCATGATATATCTCCCTTGTAAAATATTCTATGTTCCTTTCAAAGCCGCAATGAGTTCTTCCTGCCTGCATGGCTTTGAAACATATTTATCAACAATATCCTTTGCTCTGTTAAATATCTCAGTATCGGATTGGCCCGTTAACAGTATTCTCTTAATTTGCGGGTATTTCTCTTTGATCTTTGAGAGCAGTTCAAGGCCGTCCATGCCCGGCATTTTGTAATCCGAAACCACTATATCGCAGGAGTTGCCGGATATATACTTCAAAGCTTCATCCCCGCTTTCAAGAAAGCGCATGTTCCACTCTTTGGAATGAGGCCTTAAAGTCCTCTTCAGGCTGTCAAGGAGGTTCTTCTCATCATCAACAAATATAATTGTTATCATGATCGGCTCCTTTTGTATTGATAATACCTTATTATGACATTATGCCTTATTTTCCGGCTTAAGTAAAACTTTTTTCTGAAATTTTGCAATTAATTGCCAAATGATATCATTGGCTGCCGGGTTTATTTACCGGCAGAGTAATAAAAAAGTTTGTTCCTTCACCTTCCTTCGATTTAAAGTATATTTTTCCGTGATGTCTCTCGGTGATTATTGTATATGCGATTGTGAGGCCCTGTCCCGTGCCTTCTCCAATATCCTTTGTTGTAAAAAAAGGGTCAAAAATTCTGTTCTTTATTTCCTCCTGAATTCCTGCGCCATCGTCGCCGATATTTATTTCAATGTGTTCGTTTATTTTTTTCGCGGCTATTGTAATTTTGCCGCTGGTATATTTATTTTCCTTTACAGCCTGAGATATTGCATGCGCCGCATTTATGACTATGTTCAGTAATGCCTGACTGATCTCTGCCGGATAACAATAAATTTCGGGCAGATCGTCGTCAAGGTCAGTTACGATCTCTGCTGTGTATTTCCATTCGTTTTTTGAAAGAATTATTATATTATTAATAATTTCATTTATATGAGCCGGAACCTTATCTTCTGTATCGGGATGAGAAAAACTTTTCACAGTTTGTACAATTTTTGAGATATGGTTAAGCCCTTCAATGGACTGGTCCAAAGCATCGGGGATCTCTCCGGACAGGAAATCCAGATCGTTGCCTGTTATATAGTCTTTTACTTTATCAATAAAATCATTTTTTTTATTCTTTTTGATATACTGATTGATAATATGCTTTATGTAGCTGTGTATTTTTTGGAAATGCGTAAAGTTTTCCTTTATAAAAACAGTATTATTTAAAACATATTGCACCGGTGTATTAATTTCATGGGCAATGCCGGATGATAATTCGCCGATTGACATTAATTTCTGCCTGAACATATCCTGGCTTCGCCTGTTTTTTTTCTCTGTTATATCGCTTCCAAGTATGATGCACCCTGAATATTTATCATCCTCATAGATCGGATTTATTTTATATCCGATGGTCCTGCTTCCCTTTGATCTGTCATAATATATAAATTCAAGTTCTCCTGACGGCAGCCCCGTTTTTTTTGCAGAATTGATCTGATGCACAATCTCTTTGCCGTCCCATTCTATGGGACAGTCAATAATTGATCTGCCTGAGATCTGCTTATTGGAGATGTTAAAAGTTTCTTCAGCGATTTTATTGAATGAAATTATTATATTGTTAATATCAATCTTTATCAATATGGAATTGATTGAAGATACTATCGCTTCATTTTCGCCGTGTGTAAGATTAATTTCATGCTCAACTTTTCCAAAAAATTTCCAGAAAAACAGAAGCAATGTTATAATAATCAATAGTAAAAAACCGGTAAAAACGCTTATTGAAAGAAACATCTGTTTGTTCTGCATTGTCACGTCAATCAGAACAAAAATTTCACCTATTGGTCTTTTCCCTATATCGATCAGGGGTATATGGCCGCAGTTGAAAATATTTTCACCGATCCTTAGTTTGCACAGTATGTCCGGATTTCCCCTGTGCATATAAAGGTGCTTCTCAATTCCCCTGAATAAAAGCAGGCCCATTTGATTAAAAGATGTACTGTAAATAACATAATTATCTAATTTATTCCAACCGTAAAGCTGCCTTTTCCTTTTTAATGAATTAAAATCTTTTTTTGCAATGTACTCTTTTTTAATTAAAATGACCAGATCAACACCGAGAGAATTTACTATTCTCTGTATCAGGTGGTCGATATTTTCGCCGATCTCAATGTATCCTGTTATTTTTTTATTTATCCGCCACGGTTTAATAACGCGAAGTGTCAGTTCTCCTGCGCTGTTCAGTTCCAGGCCGCTTGCCGGAGCCTGTTCATAAAAACTTCTGTCCATTGTTATCCTGTAAATATAATCTCCGTATTTCTCGGGCCGGTGAACGCGTAAAAAATTAGTTCTGTCAATATTATGATAATAAAGATTACCGACGCGGTAATTAGATCGGAAATACCGGAAAGGAGTTCTGCTCTTTTTCAGAAGCAGTGAGCGGTCCTTTAACAACCATGCTTTTTCAATTTCTTTATTTTTTTCCAACAGCATAATGAGGCTTTTCATGAGTTCCGTATCATCTGAAATTTTTAGGTTCAGCATGTTCTTTGCTCTGTTAATACGAGACAGACCTTCTCTTTCATTATAGCTGTTAGTTAAATTGATGAACAATAGTACGGACACTATTGCAATTGTAAAAAAGACTATCAGTAAAGGTATAAAAATTCTTTTTTGAAGACCTGTTATTTCCATAATTGTTCGGCGTAATATACAGAATACATTAGTTAACCGTCCTGTGGAATTAAAATTGTGAATTCTGTTCCTTTGTTTATCTTTGATCTGACTTCGATTCTGCCCTTATGTTTTTCAGTTATAATTTGATGTGCAATGGCAAGCCCCTGTCCTGTGCCTTTCCCCGCTTCCTTTGTGGTAAAAAAGGGATTAAAAATTTTATCTCTGATATTTTCGGGGATGCCTGTTCCGTTATCCTTTATTTTTATATAGACCCATTTGTCCTTCTTCCCCGTGGAAATAGTTATAAGGCCTTTTTTGATCAGTCCTCCGGATTTAGCCTCTTCTATAGCATGGGATGCGTTCACTATTATATTCAAAAAAACCTGGTTTAGTTCTGCCGCATAACAGCTTACATCTTCTAAGGTTTCATCAAAATCGGTTTTAACTTCTGCGGCATATTTCCATTCGTTTTTTGATATTGTCAGAGTGTCGGACAGGGCCTTATTGATATTCTGTAAAACTTTTTTGCCGGTGCCCGGGTGTGAAAAATTTTTCATTGATCTGACAATATCCGATATTCTGACAATCCCGTCGATTGTCTGTTCAATTGCAGTCGGTATTTCGTCCATGAGGTATTGCGCGTCATGCTTTTTGATCAGCCGGGATATATCTTTTTTTATATGGTCACTCTCGGCAGGATCTTTATTTTGCGATGCAACACGGATATTATAATTTATGATTTCATTCAGACTGTTAAAGGAATTTTTAAGGAAAAAGATGTTATCATTAATATACTGAATAGGGGTATTGATCTCGTGGGCGATCCCGGAAGCCAATTCTCCGATGGATTTTAATTTCTGATCGTTAAGAAGCTGCATTTCCATGATCCTCTGTTCTGTAATATCTTTGCCGTAAATAATAAAACCGCTCAGCAGTTCCTTTGTCTGCAGAATGGGACTTATGGTAATTTCCAGAAAACCGTCCCTGTTGTTTTTGTCGGTATAGCTGATATTGTTAATATGAGATGTTTTCATTTCGGATAAAGATACGCTTATGCCTTCAAAGATCTTGTCCCATTCCCATTTTATTTTTGTATCTGTTATGTTTTTCTCCAGTACCTCATCCGACTTAATTCCAAAAGTCTTTTCAGCAGTGTAGTTCCAGTGAGTTATTCTGTCGTCTTTTGATACTCCGATTATAATTGAATCTATTGAAGTAAGTAAACTGTTTATTTCGTTGTGTACTTTTTTAATTTCAAGCAATTCCAGTTTACGTCCGGTAACATCTCTAATGATCCCTATTCTCTGCCATTTGCCCTGCAGTTTTGCAGAAGTAAAGGATAGTTCCAGTGCAAGATCATTGCCGAACTTATCTTTTGCCTCAAGTTCAACTGTTTTTCCGTATGATTTTTTCCGGCCGGTTTTGTCCAGTCTGTTGCCCGGCGGAATAAAAAGGTTCTTGTCTATTTCTGTTTTTATGATTTCATTCTGATTCATTCCGATTGCTTCTTCCTGCGTGTAACCGAAGATCCTTGTGGCTGCCGGATTCCAGAATGTAATAATGCCTTTTTCGTCCGCCATAACAATTGCATCATGGGCAGTTGTTGTAATGATCCGGAATTTATCTTCTGTTTCTCTTATTGTTTTTTCATAGGCTATATTTTCAGTTATATCTTCAATAATTGCAGAGAGGAAACCCTTTTCAGGGCTGAAAATGGAAATGTTCAGCCATTTATTTAATTTTTTGAGATTGATCTTCAATTTGCGAGGTTTCTGTTTTTCCGCTGCTTCAAACAAGATATGTTTCCAGTCCGGTTTATATTTGCTGATATCCGGGAAAATTTCCGATATTTTTCGTCCCAGAAGCTTTTTCCTGGAAATGCCTGTGAGTTTCTCAAATTCCCTGTTTAATTCGGTAATTACAGCATCAAATTCCTGTTCATTCCGATATTCGGATTTTAAATAGATAAAAGAATCCTGCATGTTTTCAAATAGAATTCTGTATTTTTTATCTTTTTCTAAAAGTTCCTTCTCGATTTTATGCTTATAGAGAGCATTTTTTATGGAAATGAGCAGTTCTTTTTCATTGATCGGTTTAACAATAAAGCCGTATGGGCCGGTCTTTGCTGCATTATTAAGATTGGTGTCATCAGTGTTGGCGCTGACATAGATCACCGGTATATTATATTTTTTATTTATTATTCTTGATGTTTCGATCCCGTCCAGCTTGCCTTCAAGAATTATATCCATCATTATCAGGTCCGGCTGGTTCTCTTCAACGGATTTAATTGCATCCTCTCCCGAAATTACAGTATCGGTTACGCAATATCCATTCTCCTCGAGAAGTACCTTCATGTAGAAAGATATTGCTGCTGCATCTTCAACAATTAAGATTTTATTTTTATCCATATTATCAATTGTATAAAGGGATCTGTTTTATAATATAATTAGCTTGCTTCTTTATATTCCTTCATACTCCAATAGTTTTTTTAACATATTTCTGTCCTCAAAGGCTTTCATAAAAGAATCGACTATTACCGGATCGTATAATATTCCTTTCATTTTAAGCAGTTCGCTGATTGCAAAATCAATTCCCATTGAAGGCCTGTAGGGTCTGTGCGAAGCCATTGCTTCCGCTGCATCGGCAACGGAAATAATTCTCGATTCTATCATTATATCGTCTCCGTTTATGCCTTGAGGATAACCCGATCCGTTATAATGCTCATGGTGCTGATATATTATTGATGCTATTGGAAAGGGGAAGGCGATATTTTTGATTATATCGTAACCGACTTTGCAGTGAGTCTTGATCATTTCAAATTCAATATCCGATAGTTTTGTGGGTTTGGTGAGAATTTCAACAGGGATCTGAATTTTTCCCAGATCGTGTATCATGGCCGAGAGCTTTATCTCTTCGATCTTCTCCTGTGTCATATTCATCTGTTCGGCAATTTTGACTGAAATATCAGCTACCCTTTTTTGATGACCCGCGGTATAGGGGTCTCTTACTTCGATTGTCTGCACCATGGTCTGAACAATACTTGCCATGAGTCTGCGGTTTTTTTCAAGATTTTCAATAGCTGCAGTGACATCTCTGATAATTCCCTGATAGCCGATATGGGATAATTTTTCATCGTACAATTTGGAGGACGTTATCTGGCAGATCAGTCTGTTTCTACTTCTGTCTGTTAAGCGTACTTTATGATTTTTCACAAAACCTGATCTTTCAAGTTCACGGTTGAATAGCTCAAAATCTTTCGGGTCGGTAAAAAAGTCTTTTATACTGCTCTTTTTTATAGTGTCTCGGCTGACATTAAGGAGTTTTGAGAATGAATCGTTAAAGTCCAAAAATCGGCCTTCCCTGTCGGTTAAATATATGGCTTCCATGGAATTGTTGAAAAGCGAGCGGTATTTTAATTCGTTCGCTTTTATCATTCTGTTGAGTTCATGGCTTCTAAGGGCTATCTCAATAGCAACAAACAGCTCTTTGTCATCGTATGGTTTTTTCAGATATGCATAGGGGTTTGTTTCCTGTAATAGGTTTATGGTTGCTTTATCCGAATGGGCCGTTAAATAAATAATAGGAATGTCGAGACTTTTGTTTATCTCCTTTGCCGCTTCAATTCCGGTCATTTTGCCTTTGAGCTT
>JAJRXZ010000021.1 GCA_024276015.1 Spirochaetota bacterium | reverse complement strand
ATTTCAGGTACTGAATTTTTATGAGATATTTTCATTAAAATTGATATATTATTCAAGTTAGGCGAATTTTAACCGTTCGAAAAAAAGAGATAAAATTCGCAAATTTCCTCATTATATTATATAAAAAACGCCTATGTCGAGTATATTATTTTTAATTACATGAGAAAATATATTTTATTCAGGTTAGAAATTTGACTCTATATGTCAATGTTTTTTGGTGCCGAAAGGGTTTATAGAGGGCTGGCGGGAATTAAGTAATAAAATAATTCATATCTATCAGAGGAGAAAATTTGTCTCCAGAGATGGGATTTACTGTCTGGAAAGAGAAATGATGTTCCCGCCGGCCCTCCATTATGAAGATAAATAGAAGCTATTTTTCGAATTTTACAATACCAATCATTCTGTCAAGATTCGGCACAAGGAGATTGTTTTCCATTTTACCTTTTACCGGTATTCCCTTAAACTTCTCCATAATAATCTTGTTGCCCTTTGCATTTTCAGGGTATTCGCTGTACTGAGCGGTAAAAAGAGGTATCTTCAGATTGTAAGCTGATTTTGCTGCTTCAAAAATCCCTCCCTGTCGGGGAGATTCAACAATAAAGACTGCATTTGACATTGCGCATATAATCTTATTTCTGATAAAGGCATTGAATTTATTTGCTTCTTTTGTGGGATAAAATGGAGAAATGATCAAAAATTGTTCAACTCTATCGAGTCTGCCCAGAAAATCGGGCAGTTTCAGGTGATTCATACCGTATGGGACCACTGCTATTGTATGCCCCATATTTTCTATTGCAGATCTGTGAGCAGCCATATCTGCACCTGCGGCAAGTCCGCTTATAAGGGCGATTTTATGTCTTGTTAATATTTTTGCTCCCATATAGGATATCAGTTCGCCTTTGGAGCTTACATTTTTATCGCCAAGAAGTGCAATTCCCTTCATTTTAAGAATCTCCCTGTTCCCGAAAGTATAAAGAAAGGGAGGGAAACTGTGCCCCAGACTATTTTTCAGCTGTTTCGGATACTTTTCCGAAAAGAATGGTATGATCTCTATTCCTCTGTCAAGAAGGCTGAAATAATCCTGTTCAATTTTATCGAGATTGTTCTTTGAGTTAACTATTGCTCTGCTTAATTTTGGATGAAATTTGAATTCTTCAATTATTTCATTCTCATTCAGATCAAGGAGATCCCTTATTGCCAGTTCATTTGCCTGCAGTTTTTCATATATTTCAAGAAGGTGGGCCGGGCCTATACCATGAGTTTGTTCAAGTGATATCCAGAATCTTAAATTGTTCATAGATAGCTGCAGATTATATTCTTATATCCGGTTTATTTTGATTGGTTAAGAATTTAACTATATGAATAATATTTCAAGAAGTAAAATGAATAATTGCGTTATATTTCTTTATTATGCTGTATTACACTTTTAGTACAAAGAATATCCGTTCTAATATCATTTCTGAAAAGTTAGGAACAGATTATATTATTGAAATTAATAAAAGCTGATGTTATATTTATAGAGCATATATATACAGATAGTGCATATTATAATTATAAGAAAGCGGAGTTATGAGTAAATTAAATTGCTGGGAATTTCTGAAATGCGGCCGTGAGCCTGGCGGCAGTAAGGTATCGGAACTGGGCGAGTGTCCTGCCGCTGTTGAAAATATTTTTAACGGAATAAATAGCGGCAGCAATGGGGGACGTATATGCTGGTTTATATCCGGAACTCTTTGCCGGGGAGAAGTGCAGGGCAAATATAATTCAAAGTTGTCTGAATGCCTTGATTGCGGCTTTTATCAGCTTGTCAGCAATGAAGAAGGGGAAGATTTCAAAAGATCTGTCAATTTTATACCTTCTTCATTCCTGGAAAAAATTAATCCGGAAAAGATAAAGAGCCGTATTTTAACTTCTGTAACTGCAATCATTATGCTTTTCCTTGCTGTTTTGATTTTCGGAGCATACCGGTTTCAGCAGTGGCATATAAATAAAGAAGTAAATGATAAGATCAGAGGTATTGAGAAATTATTTGTAATGCTGGTGAGAGATGAAGCAAAACTGATGAGCGGCAGGCTTGAGTATTGGGAGAAGGATAAATATCTTCAAAGGATCTGGATGAATAAAAATAGAAGGATTCTGTATAAGTACTCGGCCAAGCTCTTTGAAGAAGTGAGATACAGATATGATATTTCCCATTACTGTTTTATAGAAAAAAATATGAATTACTTTTTGATGATTCACAATTCCGATTATTCCGGTGAGGCGGAGAAAAATGCTGTAACCGAAAGGGCCTTTCTTCTGAAGAAGCCGGCTTCGGGCCTTTTTGCAGACAGGCGGGGAAACCTTATGTTAAGCGTTGTTCGTCCCTGGTTCATCGGAGGAAAATTAACAGGATATATGGAATTGGCTAAAGAGATAGACCGCCTGGAATCAAAGATAAAAGATGCATTTGGCACCGAACTTGTTTTTATAATTGAAAAAAAGTTTATATCACGTGCAAACCGGAAGCTCGGATCCGGAGGAAGGGACAGCAGGATAGATTCGGATATGCCCGGAGATTACATAATAGAACATCCTTTCCGGAATAGTGTGTCGTCGAAATTTGCCCGCTTTTTCAGAAAGCTTAAGAGATTCGAAAAAGAGAGAATATACGGTATAGATATCGATAAAAAACAATACAGGATAGGTTTTATTAACCTCAACGAAAGGGAAAAGCATGTTATCGGTAAAATTGCAGTGATAATTGATGTGACAGGGGCGGAAAGATCTTTGCGCAGTTTTATGATGATAATTTTCTCTGTTTGCGTTGTTTCCGGCGCGTTCCTCTTTCTGTTTTATAATTTGTATCTTCGCAGGATAGAATTGGATATGAAGAGTTACCATGATAACCTGAATGAGGTAATTGCGCAGAGAAATATGGCAGAGGAAACATTGCGGGAAAGCGAGGGGAAGTTTCGTCTTCTGTCGGAACAATCACTGGTTGGAATTGTTATACTGCAGGACAATCTATTCAAATATGCCAATCAGGCTATGGCAGATATACTCGAATATACAATTGAAGAATTATTAAATCTTCCTCTTAATGGCTTTAGCGAGCTCGTTTATCCCGACGACAGACCCTTGGTTATGGAACAGGCCAGGAGGAAACAGAGAGGCGACAAAGACATTATTTTAAACTATACATGGCGTGTAAAAACAAAATCGGGAAAGGTGAAATGGGTTGAGACATATTCAAGGACTATTATATATAAAGGGAGAACAGCAAATTTTGTAAATATGATAGATATTACCAGCCGAAGAAAAGCCGAGGAGGAACAGCGGAATTTACAGCTCCAGCTTATTCAGTCTCAGAAGATGGAATCCGTGGGGAGGCTGGCCGGGGGAATAGCCCATGATTTTAACAACCTGCTTTCAATTATTATCGGCTACAGCGATTTGTCAATAATGGAATTGGAACAAGAGAGGGCAGGTATTGATAAATTGAAAAAGACTCTTGTATCCATCAGGGAGGCCGGAGAGAAGGCTGTAACTCTCACCGGACAGCTTCTCGCTTTCAGCAGAAAGCAGGTTATGGAGATGAAGCCGGTTAATCTTAACAGAATTGTAGAGAATATGGCAAATATGCTGAGAAGAATTATAAGGGAGGATATATCCCTTGTTCTCAACACAAATATTATGACGGAAAATATATTGGCAGATGTTGGCCAGATAGAACAGATAATAATGAATCTTACCATAAACGCACGCGATGCTATTAAGTATTACGGATCCATAACTATTGAGATATCAAATGTCCATGTGAACGGAGAATTTCGGAAAGATATTCCCGGTATCAGTCCCGGCGTGTATGTGCTTTTGACAGTAGCGGATACGGGGACAGGAATGCCGGAGGAGATTAAAGAGAAGATATTTGAACCCTTTTTTACGACAAAAGCTCAGGGGCAGGGTACTGGCCTGGGATTATCCGTGGTATATGGAATAGTAAAACAGCACAGCGGTTATATATGCGTGGATAGCGAATCAGGAAAAGGGAGTAAATTCAGTATCTTTTTCCCTGCCGCTGAAGTTATATGCGAAACTGCGGAAAAGAAGGATCATGATCTTATGCCCCATGGGGCTGAGACGATCCTTATAGCTGAGGATGAAAAAAACATCGGAAAACTTCTTAAAGAGACATTGGAGCCTCTGGAATACAGGCTTTTAATGGCTGCGAATGGCAGTGATGCCCTTGAGATGAGCAAAAAATATAACGGCAGAATTGATCTTTTATTAACCGATGTTATTATGCCTGTAATGAACGGCTATGAATTGGCAAAGAAAATAAGAATATCGCGTCCCGAAATTAAAATAATATATATGTCAGGATATATCAATGACCCTGCCATTCACCAATACATCATTGAAAGCGATGCGCATTTTATCCCCAAACCGATTTCTCTTACCGGACTGGCAAATATGATAAGAAAAGTATTGGATTCTTAAAAGAATAATTAATAAAAAATAGGGCTTGTAATAATTGCTTGATATATATTAAATATACCGATTTCATTGCCATAAATAAATTATTTGCACAATGGAGGAACAATGAGAGGGTTTATTTCTTTATTAGCTGTTTTGTGTCTGTCTTTTAATATAACAGCCTGCAAAACCGAGAAAAAGCCGGAACCTGCGCTATTGGAAGGAATAGTAAATTTTGTTTCCGGCGACGTTACTGTTTTAAAAGACGGAAAAAATGCGCCTGCCAAAGCAGGCGACAAAGTATCAGCCGGAATGAGGATAATAACCGGCGCTAAATCATTTGCAGATATATATGTCGGCATAAATGCAGTTAAAATGACAGAAAATAGTGATGTTGAAATAAAAACATTAGTAAGAGATAAGAGCAATAATACCGAGAAAACAGAACTCTATCTAAAGAATGGGAAGGTTTTTTCAAGAATTGCAAGGAAACTTGCCAAAGGGGACAGTTACTCGGTTAGAACTCCCACAACTATTGCAGGCGTGAGGGGCACTGATTTTGTTGTTACTCAGACTAACGGTAAAGGGAATGTTGCCTGTTTGAAAGGTAAGGTCAGGGTAAGGAGCGCTCTTCAGACCGAAGCCGAATATGTTGATATAAATGGAGGGCAGGAAGTTACTGTAGAAAAAGGGAAAGAGTTAACGGTTGTGTCAATTTCCGAAGAGAATATGAGAAATCTGAGAGATATAATAGAAAATATAAGCGAATTAAAAGCGGAGATAAGACAAAAGTTTGAAAATCAAAAAAGGGAAATTAAAGAAAAGGTAATTGAACAGAAAGAAAAAAACAGGGAGATGATCAATAAACAGAAAGAGGAAAATAAAGAGAATATTGAAAACCAAAAGTTAAAGGATAAAGAGAACATCGAAAACATAAAGGAAGGAGTAAATAAAGAAAAGGATAAGACAAAGGATCTTTTAAATAAAGTAAAGAAGCCCGATTTAAAGAGCGTTAAACCGAAAATAAAATAGCATCATGATCCTGTAAAAGAGGTAAATTTATAGAACATTTTAAGTTTTTTTGTAAATTATTTCAAAATTTGGCAAATTTTTATTGACAAATATACTGTGAATGTATATGTTTTGTATGAGATTATTAAATGATTATTGGAGAATAATATGGCTCTAAATCCGCTTGTTGATTCCAGAGATATAAAGTTTGTATTGTTTGAATTACTGGAAGTTGAGAAACTTTCGGAACGGTTTCCTCAATACGAAGATTTTGACAGAGAAACCTACGATGAGTTTTTATCACTTGCCGAGAGAATTGCAGTTGAACAGATCTATCCTGCTAGTTCACTCGGTGACAAGGAAGGATGCACCTATGATCCTGAAACGAAGGAAGTAAAAATACCTCAAAGCTATAAGGAGCCTCTTGATGTTTATTATGAGGCGGGATTTATCGGCGTTTCCGATGATCCGGAAATAGGCGGTATGGGAATGCCCGCTTCAATCGGAGTAAGCTGTACAGAGATAATGTGCGCAGGCAGTCTGCCTTTGCTGATGTATCCCGGTTTGTCGCACGGTTCCATGAGGTTGATAAATAATTTCGGTACTGACGATTTAAAGAAAAAATATATTGAAAAGATGATCACAGGAAAGTGGGGCGGAACGATGTGCCTTACCGAGCCTGAAGCCGGTTCCGATGTGGGCGCACTGAAAACAAAAGCCGTTCCTCAGGGAGACGGGACATATCTTATAACGGGCCAGAAAATATTTATCTCGTCCGGTGAAAATGATTACTATGAAAATATGGTTCATCTTGTTCTTGCAAGAATTGAAGGAGATCCTCCCGGAACTAAGGGTATATCCCTCTTCGTTGTGCCCAAATATCTGCCCAAACACGACGGTTCCGCGGGCGAGTTCAATGATGTTGTATGCGCGGGTATTGAGCATAAGATGGGTATTAAGGGTTCTTCCACGTGTACGCTCTCTTTTGGCGACAATAATAACTGCAGAGGCGTACTCCTCGGGGAGGAAAGAAAGGGGATGAAGCTGATGTTCCAGATGATGAATGAAGCGCGTCTTGGCGTTGCTCTTCAGGGGCTTGCTCTTGCCAGTACCGCTTATATGCATTCGGTTACCTATGCAAAAAACAGGCTCCAAGGGGTTCATGTCACGCAGATGCTCAATCCCGATGCCCCGAAAGTTGCTATCAGCCAGCATCCCGATGTTAAAAGAATGCTCCTCTGGATGAAATCCTATGTTGAAGGTATGCGCATCCTTTCATATTTCCTGGCCGAAAATATTACTCTTATTGAAGCGGCCCAAGGAGAGGAACAGAAGGAAGCGCAGGCGCTGGTTGAAATTCTCATACCAATATGTAAAGCGGGGAATACGGATACTTCCGTTCTTGTGGCGTCGGAAGCTATACAGGTTTACGGGGGATACGGATTCTGTTCAGATTATCCTGTTGAGCAGTTTTTAAGAGATTCCAAAATTACAACGATCTATGAAGGCACAAACGGGATCCAGTCTATGGATCTAACCATGAGAAAGATCCTTATGAATCAGGAACAGTATAATTACTCTGTATTAAGAAAAAAGATCAGCGAAACCATATCAAGCGCAAGAGGAATTGTTGACGACAAATATATCAGCCTTGTGGAAAAGGGACTGGCAAAACTGGACGAAGTGATCGAAATGATGAAGAAACAGATGGCAGAAGGGAAATTTATGCATCTTTTTATGAATGCGACCCCTCTCCAGCAGGCAATGTTCAAACTTGCCATTGCCTGGACTCATCTCTGGTCTCTTACTGTTGCGATCCCTAAAATGAAAGAGATCATAGGCGGCGCAAAAGGCGAAGAGCGGAATAAGATCATAGAAGGGAACAACGAAGCTGCATATTACAGCGGCAGGGTCTTGTCGGCTCAGTTTTATATTGGAGCCGAGTTTCCGAAATTTTTTGGCGAAATCGAGGCAATGCTTTTCGGGGAAACATCCGTATTGAAAACTTCCGACAGCTCCTTTACCGGCGCTCTTACGGAATAACTGAAACATAGCAGGTTGTTTTTATAAGGGGTGCGGATTTAGCCGTACCCCTTTTTAAATTAATAGATTAATCTTAAAAAATTGTTTAACATTTGTAAAATAAAATCGTATAATATATATATAGCAAAGACAAATTTTTTATAATGCAGGTAAGCGGACAATATGAAGAAATATCTGATTCCGGTAATATTGGTTCTCGGTCTGGGGCTGGCAATTTTAAAATATGGGAAGAATTTATTAATTCCCGGAGCTGTTCAGAAGGTGCGTCAAAGCAGTGTTGAGATATTAAAAAAAAATGCTGAAGATGCTGAAAACCTTTACAAGAAACAGCTTGATTCGGCGGATAAGGCAGGCAGAGCATATCTTAAGCTGGGTAGAAAGTATATTGAGAATAAAAACTGGACACCGGGCATAAATTCTTTGAAGAAAGCGGTTGAATACGGCAGTTCGGGGGCCAGGGTTCATTATCTTCTCGGAGTTGCCTATGCGAACAGAGGCAATGAGCTGTCTGATGAAAAGGATATCACGCTTGCGGAAAACCATTACAGAAGAGCAATTGCGATCAATGATAAGATGCTTGATGCCAGATATGGACTCAGCATTCTCTATTTCTATGTTAAAAAAGACTATGAAAAGGCTATCGAACTCGCGAAAGAGATCATTAATAGAGATAAAAACTATTACCGTGCAAGATTTGCGCTGGCAAGGTTCTACTATGAAAAAGAAGAACCTGCAAAATCGCTTTCTGTATATGAAGATCTCTACTCAGATCTGTCCTCAAAACAGGATTCGCCCAAAATAGATGAGCTGAGGAAAAAGTGTAAAGAAAATATTTCAAGGCTCATGCTGGAGATGGCCGGCAAATAATGAAAACTGACAGATCTATCTGCTATGCCGTTGCTCTGTCTCTCATATCGTCCCCGTCGGCAAACAGACTATGGGAATATCTGAGAGAATATAAGTCAGAGGAGATATATCAACGTATAACCTCAAAGGGGAAAATCCCGGCACAGGACTTTGTTGCCCGTGAATATTCGGAAGATCCGCTGGAAGCAGCAAAGCGTATTGTTGAAAAAACTGCTGAGAGATCGATAAAGATCATTGATTACTGGTCTGCCGATTATCCTCTGCTGCTCAGAGAGATTGAAAAGCCTCCGGTTGTGCTCTACTGGAAGGGGGCCTTAATACAGAGAGAAACCGTGGCAGTTGTGGGAACCAGAAGATCGGATCATCGGTCCGAAAGAATCGCCTGCAGAATATCGGGCGATCTTGCAAGGAAAGGAATATCCGTTGTCAGCGGAATGGCAATAGGAATAGACAGAGCGGCTCACATGGGAGCGCTCGATGTAATGGGGTCAACAGTGGGCATTCTTGCAAATGGAATCGATGTTGTTTATCCTAAATTGAACAGAGACCTCTATGAGAGAATTGAATCGTCCGAAAATTCGGCTCTTGTATCGGAATATCCTCCCGGGATACTGGCCGGAAAATGGACCTTTGTAAGACGCAACAGAATAATAAGCGGCATGTCTCTTGGAACGGTTGTAATAAAGGCGGGTCTGAAGAGCGGAGCAATGATCACTGCCCGATATGCTGTTGAACAGAACAGGGAGGTTTTTGCCTGTCCGGGACATTCTTTTGACCAAGATTATGAAGGATGCAACAGGCTGATCAAAAACGGGGCCGTCATTGTGACTTCGTCCGGAGATATTACCGATGAACTCCCGGATTATAATCGATTCAATTGCCTGAGCGATGTTTTGCCGGGTACTGAAATAAAGGATAAAGTTATAGAGATCCCTGCCGGAAATCCTCTTGAAGAGGAAGTGATCCGATATCTTTCCGGAGGAGAAAGTGATGTTGATTCCATTATAAGAAATCTCGGCTATCCGGCATGCAGAATAAATGAAGCCCTTGTAATGCTGGAATTGTCGGGCAGGATATTCAGGAACGGCAATATTGTAGCAAAGGTTTAATAATATCTGCAGAGCCGCTTCAAAAAAATGTTCTTGCATCAGTATAAAAATATTTTTCATATTATCACACATTATTAAATAATTTTACCGTCAGTCAAATATACTTAAATTAAAGACTGTAATATTACGAAAATAGAATTAAATATTTCTATATTAACGGGTTTTTATGAGAATAAAATATTTTTTTATAACTCTTTTAATAATTCTGATAATACTCTCTATTTCGCAGGTGATTTCCATACCTCCGTATTCCGATGATATCTTTAAAGTGTATAAATCGGGGTATTTTGATGAAATCGAAAAGGAATTCGAAATTATTAAGGATTCCTTTATCGGAATTAAAACTCTTTCAAAACCGGTTTACGGATGGATATTTCTGTCCGATATTGAGAAGAGATATAAAATAGATATAAATGTATATGATTTAAAGGGGCGAATTGTAAAAGCCCCGGGAAAGAGAGATGGAATGGGCAGCGATATGGTTCTGAAAGTCCTTAATTCCGATGGAAATAATACCTTATCGGAAATCAGATTCGGGAAATTCTATTCTGTTATGCCGATTTTGAGCAGGAAAGAGTGTAAATTCTGCCATAGAGGGACCAGTAACGCGGAAAAGATCGGAGCAATATCATTTGAAAGGGATTATGACGGCCACATATATTATTCGGCTGAAAGAATGATCATATTTATTTTAATAACAATTGTACTTTCTATTATGCTGTTTTTTATATATAAGTGGGATCCGGAAAAAAAGATAAAAGAAATGTTTGACAATTTTTAATACTGAGTAGGTTTTGTCTTGAATATCCTTTAAAGAGAATGCTGAAATTATTTATTAGTCTGGAGATATAATGGGTAAGAAAAATCAGAATGGAAAAACTCTTGTTATTGTTGAATCGCCGTCTAAAGCAAAGACAATAAACAAATACCTCGGAAGTGACTACATCGTATCATCATCGGTAGGGCATATTGTGGATCTGCCGAAATCGAGGCTTGCTGTTGATATAAAAAATAATTTTAAACCTGAATATATTACAATCAGAGGCAAAGCAAAAGTTCTTAATGAACTTAAAAAATATGCTGCCATGTCATCTCAGGTTTTGCTTGCAACTGACCCGGACAGAGAAGGGGAAGCCATTTCGTGGCACCTGTCCAATTCTCTTTCGTCGAAAAATAGTAATATTAAAAGGATTGAGTTTAATGAAATAACAAAAAACGCAATTGATGAAGCAATCGCCCACCCCAGAGAGATAGATATTGACCGTGTCAATGCTCAGCAGGCCAGAAGAATTCTTGACCGCATTGTAGGTTACAATATAAGCCCCATTTTATGGAAAAAAATAAAGAGAGGTTTATCAGCCGGCAGAGTACAATCCGTAGCTCTTATGGTTATATGCGACAGAGAAGAAGAGATTGATAAATTTATGCCTGAAGAGTATTGGTCCCTGGATGTTGAATGTCTGCACAAAAAGAAAAAATTTATTGCATCGCTTTATTCCTTTAAGAGCGAAAAGGTATCATTAAAAAGCGGCGAAGAGACAGAAAAAATTATTGAGAACCTTCGGGGAAAGACTCTGAAGATAAAGGATATTAGGAAAAAGGAGAGAAGGAGGAAAGCAGCGCCGCCTTATATAACAAGCAAACTGCAGCAGGATGCGGCAAACAAGCTCGGCTTTACTTCGCAGAAGACAATGATGATCGCTCAGCAGCTCTATGAGGGGATCAATATCTCCCATGAAGGTCCTGTGGGGCTTATAACCTATATGAGAACAGATTCAACAAGAATTTCAGATGCCGCATTACAGGCAGTTCGAGGTTATATCGGCGAAAATTACAGCAGCGACTTCTTACCTGAAAGACCCTTGTTTTATAAGAATAAAAAAGGCGCACAGGATGCGCACGAAGCAATAAGGCCCACTGATGTAAACAGAAGCCCCGCTTCGATTAAAGGCGATTTGACAAAGGATCAGTTCAGACTTTACGATCTTATCTGGAAGAAATTTGTCGCTTCTCAGATGACTCCTGAGATTTCCGAAATAACCACTGTGGATCTTGAGGCGGGGGATTATATATTTAGGGCAACGGGAAGCAGGATCATCTTTGAAGGTTTTGCCGTACTGTATAAAGAAAAAAGATCGAACAAGAATACTCTTCCTTCTTTAACTGTGGGAGAGGATGTTGAAGCGGGTGAATTTTTACCTGAACAGCATTTTACGTCGCCTCCTCCCAGATTTTCTGATGCAACTCTTGTAAAATTTCTTGAGGAGTCAGGTATAGGCAGGCCTTCAACTTATGCCCCCACTATAAATACTCTTATAAAGAGATATTATATAACAAGATCCGGAAGACAGCTTGTACCCACAGTGTTGGGAAAACTTGTCAATTCCATTATGGTTAAACATTTCCCCAGCCTTGTATCAATAGATTTTACTGCCAACATGGAAAACAAACTCGATCTGATAGAAGAAGCTAAATTTGAATGGGAGCAGATGCTCAGGGAATTTTATGAACCCTTTAAAGATGTTGTGGACAGAGCTGAAGAGAATATTGAGGAGATGAAAAATATACTCGATGAAGAAACGGATATGGTATGTGAGAAATGCGGAAGTAAAATGGTGAAAAAACTCGGCAGATTCGGTTTTTTCCTTGCCTGTTCCGCATTCCCGGAATGCAGAAATGCCAAATCCCTTCCTTTGGGGAAATGTCCCAAATGCGACGGAGATGTTATAAAAAAAGAATCCAAAAAAGGGAAGGGCAGGGGAAAGTTTTTCTCGTGCAGTAATTACCCCGAATGCGATTTTGTGACAAGAGACGACCCTGCTGAGAAGGATTGCCCCAAATGCGGGAAGGTTCTCTTTAAAAAAAGGATCAAAGGAGTTGGCGAGAAGTTAACCTGCCTTAATGAAGAATGCGGTTTTTCTGTTGAACTGCTTGATCAGAAGAACGGCAGCGGTGATAATGAAGGCGGCAATAGCGCCTGACAGGAAATGCCATGTTTAATGAGATTGATATCTTTATGAATTATCTCGATATTGAGAAGAACAGATCTCAAATGACACAGATATCCTATAACAGAGATCTCATTCAGTTTCATGAATTTTTAACGGAACAAAGTAATAATGATGTTGACTGCGATTATGATATAGATATTGAAATCCGCAATAATGATGTTGATGTTCAATCTATAAAAAAAACCGATATTACCGGCTTCATTGAATATTTATATGATTCTGGCCTTAAAAGAGTTTCCATAGAGAGAAAGATCGCGGTTCTGAAATCCTTTTTTAAGTTTTTGTATAACAGAAATATTATTAAGAAGAATCCGGCAGGGAGTATCGGTTATCCGAGAAAAGGATCAAAGCTTCCCAAATTTTTGAGCATAAAAGAGATTGATTTAATAACCGGCTTTAAAACAGAAGATTTTATTGATTACAGAGACAGGGCTCTTCTAATGACATTTTATTCTACAGGGGCGCGGGTTTCTGAAATAGCAGGCGCCGACTTATCAAATTTTAACAGAGAGAATAAAAGGCTGAAAGTTTACGGCAAAGGTTCAAAGGAGAGGATAGTTTTTATCACAGATGAAACTGCAGCAGCGCTTGTCGAATATCTGAAGGTGAGAGAGAGAAAATTCAAATCGATTACCGAGCCGCTTTTTATAAACTTCAGGGGAAAAAGAATAACGGCAAGAGGGATTTTCGGCATTGTAGAGAAGAGAGTAAAAGATGCCGGACTGCTGGAAAGGGTTTCACCGCATACTTTGAGGCACAGCTTTGCAACTTAGATGATGAATCAGGGCGCTGATATCAGGGCGGTTCAGGAGATGCTGGGGCACAGCAGCATTTCAACAACTCAGATCTATACACACACCACAACTGAAAGGCTTAAAAAGATATATAATGAATTTCATCCTCATTCGGGAAAAAGAAGTAAAGATTAGAAATCTTCTTCCGTGTATAAAAATCCCTGGTAAGTCCCTCTTCTTTCAAATTCGTCATCTATGGATTTCAAAACTGTCCCCTTATGGAGTCCCCACAGGGGAGCAATGAGTGTGGATTCTTCTCTGTCGCCTGTCAATCTGTGAATTATTATATCGGGCCTGAGCCTTTCAATAAAATCGCACAGTATGGACGTATATTCTTTTAATGAAAGAAGTTTTATCGATCCTTTGTTGTATAGGTACTCAAGTTTTGTACCTTTAATTACATGAAGGTGGTGAAATTTTACTCCCCGGATCGGCATGGATGCAGCTTCCTGTGCAGTATCCATCATATCTTCCCATGATTCGCCCGGAATGCCCAGAATAATATGAAGACATATAGGTATCCCTTTTTTTGCTGCTCTCTCAACGGCATATCTGGTGCTTTGGTGGTTGTGGTGCCGGTTCAAAAATTCAAGGCTTTTTTCATGAATAGTCTGCATGCCTATCTCGAGCCACAGTTCAAAATTATCTCTTTTATAGGATGCTATGAGATCAAGAATGTTATCGGGAAGGCAGTCCGGCCTTGTCCCGATCATGAGTCCCATGATATGATCCTGACCGATTGCAGAATCATAGAGTTTTTTCAGGTCTTCTATTGAAGCATTGGTATTGGTATAAGCCTGAAAATATGCAATGTAATCCGTTTCCCGGCTGGATCTTTTAAAGTTTTCTTTTGCATATTTCATCTGTTCGGATATATCGTTAATTCCTGATGTTGTCGGAGATGCAGAACCGTCGTCCGAACAGAAAATACATCCTTTGCTGCTCAGTGTACCGTCTCTGTTGGGGCATGAAAGGTTTGCATTTACAGGAAGTTTGAGCACTCTGCGGCCATATTTTTTACGAAGGTGATCGCCAAAGAAGAGGTAAGGCTTATTCAAGAAAGTCTCCGGAATTACAGGGCTTTGATCTTTTTTCTGAAAGAGAAATAAGAATTATTGAGATATTGCTGATTCTGGTATCTGTATCTGTTAAGGCTTACGGTGCCAACGGGCTTAACATCTGTAACGGTCAGGTGTCTGTTCATTTTAACAATATAAATTCCCTTTTTGAATTTAACTCTTTTTATTCTCTTTCTCCAGTATGTGATCATTCTTTTTCTTTTTTTCGAGTATTTCCTGTACCTGACCCATTTTACTATTTTCACATTTTTAAACTTGCGAAGAAGTTTTTTCAATGTTTTTTTATTCGGATTCAGAGCATTAATTAAAGCGTCCTCAAGAGATTGGTTCTCCTCAACAGAAAAGATAATAGGAGTATATCTTGAGGCGGTCCTTCTTCGCAGCAGATGTTTCTTCTTTTTTGCATAAAGCGCACGCGGTATTTTCTTTCTGTATATTTTTCTCTTATGTTTTTTGGTTTTATTGTAGAACTTTTTTCTGTAAGACAGAAATATCGGTTTATTCAGATATCTTCGCGCTTTTATCAAATTTCTTGAAGCAATAATTCTGAAGCGCCTGGCTTTCCTGTAATTTTTTTTCCTGGCATGATATCGGGCATAGCGCTTATATCTCGCTGATATTTTGAAATATTTTTCGGCTCTGTAGATTCTTTTTCTTATGTCTATGAAATAGGTCAAGTACTCTCTGTATTTGGTTTTTCTGTACGCGCGGACCATTTTATTTATAGTGGATATTGCATCTGCGGTTCTGCGGTTTTTCAGATAAAAGACCGCTATTCGGGATAGCTTTAAAAGTTCCAGCCTGTGGTAAGCAGAGGCAGTATTTTTTACAGGTTTTTCACCTGAGATGTCAACTCCGAAAACTTCATTGATATTTTCAAGAAGAGCTTTGTATTGTGCATTGACTAATTTTTCAACGTGCGTCTCATCTCTGAGCATCTTTTCTTCTGCAGGGTTTGAAATAAAGGCAGATTCGTATATTATTGATATGGGGAAGTCCACGAAATAGCTGAACCTGTCGTCTCCAACCGCGCCTTTTTGCCAGTAATTGGGTTTGAATCCTGCCTGTACCAGTTTTTCCTTCAGTTTAAGGGCGTATTTTTTTGAAAAACCGCTGGAATCGAGTTTATTATAAAGAGTTAAAAAGCCGTCATATGTTCTTGGAACGTATCTTAAGAATTTTTTGCCGTACCTGTTTCTTGTTATATGAAGTCCGGGGATATTCACCCTTCCGCTGGCTTTATTAAACATAGAGACATTGTTTAAATGCTCGGAAATTAGTATAAATGCTCCCTCTTTCTTCGCAAGCTTGACAGTTTTATTAAAAGGTATATTTTTATATGTGTCGGATTTTCCTTTCAATACTTCCATAAAATCAGGGGTGCTCTTAACATCTATGAATTTATTTGACGACAGCAGTTTGTACATAGCTTTTGATAATACCATGGAATAATACTCTTCCGGTTTATTAGTACAGCTTAATCTGCCGGTGGCTCTGCCCCCCTGCCATATATTGCCGGGAAGTTTGCCATGTGCCGGATCAAAAAATATTACGATTTTTTTGTTATTAAGAAGATTTTCATAAAGATTCCCGTAGATATTATCAATATTCTTTACGAGTTTAATAATTTTTTTAGCTTCTGTTGTGCTCTTTTCTCTTTTTATAATGGATCTGATCAATGAAGATTGCTTTTTATATGAATAAGGGGTATCAGCAGAGGTTCCCTTTTCTGCAAAGAATAACAGGATAAATATTGCAGCGATTATTTTTTTTAGATTCATGATTCAATACGGTTTGGCTATGTGCCGTTTTAACGGCATAGCCTTTGTTTCTAATAATTTATTTAATATTTTTTTGTCTTTCATTTGTTATTTTGGTTCCCTAAGTATTCTTGAATTTGTGTTTCCGCATCTAATGTCATTATGTCATTCTCCGCCATTCTTTTCCAGTTATAAATTGTCTGGTCTGATATCTCTTTTGCTGCATCATGTATCGTATCGTAAAGAATAAATTGCATTTCAACCGGTGAATATCCTTCAAAATCAGGAAATCCTCGATCAATTGGTGCTGAACTCCATTCAGGAAACCATTTTTAACTTTCTTACCGTTTGATCTTTTAGTTGTTCATTCAGAAACTCCATCGGAGTTTTTAATCCAATACTTGAATGATACCGCTCATTATTATAATAATCAATTGCTTTTTTAACATATTT
>JAJRXZ010000020.1 GCA_024276015.1 Spirochaetota bacterium | reverse complement strand
TTAAAAATATCGTTAATACTATTATTCCAACCAGAAACAGCTTAAAAATATTTCCCAATCTTACAGTATCTCTCATTTCAAAACCCCTACTCTTCTAAAATATTTCTAAATATCTTTTTTATATGTAAATTTGTCGATATAACTTCAAAGTAAGTAATCCCACTTACCCTATTCCAATAAACAACAAGTAAATAATTATTTCAATAGGTATATATACTTATTTTTGAAATTATTATAAGAAAAACAAGAAATTTTTTGTTAATTATATAAAAATTGGCTAATTTAAAGAATATTATATAGAAGAGATCTATACCAAACCGCTGGAAATTGAAAACTTGATCAGATCAACAAGGTTGTCAATCTGAAGCTTGTTCATTATATGCGTTCTGTGAACATCAACAGTTCTTTTGCTGATGTTCAATTTTTCTGCAATTTCCTTGCTGGTATAACCTGAGCAGATGAATCTTAACACTTCTTTTTCCCTGTTTGTAAGGAGTTTTAGTGATATGGGACTGTCCAATATAACGGAATAATCCTCAACAACAAGCGATAATAGTTCAAGCGAAAAGGATTTACCGCCCGATTTGATCTGTTTAATTGCATATATTATCTTTTCAATGACATCATCTTTCAAAACATATCCGTCAACATCCTTTGCAATGGCATATTTAAAATGCTCTCTCTCCTTATGCATTGAAACTACAAGAATTTTAATATTGGGATACTTCTCTTTTATAATTGTAAGAGCTTCCAGACCGTCCATCTCCGGCATGGAGAGATCCAGAATTACCATATCACAGGCAATCTCTTCCAGTTTTTCAAGAAGCTGAAGCCCGTTACTTACCTCACAAATGACCTTAAAATTCTCAACAGCATTGATCAGGTTTTTTAATCCCGACCTGAAAAGGGGATGATCATCTGCAAGAATTATCCTGTATTCGTTATTTTTCTTTTTTGCCGGGGATTTCAATTTTTATTTCCGTCCCTTTCCCTTTTTTGGAAATTATTTCAAAGGATCCCTTGAGCAGAGCGGCTCTTTCCCTCATCATCAATAATCCCAGACCAAGATGCTCGGATTTTTCACTTCTCAGTTTTTCAAAATCTATTCCAATACCATTATCCTTTATTCTGATGATCAACTTATTTTTATAAGACCGCGAAGTAATTGACACCTTTGCAGCATTGGAATGTTTAATAATATTGGTAAGAGACTCCTGAATAATTCTGTAAATATTTATATCCCAGTTATCGGGAAAATATAAAGTCAAACTTTTCAGGTCAATCTTTATTTCCATTTTTTTTGATCTGTTAAGCCTATCTGCAAGATCGGTTATTGCTCTTGTGAGACCTATTGTTTTTAATCCCACAGGGCTCAAACTTCTCGATATCCTTCTGCTGATGTCAATCAGATTATCGATATAGTCCATTATCTCCTGATAATCCTTTTTTCTTTGCCCCTTCATTCCTGCAAACCTGCTGAAAAGCGAATGGAACTGGATCTTCAATGCAAGCAGAGAGCCGCCGAGATTGTCATGTATCTCTCTGGATATATTTTCCCTGTCCTCTTCTTGTATTTTGATCATCTGATGGGAAAGATATTTTATATCCTCTTCCGCTCTTTTTCTGAATGTAATATCCTGGGCAACACAGACAATTCCTGCAATGCCTTCGGGAATATCTGCCAGTTTTGAAAGTGAAAACTGAACCGGAATCACTTTACCATCCTTTGATATACAGAGAGATTCTCTCTGTTCAACCGGCCTTTTTTCTATCTGCTTAAAAATGCTTTTACTCCTCAAAGGGTGTTCCGGTGGGAAAATCTCATCTACGGAATGACCTATCAATTCTTCTTTGTTGTAACCGAGCAGTTTACATGCAGCCTCATTAACGCTCTCTATTTTGCCGTCAGGAGTTATTACAAAGAGTACATCATTCATTGTCTGAATAATATTGTCAAAATAATCCTTTGAAACGGTTGTCTTCTGAAGTTCTCCTGCCATTCTATTAAACGTTTCGATCAGATCTCCAAGCTCATCATTGGAAGTAATATCGATCCTTTCATTAAGATTTCCTTCGCCGATCCTTCTCGCAGCAGAATCAATGGCAAGAATAAACCTGCTGAAATATCTGGAAACAAGATAAACCATTGCTATACAGAAAATGATCGACACCGTCCATGAAACCATCAGGATCGTATAGGTACGTCTTTCGGCTTTTTCCGCATCTTCCTTGAGTCTTGTAAGTTCAATATTGGCAACCTGCTGAAACTCATCCATATTAATTAACAGCTTCTCAAAAAAATCATTAAGCTTTTTCATCAGAGGAACACCCCTGGCAGAAGAAACCGGGTTCTTTATTGAAAGTATCTCAATACACAGTCTGTTAAAGACTTTCAGTTTATCCTTAATAGCTGCAAAATGAATTTTCTTGTCGCTGCTGTTAAATTCATTTGCGCCCAGTTCTCCCACAGTGTACATAACATGTCTGAATTCTTTATCGTACAAATTTCTTTCAGAGGGATCTCCGTTTATCAGATAATTGTGAACAGGCTGAACCGATTTACTGATATCGATCGTAAGCTGATTTATGAGGCTGAATTCTTTTATGTGCAAAGAGATCTCTTTTGTCTCTTCTGTAATTGAGACAAGACTGTAGTGCCCCACCCCGCTGATCACAAAAAAAGGGAAGATGGCAATAGCAAAAGAAACCATTAATTTTGATGTTATGCCAAGTTTCATATCCTCAACTAATGGGAATTATTATTTTTAATATCATATATTTCAATCACAATTATATTTCATTGTATATAGATGCATTTAATACTTTAAATAATATAATTATACATTCACAGGATAATCTAAATTTATTCCATTAAATAAAATGACATTTTTTTTTCTTTAACTATTTTTTTTATAGACAAAAAGTATATGCAAAGAACAGAATAATTTTACAATTCTCCGAATTTTTAACTTTTTCACGATTTGAACTTAAATTTATTTTAAATTATTTATGTATTAATATGACAAAAAAATCAAAATTTATTTATCTGACAATAATAATATTTTTTACCGCTGCCGCTATTGCGGGACTTAAACACAAAAGGAAAAAAATATTAAGAAAAAGATCTTCTAAAAAAAGTATTGAGATCCCTGTTAAGGCGCCTCCTTTTTCCGAAGGGATTTATCCCTGCTCGGAATGTCATGATGATCTTGAAGTAAATTATAAAAGAAGAAAACTTGTTGATGAACATGACAACATCGTACTAAAACATGATGAAAAGAACAGGTGGTGTCTCGACTGCCACAGTGCCGCAAAAAGAAACTGGCTCCACTTAGCCGGCGGCAAACTGGTAAGCTTTAAAGAATCTTACAAACTCTGCGGCCAGTGCCATGGGCCCAAACTCAGGGACTGGAAAAGGGGAGTACATGGAAAACGGACAGGATACTGGAACGGCAAGAAAAAATATTTATTATGCGTACACTGCCATAATCCCCATGATCCGAAATTCAAACCGCTAAAACCGCTCCCTCCACCGGTAAGGCAGGAGAATATTAAATGACCACTAATGATAAACACAATAAAACCGATAAATTTAAAAAATTTACCAGGAAGAATTTTTTGGAAACAGCTGCATCTGCAGCGGGATTCATGCTCACCGGATGCAAGTTCGATTCCAGCCTTGAAGAATTGTTCCGGCAGAAATTCAGAACTTTGTCTGAGGCTGAAAAAAAAGAGATCATAGACAGGCTGGAAAAAAAATATTCGAAGAAATATGGGAAAAAATTTAAAGTTTCCCGCAAGGAACCCATTGAAGGAACTCTTTTCGGATACGCCCTGGATCTATCAAGATGTATAGGCTGCAGAAGATGTGTATATGCATGCGTAAAAGAGAATAATCAATCCAGAAAACCGCAAATTCACTGGATACAGGTTCTTCAGATGGAGGATGAAAAGGGAACGGATCTATTTCATTCCGACGTCCATTACAATCCGCCGAAAGTTCCGGAAGAGGGACATTTTTATATGCCGGTTGCCTGCCAGCAGTGCAGAAATCCTCAGTGTACAACTGTATGCCCCGTAAAAGCCACATGGCAGGAACCTGACGGAATAGTTGTTGTAGATTATAATTGGTGTATTGGATGCAGAAATTGCATGGCTGCATGCCCCTACGGAGCAAGGCACTTTAACTGGGGTGAACCGCATATTCCTCAGGATGAGATCAACCCCAATACACACTATCTGGGCAATCGTCCCAGGATGAAAGGCGTAGTTGAAAAGTGTACCTTCTGTATTCAAAGAGTAAGAATCGGGAAATATCCTTCATGTGTGGAGATATGCCCCGTAGGCGCAAGGAAATTCGGTAATCTTCTGGACCCGGAAAGCGAGATAAGATATATTCTAAAAAATAAGAGAGTTTTTGTTCTGAAAGAAGAATTAAATACTCAGCCAAAATTTTATTATTTCTTTGGCATATAATTTCATAATTTTTTGAAGATATTGGTTATTAATAAAATTATAGTAAGGGTAGAACTTTGAAATTCTTAAAATTTTTAAGATTAAGCGTAAAAGTATTTTTCAGAGGCGGCAGATACTTTTATTTCTGGATAGGTTTTCTGACACTATTGATGATCTGGGGAGCCTCAGGTTATATCCATCAATTCAATAACGGCCTCATTGAAACCAATATGAGGGATTCCGTTTCATGGGGATTTTATATAGGCAATTTTACCTTTCTTGTGGGCGTGGCTGCGGCATCGGTTATGCTGGTAATACCCGCATACTTATATGAATGGAAACCTATAAAAGAAGTTGTTATTTTCGGAGAAATTCTGGCAGTCTCTTCCGTATTGATGTGCCTTTTATTTATTGCAGTCGATATGGGAAGGCCCTTAAGATTCTGGCACATGCTTCCTGTTCTGGGGACAATGAATTTCCCTTCTTCGATATTAACATGGGATTTCTTTGTTCTTAACAGCTATCTGCTCTTAAACTTTTTTGTTGTAACTTATCTTTTGTACAATGCTTTTCTTAAAAAAGAGTATAATAAATCTATCGTAATGCCCCTGATATTTATTTCCATCCCTCTCGCGGTTGGAATCCATACTGTTACGGCTTTTCTTTATAACGGCATGCCTGCGCGTCACTTCTGGAACAGCGCAATTCTTGCGCCTAAATTTTTAACTTCAGCCTTCTGTTCCGGACCCGCAGTTATGCTGATACTATTTCAGATACTAAGAAAAATAACCAATTTTAAGATTAAAGACGAAGTCATCTGGAAAATTGCCGAATTGATGGCATACGCAATGTTTATTAATCTCTTTTTGATCGGATCCGAAATTTTCAAAGAATATTACTCTGATACAGAGCAGCTAATTTATCATCATTATCTTTTCTCAGGTATCGGAAAGCAAAAAGACCTGGTTGTTTACAGCTGGAGTTCACTGATCTTCGGAATAATTGCCTTTTGCCTGTTCCTTATTCCGAAAACAAGAAAGAATTTCTTTACTTTAAATATTGGAGCTGTACTGATCTATATAAGCGTTTATATTGAAAAGGGTATAGGTTTGATCATTCCGGCCTTCACTCCCGATGTTCTGGGACAATTTTATATTTATACTCCTTCATGGACGGAAGTAAGAGTTGCGGCAGGTATATTCTCGGCAGGCTTTCTTCTGTTTACTTTTATGGTTAAAGTTGCAATTGCCATAATATTTGAAGGTTTTGATATAGATACGTATGAGAAGCTGAAATCTAAAGATATTTTTAGAGGTATTAAAGGATACCATAAAGAACCCTCCTGAAATATCCATCGGGGGACTGCAAATATAAAGCATATTGATAATGATCTTTTTTCGATAAAATAGTGTCCGGCCCCTATTATTACAAAAATAAAAAGCAAACTTTTTACTATTTACCGTGAGTTACTTTATTGAAGTTCATACACAAGCGCAACTTCAAACAGCATGGACCTGACGCTGAAATTGTCCGGAATCGGCGGGAAAGGAGAAGCTTTTTTAACGGTCTCAAGGGCCGAACGGTCAAGTATGGGGAAGCCGGATGATCGTAGCAGTAATATATCCTTAACCCGCCCGTTGGAAAGCAAAAAAAACCGAAGATAGACTACGCCTTCAAGCCTGTTTTTTCTTGCGCTGTAAGGATAACGTCTTACTTCTTCTATATACTGCCTAACAATATCCTGATATCGGAGAAAGGCTTCCTTATGATCTATGCTGGAAAACATAGTTTCCTTTTTCCCGGAAAGTTTAAATTTATTCAATTCAGAGGGATGATAGTTTTTGCGTACTTTTGTTTTTTGGTTATTAATTAACTGTTTCCTGTTTCGTACTTTTTGTATGCGAGGAAGCACTCTCTCCGGACTGTTGTAATGCAGTATAATGGGAATTTCTTTTTTTTGACGCTCAACAGAAAAAACGCCGGATCCCCATAGGCTCAGCACTATTGTGTGAACCGCAATTGAAAGAATTACACACTTAGACAGGATTCTATTTCCCTTATCCCGGAACATCACTTTCTGCCTTGCGGGAGGGATTCCGTTGATATGATCACTCCGCCCGCATCTGCCTCTTTTGCCATATCGATTACTTTTACAGCAAATCCAAGATCAATATGACGGTCAGCCTTTATCAGGATCAACTGCCTTTTTGCACCGGCAGAGATCAGGCCGGAAACACGTTCCTGAAGTTCGGCAAAAGATATTTTTCTGCCATTGATATATATTGTGCGTGAATTATCAATAAGCAGCGTTATTGTATCAGCATCCTGCTGCTTCGCAGAGGCTGCTTTCGGCAGTGATATTTTTATACCTGATTTTGCAGCAAAAGCAGATGTGAGCATAAAAAATATAAGCAAAAGAAATACCACATCAATAAGGGGAGTTATATTCAGGTTAACATGATTTTTTTTCCTGCGTTCAAATCTCACCATTTAAGACAGCACCTGAGCAAAATTATTGTAAGATATCGTGTGCGATGTCACTTATTTCATCAGCCATATTGTCCACCTGCCCTTCAAAATAGTGATAGGCAATATGTGCCGGGATGGCAACAGCAAGCCCGGCCGCAGTTGTAATCAATGCCTCCCAGATGCCCCCTGCAAGTACCGACGCATTCACACTGCCCTGCAATTCCTGAATTTTTATAAAAGCTTTTATCATGCCCGTAACCGTACCGAGCAGCCCAATGACCGGTGTAATATTACCGATGATCAGAAGAATGCGGAGATGATCTTCCATTCTTCGAAGAAATCTTGTTCCTTTTCTTGATATAAGCCGTTCCTTTTCTTCACCTGCTATTTCAGCATTGGCAGGATCGCATCCCATAAGAAAAATATCCGCTATGGGGTCTTTAATGGCCCCGCTCAATTGAAGCGCCCCTTCCGCATCGCCCTGAATAAAAAGCATACGAGAATGCTGCAAAGGTTCTATGATCTTTTTCCGTGCTCCGGCCAGAATAAAAGCCCGCTCAACAATCACTGCCAGAACCAGAATTGAACAGAACAGGAGCGGCCACATAAGGAGGCCGCCCTTAAAAATCAAATGCCACATCTATTTAACCCTAAAAAATCCAAGCGATGCTGATATCCATATTACCTCCGTCCCGCCAAGCGATATCTCATACTTAGCAACAATAAGATTACGTTTTCGTCCTTCTATTGTTATCGTATAGGGGCCATCCCTTTTATACTCAATAAGATCATGTGTTTTCCCCGCATCACTGGTAGAAGATATTCTCAGCCGCCCATTATTCGGAGACACAGGATTTCCCTTATAGTAAACCATAACCCGAAGAGTATCTCCCGGGGAAAGCTTTAAAGGGTCTGAAAGAGGCACTATTTCCAGATCCGATCCTAAAGGCTTTGTTAGAAAGGGTTTCCAGCTTATAATATGCTTTGTATATTTAAAGGATCTTCCGGACTTCAATATATAGAGTCCTTCTCTCCGATTATGGTTTTTCCATCCTGCTGTTGTCTTCATCCAGTATTTGTTATCAAGAAAAGCTGTTAGTGCGGCAAGATTTCCCAGTCTGCTAACTCTGCAAACTCCGCTGCTGCAATGGAGTCTCAGTCTCTTTTTGCTGCCATTAAAGGCATAACCGTACACTGCTTTGAGACGCGAAACCTCATAAGTCTTATACTTATCATGGTGACCCTGTATTACGCTAAAATTCTCTGCATCAGGCTGTATCCACATATCGTGAGCCGCGGCTGATCCGGCAAAAGCAAAAATAAACAACAATAAAAAAATAAAAATGTTTTTCTGTTTCATACTCCGAACTCCTATAAAGACAGTTTTATCTGTTATCATCTCCTACAGCAGGGTAACTGTAACAAAAAATGAAATATTTCTGCCGTTACCGGGTGAGTAAGCATCTGTCTTTCCGTATTTAAAGGTATCCCAGGCAAAGGCGATATAACGCTCATCAAAAATATTATGAACATTCAGATTGAACATCATCCTGTTATCAATCTTATATCTGAGGGCTCCATTCATAAGATGAAAGGCGTCAACCGTTACACTGTTATCCGCATCTGCGTAATACTCTCCCTGCATTTCCCCCCACATGGAAAGTGTGAAGGAGAAGGGCAATTCAATATCAATGCCATATTTAGCATTATAGTCAGGAATTATCGGTATATCATTGCCTTTGATCGACTGATATGTGGGGCCCGGCTCCGTATATTCCGCCTGCTGACCGGCATAGGAGCCCCAGAGATTGAGCCACCCAACTGGCGTTATATTTAGCGCAGCCTCCCAGCCTTTTCGCTCAGTTTTGCCCACGGCATCGTATGTGCCGTCAATATTGGGTTTGAGCTCATTGCTTCGCACCATCTGCCAGTAGGTAAATCTCATAGTAATTTTTGCAGCCGGTGAAATGCGCGTACCGATCTCCCACCCGTCATTTCGCGAATAAGAAATATCTCCGGTTATATCCCCTCCTTTGCTTGTCTGAGCAAAACGCTCGTTCTCAGAAGGCAATTGGAAAGTCCTTCCCCAATTGGCATAAAGACTGTACCCTGTAATCGGCGTAATAATAGCACCTATTTTAGGCTGCCATATTATTCCGAAATCGACCATATCTGTCCTATTTTCCGTTTTTTTACTTGTGAATTCCCCATTAAATCGGTCTGCCCTGGTCCCGGCAAGTATTCTGACTATTTTCATTACAGTTGCGTCAGCCTGAAAGAATCCCCCTTCGTTGTGACTTGTATATTCCCATCCGCTGTGAAGCGACTGCCTTACCCTGTCCACAGTATTATACCGCATATAGGCGTTATCCTGAAGCTCGTAGTCCGCGCCGCAGGACAGCTTTACAGAGTTCAATAAAAATCCGGAAAAGTGCTCTTCATAAACGAGATTTGCGATACCGCCGTAGTCAGATTCATCGCGCATTCGCTCGCTCTGCCCCCATGTTTCATCAAACCTTGCCCACCGTGTACGGTCAAAACGCCGTGCATATCCCGCGAATGAAAAGAAGAGCGAATCACTCAAGGAATATTGCATATGAAAACTGGCGTTATGATTAACCTGCCGAGAGCCGTCGGTTTGATTGTAACTATACGACTCAGTCGGATTTTTTTCAGCATCTTCAGCATTCAGGTATCCCGGAGAATCGCCGTCCATGCCGAATACTCGGAGTATAAGCCCTGTTTTCAACCTGCCGTCTCTGGTTGTGTAAAACCACTTCCCGGAAGCAGCGCCCTTTTTATAGGACGAGTGGTCTCTATACCCGTCCGATTGCTGATATCCGACAAAATATGTCTGAGCGAACCCCTTTGCCTCCATGCTTACCAGCGTTCCGGCATCTATTGTATTATAGCTGCCGTAAAGAAGACGTACCTTTGTCCTGTTGCCTCCCTGATGTGTGAACAGGCTGAGCGTGCCGGAGAGATTGTTCAATCCATACCGCACATCCGAGGTACCCTTTACAAGCTCCATCCGTTCAATTTCCATTGGAAACAGAAGATGAGCATCCATTGGCCCTCCGGCCCGGTTGTGCGGAACGCCATCTATGATCAGTTTTATTGGAGAATCGTGATCAAAGTCAAATCCCCTTAAAGTTGCCGTACCAGTGACAGCACCCTGATTCCAGTGTCCATAATAGATGCCCGGCGCTTTTTTCAGCAGTTCCATTGAATAACCTGTTGATTCACTTTCAATAGATTGGGTAGTTATCACATCTACAGGGCATGCGACCTCAGAAAAAAGAAGATAATCCTGTTTACCCTGAACCAGTATGGATCCCAGCTTCGTTATTACCGGTTTTCGTTTCTCTCCTTTATATTCCTTTGCAGCAGAAGAAACGGCATTATTGTCTTTACCAGACTTTATACTATTATCATCCATTTCAGCGGAATAACCGGCAGTAAACATACACAGAAAAACGGCAAAAAATAATAAAGTAAATACCCTGTTCATCTTAATCCTCCAACATTTAGTTTTCAGCAACCTTGCACAACGCTAATTATAAACCGATAAGACCTGCAGGATCAACGGATATTGCGTGCTACCTTTATATTTTTTGTGCTATTCAATGTCAACATAATTTCATAATTTAATAAAAAAATACCCGACAGGGATAATTTTTCACTATCTTCTGTTTTTAAGACAAGCCCATACATATAAAGGCCGAATACAGGAGGAATGAGCTTATGGAGTTGTGCTGAATAATATTATTTTCTTTGAATTTATGATCTATATCCCGAATAACCGGAGCGGGAAATTGCCTTGACATTTACATTTGTCAATATTTCGATAATTAAAATCTATTTCCTTTTAATGTATTTTTCCTCAATCAACATGGATATCTTTTCAATATCATTTCTTTTGTAAAGGGGAAGTTCGGTTTTAATTTCATTATCCGTAACAACAGCGCTTATGTTATATTCACCTGTTTTATAAAGCGGCAATTTTGAATTATCGCCAACTACCTCAATCATGGGAATCCCTGCATTTTTAAATCCCTCTGCCAGAACAAGGTCTATATCTTCAGCAATATATTTATTGATTATCTCATCCGGAGAAATCGCTTCTTTAAGATCGGAAACAAAGGCAATTTTCCTATCATTGGTAACTACCGTTGAAACTGCTCCGGCTTCCTTGAATCGATAAGAATCCTTGCCTTTATGGTCCATCTCAAAATCATGGAGCGTATGTTTTAATACGGCAACTTTGTAATCCTTACCTTTAAAATTTTTAATAAGCTTCTCTATTAATGTGGTTTTGCCCGATTTAGATCTTCCCACAATTGCAACAACAGAACCCATGGAATAATATCCTTAATATATCATTAATTTTACAACCCCTCCATTTCATATATGATCTCCGGCAGGTCAAGAAATAATATCATACAAATAAAAAACCTGCCATTTGATAAAAAGCAGGTTAATTTATAATGAGGTTTATAGTCTATATTGTAATATAAAAAGAATTCAGTCCATTCATTCCTCCGTGACCGACTTCATATTTTTAAAGGACGGCAATATTCTGTTCAGGATCGATAACGCAATAAAGGGCAATATCATAATAATTATTGCAGGAAAGATCCCTTCCTTTTCAAAAAAATGAGGCGTATATTCCTTGAAGCCCCGCATACTCTTTGAAAAAAGCTGTCCTCCTATTACTACATTCCAGCGCATTGAAAAAACCTGTATCATCAATAGAGAAGCGGCAATAAAAGAGAGAACATTTCTTACCTTTTCATGGAGGTACTTGTCCATTAAAACGCCGATCATAAGCAGGATCATCGGGATCAACGCCCCCATGATCATCTGAATTCCTATAAAAGAAAAGGACAACTGATTGGAGATCAGAGGCCTTATAACCTCCCATTCATGAGCCTGCTCATAAGCAAGTGTTATGATCTCAAGAATTTCAAGAGTCAAAGTCATTATAAGGAAAAGCCAGAGCCACCTTACCAGTGACGAAAGGCACTCCTGCTCGATAACCCATCCCGAAAACTTACAGATCAACTGATACATTATTATAAGCAGAGCTATTCCGGATACAACTGCGGAGAATAAAAAGATTATCGGCATCAATGGCGTTGACCACCAGGGATTTGCCTTAATAGCGCCGAAAAGAAAGCCCACATATCCGTGCAGCATACACGCAGCAGGAATACCGATGGCAGCAAAGATCTTTATCAACTTATGGTCAAGCTCTACCGCTTCTTTGGATGTATTATAAACTCCAAGAGCCAAAATTTTATACATGGTTCTCTTAAAACCCGTTGAATTTCGGGCCATCTCAATTATATCGACTCGAAATACAAGCCATACCTCAATCAGCAGAATTATGAGGTAAAAGGTATACAAAAACCCGAAACCAGCCATTGCCGATGTAAAATTCGGTGTTATTAATATATTCAAAGCTCTTTCCGGATGCCCCAGATGGTTTAAAAGAGGCATTGTTGCAAAAAACATAAAAGCCAGAGACGTTAAAAGAGCAAATCTTGAAATAGGTTTAAACTCCTTCTTGCCGAAAACATGGTAAAGCGAAGATACAATAAATGCTCCTGCCACCAGTCCAGTAATGTATGGATAGAGCACTACCATGAGACTCCAGTCAACATGCAGATCATTCGGAAACAGATAATTCATTATTTCATGTTCCATCTATCTTACCTCCTTATCAAGCCCTAAGTATTTCACCTGAGGAATGGTTAACATTTCCGGACGCAGGACCTGAATTCTTTCGGTTTTAATGATTTTTCTTACCGGATCATCCGGTTTTGTCATGTCGCCAAACTGCCTTGTCCCGGTGGGACATGCATGCACGCAGGCAGGTAAATATCCTTTTGTGATACGATGATAGCACCAAAAACATTTGTCGGCAACATGTTTTTCAGGATGCATATACCTGCTGCTGTAGGGACAGGCCTGAACACAATCACCGCAGCCTATACAGCGTTTCTGGTCAATCAACTGAACCAGATCCGGCGAATAATAAGAAGCTCCAACCGGGCAAACCTGACTGCATGGTGACTTTTTACAGTGATTGCATATTTTAGGAACAAAAAATGTTTTCCCTATCTTGCTGTAAGATTCCGGCTGAAAACCGTTAAGGCCTCCCACAGGCGAATCAACAATCGCTTCCCGCCCTTCCATAATCTGGTAACGCTCGACCCAGGTTCTGAAATAATGATCGGGTACTTTATTCTCGATCTTACATGCTCTTACGCACATCCCGCAGCCGATACATTTATTTGTATCGATCAGATATACCCAAGCATGATGAAAAGGATTATACTCAGTCTCACCGTTATTATTTCCTTTTTTACTTTTATCTTCCTTTATTTTTTTTGATATTTCTTCAGCTTCAGCTTTGGTGAGAAAACGTCCGAACATTGTGCCGCCCACAACAAAGCTAAAAGCAGTTCCCATATATGCCAGAAATTCGCTTCTTGACATTTCCTTGATTTCATCTTTTTTATTATTCATATACTTTTCCTTCAAATAATTATTTTATAATTATTCAGCAATCCCTTACTCTTCTTCTTTTGGGTTATGAGGATCATGACATTCGATGCAGACATTGCCTTCCAATGCCTCACCCTGCCCCTTAACATGCTCAACAGCGTCAATCTGTTTGATAACATGCGCCCTGGCCGCCAGCTTCTGGTGACAGCGCGCGCAGTGCTTCCATGATCTTATGACGGGCATTTTTGCTATCTTTTTCGATTTAGAAACATGCTGCGTAATCGGACCGTGACAATTCATACACGGAACATTTTTGTGCAGTGACTTCATCTTTTTGTAAGTATTTTCCTGATGACATTCAATACATGCGTTGTTTCTTACACCCTGCCATACTACCGGAATAGACATCTGCTCCTTCAGATTATCCGCTCTGTAATGACCATACTTTCCAAAAGAATCGGGAACAAATAATCTTAAAACAATAAGAGTTACCGATATTACCAGTATGAGTAATATCATTAAACGAAAAATATGTTTTGCATATCTCATTTATAGCCCCTCGAAATAATAATTTTATTTTTGATTTAGATTTTCTGATTCAAACAACAATGCAAAAAATCCGGTTTTTTCCTGCGGCTCTCCTTCTTCCGCTGGCGGAGGGAGTTCCTCTTTTTCAAAAAGCATTGAAAGAAACCCGGCTTTTTTTCCCCCGACAATTTTTTCGGGAGGAGGTAATTCTTCTTTCTCAAAAATTATTGAAAAGAAACCATCTCTCTTCCCTGCAATATCCTTTCCCTGAGACAGTTCTTCTTTCTCTGCAACAAAAGAGAGAAAACTTTTGCGCTTTCCTTTTTCAAGATTCTGCGGTTCGGGAAGTTTCTCTCCTTCAAAGGTTACAACAATAATATCTATGACGGTTTTAATAATCTGTGAGAGCTTCATATTTTTTATTATCTTAAATAGTATTTTTAAAACAGTTTTATCGGGATCTTATTTCCTATTTATTCAATAGAAAAACTTTCATCTGTATTTAGACTGTAAATCTTTCATCGCTAAATAATATGTCAAGAAAAATCATCGAAAAGATTTTTTTTTTGAACATTTTTTTAAGAATATACATTTCATAAACCGACTGCTATAAATAATCATAATTATTTGATAAGGATTGAGGAGGAGGGGAATGTACCTGCCGCAAAAAAATTATTAAAAAAGTTGTAAGTGTCAAAGTTAATCTTACAATACGTGTTACAAACTCAAAACTCACCACCTAATTTCCGGAACAGTATTTCTTTCCAAAAAAACCCCTCCACACACTTCCCTGAACCGATACAGTCAGCATCAATATTACAGGGCTTACCCGTTTTACCTGAACCGCCATAGTCAAATTCTTTTTTCTTAATGCACACTCCGTCATTGCAGCGAAGTAAAAATTTACACTCTGTATCTGAGAAACACTTCTCGCCAACTCCCTTATCCCCGGCATTAACCATTGCTGAATACAGGGATATAATAAAGAAAATTGTCCTACCGAATGGCATTTACCAATACCACGGTTACCAATTGTCGTCATTAGCAGTTGAATAATATGTTATTTCAATTATCTTGTATATAGAATCTGAATATTTTCTTAAATATATAGTGTAAACTTTATTTTTATATGCAGAAACAATTACATATGGTTTATCAATTAATGACACCTCAATTTTTTTACTTTTTTTAAATACTTCACTTAACTGACAATAGTTACTATCAATTAATAATTTTTTCCATTTTTTATCGACTTTATTTAAATTAAAAAATATTGCATATAACAAACCATTTTCATTATTAAATCCATTATAGTTATTAAACTTTTTTAATGAAGTATTAGCAAATTTTTCAGAAATTATAACAGTGTTATCAAAATATTTTATTATATTCTTATCTTTATTAATAATCAGTTTAACAATTTTTTCTCCAACATTTTTTTTTGAATTCCCAAAAAATATATTTGGAATTAATACTAGTACAAATAACACAACTTTAAATTTTAATATCTTCATTTTTTATTCTCATCATTTATAAGTTTATCAAGAGTCTTATCCCTATGTAATGGTATTAAATTTTTGCCTTGCCCATGAACATGAGGCCCAGATGATGAGCCAATTTTCTGAAACGTTTCTCCTAAATAAGTTCCTGCAGGTAAATATTCACCACTTTTAGATGCTTTCATTACTTTTGAGTTTATTTCTGTAAAGTGTCCTAAAGTTACAATTGTTCCATCTGAAAGCTCAATATCTACTCTTCCTCCATATCCTTTACTCAAGCCAGCACGTTTAATCTTAAACTTTTTAGCTGGGCCATAATAATCACTTTTACCTTTACGATGCTTATTTTTCCCAATATCAAACATCGTTAATGATTTCTCTTTTGAGAGAACACCTTTTTTATACCAGTGTTCTAACTTTCCTCTAAATTGTTTCCAAAATTTTGTATTAGGTTCTTCTTTAGTTTCAGTAATATAAACCTTACCGGCATGGTCATTAGGATATTTTCCACTAGGTTTATACTCTATAATCTGTTTGATTACTCCATTACCGGAAGGTGAAATATTACCTTCAGAAAACCTGTTTGCTTTCCCCTTTGCCTTCTGCAATCCATTCTCAACACTCTTCTTTGCACTCGATTTATCCCCGGAATTTACACCACTCTCAATAACACCCTGATCACCGGAACTATCTATCCCTGCCCAATTGCCATCATCTCCATAAGCCTCATGCCCTGTCGGATCCTTATAAACAATAGGATTTCCTTTTACATAACTGAACCGATTCCACCCCTGGGTATCATACTCACCGTCAATTACATTGTCAGCAGTAACAAACCTGCATAACTCCGGGTCGTAATGACGTGCGTTATAGTAATAGAAGTTTGTTTCTTTATCCAACTCCTGTGAATCGAATTTAGGATTATGCTCTTCTTCCAGCCCTTCGCGGTTCTCCTGGAACCAGGTCTCTCCGTATGGAAGATACTCCATGCGGCTAATAGCAAGACCGTCATCGTCTGTGATAACCTTTACACTGTCAACTTGGTCTGTCAAGTAATATCTGGTGTTGCCGTTGGGAAGCATAGCTGCAATTCGCACGCCGTTCATGTATATATTATTTACCGCGTATGTGGTTTCCCTTATTACATTGCCTCCGTTGTTCAACTGGCGCTCTATGCCGAAGTACATGGAAGGATATAGCACCTCAATATTAACATCCCTGCCGTGGATATTCCTCTTTGCAACCTTTCTCACCCTGAAGCCTTGGTCATCGTACCAGTACTGCCCGATTACACTCTCAGTTCTGCTGTCAGGATCTGTTACTTTCCTTATGCGGTTATAGGAGTCATACTCCATCTCTTTGGCAATTGCATTTTCATTATCCCTCTGCGAGATCATATTGCCAGCGGCATCATAGATCATTTCAAAGCGTGAAGACCCGTGTTTTGTGGTGCCTATGCGGGTTACCATGTGGTTACTATATGTATAAGTCCGGTTGTCGCTGATTGTCCCTGTTTCCGTGTCATAGATCCTCTTTGCTGTAAGATTACCATTTTGAGAATAGGAATATCCGCGGCGGAAGTTTTTATTTTCCAATAAAACGCCGTTTCCGGAAAGGGCTGTCTTTTCATAATGGCCTTCTGCATGAACAAGGCGGTTAAGACCGTCATACTCATAGTCATAGCGGATAATGCTGGAGTTGCTCCCGTTCGTGTCAATATCCGGCCTGTTCTCTATGCTTTTGATGCTGTTGTCAATTCTAAATGTATACCGCACATCCTGGAGTCTTCTTATAATGCCGTTTGCCCCTGTTGTGGATACAAGATTATAAAGCCTGCCCTTGATGTCATAGTCGTAATATGTAACAGTTCCGTTGCCCCTGCTGATCCGGGTCATCTGGCCGAATTCGTTGTAATCCACTGCTGAAACAAGGGGCTTTGAAACCTCTCCGGTAACGGCTTCTATCCCTGTTATTCCCATTGAATTATACCTGTATATTACGGAACTCGACACCCCGGTTACAGGATCTTCGGGATAATTGATCCTCTTTTTCCTTCCCAGTAGGTCATATTCAAAGGTTGTTATAAACTCCTCGTTATATTACCCGATTCCCGGCATTTGAAACGGAAAATCCCGAACCGTCAATCTTGATCTCACGCTTTTCATATTTAACGCGTCCAAGCCTGTCATAGCTGAACTCTTTCCTCTGCGCAGGGTCATCAATGGCAGCGAGTTTTCCCTGTGTGTTCTCCATACCCGACAGGCTGTCGTAAATGTATGTCACTCTCCCTTCCGAACCCGGAAGATCCTTTGTTGTGAGCCTTCCAAGCATGTCGTAACTCATGCTTGTGGTTCTGTTAAGCGCGTCCGTTGCGGAAACAATATCCCCGAAACCGTTGTACCGAAAACCTGTATAACCCAGATCAGGATCACTTGATGCTTTTAACTGGCCAAAACCGTCATACTTCCATAAAGCAATATTATTACCCGAACTATCCTTAACGCCAGCCCGGAACATGGAACTTTGAACTTGTAAACTCATCCCTGTATTGTTCAGGTCCATCTTCTTAACACGCCTGCCTGTTAGATCATAAGCAAACCCTATCTTTGCATTAACAAACCGGCCGTCATCTCCAGTTCCCGAATCCTCTATATAAAGCACCCGGCCCCCGGCATTCTTCACTGTCCGCTTGCTCCTGCCCGCACTATGGGTCTCTATGACTTCCCAGGGATCGTTATATGTATATGTTATTGAAGTCTCTTCTGTTTCACCTCCCGCTCCCGGCAGTGTTACCTTCTTTACCCTTCCGCTTCCGTCATATTCCGTAAGTGTGGGATGTTTTTCCGATGTATTGGGTCTGAAAACATCTATTTCATCATCCCCTGCCCATGATGTCTGACTTTTGCTGATCACCCGGCCTGCAGCGTCATATTTTATTAAACCGGACTTAACAAAACTTTTGCCTGATTCGCCCGTGCCGCTGCTTACACTGTGTATTACCCGGCCCATGCCGTCTGCATAAATACGGGTCATCCCTGCCGGATCAGATGTGCCTGTGTACCGGATCACCTTTGCGCTCAAAGGAAAATTTGTATCATACGAATATTCGGTAAAAGTTTCAATGCCTGTGTCCGTATCTGCGCGCTGGGTCTTCAGCCTGCCCAGGGCATCATAATCAAAATAGGTATTATTGCCATTGAGGTCGGTTTTCCTTTCCGGCGCGCCGAATGCGGAACCGTAATTTATTTCATACTGTGTGGATAAAAATCCCGAATCCTTAATTACACGCTCTTCTATTACAAACTGGTGAAGCTCCGGATCATAGTACTTTTCAGTGATCCTTGAAGGGCTGCCGCTTAAATTAATAGTGCGTATCCTGCTGCCGAAACCGTCATATTCGTATTTAATAACACGGTCGGAAACCGCATCAAGTCCCGAACCCGTATAGGAGAGTCTTTCCTTAGTTAAATTTCCCCTGTGATCATACTCATATGTGGTTGTAGTCTCATGGGACGATCCGTCAAAGCTCCTCTTGGCCTTAAGCCTCATCTCGTTTGTAGACCCGATATTCTCAAACTCATAAAAGCTGCGAACAGTAACAGGGCTATGAACACTGTCTGTGTACATATCCGTAATCGATTCGGTCTTCGATTCCATCTCATACCTGCCCGGTGTAAGAACAATATTGGACTCCCTTGTCTCAACAAGAGTCCCGCGCATATATTTCCGGACTTTTACAGGTTCTGATAGATAACTCAAAACTTGAAACTGGAAACCTGCGGCTTTTATCTCATGAACCTTATACTCATATAATGTCTTCGAATACTCAATATGATCTGATCCGATAAACCTCGACTCCTTAACTGCGCCTGCAAGTGCCCTGTTTTTTCTAAAATCATCAAAGTGTCGATTATAATAGGTACTTATATTCTGCGCTCCGTATGCATCAATAACCTTAAAACTGCTGAATCCGAAATAGTCCGTCTCTTTGTATCCATTGATAAAAGCTGAAAAAGCATAGCCTCCGGAATACTCATATTTATTGAATATCCTGCTGCCCCTGCCGTCGTTAACAGTGAGTTTGCTGCAAACACGGTAGTTCATGGGAAGGTCCGGTATATTGTCGTCACCCCTATTGTCAAGTGTTGTGGAATTTATATATTCCATCTCATATGTGCCGCCTATGCCGTTTTTGACGCGGTAGATCATGTCCGGGACAGTTCCTTCGGTAACTGCAAAATACCACTCAGGTTCTTTAAGATGAAAGATCCCTATATCGGTTTTGCCGTCGCCATTGTAGTCGCCCTGTATCCAGCGGAAGGGGTAAACTTCGGTTAAGAGATCATCCCGCTTGATCCCATATTCGGATATGTCCGGGTCATCTGTCAGAGTTAAGAGTTGAGAATTGACGGTTGAAAGATCGACCTTCATGAGTGCGCCCTCTTTATATACTACAGGCATGTCGTCATATGTGAATTCTCCCTTGAAAGTTACGCCTGTTTTAAGGGGAGTGTGGTCTGTCCGGCTTATGCTGCTGCCATTTATTGCAAGTCTATGAAAGCGAACACTACCATTATTCGAATCCGCATATACAAGTTCTGCTCTGTCAAGCCCGAAAGGTATTACTTTATAAAAGCCCATATGTCCTGAAGCTATAAATTGAGCACTGCCGCTCAGGGCTGTAAAGGCTATGGTTTTTGAAGGCCTCTCTGTGATTGTGCCAAGGAACCATTTATGCAATTGGGCTGTCATATCAACAAGGAGCACCTGGGCATACTCATTATCGCCAACTGTAAACCTGCCGCTGAAAAGTCTGTATGCGCTCCTGCTCTTTTTTATGTTTTCAAAATCTATTCCCCCTGCGTCTGTTATGGTCACTTCATCATAATCGTCCTGTCCGTCGCCCCTGAAAAGAACAAAGCGCGGTGTGTCGGCTTCATGGTCCAGTACCATGACCTGCTTCTTTGTGCCGGAACCTGTATTAAAATCATCCACAAGATATAAATGCCCGGTTATATCAAAATTACTTGTTGAAGAATCGGTAATATTTGCGATGGTCTCATTTACAAAAGCGGAACCGTTATGGTATATTAAATTAAACTTATGGCTGCCGCTGCCGAACAGGGAACCCTCTTTTTCATAATAAAGGACTGCGTCATTATCCCTGTATTTTCCTGGTCTGTAATTATTCAGTACCTTGATCTTTTTATTATTAAAATCGATATCGGTTAATACCGCGTTTTCCGATATGGGACCAGTGCCTGTTTTTATATAAAAGGCATTCTCACGGTGTTTATAGATCAAAAGTTCCGGGTCATCCGATCCGGTAAAAAAACCGGTAAATACGATCTCACCGCTGTCAACATGGAAATTCCCATTATACTGATAATCAACAACAGAAGTCTTATCTCCTTTTGATATTACAGCCCTGCTTTGCTCAATCTTAACCTCATTTTTCGGCAATGGGGCTGCCATAACACGGTCCGGGTTCGGGCCGTAATTGAGATCGTTATAGATCCTGTACCTGAATCCCCATGGGGTCGCCTCGCCAATCCAGAAGTTGTTGTCTGTCTTTGAAAAGAAACCTATGTCCGTGCGGCCGTCTCCGTTAAAATCACCCTGAAGCCAGCGTGTAATATCTTCCGATGATAAATGTGATGGAATTCTTGAAAATACCTTAAAATTTATTGTACCGTCCTCTGTTTTTCCAATTATCCATTCACCGCTCTCCCTGTTAAAGATCAGAAAATCCGAAAAACCGTCACCATTAAAATCGCCTGAAAACCTGTCATGTCCGAAGAGCGCCATCTCCGGAACAGTAAATACCTTGTACAGCTTCCAGTTTAATTGAAACTCGGAACTTTTAACTCTCTCATTCTCCGCTACCCACCATTTACCTGTACGGGCATCATAGATTGAAATATCGGTTCTCCCGTCTCCATTATAATCTCCCGAAAGGAACTGCACCATTCCGCGGTCTCTTCCATACTCGGAATCATCAAAAGTATTATTGCTGTCCATATTCATGTCCGGTGAATAGTCGTCACGGAAAAGATTTTTAAAATGATGTGAAAATTTTATAAATTCAAAAGAGCCGCCCATATTCCGCATTAATATCCATTCGCCTGCGGGCTCGTTAAAGAGCACAGTGTCTGACAGGCCGTTTCCATCGTAATCGCCTGCAAACCATTCACATTTGAATATATCTATATCCGTAAGGGTAAGCGCACCGTAACGCGTAAAATTAAAGATCAGGCCGTTATGCTCTGCAACCCAGAATTCCCCTGTTTCCGGCAGATAAAAGGCAATGTCGCTTCTTCCGTCGCCGTTATAGTCTCCTGTAACATTGCCTTTAAAGAACTGTATTTTCGATTTACTGTCATATCCTCTGAACATGTTTCCGTAGATCTTAAAATTATATCCGCCTCCGGGCCTCCCTTCCGCTGCTCTCCAGTTACCGTTTTCAGGATTAAAGAATACCATGTCCGAAATACCGTCACCGTTAAAGTCCCCTTCAAAATATTTTGTAGCTTCCGGGTTTATTTCCGGATCATTAAAATCCGGATTATTCACCTTCTGCCACACAAAATAATGGTTTGCGTTCCGATATATAAATTCAGGCTCTGTTGCCGTTCTGGCGGACTCAACGGTTTTAAGCAGGGGACGGTTCGAATCGGCAGATATCTCATATATTAAAGTATAATTCCATAATTCGTTATTGTCCCAGCCCGCCTCTATTTTATCAAGGAGCTTATCCATTTTCATAATAAATCCCGGCGCCTTTGAAACATAAGCGTCGGTTCTGTCTTTATAATAAAACCTTACATACTGCCTGGGATTCATGTTTTCATTGTAGTTACCGGTATATCTTATCTCCCTTAAATAAAGAATATGGTTTTCCGCGTATTCCGAAATATCGTAAACCGCTTCCATGTAATTGCCGTTAAGATCGTAAGTCCTGGTAAAATTCCACATACAGGTCTTATTCTCATCATCGGGTCTGTATATCCTGCTCTCCCTGTTCTCTCCGAATATGCTTACAGCGCCGGACTTATCATAAACTCTCCATACTCCGCCGCTCTCAGAATCGCCCAGCTCAAACCTTAAAAAGCCCGATTCTATCTCAAGCCTGTAAGTGCCGTTTTCCGTGCCGGGGTCGCCGCTAACCTTAACAAGCCGCTTGCCATTATATGTAAAGGTGTCCCTGTGGTCATAATAGAGCTGTCCGTATCGGGTTGTTCTTGATATAACCCCAAGACCCGTTTCAAGACTCCACCCCATACCCACAGGGCCGTCACCGCCGGATGATGAATAGGAGAGACCCACTGAGGGCTGAAGGCCTGCTCTGCCTACAGGAACATCTATGCTGTAGTTTAAACTTACTGTTCCGTAATTGTTTATAACAGGAGGTTTTATAAAGGCCGCTCCCGCGTAAGCGTTGAGCCTCGGAGAGAGATCATTCTCTTTTCCGCTGTAGTTTGTTGACGAAGATATGGCGTCTTTGCCCGAGGGAACTCCGACCGCATCCGAACCGTAACCTGAACCCGGCCCCGGAAAGGATGGGGAAGGCTTATTCTTGTCCCTGTCGGCAAGATCGGTATAGTTGGTTTTTCCGCAGGATATTATTACGGCTGATAATAGGACTATGTTCAGTATATAAATAATTATTTTTTTCATATGATTTTATTCCCGGTTTAAGGCTAAAAGTCCCAGATCCCAAGCTAATCAGTTACATGAAGCAAAAAACTTCGAACTTTGAACTTCGAACTCTCTTTCATATCCTCACACCCGCAGTGAGCATCAGATTAAAAGACTGAAAGGGCACATTCTTTGCTGCAATATGCCTGTAGCCCAGATCAAAACCTGCCAGGAACATGCCCGCAAAAGGATAAATAACACCCGCTGAAATCTCCATTGTGTTAATATACTCAACGATCTGTTCCCGATTATTCCCGTATTCAAAGGATATTCTTGTAATTCCTTCGGTTATGCGGCCGTATACTGTTAAGTTATTCTTAAAAAGTTTTATTCCGGTTTTATACGGATACATTAAACCGATAGATGTCTGGAAAAGGGAAAAGGACGAGGATACCTTTCCTCTCCTGCTTCTGCTTTGGCAGCTCGAATATCTCAGATGAAACTCCGGAATTAAGCCCGGCCCTATGTAATGATCGCCGCTGAGCCACATGGAATAGACCCGGGATCTCTTATAGCGCTTCCCGTATTCGAAAAAGGGCACAAACATTCCATACCCTGTATTCAGAATGTTTGTTTTACTGCGAAAAGGCTCACCTGCCGCAGCGTGAGAACCCGATCCGGTTATATTCCCTCCGGAAAGGCCCTCATCAAAACTGGTACTGTTGTTAATATCAGCAGACCGGCCCGCAGAGGCATTTTTAAAAGCCCAATATATAGTGCTGTCCTTATCACTGAAAAACTTTTCCGCGCCGGTGTGATCAGACATTACATCATCCCCTTTTTTCGTATTCTCTTCCCCGGAAACCCTGTCCCGGGAAAGAGAATATAAATACCCTGCAAGAACAACCATCACTATTGTTATAATATGCGCTCTCTTTATAAACATGATCCTTACTTTATCTTATTCTAAAATTAAAGTTTTTACTTGTTTCTTCCCCATATATATTCTTTGCCGTCATGGAAAGAGCCAAATGAATATCAGGCGCATAACTTACAGGAGTATTATACTCATACCTTACAAATCTGGGCGCTTGAAAAACATATTGGATCTGAGTTGTATTATTTGTATTATTTATTGTTATTGTCTTTGTTTCACTATAATGGGATGCAGATGCCGTACAGGTCTGCGAATCTATAATTGAGCAATCATAATCAACCTCGCTATAGTACAGATCAAGACTGTATGAAATGGTATAACTTGACGTATTTGGCGGCAGAGAAATATTTTGAAGCGTTATTATCAATGAATCCGGCCGGCTGTTCTTCCAGGCTTCATCACTGATGCCGTCAACATTACTGCTCACCGAGAGACCGATACTGCCATCTTTAACAGTCTCTATCATCATCTCGTCACTCCAATCTCCATATCGATTAACAGGCGCTCTTGTTCTTGCTCTTGCCCTTACAATATACCTGTCCCAGTAATTTAAACCTGTGATCAAATACGATTCGGGATTGACTCCGTCAGCATTAATGGTTGCCTGATTTGTGGAAGACCAATTATAAATATAACCTCCATAATCTGCATGCTTCCACTGAACCTGATACTGATCAACATTTTCGTCAGGCACATAAATATTGCTCACAAGAATAGTGCGGCCGTCCGCTCCCATGTTCAGCGACATCCCTGTTATTTTTTCCGGAGCATAGTTTAAATAGGGCCTGTATATAACAATATTCCCTCCCTCTTTCAGAAATACGGGTTTACTCACCTTGCCGTACATGTTATATGCTTTAACTGCCACAACATAATCGCTAAAAGGAACAAGCTCGTTTATCGTGTAATTATTATCAGCTATGTTTTCCGAGCTGTCCCAGCCTGCTAAAAAGAAATCATTCTCAAGGCCGTTTATCTGTTCCTGTGTTAAACCGTCAACCCGGCGCCAGTAAATCCTGTATAACTCCCCGTAAACGGAATCCAGACCACTTATCTCAATTGCTTGTTCGCCCGTACTTGCCGAATATACAGGCTCGTCAATAGGGCTCGTATCTACGGTTATAATTTTATCCGTGAGAAGCGCCCTGATCCTGTATATCCTCCGCTCCAGAGGTGAGAAGAAGTAGTTATTGATATTACTGCTGGAAAGGGAAAAGTCCCCGGTATAATTACCTGCAAGAGTATCTTCAATATATGAAGCGTCCGAATAGGGACTGTTCACCCAAAAATTGATAAAATCATAAACATCCGATTCTGTTAATACATAATAATCTTCAGAGCCGCTCTTCTTTGGCCAGAATGTATCCCTGTACCTGTTCTCTGCCGCAGTCCTTATGTAAACATCGACCTCTTCACGCCCGCCTCGGAACACATCATCGGAAGTTGGGTTCATCGGGTCATCTATACCAGATGGGGGCCTGAAAAAAATATGAAATTTCTGCCTGTCCTGTTCAATATAGCTTGTGTATCTGCAGTCTATCTCCCTGCCGGCTGTATCACTATTTGAAAGCTTGAGTCTGTACCACCCATCGCCGTTATTGAAATTAACTTCCAGGTCTATTGCAGTCAAACCGAAATATTCCGTTGAAATACTGGGAGCATAGACCTTCTGATCTCTGTAACGCTCGAAATTAACAAGTATAAACTGTTCTCCGCCTGCGGAGCTGACACCGTTTTCGATGTTATTGTTATTCACTGCAAATACATTTACTCTGTACAAACCCGGATCTTTAACTTCGCCTGAAGGATTATCAACGGCAATCTTATTTATTCCGGGATGCCCGATCACCGAGGTTACAGGAGGGTCGCTGCCGTAATTATAGGGACCCTGATATTCGATTACATAGTACTCTGTATTCAAACCTTCCTGGATCCTTATATCAATACTGTTCAGCAGGCCCGAAGCCCTGTATGAAAAACTGCCCGGCATACCTTCGCCTGCGTTGCTTACAACAGCCTTTGCAGAGCTCTTGCCATTGGATAAACTGGATGTGTACACATCGTATCCATAGGCATTGCCCACAGCTTTCACATAAACATCATAGGTTGAGCCGCCGTTAATAAATCCCACAGGATTGCCTGTAATATCCAGAGTATTTCTTGTAATGATCACCTTGCCCGCATTCTTTTTGAGATCATTGGCTGTTACTTTAACCGTCTTCCGGGATGACCGGGGCGTGCCTTCAACGCCAAAGGATATTTCGTAAAACCCGGCAAATTTCGACTCGTCCACTTCAACTGTTATGTTGTTAATGCCTCCGTCCGCCCTGTGGCTGAATTCACCCGGGATGCCCTTCTCAACCGCATTATCAGGCTGGAATGTGTAATTAAAGATATTATCCGTCCATTCAAGCTTTCCGCTGCCATTTACGCCCGGCACTCCGAGAGCCTTTGGAGCAAGAGAGGGGTCAAAGAGGAATCTCGATTCGGCAAGATCTATCTCAAGATGAATAACATCGCGTTTAATAACCTTGCCTATATACCTGGCTCTCTTAAAATAGTCATCTTGATTGAGCCTGTTCCACCTTGTATCAAGATAAAAAGGCTCTCCCGATTGCGCCGGAGTATAGTAATAATCCTGAAAATGCCTTTTAAAATCTCCCACATCAAAGCATATTATCTCAAAACGCTCCCCGGCCCATATCGGATCATTTATATCTCCTTCAAAATACCTGCCGTTATGAAATATAATAAAATATTTCATTTTATAGATCTCCTCCTCACTCAGAAGTTCGTTGGGATTATAGGCAGGATTATCTTCGATATTGAATGGATTGTACTTTTTAAGGCTGCCGATGCGCTTGATGGTCTCGATCTTATGCGTCCGGTTGTACTGGTCCCTGTATTCCTTTATATATGTCTCAAACATATCCCATGAATTCCCCGTGATCCCCGGGTTAAAGGTATGCTCGCTGCTTCCTGTTTTCCATTTCAGTCCCGCATCGGATACGGTCAATTGAGAATCTTCCCACTGTTCGCCGGTTCCTGTTCTGCTTCTGAAAATATTAAAGAGCGCCTTTTTAAGCGAAATGCCAGGGGATATATTTCCGTTCTCATCCACATCAAAGGCAGCCACCCTGAATATTTCACGCATATTTGTGCCCGCGATCTTTATTACTGCAGTTCTCCCCTTTGCCGTTTCCTCAACTATTTTAAGGTTGTCAACTCCGGGATTATAGTTGGAATCCTCAACTCTGTGCATATCGTAGCTTACAATGTGTATCTGGGGCACATAGCCGTTCTTAAGAGCCTTCATAACCTCATAGGTGTTAAGATTGGCCACTTCAATAGTATAAGGACCGAGTTCCTCTCCTCCGTAAACCTCCTGGTTGAACTCGCTGTAATCCTCGTTTCTGAGCTTAAATGTTTTAACAGGGAGGAATTCGCCTGCAGGAGTCTTGAATGAGAGAGTGCAGATCACATTTGATACCCTCACCGGAATATTCACAGTAAGATTTTTGATAAAAAGAGCTGCCCTTACATAACCGTCATTGGGTCCTATCTTTTCAGTGCTCTTTAAAATTTTGCTCTTTCTGTAGTTCCGGGATATTCTTTGAACCGTATCGTTCTTAAATTCCACTCCGCTCCTGTCAAGATTGTCCACATAACTCACATCTTCAAAAACAGTCTTCTCGGTCATTCGCGATTTTGCAAATGAATCGGACAGACTTTCATTCCTGCTCCGACTTCCCGATGCGGAAACAGAGCCTCCTCCGCTTACGCCGAAAATACCCACATCGGACGATACGGATCCGGAAAATGAAGAGGATTCGCCGTAAGACTCGGAATGACTTTCACTATTGGAATAACTCTCCTTAGTAACATAAGGAGTTGTTTTCAGGTTCGTCTGCGTATACTGCCTGCTCTCCATACTGTTAGCGATTGTGTTCTGCACGTCAGTGTCTTCAACTGTCTCGGAATGATTTTCATTAATTGTAGACTGACTCACCCGTATCTCCATTGTTATTGGCGCCGAGATTCTGGTCACAATTCTCGGATAATCTGCAACATAGGGGTTGGACACTATCTCATAAGAATTGGGTATACCGTCCCCGTCGTAATCGCTGTTAACCGTGTGCCCTGTCGGATCGGGATCTATAGCACCCATCACTGACGACGAAATGGAAACGCCAGGCTCTCCTCTGAAAATCGAATGAAAGGAATTGTCATTTCCCGAAGTATTGCCGTCACTGCCGCTCCCTCCGCCGGAGCCCCCGTCCGCCACTGTTTCGTCCGAACCGCTGCTGCCGGATTTATCGCCCGTATTAACTCCATTGGGAGTGCCCCAGCTGCCGGAGCCGCCGCCTTCATCAGGCGCAACTTCTTCAACAATAAGTGTCTCCCCTGCTCCGCGGTTGCCGCCGCTCCCGCCGCAGCCTGTAATTATAATGACACCGAAGTGAATTACAACTGCTGCAAGAAAAATAATCAGACTTCGAGATATTACTGAATTTTTTTTCATCTTACCCTCCTCTGTTTTACGATCTTCATCTAACAGAGCAGCAATTCTGCAAATTATCGCTTCTTCAAATCCCTACTGCCCGTCAGGTCATCTATTATTACTACGATCCTGATTCCGATTTTGCCGATGTTTTTTTGATTTTTTTTTGTTTTTCTGGGTCAGAAATAAATTTTTTCAATTTCAACGCTGTTAAGAATGTTAAGAAGAAGAGGGGAAAATTAAGGATCTGCGGAACTCTCTCCTTCTCCATTGGCTTACAGCAGAATATTTCAGGAAAAATGTTTGACATAAAGCCAAAAGAAAAACCATTCTGTAACAAAACAAATATTAAGAGTTCATTCCTGCTATGCAGAGAGCAAAAAGGGATGAACATGAGCTGATAAAATATCTTTACAGGAGAATAAAATGAAAAAATTTGTATCACTCTTTATCTCAATAAGTTTTATTTTTACTGCCTGTTCTTCAAAAGAACCCGATCCGAAAGTCTCAAAAAAATCCGACTCTGAGGTTTCAAAACAGTGGGCGGAAAAACTGGCTACGAAAATATGCGACAAAATCATAAGCTGTACAGAAGAAGCTATGAAAAATCTGCCGGAATCAAGAAAAAAAGAGATCAAAAAAGACATGCTCACTAAAGACAAATGCTATAAAGAAACTATGAAAGATCTTGACTCTTCAAGTGAACCGGTTGCCTTAACTCCGAAAGAAATCAGGGCTGCCAAGGAATGTGCGGAAGCAATCTCTTCGGCAAAGTGTATTGATCTACAAAATAATAATATCCCTGCCTGCAAAAAATATGAGGAATTGATAAAAAATAAATAAGCAGAAGTTAATGGTAAGATCTATTTAACGGCATTTCATGGAGAAAAAAAATCAGCCGGAAATTTTTATACTTAAAGCAATAACAGTACTGGTTGTTCTCTTTGCTGCATCAGAACTTCTCGCGGCAAAGAGAAGCCCGATTAAACCCCTCCTCTATCCTGTCGGCATTATTACTACCAATGAGCCATTTATAATATGGAAAGATATATATAATATAAAAGGAAGAAAAAAATTCAAAATTACTCTAAAAGAGGAAAAGAAAAATAGCAAACCGGTAAAATATATCTTTACTCCGGGATTGTATTTTAAATACTACTATGCCTATAAACTTCCGAAACCCTTAAAGGGCCTTCAATACCGGTATAAGATCGAAATGCTTGTAAACAACAAACCGGCAAACTATAAATATTATTACTACCTAAGGTATCCCATTGAAGAGAGCTTTTCAATAGACAATTCTCAAAACAATAGTCTCAATGATCTTCCCATTGAGTATTTTATCAAATATAAATATTTTGAGAAAGAAAATACTCTGATCAACGGATACAATTTTCTCTTCTACGCGGCAAGCAGCACAATATCTCTCGGCGCAGGCATACTTTTCCTTACTGTTTTTAACTTCGGCACCATCAGTACCGTGATCTGGGCCTTATGTTTCGGTTCATCCGCAGCGGGGTATTCCGCGGCAGGTTATTATGCATATCATTATATGACAAAAAAAAATGAAATGAAAGAAATTATAAAGATCGGCACCAGAGTGTCAATTAAAGGGTCTTTCGGCAGAAAAAAGATCAGCACAAAAGCGGAACTTTCATTTTAACCTTCTCATCTGCCTGAAAAGGCTTATAAAGATTGTTTTCCCTTTCATCGTAACCTCCCTTATCTCCGGTGGGAATGTTTTGACCATTTCATTCTGATAAGCAGCCCACTTTCTGCTGTTAGTATAAGTTGACGAAGCAATATAACTGCCCATCCACACAAAAACCGCACAGTTAAAGAGTATAACAACTGAAAGCAACGGTATGGAAGCATATCTCAGTTTAAAAAGATCTGCTGCTCTTCCGATCAATACCGAAGGAACAGTTAAAACCGTTGTACCTATAAGAACCCACATGATCTTTAAATCGTACCATCCTATTAAAGACCATCCGCCGCTGCGGACAAATTCACCGTTACTCTTCAGCGGGAAAAACAACGGAATACCTTTCCATACACTGGGCGGCTGAGGGAGATCAGTAATAAGATGGGTTGTTCCGGAAATAAAACAGAGTAATAAAAATAAAAAAAATTTATTAAGTAAAAAGGGATCCAAAATATATTCCCGGATAATTTCATCCGATACTTCGCCTGTGTCTCTCTTTTTAAAATATCTTACAATAACTTTCCAATAGCCAATTATCAAACGAAATAAAACCGTTATTACAGAAGCAAACAGAGTGAATGCGATACTGATTACAAGCACTCCCAAAAACGAATGCGTCATTCCCCTGTGCCCCACAAAAGGATCTGTTGAAGTATAGTGGCCGAAAAAAGAATCAATGTCCGGAGAGATCGCAACGAGCCCCATAATGATCAATAATTTCCCATAGGTAAACCAGTTTCTTTTAATAATGAGAAGGCCGCTGTAAAATATATTGGCGCAGGATATGCCTATTAAAAAATGTTCCGGAGGCGTCATCTGTTTTCACCTTTTTTGAATTATCTTTCCATCGCAGTTGTCAAGTATCCAGTTATATAAAGGAGAATACAACTCCTCCGGAGCATTTTCCGCAAAGAACATATCCCCGTGAGCATACTTATATAACCGCACAAACTTCACTCTCTCCAATGTAATTCCGCTTCTTTGCATGAACCACTTAAGCCCCAAAGGCGCTGATTTTCCCACATTATTTGTACCGGTCAGTATATAAAAAATGGGAAGCCTGTTTTCTTTATTATGATAGATATTCATTTCAGGACAGTCAAAATCGCACTTCCCCAGCCTGAAATAATCGAGCAATACTTTTCTGGGATAAAAGTGCTCCCACATAGTACCAACGCTGCTGCTTGCGGCAATAAATCTGTCCAGATCTGTAATATCCCCTGCATCCTTAAAGCGCGTCCACTTCAGGATCCCCGCTTTTTCATCCGGATTATTACTCTTCTCTTCTCCCCCACCGCCTTCATCCGAGAGAGCAGGCAGGCTGCCGGATCTGATCAAATATGCGAAGGGGCCTCTTGCTTTTTTATCATAACTGTCAATATCCCGGTCATAGAGCCAGCCGATCAATGCTCTGTTTGTGATTCCCCGGCTTTTTATCTCCTCCGGCAATTTAAAATAGTCTGCCAGGGGGCTTTTCTTATCAGGATAAATATCAGCAAGTTTAAGCGCAAGGGTATGCACTGCAAGGGACGGAAAGTATTTCATATAAAGATGATTCTGCTCCATCAGCCTGATCTGGCGGTCAATTTTTTTCTTTAAGAGTTCATCTTTGCCTGAAAGTTTTCCCCATTCCGGATTTTCATCATAAAAGACAAGGCCCTTAAGGTCTGCAGAACCGAAGGTTTTTTTAAACTTATAATTCGAATAAGCCATAAGGTACTCAACGCCGTCTGACCAGCCTCCCAGAAAAATATTCTTGCTGGTCTTTTTTGCTTCCTCTACAACAGCTTTCATATCTTCTATCTGAACATTCAGCCCCCAGTATTTAATATACTCCTCACTTCCCTTCAGATAGTTTGCTGTTTTGTTTAATTTTCTTATAATTGCTTTGCGTTTATTTCTGTTTTTTATAAAAGAATCAATATCCTTATTTAAGATGTTCCTGTTCTCAATAAAGGTCTCCCTTCTGTTTATTGTCCACACTTCAATGTTTTTCCGCATTACAAGGTCTCTTGCCATCCGGTCAAACCATGCAGTATCTGCAACATAACCGGATATTATTATCAGAACCGGAATGGCGCTGTTTCTCTGCCCTGAAAGATAATAGCGGTTATATCCCACCCTGTTAAACCGTTCAGGAGTGCGAGGTTCCTTAAAACCTTTAATTACCCTCTTTTCAATTAATATCTTTAAAGGGATATCCGCCTTGCCGACACTCTCTTTAAGCGCAATTTTTGTCGCCGCTTCCTTTTTGCATGAATAAAAGGCCGCCGCAATGAAACACATTAATAATAATTTTACTCTCATTACTAAATCCTTGCAAAAGATCTTATTTTCAGCTTCTTTTTTGTTCTGATTCTCCTTTTTACAATATATCCCGATCTGGATTTTCTTCCATAACGCACAATATAGGGGATACTCTGCCTGTCAAAGAGATTAACGCCATTCTTTGTAACTTTACTGTAAACCGGAGTTAAAGTTAAAGCATTATAAGGAAGAGTTTCATATATTTCAAATTCGATCACATTCTCCGCAGGATCATAGGATTTTATTCCTGTGATTGTACAGGCATGAGCATAATTCATATTTTTATATTTTACAGGTTTCGGGTATCTTTTTGACGGGCCCAGCCATACCTGAGTATATACAAATACATGGTGACCTCTCTTTGCAAGGTATATCAACTCATCCATGCTTTTAATATTTACCCATTCATATTTAGTGTTATTGTTCCCGTTTATTTTTAAATTTATTTTATCAAGCAGTTTATCCGATAAATACTGTTTCCCCGAATAGAGCTCCCATTTAATAAATTCTTTCTCTCCTCCGGACTTTTCAATAAAATCCTTAATGCTCCAGTGCCCCGGGACCATTCCCGCATATTTCATTGCATTGAGCCTGCCGCTGAAAATGCAGTTTTCAGTATATTTAAGCCATGATATTGGTGAAAGCCATCTCTGGTATTTCGGAACAACCCATGTTTGAACTGTATATTTATATTTATGGGGTTCCAAAACAACCTTTAAATTTCTGACAGGTTTTTCTTTAATTGCTTTGAGGGCATTTCTTTTATTATAATATCTGCTTAAACTCACTCCATAATATATTATGACAAAAAGGACGGCAAAGGACCCGGCAAAAACCGCTGAGGATTTAAGATATACCAATATATATTTTTTCATCTTGAATGAGGCTAATACCTGCACCGCATAATTTTCAATCACCTGTTAATCTGTAACAGTGATTTAACCGGGATCTTTAAAAGAGATAATTACAAAGAATTACACGGTTTCGGCACCAATACACATAAATATTATGATTTACCGAAAAAGTCAAAGTATAATCTGCTTGCTGTTCAATTTATATCTGCAATAATCTTTAACCTTACAAGTGGATTTGTCGGGTCATTTGTATAAACTCTGACAGTTTTTTCAGTCCTGCCCTTTTTACCGCCTGTATTGAAAGTAACTTTTATTTCGCCCCGGCCACCGGCCGGAATCTCTCTCCTTGACAGGAGAGCTGCAGTACATCCTCATCCGGCCCTTAATTTTTTTATTATCAGCGTCCCTTTGCCGTTGTTTTTAAATTTAAAGATATGCGCAACAATTCTGCCCTCTTTAACTTTCCCAAAATCATATTCATAACTGCTGAAAGTTATAGAGGGATCCTTCTTGCCGGCGCTGCTGACATCCGTCACAAAAAAAACAAGAATAAATAGTATTGAGACAATAAAAATAAGTCTTTTACTGTTAAAGTATAGAGAGACATTATTAACTTTCTGTTTCATGAATTAATTCCCGATCAAATATGTTATTGTTTTAAACAGATTATACAATTCCTGTGAGGAGTCAATTAAAATATTATCCTGTTTTACCGGCTGCAGCTGAAAAAAGCTTCATCTGTCAGGTATGAGGTAATCAAAATAATCACTGCCACTGAAGAGAAGAGGCTTTGAAAATAAGCCAAACCTTTTTGCCCGGGATGAGATTTAATTCACCTGCCGCATGCTGAGTCAGGCTGCAGCGGAAAGTCATATCCTGCACTTCTACGTCTATCTTCAGGGCGTCCCTTTTTTCAAGAGAAACCATATTAGTTATCCTGCCTTTCAGCATATTCTGAGCCGAAATATCCTTCTGTCTCTTCAGCGAGATTATGATCTCCGAAGGGTTTAAAACCGCAATCGAATTTTTATCAGGAGGTTTAACGGCAAATATTTTCTCGCCGCCTGCAAGTTCCTTTGACCAGAGCCCGTCAATATCCTCAAACCAGGGGCCGGTTAAAATATTTTCAGTTCCGTCACCGACAATTGTGCCGTCATACATTCTCAGTATGTCGCCGCATATCAGATTAAGCCATACGGGATCGTGGCTGGAAATAATCAATGTGATGCCGTGCCGCCTGCTCACATTAACAATGGCTTCTTTTATTATTGATATACTCATGGGATCAATATTTGACAGAGGTTCGTCAAGGACAAGCACCTCAGGTTTCAAAATAAGGCGCGATGCAAGGGCAACTCTCTTTACTTCTCCGCCGGAAAGCTCAAACCACTTTCTGGAACCGAATTTATCGGGCTCAAGCCCCACAAGTTCCAGCGATTCACACACAGTGTCATTCAGATTTTCTCTTATTCCTCTCACCTTTAAGCCGTAGGCAACATTCTCAAAAACAGTTCTCTTTAACAGATAGGGTTCTTGTATCAGCATTGCAGTATTATTCCCTGCCTGCGTATCGCCTTTATATTGAAGAATGCCTTTATAATATATTGAACCTGAATCAGGTTTTTCAAGAAAGGAAAGTATTCTCATAAGAGTACTCTTACCGCTTCCGTTGGGCCCGGTCAACCCTGTAAAGGAACCCCTTCTGATCTTCAGATGAGGGATATCAAGACAGAAGTGGCTTCCATATTTATGTTTTATATCTTTAAGTTCATATAATGAAGAAATTCCGTTATTATGCATTGGAAATTTTTTTTAGAAACGACAGTGCAAAGTTTACAGAAAATGCAATTGTTAAAAGAACAACGCCGAGGGCAATACCGGCTGCGAACTCTCCCTTTCCGGATTCAAGGGCAATTGCAGTGGTAATTGTTCTGGTGTGCCATTTTATATTACCTCCGATCATCATTGAAACGCCCACTTCCGATATTGCCCTTCCGTATGCCGTAACCGCGGCAGTAAGAAGCGCGTATCTGGCTTCAAAGAGGCTTGAAAAGAGTATCTGTTTTCCTCTCGCGCCCAGTGTAATAAGGGTCAAACGTAAACGGCGGTCAAGTCCCTCAATTGCCGATGCGGTCAATGATATTACAATAGGCAATATCAAAACAGTCTGAGCCGCAACAATACCGGTTATTGTGAACAGAATATTATAACTGCCCAGGGGCCCCCTCTTTGATATAAATGAATAAACAAAGAGCCCCACAACAACGGTTGGAAGAGACAGAAGAGTGTCTGTTACTGTTTTTAAATATTTTCTCCCCGGAAAATCATAATACCCCAGAATGAATCCGCAGGGCAGTCCTATTATTAAACTGACTGTAATAGATGCAGATGACACCTTCAATGTTGCAAATATTGCAGAGAAAGTCTCTTCATCTCCCGAAAATAAAAGTTTAAAAGCTTCAATAAAACCGTTAAAAATATAATCCATTTTTTTCTTTAATTTTTTTAATGCTTCTTCAGTTCTATAGCTGTTAATGTTCATACTCGGTATTATACTGTGATGAACGAGCCTGTCTATAGCAGCAAATGAGATCGATAATGTTCTTTCTTTAAGCGCCTGAATTAATAATGTAATCATAAGCTTCAAGGGCCGCAGTTGCTCCGTCGGAAGCTGCCATTACAATCTGTCTTGCAGATTCGCTTCTCAGGTCGCCTGCTGCAAAGAGTCCCTCAATCTTAGTTTTCATCCTCTTGTCAACAATCACTTCTTTCTTCTCATTCAAGATATTCTCAGGCAAATAATCGGTATTGGGGTCAAACCCTATAAATACAAATACGCCATCTACCGGGATTGTTGATTCTTTGCCGCTCTTTTTGTTCTTAACTGAAATTGTTTCAACTTTTTCACTCCCATTAATCGATTCCGGGATCGTATCATATACAGGCTCTATCTTTTCACTTGCAAGAACTCTCTCCTGAAGAATTTTTACGCCTCTGAATCGGTCTCTTCTGTGAATTAAATATATTTTACTTGCAAATCTTGTAAGAAAATGAGCCTCTTCAAGAGCGGTATTTCCGCCGCCGATAACTGCAACTCTTTTATCCTTAAAAAAGGCGCCGTCGCAGGTAGCGCAATATGATACTCCCCTGCCTGTAAATTCTTTCTCGCCTTTTATATCCAGTTTTCTGTAAGACGAACCTGTTGCGGCAATAACCGATTTAGCTTCAATAACGGTGCCGTCTGCAAAATTCACTTTGAAAAGGCTGCTGTCTTCATCCTTTTCCGCGGATTTAACATGGCCGGCAACAATTTCAACTCCAAGCCTGCGGGCCTGCCCCTCCATCTTTGACATCAATTCCCATCCCGGGATCGGATCAATGAATCCGGGGTAATTCTCAACCTCAAATGTGTTTACCACCTGCCCTCCCGGAGAAAGTTTCTCAACCAGAATAAGATCCAGCCCCGATCTTATCCCATATATTGAAGCTGTAAGCCCTGCCGGGCCGGCGCCGATTATGATCAGATCCTTCATAGCAATCTCCGAATAATATCTTTGATAATTTTATTCACTTTCCGAATACAATATCACCGAATTTTCATCAGCGTCGTTTTCGGAAAAATTCACCTCAACCCTTTCATTATAGCCGGTTTCAATTGTGTATCCGCAATAATCGGCCTGAAAGGGCAGTTCTCTGTTTCCTCTGTCAACAAGAACAAAGAGCTTTATGATCTTCGGTCTTCCATAGGTCATAAGCGTTTCAATTGCCGCCTTTGTTGTTCTGCCCGTATACAGCACGTCGTCAACCATTAATATTATCATATCGGATATATCAAAATCAATTCTTGTTTCTTTTATCTCAGGCAGTTTTCCTCTTGTTGCAAGATCATCTCTGTGAAATGTGATATCAAGTTCACCGGATTTAATTTTTTTGCCGGAGAGCTTTTCAATTTTATTTCTGACTTTATTTGCAATATAAACCCCGCCGGACTGAATTCCTATTATAGCGAAATTCTCATAATCGCCGAAATCTCCGTATACTTTTTGAGATAACTCTTCAATTATTTCTTCAATTCTGCCGTGAGTTAAAATAATTTTTCCTTTCATATTAAAAAACCTTCTTATGATATTCCTGGATTGGAAGAACACTTAAATTCTTCTTCTTTTTCAGCTCAAGCATTCCTCTGAAAGCTGCTTTTGCGGCAGAAATTGTAGTCATAATGGGAATATGGTACCTTACTGCTGTCTGGCGGATCCAGTAAGCATCGTCCTTCGACATCTTACCCGCGGGCGTATTAACAATAAGATCAATCTCGTTATTCTTTACAAGATCGAGAATGTTGGGCCTTCCCTCGCTCACTTTTTTTATCTTTTCGCATGGGATCTCATGGTCATTATAAAACTGCGCCGTTCCTTCTGTTGCTACAAGCCTGAAACCGTTTTCATGAAGACACTTTACTTCACTTAGAAGTTCTTCCTTAGATCTTCTGTTTATACTGAGGAATACGGTGCCTTCCACCGGAAGCCTATCGCCGGCAGCAAGAGACGCCTTATAAAATGACTCGCCGAAATCATTTGATATTCCCATAACTTCACCGGTTGATCTCATTTCCGGAGTTAAAAGGGTATCAACACCCGGAAATTTATTAAAAGGCAAAACCGCCTCTTTTACGCTGATAAAAGGAAACTTTTTCATTGATGTCAAGCCGAAATCTTTTAACTTTCTGCCAAGCATCAGCTTGGCAGCAATTTTTGCAATGGGCACTCCGGTAGTTTTGGATACAAAGGGAACGGTTCTTGACGCTCTTGGATTTACCTCGATTATATATAATAAATTATCTTTAATTGCGTATTGGATATTGAGAAGCCCTATAACATCAAGCTCCATAGCCAGCGCTTCGGTTGTTTTTATTATACTGTCGATCATACCGTCTGAAATTGAAATAGGCGGAATTATACACGCCGAATCCCCTGAATGAACGCCGGCCTCTTCTACGTGTTCCATAATTGCACCGATATAAACGCTCTCGCCGTCGCACAACGCGTCAACATCCACCTCCACTGCATCTTCCAGAAATTTGTCAACGAGGATAGGATGTTCGGGCGATATATCCACTGCGCTCTTTATATACTCAAGGAGACTTCTTTCGTCATAAATAATAGCCATTGCCCTGCCGCCCAGAACATACGAAGGCCTCACAAGAACGGGATATCCTATATTCCCGGCGATTTTAACGGCATCTTCCTGAGAGAAGGCTATGCCGTTGTCGGGCTGTAAAAGGTCCAGCTTCCTTACAACTTCGGCAAAACGCTCCCTGTCCTCTGCCCTGTCAATGGAATCCGGAGAAGTCCCGATTATCTTTACATTGTTATGCTCAAGTTCCTTTGAAAGGCGCAAAGGAGTCTGTCCGCCAAACTGCACAATTACGCCGTCCGGTTTTTCATTACGATAGATATGAATGATATCCTCAAGAGTAAGAGGTTCAAAATAGAGCTTGTCAGAGGTATCATAGTCGGTAGACACGGTTTCGGGATTGGAATTCACCATGATGGACTCTACGCCTTCTTCCCTGAGTGCAAACGACGCGTGACAGCAGCAGTAATCAAATTCAATTCCCTGGCCGATCCTGTTGGGGCCTCCGCCAAGTATCATTACTTTTTTATTCTTTGTCCTGACGGATTCGTTTTCATCGTCATAGGCCGAATAATAGTATGGAGTAAAGGCTTCAAACTCCCCGCCGCAGGTATCCACAAGTCTGAATCCCGGTATTATATTATTTTCCAGCCTGAATTTCCTGACAACATTTTCCTTCTCCTTTAATGCAAAAGAGTATTCTTTCTGATATGCTATACCCTTTTCGTAAAGCCGGTCAAGATACTGTTTATTTGAAAGATAACCGATTTGTCTGTCCGAGAATCCCAGTTTCTTCATTGAAACAACATTTTCAACTGTTAATCCTTTTAAGTTATAATCTTTAACAAATTCTTTTTCCGCTTCAACAATCTCACTGATCTGATTCAAAAACCAGGGATCAATTTTTGTAAGCTCATAAAATCTTTCAACGCTCCAGCCCAGTTTAAAGCCTTCTTTTATATAGAACATTCTGTCGCCCGTGGGATTCAGCAGCTCCTTTTCAATAATATCCCTCTTCTGCCTTTCAGGCAGCCATCGTATAGATTCTTCCAGTTTCTGGCTTCCGTCCGAGCCAAGGCCGTATCTGTCAATTTCAAGAGATCTGAACGCTTTCTGAAATGCTTCTTTAAAAGTCCTGCCGATTGACATTGCCTCGCCAACAGATTTCATCTGGGTGCCAAGAGTTGAATCCGCATCGGCAAATTTTTCAAAAGCCCATCTCGGCGCTTTCACAACAACATAATCGATTGTGGGTTCAAAAGATGCCGGAGTTTCCCTGGTAATATCATTGGGTATCTCATCAAGCGTCAAACCTATGGAAAGCTTTGCCGCTATCTTTGCTATTGGGAAACCCGTTGCCTTGGACGCAAGAGCGGAACTTCTGCTCACCCTTGGATTCATCTCTATGACCATTACTCTTCCGTCATGGGGATTAACGGCAAACTGAATATTGGACCCTCCGGTATCAACGCCTATCTCTCTGATGATCTCAATTGAGATATCCCTCAATTCCTGATATTCCCTGTCTGTAAGAGTCTGCTGAGGAGCAACAGTAATGGAATCGCCCGTATGTATTCCCATGGGGTCAATATTTTCAATAGAGCATATTATTACAACATTATCTTTTTTGTCCCTCATAACCTCAAGTTCAAATTCCTTCCATCCGATCACGGACTCCTCGAGAAGAACCTGCCCTATGGGAGACTCGTCAAGTCCTTTTCTCACAAGACCGATAAAATCTTCCCTGTTATAAACCACATTCCCGCCGGAGCCGCCAAGCGTAAATGCGGGCCTGATTATAATCGGCAATTTTATCCTTTCCAGCGTGTCCAGAGCTTCGTCAATGGTGGATGCAAGACCGGATTCGGGCACTTTCAGTCCGATCCCGATCATTGCTTCCTTAAAAAGAGCCCTGTCTTCGGCTTTCCTGATGGACTCCACATTTGCGCCAATAAGCTCAACATTATATTTCTCATAAACGCAATTCTTGTCCAGATCAAGGGCAACATTTAATGCGGTCTGGCCTCCCACTGTGGGAAGCAGGGCGTCGGGTCTTTCGATCTCAATGATCTTCTCAACCACTTTCGCTGTAATCGGCTCAATGTAAGTTCTGTGCGCAAGTTCCGGATCGGTCATAATCGTTGCGGGATTGGAATTTATTAAAACAACCTCATATCCTTCTTCTTTTAGAGCTTTGCAGGCCTGCGATCCGGAATAGTCAAATTCGCATGCCTGACCGATCAGGATAGGCCCCGACCCTATGATCATTATCTTTTTTAAGTCATCTCTCTTCGGCATTAAACCCTCAATTAATCAGATTAAAAAATATCATATCGGAAAAAATTTTCACAGCATCCGTTATTCTCTGATTAAAAGATTTCCGGTATACGTTTTGTCAATTAAATAAAGCAGCAAGACCATATTTTATCGGGCCTTACTTTCCCTTTCGAGTCTTCTTTTCATGGCAATTGCATATTCCTGGTCAATTATCTTCTCAAGAAGCGCTTTGATCGGTTTATATTTGAATTCTTTTCCATTAATATAAATTGTGGGCGTTGACCTGACCCCCAGTTGGATGCCTCTTTTCAGCTGACTATTAAGCTCCTCAATTGTTTCGGGCGAATCAAGGTCTTCAAAAAACTTCTCCACATTAAGACCCGATAAAGCGGCAAGCTGCCGAAGGTATTTTCTATCGGGATTTTTTACTCTCATTTTAAAAGCAAGATTATGATATTCATTGAACCCTCCCTGATTGGAAGCGCTTATTCCTCCGCGGGCAACAAGGCATGATCCGGGATGAACCTGTCTGTTCATTGAAGTATTGCATTCTTTATCAAGAGGGTAGTTCATAAATACAAGTTTTACCTTCTCAGGATTCTCTTTGATGATCTCCTCAATTACCTTTGAAGCAATAGAACAGTAGGGGCATAAAAAATCCGAGAACTCAACTATTGTTACAGGCGCATCAGGGTCACCGATAGTAAGAAGAGGAGACGGGTTAACGTCAATGGTTTTTGTTTTCCTGAAATCTTTAACAATATGCTTGAAAGCTTCTTTCTGCACCTTTAGAATAAATTTTTCCCTAACGGATAAAAGATATCTGTTGGAACCATAAGCCGTAAGGCCTGCAAAAATAATAACAATACATGCAAGAGGAATGTATTTTGCAAAAAGATCCTTTTTATGATACGATCTTATTTTATCTATTGCATCCGTAAGATTAAAAGGATTAAACTGAACCCGCCTGAAATAGAGCAGCAATACCAATAGAGAGATCCAATTTGAAGCATAGGTTATTATACAGAGAGAACAAACAGCTTTTATCCAAAAAAGGCTGATAAAGAACAAAGCCAGATCAAAAACGGAACCCAATAGAATAAACCAGAAGAACAGCGCAGAATAGTACTTTTTTATTTTATCTCCTGTTAATAACAATACCGGAATGAACGAAGCCATCAGAATAAAATAAAAAATACCCCAGAAGGCAAGCGGTATTCCAAAGAGTTTTGAGAATTTCGAAGCGGTTACTTTTGTACAGTTAACAAAGGAAGCTCCCTCTCCGCATACTGCGCTGCTGAACTGAGAAAAAAGGCTGAGCTTTTCTCCTGACTTTTTATAGATCAGATGAAAATAAAAATCCTGCGCAAGTATATATGACATGATCAATCCCATCAAAGCTAAAATCAGGATAACAAAAAAATATTTTCTCCCTGTCTTATTCATTCAATAACTCCAAAAATTTTGTATTTTTAATTTTACGTCAGTCTCAATAATTTAATAAATAAAAAAAAATTAAAGCACTTTTTACAATATTTCTTGAATTAAATTGACTTTTAGAACACATAGTATAGATTATTTAATCTGTTTTCATGTTAATAACATAACAGATTTTTGATCTCAGGTATAATAGACAGGTATATATAGAAATGAATTATAAAATAGTATCTGAAAAAGCTTCCATGGGCAAAGTAATACTGGCACAAAGCCGCGGCCTGCAAATAGGGATCAGCATCTTTCTGGCGCTATTCGGATTATTATCTTTCCCCCTGGGAATTATTCTCTTTTTAAGTCCCGATGGGGATATATATTCAGCTTCAACGTGGACAGGAATCGGATTATTTATGCTGTCTGCTATTATACTGATGAATACCAATAAGAACCTGCCCCGATATCTGATCTTTGATAATATAAAGGGGCAATTTAAAATAAAAGAGAAAAAAAAAGATAAAAAAGAATTTGTTGCTTTTCCATATTCCGAAATTGAAGATTTTCACCTGCGAATCCACAGATCCAACAGATCGAAAAATTACGTAGTTGAGATGGAGAAAAAAGACGGAGCATTCTGGACTCTCTTTATCTCTTCAAGACATAAGAGAGCGGAAAAGTTCCTCCTGGAAATAAAAAAAAGAGTGGCATTAACAGTTAAAGGTTCTATGCCGGACAATATTGAAAAACCTTTAAATATCGATTTAACGGAAACGCCCCAAAAGACAACCCTGTCATGGAAAATCAAACAGAGAACATTGACTTCACTTTTTGGTTTTACTGCCATATTCTCATTTGCTATGATAATTTTAGGGATCAGACCCGTTGCTGAAAACATCATCGCATACACTATTGCCCTTATTTTTATTATATCCATTCTTTTAATTATGATCTTTTACCTGTTTTTTTCATTAAGAAGAAAACATTTCCTTGAGATTACAAAGGATGATATCAGGTATTACAGCAGAGGCCCCTTAACAAGCGGCAAGCAGTTTACAATGAAAATAGATCAGCTTAAAGCCGTTTTATTCAATTTTTCCATATTATCGCCTGATATGGCGATCTTCTTTTTAACTCACGAAGAAATGATCTTGTTTCAAAAAATAAAAAGGGGCCAAATAGACTTTGGAGAACTGCTTACTGCTCTAATGAGATATGCTAAAATCAAGAGAATAAAAACAGGGGAACTCCTTACCTCAGAAAAAGTTCATCTGGAAAATTTTATTCAGAACATAATCTCTATAAACAGCAAAGTTAAAAACTTATAAAAATATTTCCCTCAAGGTTGACGCAGTCAAGAGAAAAAATTTTTTATGCCGAACCGCTGTTAAAAAATAGTCAGAGCGGCCCTTATGAAACTTGTAATGGGCGCCTGTTCCCTTGCATCTTCAACAGCCTCGCTTATATCCTTTATAAGAGTCCCGGTTTCCGCATGCAGTTTATCCTCATTGATCAATCTGCCCATTGTGCCTTTTCCTTTGTTGATCTTTTCAGTGATATCTCTTATATTCTTTAGTGCAGCATAAACATTGGGACGATTCTCTTCTATCATGTCGGAAAAACTTTTAATGGGATCTGCATAAATACCGCGAAGATTTTCCCTTGTCTCAATTACGGCATACTCCCTTCCATTTTTGTCCTTCTTAGAGCCCGGGAAGATACTTACCTGTTTGCCCAGCATAATTGAATCGCTGTCAACTCTGATCGAATAGTTCTCATAAAGAGTAAATTTGTTGAACATCACCATCTTTACCCATACAAGATTATTCTTTAATTCAATTTTTTCCACCGCTCCGGAAACTACTCCGTTTACTTTTACCTTATCGGTAATTTCAAGCCCGGATGCGTTGGGGAAAATTACCGTGATCTCATAAGTATCTTCGGGCTTCAGGATCTCATGGCTTTTAAGAACCGTATAATAGATCAGTATCCCCATTGCGATCAGGAAGAGAATTCCCACCGGTATTTCATATTTTACTCTGTTTTTCATAGCATTACCTCATCTTATTAATCTACGTCTATGGGCCCCTTAAGGCTGCCATTAATAAACTGCCTCACAACGGGATGTTCGGTATTCTTAATATTTTCAGGAGTATCGCACTGAACAATCTCACCGTTGTATAATACGGCAATTCTGTCTGCAATATAATAAGCGCTGTTCATATCATGAGTAACAACAACCGATGTAACTCCGAACTCATTTTTCATCTGCACAATAAGCTGGCTGATCCTCGATGACATCACGGGGTCAAGTCCCGACGTGGGTTCATCATAAAGGATAATTTTCGGATTCCTCACAAGAACTCTTGCAAGACCTGCCCGTTTTTTCATACCGCCGCTGATATCCGAAGGCATCTTATCCTTTGCTTCGTAGAGCTTCAGAAGTCTCAGCTTCTCGTCAACAATCTCCCGGATCTCCGCTTCAGGGTATCGTTTGTGTTCTCTTAAAGGAAGAGCAACGTTGTCTCCTACGCTCAGCCAGTTAATCAATGCTCCGGATTGAAAAACAACACCCATCTTGCTCCTCAGCTTATTTTTCACTCTTTCCGAAGAACCGCTCATGCTTATGCCGTCAATCACTACCATCCCGTGGTCCGGTTCCAGCAAACCGGCAATATGTTTCAATGTAACGGTTTTACCTGTTCCCGACAATCCTATAATTACAAAGGTTTCACCCTCCTCAATTTTTACCGATATATTATTAAGGATCACTCTCTCTTCAAAAGTCTTGTACAGATTTATCAATTCTATCATTCTACAACCCGTAAAAAATTGCCGTTATAATATACCCTACGATCAGGACCATTATAAATGACGTAACAACAGAATCTCTTGTTGCTTTACCGACTCCCATTGCTCCGTTCATGGCCCGTAACCCGTGTGCGCAGCTTATGCTCGATATAATAACACCGAAAATATAAGCCTTCAGCAAACCTACATATATGGCTTTAAGGTGAAGCGATTCCAGTATGTTCTGATAAAAAGCTCCGTAAGAGACATTTAACTGCGCCTTGGCAATTATAGCTCCGCCAATGCATCCCAGGGTATCGGTATAAATGGTCACAATCGGAAGTACGATCGATAAAGCAACAATTCTGGGCATCACAAGAAATTTTACCGGGCTGATAGACATTATTGTTAATGCATCAATCTCTTCCGATACTTTCATTGTGCCTATTTCTGCTGCCATTGCCGAACCTACTGAAGCGATCAGAATTATAGCGGATGTAAAGGGGCCCATCTCCCTTGTCAATGTTGCCACAAGAAGATTCCCCACCCTGTCCTCAAGATTGAACTTCTTTAATTCTATTCCGGTTTGAAGCGCAAGGATCATGCCTGTAAACATTGCTACTATAGATACAACACCGAATGTTTTAACAAGAGAAATATATATCTGTTTGATTATTTCTCTCCGTTTGCTTATAACGTTCTTTGTGTAGAATACCGATTTAAAAAAAAGAACAACAGAATAACCTGCAAAATCGATTATATCAAGAATTCTGCTGCCCGTGGAAATTATAAGATTTAATAAACGGCTCATTTAATCGCCTGAAATGTATAAAATAATGTCTGCATATAAGTACTTTACAGTAAACAGATCCCTTTAAAAATTTTCGTTACAGTTGTCATTATAGACGAACCGGTAATTATAATTTATTTACTCGAGTTAGACGAAATTGCTCATTGTATTATATAAAAACGCCTAAGTCGAGTTATTTATAAAACAGTTTATTCTGACAGAGTTGTGTATTATATATGTGTATTATATATTTCAATGTATACTCAATTTTGATCAAAAAAATGCAAATTGTTACTCCAATTATTAAATATTTCGCTATACCCCTTTTTATTGATCGAAAATAACAGAAGGTTTAGAAAAAGTTATAAGTCACTCTAACTTTGTTATAGGGATCTCCCCTTGCAGAGAGATTTAATCCGTTAACTGTAAAATACTTATTAATATCCTCATCTGCATTTTTGTCAGCTTCGGCTTTCCTTTCCAAAAAAGCAGCTGATCTCCCCCCTGCATCGCCGTTACCGATCCTCAAAGGGATCCATAATATTCTAAGATACTTCCCCTGCGCTGTATTATAGTAGCCGAACATTGAGAGAAAAATTGAGAACTCTCTTAATTTATCGTCAGAATCGGAATATGTAAAAATGGGGAACATCTTTGCCGTAAAGAAATTTTTACCCCACCTCTGAAAATAGAATCTCCAGAGCAGACCGAGACGTTTTTCACCGTGTCTGAACTTTCTGTATTCCACTAAGGACCAGAAGGGCTGGTACATTTTCTCATATCCTTCAGGGTCACGCATTGGGAGAACTGATAAAAAATTAAAAGAAAAATCTCCTCTGTCATTATATTCAACGTGGAAAAGAGGCCAGATCTTAAAATATCTCCAGTTTTTGCCGTAATATTTATGTTCCTGTTTATATTTTCTTTTAAAATACCATATAATTAAAAAACTGATATAATATTCCGACGAATATCCCGGAGCTTCCTTCTTCAAGGTAAAGTAAAAAGGAGTAACAAAAAAGGTTCTACTGTTAACATAACGGTATGTGCCGAAAAAGGGGAAAAAAATTCTCTTTTCTATTTTAGGATTTTCACTATCCTTGATCTGAACAAGAGGCCATGGCAGATTGATCTCAAAATGGCCCTTCTTCCTGTCATAACCCCATGAAAAAAAAGGCCACAGGATAGTGGCAGCCGAGATCCTCCCTGACTTACTCCATTTTTTGCCGAAGAAGGGCAAAAGAAAAAAAGTTTTATGAAGGTCTTTTTTATATATGATCTTTCTGTAATTACAAATTAAAAACCAGGAATAGTTATCATAAAAATTTTCTTTATAGTTATGAGCATAGAAAGGCAGAATTCTGAATTCGTCTCTCTTTGAACTTTTACCTCTCTGAATAAAAGGCCAGAATACCGCCCATGCTTTATAATCCTTATCTTCATATTCCGTATATACCGGGATAAGGGAGAGAATAACATAAGCGGTTGTTCTCCATGAGAAGAGAGCGGAGGGGGGATAAAAATAGAATAGAACCAATCCGGGGAAAATATACGGAGATATCTTCTCATGAGCAAATTTCCCCTTTAACGTACCTCCAAAGGGCCATATCATTAAATAATTGTCTTTCTTCTTCCTTGACCTGCCGTAAAAAACAAATGGGAAAAAACCGAAATCATAATCCTCTGTACCGTTGCTGTGTAAAAAACTTTCCGATCCGATAAGTCCCAACAAACCCTTCCAACTGTCGGTTTTTTCGGTTTTACTGCGCCAGAAAATAACAGGCAATAAGGAAGCCTCAAAGGTATGATTTTTATCTCTGTTTTTTAAGAAAAACGGACGATAAACAGCACTTTCGGATCCGGAATAGGACTCCGACTCATAGAACAACCATACCCAGTTAAATTCTCTTTTGCCTTGTGCAAAAAGGGCGCCTTTTAATAAAAAAACAACAATGATAATAATTGAAATTTTTTTGCAGGAAAAAAGTAATATCTTCATAATAAACGATATTTTCTGATCTTTTCAATTACTGTCTATACTTAAAAACTTTTTTGTTAACAGGTTTAAGAATTTATTGACATCATTCATTCTAATTATTACTATAACTATGTCAATTTATAAATAATAATATATTTGGTTTATAATCGGCAAATTAATCCTTAATAATATAACACCGGAGGGTTATTGATGAACAGATTATTGATTACAATTCTATTTTCTTTTATTATTGCTGCAGCGGCAAATGCGCAGAAAAAAGAGAACAGCTCCAAACAACCTGAAGCAACAGTCTATTATGAAGTGGTTCTGGAAGATTTCGAAAATACAACATATGATAACAGCAACATATCATACAGGGTCGTTAAGAAAAACCAGGAAGGACATCTATCCATAAGAGATCAATTCCCTGCACCGGTGAGTAAATCAAAAAAATATCTTGGCGTAAAAATATTCGGCAGACAGGGAGATTATTTCACTATTACTTTTCCTAAAAAACTTATAATTGAAAATAACTGTTCTTCAATAAGCATCTGGATATATGGGAAAGGTTTTACGGGCGAACTTTCAGCCTTTATTGAAGATGCAAACGGCGATGCCCACAGAATTCACTTCGGCAAACTGAACTTCCTGGGATGGCGAAAACTGAGCGTAAAGCTCCCCAAATCCATAGTGCAGGAAGATGAGTACCTTAATCAGAAGAGGACAATTAAACTGACAAAGTTAATTTATCAGCCCGGGAATACAAAAAGGCTCAGACCCAAATGGCAATATTTCTACATTGACGATATTTCTGCAAGGGTCAGAAAGAAATACTCGGACAGGCAGAGTGACGACTGGTAAAACATAAGAAAAGAACAATTAACCTGAATTATTGTCTCATGGAGTAATATCTAAACAAGAGTTACGATTTTTTCTTCTCTTGCACATTTGATGCAGTATCTTACTCCGTCTTTCCTGTTTTTTAACGGGATATAGAAGTGATTAAGCTCGTTGATTATATCTGCGCACTTTGAACATCTCATAGCCGATCCTCTGTTGCTATTCATTTATCTTAAAATCATAACACATATTAATATTCGGTAAAATTTTATTTAAAATAAATGAAAATATTTAAAATTTAACTTAAAAATTGTGAGGGCTGGCGGGAACATCTTTTCTCTCTCCGGATATATCACGTATCTTTACTCTTTTGAAAAAAGACTTGCAATAGAAATAGATGGTGATATTCATAATGAAAAAAAGATCATGATGAATACAGAGATGACTTTCTTGAAAGCATGGGAATAATATTTTGGCCATATTCCCTGCGAATCCGGAATGACCCTAAAATTAATTTTAGTATAATGAAATGAGGCATAATGAAAATAACAATTAAGACCTTTGCAACTGTTAAGGATCTTCTTGGATTTGATGAAAAAGAGATAACCATCCCCGAAGGCTCAAGAGTTGAGGATATTATTCAAAAAATCAGAGAAGAAAATCCGTCTTTCAATGAAATAAAGGATTCACTTCTTATTGCAGTTAATGAAGAGTACTGCAGCAGTAAAACCATACTGAACAAGAATGATATCCTGGCTATTTTTCCCCCTGTCAGCGGAGGTTAAGGTTAAATGAAACAGATAATTTTTCAGAAAGAGCCTATAAATATCGAAAATGCCGTAAAAAATACGGGAACGGACCGGGACGGAGCAGTAGTTGTTTTCATCGGAAGAGCAAGAAACAGATCGAATAACAAAGACGTTAATTTTCTCGAATATGAGATCTATGAGAGTATGGCTTATAAAGAGATGGAAAAAATCGTAAATTATGCGGTGAAAAACTGGAGTTTGAACAACTGTATAGTGATCCACAGGTACGGCCGCGTAAACATAAACGAAGCCAGTATTTTAATATCCCTCTCTTCTCCTCACAGAGAAGAGGCATACAAAGCATCAAGATATATTATTGATACAATTAAAAAGACAGTCCCCATCTGGAAAAAAGAATTCTATAGTGACGGATCAATATGGATAACCGACAGAAGTTAAATTTTTTTCAGCAGAAGAGTACTCCATGAACTCTCCACTTCATGACGAATAAGTTCAAAAGGCAGAGATAGTATCTTTTTTTTAAATCTATCAATTTCCAAACCATTAATACCTGATACCAGATAATATCTGCTTCTGAAATTAACTCCTTCATCAAAGAATTTCTCCAGCACCCAGATCACAATATTTGCGCATATTAGATCCGCTTCCCATTCAATATACTCCAGCGCATCGCCATGCAGGCATTCTATTTTACTGTCAAGTTTATTCAGTATTATATTTATGGCTCATTCCGTGTTTTTCGGAAAGAATACTTGGGAGTTCCCCCCCCTAAAATCTCCCCAAAGGAGGGGATTTAAAGATCGTGAGAAAGATATACCGATCATCATTGAAATTTTCCATATTATCTGAGCCTATGCGAATTTGCTCATCATATAAAAAGTGTCTAAGTCGATTATAAAGTAAAATGCCCCATTTTTATCATTTAACAACTCCTTTTTGAATTGACATATAATTGTATATTGTATCAATACAATTATTCAGCATGAATTGATAATTCAAATGAAAAATTATGTATGAACACAGATTAATAATATTACTGGGCGACGGTATGGCCGATTATCCTGTTGACTCACTTGGAGGGCTAACGCCTCTCGAAGCCGCAAAAACGCCCAATATGGATTACATGGCAAAAAACGGGTTATCGGGACTTGTCAAAACAATTCCCAACGGGATGAAGCCGGGAAGCGATACCGCCAATCTCTCAATATTCGGATATGATCCTGAAAAATTTTATACAGGCAGAGCCCCTCTTGAAGCAATAAATATGGATATTACATTGGGCCCCGACGATGCGGCATTCAGATGCAATATCGTCAGCATCGGCAATAACATCATGGAAGATTTCAGCGGAGGTCACATTGACACTGCTTTTACAAGACAGGTCATTGGAGAGATATCACAGGGAATTAATATTGAAGGCATCGAATTTTATCCCGGAGTCTCTTACAGAAATATTCTCATCTGGCGTAATTATCCTTATAAAAATATAACCGGATCCACTCCTCCCCACGATATACAGGGTAAAAATATTTTCAACTATCTTCCCCAAGGAGAGGGGTCTGAGGTATTGATCAAAATAATGGAAGAATCAAAAAAGATAATCCGAAATTCGCTGTTGATCAAAAAATTAAGAAATACATACAAAGGAGATCCCGATTCAGTCTGGCTTTGGGGAGGGGGGAAAAAACCGAAGATCAGAACACTGAAGGAGATATACGGACTGCAGGGACATACAATATCTGCCGTTGACCTGATACACGGTATCGGCAAAGCGGCAGGCCTTACGCCGATCCCGGTTAAAGGAGCAACAGGATATATTGATACAAACTATGAAGGCAAAGCCGAAGCGCTCTTTAAAGGGATAAAAGAATCTAACTTTATATATCTCCACGTGGAATCTCCCGACGAATCGGGACATCAGGGGAATCTCAATCATAAAATGAGATCTATCGAAGATTTTGATAAAAAAATAGTAGGGCCGGTTTTAAAAGAAATGAAAAAGAACTATAAGAACTTTACGATAGCAGTTCTGCCCGACCATCCCACACCTCTTCAGCTGAGAACACATACATCGGACCCGGTGCCATTCTGCATATATAAGAACCGCAGGAAGGAAGCAGATCCTGCATACCAAAAGGTAGAATCTTACAGTGAAAAAGCCGCAAAAAGTTCAGGATTATATCTTGCCGAGGGCCATAAGTTTATCGACTTTATTTTAACAAAAATATGAAGAGATATAAGTTACCTTAACAGATTAAAGAGTACCTCCTCAAGCTCCTCAACTCTGTATGGTTTTACAATTACCGCGCAAAAACCGTAATCGCTATATTTTGCCATAACAGGGTCATTGGAATACCCGCTCGAAACTATAGCTTTTACGTTGGGATCGATCTCAAGGAGATGCTTAACCGTTTCCTTCCCGCCCATTTTTCCGGGTACGGTAAGATCAAGGATCACAAAATCATAGGGTAAATTCATCTTCATCGATTCGCTATACTTGTCCAGCACTTCCTGCCCATGCGCCGCATAATCCACTTCAAAACCGAAGTATTTAATAATTTTACCGGCAATATTCCTTACGGATCTATCATCATCCATTACAAGCGCTCTGCCCTTACCTGCAAATTTGTACCTTACAGTATCCGGCTTTTCCTTAATATCTTTTCCGGAAGCGGGAAGATAAATTAAAAAAGTCGTACCTTTTCCTACTTCCGAATGAACTCGTATAAAGCCCTCATGTTTCTGAATTATTGAAAACGTTACTGCAAGCCCCAGACCGCTGCCGCTGTTTTTAGTAGTAAAATAGGGATCAAAAATATTGCCAAGATTTTCCCGGCTGATACCTACGCCATGGTCTTTAATACTGATAATTATATAGTCTTTATGCTTATAGGGCAGACCGTCCGATTTTTCTATAGATTTATTTCGCGCCGATATGAATATGGTTCCGCCATGGGGCATAGCCTGACGCGCATTAATTATTATATTGTGAAAAACCTGCCCCATCTGCCCTTCGTCCACTTCAACATTCCATAGATCGTCATCTATCTCGATTTCGTAATTCAAGTTTGATCCGCTCAGCACAAAACTTACTGTCTCTTTCAAAAGCTCCTGTATCGATACGGTTTTCCTTACAGGCACGCCTCCCTTTGAGAAAGTCAAAAGCTGCTGAGTCAGATCTTTTGCTCTTATTGCCGCATCTTCGGCTTCGGTTAAAGTTTTAAAATTTTCATCGTCTTTATTAAGACTTAGTCTGGAGAGAGATATATTGCCGATAATTGCAGTAAGAAAATTATTAAAATCATGGGCGATCCCTCCGGCAAATATACCGAGAGATTTTATCTTGGACGTTTTAAAGATCTCTTCTTCCATTTTCTTCCTTTCCGTTATATCGGTTACAATTGCAAATGTTCCGGCATACTTATTTCTGTCGTCATAAATATGTTTCGGGGAAATAATTACATTGATCTGCGCCCCGTCTCTCCCTGTCAATTCTATCTCATAAGGCTCGTTTTTTCTTTCCCTGATCAATTTAATCTGTTCTTTAAATACTTTGAAATTTTTCTCACCAAGAAATTCGGTGAAATTCCGGCCAAGGACCTCATTTTTCTCCAGACCAAGCATTCCGGCAAAGCTGCTGTTACAGTAATTAAGCACCCCCTTTTTATCTGCAACAGCCAACCCCTCATTCATTGTTTCAACCAGCAGGCGATAACGTTCTTCGCTTGCGATCAGATCATCCCGGGCCTTTTTCAGATCCGATACATCCGTAATTACGGTTGCATAACATATTGCTTTTTTATTATTATCCCTGATAATAAAAACATTCTGAATTACAGGGACCTGTTTCCCCCTTGATGTGAGAAGCTTTAATTCGTCAATCCACTGGCCCTCATTCCTTACAACAGGCAAAATGGTGTCATTAATTATGTTTTTAATTTTTTCAGGGAGATAATCCCGAAAATCCCTGTCCAGTATTTTTTCCACGCTGCTCTCTTCGAGTATATTGCACATAGCCGTATTGGCATAAGTGACTTTCCCTTTCAGGTCTATCATCCCGAAACCCTGACCCGAAGCTTCGGCAAATCTCTTAAAGATCAGAAGCGTCTCGCTTTCCGCTGCCAGTTTAATACTGGCTTCATGAAGTTCACTATAAGTTGTTTCCAGCTCCTCATTCATTGTTTCCATTTCTTCATACTGGCTCTGAATCTCCTCATACTGCTGCTGCAGATCATTCTCGGCCTTTCTTGTCTTTTCAAACAAAAAAGCATTCTCAAGAGATATAGCGGCCTGTGTTGCAAGGAGCTTAACAATTTCTATCCTGCCCGAAGGAAAAGCTCCGACAGTAAGATTGTTTTCAAGATAAACAAGCCCCTTTAAGACTTTCTGTTTAATAAGAGGCACGGAGAGGACTGACCTTGATCTATTCTTAATAATTACAGTGTCCCTGCAATATTTGCTGTCATTTAAGGCATCATCCAATACCACGGTTTCATGAGTTCTTTTAATATAATTAATGATAGAGAGCGATACTTCATTGCTCTCATCAACAGGAAGAGATCTAAGCACTTTTACACGGTCATTGTCGATAGAACCTTCCGCTTCTATATAAAACCCGTCCTCTTTTTGTAAAATCAGAAAACCTTTCTGAGCGCCGGCATTTTCAATAAGAATTCTCATCAATTGAGTAAGAAGCTTGTCCAAAATTATCTCACCGGAAATGGCATGGGAAGCTTTCATTACGGCATTGATATCAAATTTATAAGAATCGGCAGCTTCCGATCCATTATCCGATGAACCGTTAATTAAATCAGCTTTAAGAGAATCTCCGTATCTTTTCTCAATGTCCTTTACTTTATTATCTGCTCCCCATGATCTGAAAAGATAGCGGGCTTCGGTAATGTAAGGTATGGCTGCCTTATTAAGGTTCATGGATATAAGATATTTGCCTGCCAGTTCGTTTCCCATGGCTTCGTCCTGGAGAAATTCATTCTTCCGAGCAAGCTCAATTGCCCTGTCATATAAAGAAAGGATACTTTTTATATCCTTGCTGACAAGGCTCCGCAGTCCTGCTTCAATTAACAGATATTTATGCTTAAAATTCATAGGCGCATGGGAAGCCCATTTTTTCATCTTTTTCAGGTGCTTCTTTATTCTCCTAAGAAATATTCTTTTCTGTCTATTTGAAACTTCAGGATAATATGATATCATCGACAGGGAATAATAAAAGTAATATTCCGGTACAAAAAACATACCCATAACTGAACTGAGATATTCCTTGCCTTTTAAAGCAATTTCTATTGATTTTTTATAATCATTAAAAATATAACAAAGGATCATTTTGCCGACAGTATAAAATCCGAGATTGGTTTTCTCATTCATATTGATCCATTGCGGGATCAGTTCGTCTTCATTGCTTTTTTCGCCCTTGATTACCGTTAAATCCTCAACTCCTCCCGATAGATTAATAATAACCTGATACCAGAGATCATTTGCCATAGCCGTACTTAACTGCTGTAAGTTCTTTAAAGATAAATAGTGCCTTTCAAATTCCCTCTTAACCTCGTTCAGTCTCTTGCCGGAAAAAAAACATTGAAACATATAATGATTCAGAGCGTAAGAAGCGAATGAAAAATCCCCTGTGGCATATCCATTCTTATATGCATTAATAAAATATTCCGTATCTTCGCTTACATGTCTTTTCCAATGATTTATCATTGAACCGAAAATGAAATAAACTTTACTCCTCAACTCAATACCATTGAATTTATCAAGAATCTTTAAAGCCTGGAGACTGAGTTCATAACCCTTTTCAATGTCTCCTAATACATGGCACACAAGAATTGCATACGTTATATACGAATAGGATGTGAATACAGAAATTCCGTTTTTAAAAGAAAAATTCAGCAGCTTCATAATTATTATCGGGAAATAATCGGGAGCCTGAATATAGGCCGATTTTGAAAGCGACATGAGAATTCTGGCAATTGCAAGTTTATTGGGATCATCTAAGATCGGTATCTCTTCAAGTTCGGAAATATTTCTCTTCCGCATATATAATTGAGATTTTATGATCTCCGTAAGAATAATAAAAGGATTTGCCCTTTTAGGTATTTTTAAACCGAGTATATTTAAAGCTTCTCTTCCCATCTTAATTGCAATATCGGCTTTATAAATCGTTGTAAAATAGTCCATTTTTATTTCATAAACACGAACCGCATCAAGAATAGTCTCTGCATTGTCCAGCACTTCGTTAAAATACCTCTCAACTTCCTCATAATTTCCGCATAAATAGCCCGATTCGCCTAACTCTATGAATAATGACAAAGTCAAATCGTAATCTGTTTCCCAGGAATTATTCGGGAGAAGTTCGGTTCCGGCCTTAAAGAGATCCCGGGCTCTTTCAAATGCGGCAGAAGATTTTGCTTTCAATCCGGCAATTAAATTCAACCTTGCCGTTTCGGATCTTTCGTTAATATCTGTGATCAGCTTTCGGCTTAAATTGAGATGGTGTACAACTGCAAAAATCATTTCATCGATCTTTTCCCGCTCCTTACCGCTGTGCATTATTCTGCCGATACTGTAGTGCAGCCGCACTTTCTCATCATTCCCGATTATAGAATAAACAGCTTCACAGACCCGGTCATGAATAAATTTATAATTGTCTTTTAACTTTATTATAATCCCTTCACCTACGCTGATTTTGATCAAACTAAAAATCTTTTCTTCGGATATAGAGCATACTGCCGAAAGAATTTTCAGATCAAAAACATGGCCAATACACGAAGCAACTTTCAGCACACCTAGTACATCCGGCGGCAGTTTTTTGATCTTATCTGTTATAAATTCAATTATATTGCCTGTTACATCCACCTGAGCAATTTTTTCGAGATCAAAATGCCAGCCATTGTCATATTTGATGAGATTTTCCCTATGCAGATTGATCATAAACTCCTTAACAAAAAAAGGATTCCCGCCTGTTTTCTCTTTTACTAAAGCCGCAAATTTTTCCGTATTTGATGTTTCCTGATGCAGGGTCTCGGAAATAAATAAATTGATCTGACTCTTATTCAGAGGCTCTAAGCTGATAATATTCAACTCAATGCCCTTTTCATTGAGATCTTTAAAAAGAAAATTTACAGGATGCTTAGGATCTACTTCATTGTCCCGGTATGCGCCGATAAATAAAAAGTAACTTATCTCCTGTTTTGAAAGAAGAACATTTATCAGATTAATACTTGCATTATCGGCCCATTGAAGATCATCAAGAAATAAAACAAGTGGATTTATTTTATTTGCAAATACCTTAATAAAATCACAGAAAGTATTAATAAAGCGGTTTTGCTGTTTCTGCGGATTTAATTTCGGGATAGGATTCTGTCTGCCGATAATTAATTCAAGATCGGGCAAAACATCGATAATAACCTGCCCGTTATCTCCCAGACTGCTGAGTATTTTGTTTCTGTAATGGACAATTTTTTCTTCGCTCTCGGTTAAAAGTTGATGAATTAAATTATTAAAAGCTTTTATAATCGGTTCATAAGGGACAGCACGGTCAAGCTTATCAAATTTACCGGAAATAAAAGAGCCCTTGCTTTCTGTTAACGATTTATGGATCTCATTTATTATTGAAGATTTACCGATCCCGGGCGGACCCGTAAACATAATAATATTAAAATTACCGGACAATGTTTCTTTAAAATCAGATAACAAGGTCCTTATTTCATTCTCCCGCCCATAGATCTTCTCAGATATTTGAAACAGATCAGAAATATCCTTCTCCCCAATATTGAAAGAATCGGGTCTGTCTTTTGAATTTAATATACTGTAACACTTTCTTAAATCATATATAATCCCATAGGCGCTTTGATATCTGTTTTCTGCTGTCTTAGCTAATAACTTAACAATGATATCAGACAATTCATGAGGGACTTCTTTATTCTTTCTATGGGGCGGGATTATTTCTCTCGCAATATGTGAATGGATTATACCTATCGGATCGTCAGATTTATATAACGGTCTGTTAGTCAACAACTCGTATAAAATAACACCTAAGGAATAAAAATCAGACCTGAGATCAATGGTCCTGTTCATTCTGCCTGTCTGTTCAGGAGAAATATATAGTATATCTCCTTCAAGTTTCTCAGGATTTACAACTGTTTGCATCTCTCTTTGAACAAGCGATGCGATACTAAAATCAATTAACTTAATATCCTGAACATTTTTACCGATCAAAATATTGCCGGGATTTAGATTCTTATATATAATACCATTATCATGTATCTTTTCAAGAATTTCAGCAATTCTTATCCCTAATAGTATAATTTCCCCTATCTGCAATTTCTTACGATCAACAAGATCTTTTAAGGAAACTCCGTTGAAGTCTTCCAGAATTAACGCTTTACTATGTGAAAATAATTCTAACGAATATGCTTTTATTATGCCGTCGTGTTTCAGACCCTTTATTATGTCAAATTCATACTCTATTCTCTCTAAAATATCCGGATCAGGATATTCCGATTTGGGGACCTTTATTATAACAGGGATATTACCTTCTATTTTATGCCCTCTATAGACGACACTTCTGCCGCCTTGATAAATCTTTTCAAATATTTTATAACCACTAATATCAATCATTTTAAACCGTTAAGAATTCTTCAGAGATAGAAAACAAAGAACTTATAATCAAAATAAGCACTGTATGATTTTAATCAACATAATTTTATCTGCACGATTGAAAAACAGAATGTTATATTTTTATCTGATCACAGGGAAATGAATACAGGGTACAAATAATAGTCAATGAATATATTGATGATACGAATGAGATCATAATAAAATAAAAGTCAATATTTCCAAACTGAAAATTGTTTTACTCAATGTTATTAATTTCTTTGATCTTTTTTATAATACTATTTTCCCGACTAAAGGGTATTGGCGCTATTAATACGCCGATTTTTAATCTCTTATCCAATTTCAGAGGAACATCATCAGTATCTTTAATTATACGTGCTTTTGCTCCGTTGTCACGGACCTCTTTAATAAGAGATTTAACCGATCTATTGTTTTCATTGCTGCATATGATCCATACTTCGTCCAATGATCGATTAACAATTGAGTTTTTAATCTCTTCAAATATTCCGGATTTAGATACCCAGCCGCATATGCCTTTTGTCCAGTAAATATTATCTTTACTATAATAATTTTCCTCAATATACTGAATTACTTCCGAAGCATCTTTATGCCTGAATGTCGAATAAACTATAAAATGAACCGGCAATCCCTCCTTAACTTTTTTCAATTGGCTTTTATAGTTTTCTTCATTCAGAATTATTGTATTCTCAGGAAAAATTGATCTGTAATTATTAAAAACCATATGCTCACGGTCCAGCATAATTATACATTGATGAGTATGAGAAACTTTTAAGATCTGTTTTTTTAGAGCCAGTATCCAGGGGCATACTTTTTCAATTAACGGGATACCCATTGCTTTTACTTTTGAGATCTCTTCCTGGTCGGCATCATACGCGGAAATATAGAGACCTGCCCCTTGAGGAAGCTCGCCAATACTTTTGACATACCTGATTTTATTCTTATCTAAAAACGATACGTCTATTCCTTTACCGTTAACATTATTCCATTCCAGATTAATATAGTACCGCACATCTGATCCGACACTTGATTCATTATCAGAAATATATTTATAAAATTGACTTTGTAATATCTTATTTACAAAATTACATCTCTTATCATTTTCAAAAAAATAAAAGTGAGCCATAATTTATTGTACCATATAAATTTTATATTAAAGAACAAATATATAAAAAACTGTCAACAACAAGTTGAAATGACATAAATTTTTATTTTACTAATCAAAATTGTATTAAGTGTGATTACTTATATCCCCATATAACATATCATTTGTTAGTTTATTTCAAACAGGTATTTAAAATCGCAAAAAATTTAATAATATAAATAATACTTGACGTTACAAAAAGCCATATACTAATAAAGAGTCATTACAGAGGTAATTAGTAATGAGAATAATAAAAAATGCCGCAAAATATTAACTTTGAAAAAATAAAATTTCCCGATAAAAAATTTCTTCACAAAACAAAAAATGAAAACGTTCATATTTACAATGTCCACCGCATCCTGCCAAGAATACTGGAAGAAGATATCTTTGAAAACCATATAATTCCTAATTTGAATCACGGCGAAAGAGAATTTATTCAAAAATATTATTCAAAGCATACCCTTCGGGATAATTACGAACAGTTGTATATTTTACGCTCAATACCCTATATAATTCCTGCATATGATTTTGAAAATATATTTATAAACTCTGTCAACTCCTCCGAGGACTATAATTTTATTCTTGGCTTGTATAAGAAAAGCGCCGACTCCAATAGTTATATTTTATCGAAAAATATCTCAACATCAGAAGAATTGAGAATTTTAAAAATACTTTTTGGCAGGATATTATTGGTAACCGATACGGAACAGGCCCTATTATCTGAAATTCTTGAAAAGTTCAATCTGATTGATAAAGAGAATATCTTTTTTTCAAACATGCACGTTGACCCGGGCCACGATTATTTTTTTGAGCATCAGCTCGACCACGTTCCGGGCATAATGCTTATAGAGACTGCAAGACAGATGTTTACTGCCTGCGCTCATATTTATGGAAAAGCTCCCGAATCAGGAGTTTCTTTTACACTGAACAGTCTGAAAATAAGCTTTAGCGAATATATTTGGCTAAGCCTGCCCACTAAAATTGAACTTAAAATGAATAAAATTTCATATACTGAAAAAGGTTACTGGTACAACTGCGCATGTACAGTGACTTTTTTTCAGGAATTCAGAGAAAAAGCCGCAGCTGAGATCAGCGGAACAATAATTAGAACAGAATCGCTTGAAAATATGATCATTAAGAAACACCTGAAAGAAGCTGTTAAATTTAATACGCCAAGCGGCTTAAAAAATATTTCATACATATATGACATTCTAAACAAGGACTGCCATATAAGCAAAATAATCGACATTTCCCTTAAACATATACTTGTTGAATTCAACGGATCAATATCATTTAACAATTCAAAATTTTTTGAATTTAAAGTTGAACTTGAAGACATTTATACGGTTCATGGAGAATGCACTCTAAGAAGCTACCAAATTATTGATAACAGGTGTTTTGCTATGTTCCATATTGACCAAATAAATCCCATTGACAGGAACAATCTTATAGAAATAATCAAAGGCCTTGCCCATATCAGAGAGAGAAGAGGGATCTTATAAGTGTTACTCATTAAGGGCGCCGGTAAAGGCCGCATCAGAAGATTTAACAACTGCGGGCTCGCCCGAAAGGATATATTCTGCCTGCCCGAAAAATTTATGAAATTCGGCGCCGAGATAAAACTGTCCTGATAAAACCCTTCCCCAATAAAAAGCCGCCTCGAAATCTTCACTTAAAAATTCATCTCTTTCCGCGCCCTCTCTGTCTCCTACGATCTCTTTCATTTTAGGAATTGCATGGACAAGCGCCATAAGATGCATCCAGGCATAAGTGAGAGAAGTTAATGCCTGCTGCAGAGGCGCTGCATTTGCAAAAATATAAAAATATTTGCCGTCTGCCATCTGTTCTTTCATTAGATCGACAATTTTATCCATCTTCTCAAGAGCACGTTCAATAATAGAAATATATTTGTCATCAACAATCCCGGCCGCGTTTTTTACTGTCTCAAAAATTCTTTTCTTATATACCGTATAGTTATACTGCTTCTCATTCATCAGCAGTTTCCGCATTGCAAGGTCTATTGCCTGTATGCCGTTAGTCCCTTCATAAATGGATAAGATCTTTGAATCCCTTGCATATTGTTCCACAGGATAATCGGAACAGTATCCATATCCCCCGTAAACCTGAATTGCATCCGATGTGATCTCCCAAGCATGATCCGTATTGCCGGCCTTTGTTATCGGAATAAGAAAATCCAGAAGCGCTCCCGCTTCTTTCTTTTTTTCGCCTTTTTCTATTTCCATGCGATCTATCAGGTACCCGCAATAATAGGTCAATGTCCTCATGGCCTCAACCTTCGATTTCATTGAAAGAAGCAGTCTCTTAATATCGGGATGGCTGCTTATGGGAACGCTTTCCGCTTCAGGATTCAGCATCTGCGAAACGTGCTTTCCCTGCACTCTGTTCTTTGCATAGGTAACGGCGTGCATATAAGCTGCGCTGGAAACCGACATTCCCTGGCTTCCCACAAAAAGCCTGGCTTCATTCATCATCTGAAACATTATCCTCATCCCTTTTCGCTCCTGACCCATCAGAAATCCGCGGCACGAATTATTATCCCCGAAACTGAGAGAACATGTGGGATTGCCGTGAATTCCCATTTTATGTTCTATGCCGGTACATATAACATCATTCCTCTCGCCAAGAGAACCATCCTCATTAATAGTATATTTAGGAATAAGAAATATTGATATCCCTTTTGTTCCGGGCGGATCGCCTTCAATTCTTGCAAGAACCGGATGTACTATATTTTTGTAATAATCGTTTTCCCCGGCAGAAATAAATATCTTCTGTCCCGACACAAGATAAGTACCGTCGCCGCTTCTAACGGCTTTGCTCTTTAATGCTCCCACATCGGAACCTGCTTCAGGTTCGGTAAGACACATGGTACCGCCCCATTCGCCGTTCAGAAGCTTTTCAATTATAATATCTTTCAAATTTCCTTCAGGGAAAAAATTAATATACATATTCAACGCCCCGATACTGAGCATAGGATACATCCCGAAGGCAATGCTGGCAGAGGAAAAATAGTCGGTAACTACGAAATGAATAACCACAGGCATCCCCATACCGCCGTATTCGGGATCAACGGCAACTCCGAGAAAACCGGCCTCGTAATATGCATCAAGACCTTCCTTTAATTGAGGAGGAATAACGACCTCTCCCGTTTCCGGTATAAATTTAGAATGCTCTTTGTCGGCATGATAATTTGCAGGATAAACTTTTTTAACAGCTATCGTTTCTGCAAGATTGATCACATCTTCAAAAGTTTCCCTGTCAAACTCTTTATATTTTTCGTTCTCGGTAAGCCTGTCAATCTGCAGCACTTCAAACAAAATAAACTTGACGTCTCTTGTATCAACAATTGGATTTAAAGCCATATATTCCCCCGAATGTATTAAGCTTAACTGAATCCAAATTTATGTTGATACGGCTTTTTGTCAAATAATTGTTAAAAGAATATAAATCTTTATTTATATGATCAAATTCCGGATGCAGCGCCCCTGCAAATTCATATTTGCTGACTCAACGCGTCTATTTTAGACTGCAGTTCTTTGCATCTCTTTTCAAGTTTTTTCGCCTTTGCAATGGCTTTTTTTATTCCTTCATCTCCGTATATATCTTTTTTTTCTTTATGCAAAGAAAGAACCGCGTCGCCAATATCGGCCAGAGCGTGCTGGTAATCTCTCTGTTTCATGTAAAGATTTGTTTTAAGCTTTATAATTTGAGCGCTGTCTTTTGCTCTGTCTGCAACAACTTCGGCATTTTCTTTTGCTTTATCTGCAATGGCTTCCGTGTTTGCCTTTATTTTCTCTATTGCCTTATCAATTCTGATCTTTGCTTTATCAAGAACGCTGTCCAGTTCTTTCTTTGATTTACCCTTTAAGGACCGGGCATTCTTCTTTGTTTTCTCCTTTATTGTTTCAGTGTTAACTTTAATGTCCTCGGCAGCAGATTCTATTTTTTCCTTTGCTTTTTCCACTGCAATTTTAAGATCTCTTTTAATCTCCTCGGCAGCAAGATTTGCTCCTTTTTTTAATACGTCTTTAACTTCTTCCCAATATGAACTCATTTTCACCTCCCATTTACTTATACCGATCATTATTGAAAATTTCCATATTAAATGAATCGGTATATGATTTAATCAAGATTTTGCCCTTTGCCAAGGGACAAGATCGATGCTTTTTGATATAATTGAAAATAAAGCAATCAATCAATTTTAGTCCAGTCAATTGTGACACCTATTTTTTTTGCAACACCTTCAATATCTTTATCCCTATGATAGAGCATCTGCGCCTTTTTAAAAACAGTTTTATTATTCTTTAGAATAACATTGTAAGCCTTATGATGCAATGCCTTTATCTCTTTTTTTTCAATTTTATTAATATCAAAAAGTTCGATTATGCCGTTACAATCGCAGAAATAAGTATTTTGAGGATTCTCAACTTTTATATAAAAAGATGTTCCCCTTATTGCCGCGATTGTTGTGGGCGATATTATGGAAAGTTTTTCTCCATCCTTCGTTGTTAATCTTTTTAAAACGCCTGCCAAAGATCCGGAATAAACGTTGATGACGCTCTTTTCTCCGGAAATATTATATATAATATGGCTTCTTCCCGATAATCTTATAATATTTTTTTCATTAAAGACAATTTCGCAATAAGAATTATCAGCAGTTTGAACCGAATATCCAGCTGTTATAACTTCATGTAATTTGGCTTTATGACCGTTAACCGTTACATTGCCTGCAAGAAATATTATCTTCCCGTCTGAGATTTTTGTTTTATTACAATTAAAAAATATTGTTATAAGGAAAAAACAGACAATTATTTTTTTTATCTTCATTACTCCCCTCCCTTAGGATTATAAACAGAATTATCACCATAATAACAAAAAAATTGCAATCAATAATTATTTTATTTTGAATAAATTTACAAATTTATACCGATTATATCCGCTCGTTGAAGATCCCATTCAATATTATGCACATCTTTAACATCAGTTTTCCAATAAATTAGCTTTTGATTTTTTTATTATTCCTTTAAATTTTGATCGACAATTTAAGTAATTCCTCTTATTACTATATTCGAATACGAAAGATGGAGGTTCTTTGATGACTGACGAAAGAATTACGGAAGAATATGTATATGAATACTGGGATTGCCCCAGGTGCGGCAATAAGGGGATCCGGGGCGATTTCAGATTATGCGCACAGTGCGGATACGGCAGAGGCAATGATATTACTTTTTACAGAAAAGAAGTTGATGAAGTTGTTACGGACGACGAACAAATTGAAGACTTTAAAAAAGGGCCCGACTGGGTCTGTTCATACTGCGGCTCAATGATCTCACAAAAAGAGGGCAAATGTAAAGGCTGCGGCGTTGCAAGAGATGACAGCGTAAAAAATTATTTTGATCTTCATAAAGACCAGGAAGGCGAATTTCCGGCTCCGGACGAGATGCAGCCTCAGGAAGAACCTCCGCCGCCGGAAGAACCGGAAGAAAAGGGATCTTTTCTAAAAAAGTTGTTATTTATAGGCGGCGGAATTGCGGCCATTATAGGTATACTTATATTCTGGGGAACCCGCACCGAGGAAATTGAATATAAAGTTAAGAGCGTCCATTGGGAAAGACTTATTCCAATCGAACGGTATCAGTGGATTACAGGTTCCGACTGGCAGGATGAAATAAGAGGCGATGACATAAAAGAGCTGAGCCGGTCCAGAGAAATAAGAAGATATGAGAAAAGGCAGGTGGGAACCAGATCCGAGCAGTATACAGTTGACGAAAAATACCAGAGCGGTACCAAAGAGGAATGCAGAACAACCTATAAATCGACAGGTTCAGGGGCTGCAAAAAAAGTTAAAAGATGCAGGGATGTGCCTGTTTACTCAACAAGGAAAGTTACTAAAACAAGGCAGGTTCCTGTTTACAGGGAATTTCCGATTTACGATACAAAGGTAACATACAGGGCAAAGAAATATAAAATATATAAGGAAGCAAGAGAAACAGGAAATGACAACAATCCGAAATGGCCTGCTATTAACATGGGCAAAGGTGCAGATGCCAAACCGGACAGGGAAGGCAAGAGAAAAGAAATAAATAATGTAACTATTGTAAGAATCTCCGGCGATAAAGGCCCAAAAGAAGCTCAGTTTACCACACTTACGGATCTCCTGAAAAATAAATACATTGTAAATCAAAAAGTTAAGATCAAAGTGAATAATTTAGGGAAAATAGTTTACAGTGAAGGCGAGAAAGAAATAAAGGTTATTAAATAGCAGAATTTTTATTTCGGAGAAGATATGGAACTGGGAATTATAGGGATGCCTCAAACGGGCAAGAAAAGTCTTTTTGGGCTTTTAACAGATCAGCAATGGGAACAGATACAGATCCAAAATAAGATTGTTTCAGGTCAGGCAGAGATCAGAGATGCAAGATTATTTGAAATCGCCCGCTATTATAAGCCTAAAAAGATCGTTACTGCAAAAATTGACCTTGATCTGCTGCCGAAAATTGAAGGCAATTCGATAAAGGACGGTAAGATCTTTAATGATATCGCAGATATGGACGCCCTCTGTCATGTGGTGAGGGCATTCAACAACGATTCAGTGTATCATGTTAAAGGTTCTGTCAATCCGAAAAGAGATATTGAAGAGATCAACTCTGAACTGATCCTGCATGATCTGATCTTTATTGAAAAGAGATTTGAAAGGATAGAAAAGGCAAGTACAAGCAAAAAAAAAGACGACAAGACCTTCGAAGCCGAGAAAAAAATCCTTCGGAAATTCAGAGACCACCTTGAGAAGGACCTTCACTTAAGAACTCTTGACATCACCGGGGAAGAAGAAAAGATCATATCCGGCTATCCCTTTGTAACCAGAATGAAAATGCTTATTGCCCTGAATATTGATGACGACAAAATCGGCAATTTTGAACTTGTAGAAGAGATTAAAGAAAAGTACAAATCATTGGGGCTCGATGTGATGCAGGTATCGGCAAAACTTGAGGCGGAGATTGCAGCTCTTGACAGCGACGAAGAGAGGAAAGAATTTATGGAGGATGCCGGAATTAAAGAACCTGCGCTGGAAGTGCTGTCAAGACTTGCAATGAAATCTCTTGGATTAATTTCATTCTTTACAGGAGGAGATAATGAGGTGAGGCAATGGCTCATCAGAAGGGGGTCAACTGCGCCACAAGCCGGAGGCGCTGTTCATTCGGATATAGAACGAGGTTTCATCAGGGTTGAAGTTATAAAATTTGACGATCTTGTTGAACATGGAAGCGAAGAAGATGTAAAAAAAGCCGGCAAACTCCATGTCATGGGAAAAGATTATATAATTGAAGACGGCGATATTGTTTTTTTCAGATTTAATGTATAATTCAGTGCACCCTTTATTGTTCTGCACGGGGAATAATATCTCCGCCAATTCTAAACAGGCAGTTACATTTTGTTGAAAAGGACATTTGCAATAACAGTATTTTCTCTTTCTCAGTTATTATCTTTTTCAGAGTCATTTTCATATCAGAAGATCAGCTCAATGATTAATAAAGAAATTACAGCAGAACGACTCAAAAATCATTTAAAAGCGCTTACTGTTGATATTGGCGAACGGAGTATCCTTTATCCTGACAAATTAAAAAAAACAGAGCAGTATATTGTTTCATTTTATAAAAAGCATGGTATTAATGTACAAGTCGAGCCTTATAAATACAGGGGGATCACCGCAGCCAATATTACAGGCAAACTGTCATTTTCGGAAACCCCTACCGAAAATTATATTCTCGGGGCGCATTACGATTCCGTTGCCGGCACTGCAGGAGCAGATGACAATGCCAGCTCAGTGGCGGTTCAGCTTGAAACAGCCAGGATCCTTAAGAGTTTAAAGAGGAGCCATAAAGCCGATATATCGATCAGATTTGTTTCATTTGCTCTTGAAGAACCTCCTGCATACGGTACCCGTTATATGGGAAGCAGAGTATATGCAAAAAAGGCAAAACGGAATAAAGAACGAATAGACGGCATGATATGTCTCGAAATGGTGGGTTTTACCTGTAATGAAAAGGGCTGTCAGAAATATCCGTTTCCGGTAAATCTATTTGGCTATCCGAAGACAGGAAATTTTATCGGAATTGTAGGTGATCTTAAATCCAGAGAATTTGCAAGATCGGTTTATGCTTCATTTTTGAGAAATAAGGAATTGCCTGTAATAAACCTGAATATTCCCTTAAAGGGCCTGCTGCTTCCTTCTGTCAGGCTGAGCGACCACGCTTCTTTCTGGGATGCCGGCTACAGGGCGGTTATGATTACTGATACTTCCTTTTACAGGAACCCCCATTATCACCTGAGATCAGACACTATGGAAACACTGGATTATAACTTTATGGCTTCTCTTGTTGAAAGCCTTGTGGAATTTTTTATTAATCGCTGAAGGGAGACCGGGTTCTATTCAAACTCAAAGAGATCGTAACACCGAATAAGGCCGGAGTTTTAATATTAAAAAGATGACAAGAAACCTTTTAGACAGTTTCTTAAAAAAAGGAGAACAACAATGATTCTTAAAAAAATTAACAGAATAACTGCAATAACAGCTTTTGTCTTTATTACATTAAGTTGTGAACATGGGATATCAGGAAATAAACAAAGCGCCTTTGATAATTCCAAAAAGAGCGCCTCAAAAAAGGAAACACTTCTTCCCATACCGCCTCTGCTGAAGGGCAGACGGAATAAAAAAGGCGATATTCTTTTTTCCCTCACAGTGCAGAAAGGGGAATCTGAATTTTTTAATAATATGAAAAATTCCACATACGGATATAACGGACCTCTGCTGGGGCCCACTATCAGGGCAAGGAGGGGACAGCTTGTAAGAATTAAAGTAAAGAACACTCTCCGGGAATACACAACCGTTCACTGGCACGGCATGCTTGTTCCGGGTATAATGGACGGCGGCCCCCATCAGGTTATTCAACCTGACGGAGAGTGGAATGTCTATTTCAGGATCAACCAGCCCGCGGCAACAACATGGTACCATCCGCATGGGATCGGCACAACAGCAGTACAGGTATATATGGGGCTTGCAGGCCTTTTTATCCTCGATGACGAAGTTTCAGACAGACTCAATATTCCGAAAGATTACGGAAAAAACGATATCCCTCTGATAGTTCAGGACAAAAGCTTTACATCTTACGGCGTCCTTATCTACTTAAGATCAATGCGCGATGTTATGGAAGGTATGAAAGGAGATACGATCCTTGTAAACGGAGTAGTAAGCCCCGTTCTTAATGTTACCGCTTCCAAATACAGATTCAGACTCCTAAACGGCTCAAATGCTAAAATATATAATTTTCGATTGAGTAATGATAGGCCTTTTTATCAGATTGCAAGCGATGCAGGATTCCTTGAAAAACCGGTTAAAATGAACAATCTGAGATTATCTCCGGGCGAAAGGGCCGAGATAATAATCGATTTTTCAGGCTATAAGGAAAAGGACTACCTATACCTTGCAAGCGATAACTATTTTATGCTGAAATTCAAAGTGGGGCAAAAAATTAAAGACACAACGGAAATTCCTGCTAAACTCACAAATATAATGCGGATCCCCAAAGAAATGTCATCCCGCTCCCGAATCTTCAATCTATCCGGGATGGGACACAATGTGAATATAAACGGCAGAAAAATGGATATGAATTACATCAATGAATATGTTAAATACAAAAATGTCGAAACATGGGTTATCTCGAGCAACACCGGAGGCATGATGGGAATGATGAGAACATCCGGTGTATTTCATAACTTTCATGCTCACGGCATACATTTTCAGGTCATTGAGAGAAGCAAATCAGCAGTTCCGGAAAATGAAAAAGGATGGAAAGACACTATATTTTTAGACCGGGGAGAAACGGTAAAAGTAATAACCAGATTTTTATACAAAGGAATTTTTATGTATCACTGTCACATCCTTGAACATGAAGATAACGGCATGATGGGGCAATTCAAGGTGGAATAAATCTTAACTGTAGTTATTTTTTGCAAAATTCAGACAGAGTTAAATACCTTTGATACTCTCATCAATTTTGCCTTATCCATAAAAATGGAACCATTCTCCAATTTACCGGGTCATACCTGAACAGAGGGATAAAGAAGAAAAAATCGCCGGTTCAGGGAGGTGAAGCTTATGGAATCAACATCAGAATTAACAACAGTTGAGAAAAGGGATAAGATTCTGGTTTTATCAATTTTTTCAGGTATTAAAAAACTTACTTTTTAGGAGGCTGCTGTTATGCACAACTATTTTGGAGGACATTATACAGGCTGGTTATTCTGGGTAATTATTCTTGGAGTTATTCTTTTTTTTGCAGCAAAATTTCTTAGAAAAGATATCATTTCTTCCGGGACCGATACTCCCCTTGAAATACTGAAGAAGCGGTATGCAAAAGGAGAGATCACAAAAGAAGAGTTTGAAAAAATGAAAAAAGAGATCTAATACATCTTTAATCATTTCCTTCGTTTCCTTCGCTGCTCGAGCGTACCATTGCGCGCTCAATCTGATGGGATTTATCCCGGTTTCCTCTGCAAAAAAGCTCAAAAGCCTGGCGGTAGTTCATGTGCATCCGTGCACACTGCGGCACTTGAACATCCTGTTCGGCGCAGAACTTGCTCTTCATTTCGGACTCAAACAGTCTTGTCGACAGGATGCCGATAATGCCGATTTTGACACTGAATAAAATCTGAAATAAAAAAACAAATTTCTCGCTGCCGCAATATTGCTGTGTAAAAACACTCTTTCGGAAGAGTCTGAAAAATTCATAAGGATCTTGCTATCCTCTTTCTCATCTTCTCTTTAATTATAATTTCTTTACCGGTAAGTTCAGGCTCAGGAAGCGTATCCAGTATCTCCCTTGAAAGAGAATGAAAAGGAAGGGCATAATCCCTCGCAGCTCTTCCGTAGTCCTTTTCATACATTTTGATCAGACTTTGCAGCTCATAGTTCTCCGACATTACAAAATCGCTTCCCTCCGCTTTCCAGATAAGCTCGTAATTCCTGCAGCTGTAGAGTTCGCCCTTTATTTCAAGATACACTTCCCCTTCATCAGGAAGGACCTTTTCAATTGTAAGAAGTACGATCCCATCCATTTTTCCGCATTTGTGTTTCCAATCCCCGATTGCCGTCTTATATCCCCGCACCAGATAATTTTTTCTCAGCGTGATATGATCAAAAGCAATGTTTGCAAGAAGCCCTCCAAGTTCGGGACGATGCGGAGGCTCCTTCGCAATAACATATATATTCTTAATAATATCCTTTTTATTTTTATTATAATCTTTCTTAATATAAATTGACGTAACAGTTGAGCATGTCAATAATAAGAAAGCGGATAGGATTATTGTTTTTTTCATATATCAAGTCTTTTCTTGATCCTCTAAAGGAAATCTATTTTTTACAATTTACTTAAATATTCTTTTACACGCTCTGCAATATTTTCCTTTGTAAATCCGAAAATTTTTGCAAGTTCTTCTCCCGGAGCAGATGCGCCGAACCTTTCAAGAGTTATAAAAAGTGCATCCTTGCCGGAATATTTCTCCCACCCCATTTTTATTCCCGCTTCAACTACTGCGCAGGGAATTCGGGGCGGAACAACACTCTCTCTGTATTGCTCACTCTGAAGATCAAAGAGCTCCCATGAAGGGAAAGAAACAACTCTTGCATCAATGCCGGTCTGTTTTAATTCTTTAGCAGCTTCAATGGAAATATGCACTTCAGATCCCGATGCCAGAATTATTATATCAGGCTTTTTTTCCGTATCGTATATTATATAAGCCCCTTTATGAAGGTCTTCCGGCGAAGATATTTTGCCCCTTTCAAGTACCGGAAGATTTTGCCTTGTTAATACAAGCATTGTGGGACCGTTGCTGCGATCAATTGCAGCAAGCCAGGCTTCTTTTGTTTCTTCTGCATCCGCGGGTCTGATGACATGAAGCTCCGGTATTGCCCTTGCCGAAGCGATCTGTTCAACGGGCTGGTGCGTGGGCCCGTCTTCGCCCACAAAAAAGGAATCGTGAGTAAAAACATAAACGGTATGAAGACCCGACAGCGCAGCGATCCTCATGGGGGGCCGCATGTAATCCATAAAAACAAGAAAAGTGGCGGAAAAAGGGATCAGCCCCCCATAGTATGCAATGCCGTTCTGGATCGCTCCCATTGAATGCTCTCTGATCCCGAAATGAATGTTTCTTCCTATACTGTTCTTCCCTGATTCGCGGTAACCTTTGACTAAAGTTTTATTACTGGGCGCAAGGTCAGCCGAACCTCCCATAAGATTAGGCAGTTTCTTATATAAAACTTCCAGCACTTTACCGCCTGCGCTTCTTGTTGCAATTTTTGAACCTGTTTCAAAAGCCGGAATTTTTCCCCTCAGGGATCTTATATCCGGTTTTGTAAAATACCTGTTCCATTTATCTTTTAGTTCGCCGGAAATTGTTTTTTCAAAAAGATCATTCCATTCATTATATATTTTATGAAGCTCCTCTTTTCTTTGATCAAATATTTCATATACCCGTTCAGGTACATAAAAGGTTTTGTTTTCATCCCAGCCCATATTTCTTTTTACGGCTTTTACTTCATCTTCGCCCAGGGGAGCTCCGTGAGATTCAGCGCTGTTCTCTTTATTGGGACTGCCCTTTGCAATTGAAGTCCTGGCTATTATTATTGAAGGCTTACCGGTTTCTTTCTGTCCCTTAAGAACTGCATCTTCAATTTCTTCATGATCGTGGCCGTTGATCTGCTGGACATGCCAGTTGCATGAATTGAATCTTAATGCAACATCCTCTGAAAATGTCAAATTTGTGCTGCCTTCAATGGATATACGGTTGGAATCGTAAATATATATTATTTCACCAAGTCCCAGATGGCCGGCAATTGAAGCTGCTTCGGAAGATATCCCCTCCATGATATCACCGTCACTTACCAGTGCATAAATATAATGATCTATAAGATCACTGCTTTGAGAAAATTCCTCTTTAAAAATTTTCCCGGCAATTGCCATTCCTATCCCGTTGGCGAAGCCCTGCCCCAGAGGACCCGTTGTTGTTTCAACGCCTCTTGTATGTTTATATTCGGGATGCCCCGGAGTGAGGCTTCCCGGCTGACGAAAACTTTTCAGATCTTCAATATCAAGACTATAACCTGATAAATACAAAACCGAATATAAAAGCATTGAACCGTGACCGGCAGAAAGGATAAACCTATCTCTGTTGACCCAGTCCGGATCGTCGGGATTATGATTAAGGATCTTTGTCCACAGAACTGCAGCAATATCGGAGCAGCCCATGGGCATTCCCGGATGCCCGGAATTTGCTCTCTGCACAGCATCCATTGATAAAACTTTGATCGTATTGGATATCAATTGAAGATCTTCTTTTGTCAGTTTCATTAAATAACTCCGAAAAAAATGGGTATATATATCAAAAACATCGATTTTGTCCCTTGACAAAGGGGAAAATTTTGATCAAATCATATACCGATTCATTTAATATGGAAATTTTCAATGATGATCGGTATAAACAAAAAAAACAGCATTGAGCTTCCGATAATAAATGCTGTTCTCTGAAGAAAATTGTCCATTCAATATAAAAGAGCACCTTCTTTTCATCAAGTTTTTTATTTAAAGAAAAATAAAAAAACAAAAAATTTATCTTGAAAATATTGCTGTTGAAGATTTTTCTGGTTTTTCTGGATATCAAAAAATAAAAAATATTCGTAATAAACTGTCCCAATATAGGCATAGTGAATATTCTCGCGGAGGTACAGATTTTTGTTAAATATAGTCCCTCAGGTTCATGGAAATGTAATAATCATATTATTGAGCGGTTATCTGAATATCAATAATACCGACTCGGTAAAAAAAATTTTTGCCCAATATGCTGAAAAAAAACCCGATGCGATCTGCATAAATTGCAGAGACCTCAAAAGCATGGATTCTTCTGCCCTGGGGCTCTTTATAAAAATGTTAAGAGATTCTGAAAAGAAGGGAATAGAATTTATTATCAGCGAACTGGTTGGCAATGTTTCAAGCCTTTTTGACATTTCAAAGCTTGAGAACATGTTTCCAATTATGTCTGATGAAGAATTCCGAAACAGGTATTTGACAGGAAGCCATAGTTGATCCTTCGCTGAAATTCACACCGGTCAGGCAAATCTATTGAAAGTCACCGTCATTTATCTGCTATAAATTCCGAATATACTTTTTCCATAAAAAAATTAAACATTGCCTCTCTGGTTGATTTAATATTTTTTACTATTTCCTGTCCCTCATTGTGGTCGCATGTATCCGTAACGATCTTAAACAGATAGGCCTTTGAAGAGAATACCCTGCAGGCTTTAATAAAGGAAGCGCCCTCCATATCGATCAGTTCGGCATATTCCGATACTTTCATCCTGTCCTCAACTGCAATTACAGGTCTGTCATGAGTTGAAAGTGAAGAGCACTTAAATCCGTCAAGAACATCCGGTTTTAATTCCTTATGCCCTCTTTTACTGCCTGCATAGTCGTTAAATTCTATGGAACGATCAATATGAAAAATATCACCTACCTTCGGATCATTACCCGCTGCCCCTGCAGAACCTATATTAAAGAGAACTTTTCTGTTATATTTTGTTATTAAATAGGAAGCAGCAATTGCCGAAAGCGTTTTGCCGATTCCGGATATGACCAGAAAAATTGAACTATATTTGTAAACCGGGAAAGGGGTTTCCTCAACCTGTTCAAATTCTAAATTTCTAAGAAACGGCACTGCCTCTTTATAGGCTGCCATTAAAATTCCTGCTTTACAAATTTCAATATCCGGATTATTACTGCACATAATAATATTTATAATTTGACTCCTTGCGGCAGTTATTTCATATTTGTAACAATTATTATTTTTTATATTCTTATTTGTCAAACATAAACGAAGTGATAGATTAATATTTAAACAGATCAAGATCCCCTTGACTGAGGCAAGGATATTAAGTATATTATTATCATCTTTAAAACTAAAATTCTGGAATATTCATAATGAAAATACTAAAAACTCCAGGTCTCATCATATATATCTGCACCATTTTAATCACTGCTGCAGCATGCGGTAAAAGTGACAGAGATAAACAGTTGACCGAAAAAACTAATATTTCCAATATAAAATTCACTCCGGAAGAAAAATCCTACACATACAATGAAGCCATTGAGCTTGCAAAAAAGTATAAGAAACCCATTATGATCGATTTCTTCGCCAACTGGTGCAAGTGGTGCAAAACATTTGAAAAGGAGACTCTTCATGACGAGGCTGTAAAAAAATTTCTCAAAGAAAAATATATCAGTGTAAGAATTTATACGGATAGAGGAAATCAGGAAATACGCTATAAAAACAATAAATTTGACATAAAAGAATTTACTTCCCTAATGGGTGTTCAGGGTTTGCCTACGGTTGTCTTTCTCGATTATAATGAAGACCTGATAACAAAGATCCCCGGTTTTATCAACAAAGACCTGTTTTTGCCTCTTCTGAAATATATAAATAACAGATGTTACGAAAAACAGATCTCATTTGATTCATACATGAAAGGGAATAATTCATGTAAGGACAAAACGTGATCTCAGCAGACAATCGAATATTTTGGATAAGCAGGATCTATGAAAAAATTTAAAAGATCAATCGCAGCCGGAGCATCTCTTTTTCTCTTAAGCCTGATCCTGTCACAGTACGGCCCCATTTATCCCGAATCGGTAATCAGATGGCAAAAGTATAACACTGGCCGGAAAAAATCCGAAAGGACAAAAAAACCGATAATGATATTCTTTTACTCCGAATGGTGCATATACTGCAAAAAAATGGACAGAGAGATATTTACCGATTCCGAAATCATAGGAAAAATAAACAGAAACTTTATCCCAATAAGGCTGGACGTTAATAAAAGAGGCAAAAGCATCAGAATATCCAATAAAAGAATATCGCCCGAACAGCTATTCTCAATGATGAACGGTTCTGTTTTACCTTATCTTGTATTTCTCGACCATAAAGGATCTCTTATTACAACAATTCCCGGATTTTTGGAGAAAAGAATATTCAGCCCTCTGCTCAGCTACATTGACGGTATCTGCTATAACAAAGACGTATCATTCGAAGACTATTTAATGGGATCAAAAAAATGCAAATAACACCCGTTATCCAATGATAGTTTATCAGTCAATCGGAATTCCCATTGAAAGCTCGAAACAGAATTCATTAACTGAAGTACTCTTCCCAACAGTGGGATAAATTTTTTCATCCATGGTAAAGATAATTTTGGAGTAATATAGGCTAATGCCGAAATTAATAGAATTGCAGATCGATACTTCGCCTCCAATACCTATATCGATCTTATAACCGTCGATCTTTGTATAATACTCTCCCGAAGGCGTTTCATTATTATCTCTCATTGAAGGATATGCGTTTATTTCGCCTTTCCGAAGCCCTCCATAAAGCATAAAAAAGGTAAAGCCCCCTTTTGCGCTGTATTCGCCCGAAGTGAGTATTGCCGGTTCAATAGAAGGCGCATAATAAACTACAAAGCCCGCCATCCACGAATCGAATTTCAACAGAGTGCCGCCATACTCTTCTTTTACGGTAAGCATTCTCTGTTCTATGCTGTGGAAGCGATAACCGATTCTGATCCCAAATTTAACTGCATGCTCCTCATTTCTCAGAACAATCGAAGGCAGAGGAGTGATATCAAGTATTATACCGTAAGCTTTGTCATAGTGGTCCGGTCTCACCACTTTGTTAGTTTCAGTATCAAGTATTGAATAGCTGTTGTATTCGTGATCGATCATATCACCGAAGGGTTCAAGGCTGTACATAAACACAAAGTTGATATGCATATAGGTATTTAAAAATTCCCTTGCATTCAGTTTAAACGGCAGTAAAACGAGAAGAGAGCATATAAGGTATTTGTGTAATTTCATGATTTAATTATTATAAATAAATGATATAAAAAATAATATAAATGACCGCCCTATATTTTGTCAATATTTTAACGGACAGTTATGAGAATTAATTGAGATTAATAAATCTGGATACAGTGCGGTCAAGTTTTCTTATCTGCTTTTCATAGTTGGTCAACTTTGGGTCCCTTTTGTAATTATTCTTCATTTTATGGATCATCTCTTTTAACAACTTCAGATCCGACTTCCTGTCAATTTTCCTTCTCTCGATCAATTCCGTAATGTAATCAAAATTATACTTTCTTAAATTAATTCGGAAAAAAAATTCAACACCGTAGATCTGCAGAACTTTGTTCAGAGAATACTTTGAAAAGTCATTATACTTCTTTGAATCAACCGCTCTCTCATATTCTTTCTTCATCTCCGGTTTCTTATTGCTCGGAGCCTCCAGTTTGCTTTTTCCCACAACAAAAGTACTCTCGTGCCTGAGAAGCAGTTCTTCCAATTTTTTGGCCTTCCAGTCTTCATTGTATTCGGTATATTCTTTTTCGATGAGTTTCTCAAATTCATCGAGCATAATGGCTTTGTTTGCAATATATCCCAGCGGAGTTTTGCTTATCCTGTTCATCTTCGGGAATAGTTCTCTGATAACCTGATGAACCGGCAGCCTCTGGTTATACTCCTCTTCATACATATCCACCAATACTCTCTGGAAGTGCTCTTTCAATCTCTTTACTGTCGATATATCGGCGTCAACATAACCTTCGATTCTTTCAAGGTCATGTTCTTCGTCAGCTTTGGAAATTTCAATAGTCAATATTTTATGGGACTCCTTTAGTATCGACATCACTTTGTTATAAGATTTCTGGTCTATGCCCAGATTTGATTCGACTTTTTTATAGAAGGAATCGGAGTGAGGGATTGCGTCAATTGAGTCTAAATAATTTTGAGAAACGATCATTTTAAATATTTCATCAACCAGGTCTTTAAGCATTTTATCACCGCTGTCTGTTTTAAAGTATATAACACATATTCTACGGTCATGTGTTCCCCCGGCATCCTACCCTGTTGATGCCAAATCTATTTGTTTTATCTTAATGTTCAAGCTTTTAATAATGTATAGAAAAAAAATTGACAAATATCAATGCTGTGAGATACTCTACATTTTAAATAATTTTTGTAAGGTAATCAAATTTTAAAGAAATAATTTTCAGGAGATCAGTTTTGAAAATTTCAGGGGCTGAAATAATTGTAAAATCGCTAATAAAGGAAAATGTGGAGATAATGTTCGGGTACCCCGGCGGAGTCGTAATCCCTATATTTCACCAGATATTCAACGCTCCTTTTAAATTCATTTTAAGCAGCCACGAGCAGGGAGCAATACATGCAGCCGACGGTTACGCAAGGGCTTCCGGGAAAACAGGCGTTGTAATCGCAACATCGGGCCCCGGGGCAACCAACCTCGTAACCGGAATTGCCACTGCACATATGGACTCAATTCCGTTGGTTATATTTACCGGACAGGTTTCCAGAGAAATGATCGGTAATGACGCTTTTCAGGAAGTAGACGTGACCGGAATAACCAGACCCATTACCAAGCATAATTATCTTGTCCAGGATATAAAAGACCTGGCAAGAATTATCAAAGAAGCCTTTCACATTGCATCGACCGGAAGGCCCGGACCGGTTGTTATCGACGTTCCTGTTGATATATCGAACTCACAATATAAATTTGAGTATCCTGAAGAGATCCATATAAGAGGATACAAACCGGTTTATCAGGGGCACCCGGTACAGATCCGGAGAGCATGCAGACTGATTGAGTCTGCGAAGAAACCTGTTGTTTATGCAGGCGGAGGAGTTGTAATATCCGGTGCTCACGAAGAGCTGAGGAAGTTCGTAAAAAAAACAGGCATACCCATAACAACAACCCTTTTGGGATTGGGGATATATCCTGAAACGGATCCTCTGTCGCTTGAAATGCTGGGAATGCACGGCACTTACTATGCAAATCAGGCAGTATTCGAATCCGACCTGCTAATAGCTGTCGGAGCCAGATTCGACGACAGAGTAACAGGGAAAATATCCGCATTTATACCTGATGCCAAAGTTATTCATATCGACATCGATCCCGCATCGGTAAGCAAAAATGTACTGGTAGACGTTCCCATTGTAGGCGATTGCAAAAACATCCTTAAAGAGATAAATAAGATCATAAAGGCGCCCCATATTGATCAGTGGGTTAAAAAGATTAACGATTTAAAAAAATCCCATCCCCTGACTTACGAAAATACAAAAGGCAGAATAAAGCCGCAGTACGTAGTTGAAGAGATATACAGGCTCACAAAGGGCGATGCCATAATCTGTACCGAAGTGGGACAGAACCAGATGTGGGCTGCCCAGTTCTATAAATATACAAAACCGAGAACTTTTATCTCCTCCGGGGGGCTGGGAACAATGGGCTACGGCTTTCCTGCCGCAATCGGCGCCCAGCTGGCAAAACCGAAAAAGAAAGTCATCGACATTGCCGGCGACGGTTCCATACAGATGAATCTGCAGGAGTTAATTGTTGCGGTTCAGCACCGGCTTCCCATAATTATAGCAATATTGAATAACGGTTTTCTCGGCATGGTAAGGCAGTGGCAGCAGCTTTTTTATGACAAAAGATATTCGCATACCTGCATCAACTTTGCGCCCGATTTTGCCGGCGTGGCAGAGGCCTACGGCGCAATAGGTATTACCATAAAGGAGCATGACGAAGTAGTTCCTGCTCTTGAAAAGGCGCTAAGCGTAAAAGACAGGCCCATACTCCTTGACTTTCATGTTGCAAAAGAGGAGAATGTCTATCCGATGGTGCCGGCAGGGAAATCGATTAAAGATACTATAATGAGGGAGTTAGCATGAGCCAGCATGTAATTTCTGTAAAAGTTGAGAATAAATTCGGCGTGCTTGCAAGAGTGGCGGGTCTCTTTTCCGCAAGAGGTTATAATATCGATTCCTTAACCGTAAGCACTACTGAACAGGAGAATGTATCTGTTATGACAATTGTTGCCAGAGGCGACAACCGGGTGATCGAACAGGTAAAAAAACAGCTCAACAAACTTATTGATGTAATAAAGGTAACGGATCATTCCGAACTGGAGACCATAGAACGAGAGCTGGCGCTGATAAAGGTTACGGCTCCATCGAGTAAAAGGCCTGAGATATATCAGCTCGTTGAGATCTTCAACGCGGAGATCGCCGATATTTCACACAAAACCATGACCATAGGCGTAAAAGGCGTTCCCGGAAAAATTGAGAACTTTATCGAATTGTTAAGGCCCTATGGGATAAAAGAACTCCTGAGAACAGGCAGAATTTCTCTCCAGAAGCTGTAGAAAAATTTTAATATTAAGGATAAAAAAATGGCAAAGATCTATTATGAAAAAGATTGTAATTTTTCAATATTGAAAGACATGAAGATAACCGTTGTCGGTTACGGAAGTCAGGGGCATGCACATGCGCTTAACCTGAAGGAAAGCGGAGCCGATGTTACGGTTGGTCTCTATGAAGGAAGCAGATCCTGGCAAAGGGCGGAAAAAGACGGTCTCAAAGTTGCCGTTACCGAAGAAGCTGTCAAAGATGCCCATATTGTCATGATACTAATCCCTGACGAGAACCAAGCCAATACCTATAAGAAGAGTATTGCACCGTATTTAAAAAGCGGCGCCTATCTGGGATTCGGCCACGGATTTAATATTCACTTTTCACAGATCGTTCCCGGCGACGATATAAACGTATTTATGGCAGCTCCCAAGGGCCCCGGCCATATGGTAAGAAGGACATATACAGAAGGGAACGGCGTTCCAACGCTTATAGCCGTTTACAGCGATCCGTCGGGAAACACTAAAGAAATAGCACTTGCATGGGCAGCCGGGATCGGCGGAGCAAGATCGGGGATTCTGGAAACGACATTCAGAGAAGAAACGGAAACGGATCTCTTCGGTGAACAGGCGGTACTATGCGGAGGAGTAACGGCATTAATGCAGGCCGGATTTGAAACGCTTGTAGAAGCGGGATACGATCCGATGAATGCATACTTTGAATGTATTCATGAAATGAAGCTGATCGTTGACCTCATATACGAAGGCGGATTTAAAACGATGCGGGATTCCATATCCAATACGGCAGAATACGGCGATTATATAACCGGGCCTAAAATAATAACCGAAGAGACAAAAAAGACCATGAAAGAAATTCTTAAAGACATACAGGATGGAAAATTCGCAAAGGAATTTATTCTGGAAAATAAGGCAGGCGGACCAGTAATGAACGCTAAGAGAAGGAATACTGCTGACCACATGCTGGAAGATGTGGGCAAAGAACTGAGAAATATGATGAAATGGATCGGTAAAAAATAGATCGACTGAAAAATAAACGAAAATAAAAGACGACGGTTATTATCGTCGTCTTTTATTTTCGTTATCCCGAGAGGTTTTAACCAAATGAAAAAGTGGATACAAAAGAGAAGCCTTGAGATCAATGAAAAAGGCCTCTTTAAATTAAAAACCGCAGAGTACTATCATCCCCAATTGGATGTAACTTACGATTTTTCCATGGTAGAAACAAACAACTGGATCAATGTAATCCCTTTAACTGAAGATAAAAAATTTATAATGGTAAAGCAGCACCGGCTCGGAACAGATGAGATCACGATCGAAACTCCGGGCGGAGTAATTGAAAAAGACGAAGAACCTGAGAAGACCGCTCTGAGAGAGCTAATGGAAGAAACCGGTTACAAACCCGAAAGGATACATTTCCTGAAAAAATTGTCGGCAAACCCGGCTATTATGAACAACTATATATATTTCTATTTTGCAGAAAATTGTCGAAAAATTGAAGGGCAGAACCTCGATAATATCGAAGACATTGAAATCGAATTATTTGATATTGATGAAATTCTCAGAATGATCGAGTCCGGTAAAATCGATCATTCCTATGTAATAACCGCTTTAAGTCTCTTCTTTTTATCAAAGCATAATAACTCAAAAATCAAATATATATAAAAGCGTTAATTGCCTCGTGCCGGCCTGCAATATTTTGCTGAATCATCCACCTCATTTTCTCTGATCGTCAGGCAGAGTATATCATTTTCATTTATTCTGACAAAATAAATAAGCTGATGCATGGTGCCGAAATTGTAATAATAACATCCCTCTCGGCGTTCCAGGATATTTTTAATAAAGTCGTATCTTTTAAAATTGGAGCCTATCAGCATAGACTCGGGGTGATATATGACCTGCCCTTCCGCATTAATTATATAAAAATATCCGGTCTCTCCTATCTTTCTGTTCTTCAGCAGTCCAATATTATTTTTGTTTCTTCTTATATACTTCGTGAGAGCCGACAATTCCCTAACAATATGATCGGATTTAATATTATTAAAACCTGAACATCCCATTACAGCGATAAAGAGCATGGCAATTGCCTTAATTAATATTTTTTCAGTTTTCAGCATAATATATTACACTTCGGAATAAGGGTTATGATAAATATACTATAAAGCGGTTCTATTCATTGTAAAGAACTAATTTACAAAATGTATTTCAATATTATTCTTGACTTAATAATATCGCACAATGTTTAATAACAGATATGTATAAAAGCTGCTGCAAATATCTTTACATGGTAAAAAATTTTTTCATAATATTCCTATTTTCAATAATTATTGCGCAGCCCATTAAAGCGCGCGACTTTATAGGTTTCGGCATACACAGCGGATTGCAGTACGATGTGGGGAATCTGGGGGCTATGAATAATATAGATTATATCGGCCAGCACAGCGCAATAGCAGGTATCTCGATCAAAATTGACAGCACCCCCTTTTTTTTCAGAGCCGGAGCCGACAGATCAATAATGATCGCAAAGGGCAAAGTATTGAACAGCAGCGCCGGGAAGCTCCAGGAATTAAAAATAGAGTACACTTCAATTCCGACCTATGCGGGTCTGAATTTTAAGATAAGAGAAAGAGGCAAATTTTATATCGGATTCGGAGACGTCTATATTGTGGGAAGCGGGAAAATCAAAACAACAGACCGAGAAGAAAACATTAATAAAAACGTATTCGGGCTTGGAATACTAACCGGAATACAGCTTAGAGTGGGTATTAATACAAAAGTTTATGCAGAGTGGGAATACATATCCGCAAAAACCGAACCTGTTGTAAACATCAGCACCGGCAATTCATATAAAGATTTCAGCATCGATTTTACAGGGCACAGAATACATTTCGGATTTTCATACTATATTTTATAGAGTTTTGTTAATGAGAAACAGATTAATAATCCTGCTTATTGTAATATTTCTTACCGCTCCCTCGTATATCCTTGCCGGAATTGAATATTCAACAGGAATATACTTCGGCTTTATGCCGTCAATGGGCGGCAATCTGCAGTCCTATGTTCAGAGAAATTCCTTGGGCGCCGAAAACGGTATCGAGGATATTAATAGAACTTCCGACAGCAGCGATACGGAAAAAATCGACAGATTGATCGGAGCTACGGGAGGGATCGAATTCAGAGGAATATTCCGGGACTACTATCTGATAAAATTAGGATTAAATTTTACCAAAGATATTTACGGCGGCGAAGGAAAAACTCTTGATCTGACAGGAGATACCGTTGAAGTAAAATATTCAATGTTTGTTTACGACATTCCGGTTACAGTGGGACTGTCGATCCCATTCTGGAAGGATGTGAGAATATCGTTAACCGGAGGGATTGCATATGCAAGGGGCACCTATAAAAACAGTTTTAAATCGTCAACTCTTAACAGCAGCGCAAAATTTAACAACTGGGCCGTACCTGTAGTTATTATCTTATGCGGCGAACATTTTATAGATAACAATCTTTCGCTGATGACATCTATTAATTATTACAAAGGAGCATCGGAAGTTAAAAAGAGCAATTCCGACTATGCCAGAAATGATTTTTCAGGATTCAGGTGGAACGCCGGCGTATTAATGTACTTCCGGTAAAATAAACTTCAAAAAATAGAGTTCTATGTACAAACATTTAACAATATCAATAATTACGGCGCTATTATTCATATTAAAAGTACTCCCTTTAATGGCGATCGGAGATGTGGGAGTCGGAATTAATATTGGGATCACCCACGATCCCAACAACCTTGAGAGCGAAATAAACAAATATAACGAAAATATGGAAGCATACAAAACGGCAAATTCCGGAACGGAACTGAACCAGATCAATGTTCCATATTCTCCGGTTCTCGGCGTCAACTTCAGGTATAACTTTAATTATCTCCTCTTCAGAATCGGCGGCTATTACACAAGGGCATATTTTTATAAAGCCCAAGGCAATATCAAAATCTCGGGAACAAAGAATAAAATCAAAATAGATTCCTATCAGGCCGGCTTCCCCGGATCAATATGCCTGCTTGTTCCTCTTAAAAAGAGAACAATCTCATATATCGGCGGAGGGATGAACCTCCATTTTACATATTTAAAAATTTCTCAGACAAATCCCGGAGCCGGTATTGTCTCCCCGGACGACAGTGTAAACAGATACAGCGGAATGTTTGCCGGATTTCATATTATTTTTGGAATTGAATTCCCTTTGACAAACAGGTACACTTTAACAGGAGAATGGATCCACCAGATGGGATCATCCCCTATGATCAAAAGCGAAGATACCGCAGATGAAAGATCTTTCAATGTTAACAGCGACTATATTATGTTTGGGATCAATTATTACATATCCATCTGATTCTATATGAAAATTCTGTTATATTCATCTATATTTCTCTTTGGCGCATTGTGGGGCAGTTTCTTTTACACTCTTGCCCTCAGGTTTGCTGCCGGGTTAATTGATAAAGATCCCTTTCACGCTTTAATGTCTTCATCGAGATGTCCCTCCTGCAATGAAAAAATAAATAAATTCTTTTTGATTCCCATAATAGGTTTCATTATTTTAAGGGGAAAGTGTAAACATTGCAGGTCTAATATACCTGTTAGTTATCCCTTTTATGAAACTGTTTTCGGCTTACTGCTGATCCTGTTAACGCTGAAGTACGGCATTGATCTCTATTCGTTCAATATTTTTTTACTGCTCTCTGTTGTGATCACAATTGCAATTATTGATCTGAAAACCTTTACGATTCCCGATTCCCTGCTGATACTTTTTGTTATCTTCTCAATTTATCCGATAATAATGAATTATTCTTTTAAAGATAATCTTTACGGTTTTGTACTTATGTTTTTATTCTTTACAACCGTTCTCTTTATTTTCCCAGGTTCCTTTGGAGGAGGAGACGTTAAATTTGCTTCTGCAATCGGATTACTGCTGGGACTCCAATATTCAATTGTTGCTCTTGAAACAGCTCTGATCACCGGAACAATAAGCGGAATCATTTATGCACTCGGAACAGGGAAGACGCTAAAAGCTAAAATTCCCTTCGGGCCTTTTTTAGCTGCGGGCCTTTTTGTTGCTCTTTTTTACGGAAGAGAGATCGTACTGATATATTTCAAAATTTTTTAACAGCGAACTTTTTGATGCATTCATTAAAAAAGAAGGATATTACTATTTTTATATGAGTGATTTTCATAAAATTAACCGAAATTATTTATATTGATATATAATTTATTGTTCAAATATTTACAGGTTAAATTAAATGTCATTTGATTATATGAAGCTACTGGACGAGTCGGATATCGGTTTATGTATATGCAGTTCCCGCGGCGAGATCAAGGATATTAACAGAAGCGCCTGTGAGATCTGGGATATTAAATATACTTCGGATAAACCGACTTCTTTGACCGGTAAAAACTTACATAATATTTACGCTGATTATAAAAGGATCTTCGAGAGAGTAAATTCCGACGGTTCATTGAAAAATTTCCAATATCATCTAAAAACTCTCGGTAAAAATAAAAAATGGATATCTCATAACTTTATAATTAACAGTGATAAAGATCTGATATATATACTCTTCAGAGACAGTACTCCCGAAAATACCGCTCAAGATGAGTTGAGTTTCTCTGAAAAAAACCTCCAGTCAATAATCAGCATTATACCCGATGTTGTTTACAGACTTGATACAGACGGCTGTATAACATTTATAAGCGACAGAATAACCAATTACGGATATTCTCCAAAAGAATTGATCGGCAAAAATATAATGGAAATTATTCATCCCGACGACCGAGACAGAGCTCTATACAGAGTCAATGAAAGAAGAACAGGCCGCAGAAAAACGACCTTTTTCAACATCAGGATCATAACCCGGAATAAAGAGGACATACCTTTTGAAATTGAACAGTGTTCCGTATCCGCATCACAGCTCTTTACGATCAGTGCCGAAGGCATTTATTTACAGGATTCCTCTGACAAGAAAAAATTTGCAGGAACTCAGGGTATTGCAAGAGATATCAACAGAAGAAAAATACGCGACCTTGATCTGCAGTACAGTCTTGAAAAATGTTATTCCGTTCTAAATAACCTTGACGACGGATATTTTGAAACAGACACGGAAGGGATCATAAAATTTGCAAATAGATCTTTGTGCAGGATCACCGGTTTTAAAAGAGATGAACTAATAGGACAGTCCTGCAAAATGCTTATTGAAGAATCTGAAAATTGCACGTTATCCGATGTTTTTCAGAATATTGAAAAAACCGAAAAACAGATACGCACAAATGAATGGACCGGGATCAAAAAAGACGATAAAAAGATCCAGATAGAAAGCTCGGTATCTCTGTTAAAAGATAAAAACGGGATGCCCGCAGGTTTTCATTTTATTATCAGGGATCTGACAGCCCGAAGAAAACTGGAAGAGGAATTATTCCGGGCAAGAAAACTTGAAGCAATCGGCATTTTTTCAGGCGGCATAGCTCACGATTTCAATAATGCCCTCACTGCCATAATCGGAAATATAAACATTGCAAAAATGGAAGCCGATCCGGATAATAAAGCGCTCATTGAGGTGCTTAACGAAGCCGAGGATGCTTCAATGAGAGTAAAGGATCTAACACGCCAGTTGAGTTCCTTCTCTAAAGGAGGAAAACCTGTAAAAAAACTTTCATCAGTTAAAAAGATAGTTGAGGAAACTGCCGAAACCGTTTTACAAAACTTCGACGGGAAAGTGGAAATATCAATACCTGACAATCTCAATGATATTGAGATTGACGAATTTCAGATCAGTCACGTATTCGAATATATCTTTCTAAATTCTATTGACGCAATAAAAGATGCCCGCAGAAAAGGTACAATATCAATAACCGCTGAGAGAGTAACAATTGAAGAAGAAGAATCTCATCATGAGATAACTCTCCAGAAGGGTAATTATATTAAAATCACGATAGAAGACAACGGGATCGGAATTGACGCGGATACGATCTCCGATATTTTCGACCCCTACTATTCCACAAAGGAATTGCGAAGCGGTATGGGGCTTGCCATCAGCTATGCCATCATCAAAAGACATTCAGGGTACATTGATGTTGCTTCCAATCCGGGAGAAGGCACCTTCTTTTTCGTTTACCTGCCGGAATCCTCTTAAATATTTCTTAAATATCTCTGTTTATTTATTTCAGACATTAAAAAGTCTTGCCTTTTCAGCATATTTTTTGTAATTATAATTAATAATAAAGGAGTTGTACCTGTTTATAATTTTAGCAGCAATAAAAAGAGTATAAAGAGACATTACATTGTTAACATCATAACGCGGAGAAATATATATGCCGAATGTAAAAAAATTTACCGTTGTACCTTATTTACCGGAAAAATTAAAACCTCTGTTAAAAATTGCAAATAACATGTGGTGGGTGTGGAATTTTGAAGCAATTGAATTGTTCAGGAGACTTGATGTTGAACTCTGGACCGAGGTTCACCATAACCCCATCATGCTTCTGGGGTCTGTATCGCAGAGAACGCTTGACGAAGCGGCCCAATCTGAAAGTTTTCTTGCTCACATGGAACGTGTCGAAAAGGAACTTGACTGGCATATTTCATTAAAATCGTGGTTTTCAGATATAAGCGGCGAACCCGATACGGGAATTGCATACTTTTCTGCGGAATTCGGTATTCACGAGTGTCTTCCTATTTTCTCCGGAGGTCTGGGAGTTCTTGCAGGAGACCACTTGAAATCGTCAAGCGAGCTGGGTCTGCCCATGTACGGAGTGGGACTCCTCTACAGATTCGGTTATTTCAGGCAGTACCTCAATCTCGACGGGTGGCAGCAGGAAAACCTTCCTCAGACGGATTTTTATAACATCCCGGTATCTCCGATACTGGACGAGTATGGAAAACCTGTATTGATCAGCGTGGAATATCCCGGGAGAGAAGTTTATGCGCGCATATGGGAAATAAAGATCGGCAGAGTCTTTCTCTATCTGATGGACACCAACATTGATGAGAATAATCATGATGACAGATCAATAACGGATCAGCTTTACGGCGGAGACAATGAAATGAGGATCAAGCAGGAAATTCTTCTCGGAATCGGAGGAGTACGCGTTTTAAAGGCGCTGAACAAAAATGTCACGGTTTACCATATGAACGAAGGCCATGCTGCTTTTTTAGCTGTTGAAAGGATCCGAATGGCAATTGAAGAAAACAATCTCAATTTCAGGGAAGCCATGGAATTTGTTGCATCAACAAATGTCTTTACAACCCATACACCGGTTCCAGCCGGCAATGACCGCTTTTCACCTGAACTGATCAACCGTTATTTCTCCAATTATTACAATTACCTCGGCATTGATGCCGATTATTTTTTGAGTCTCGGACGGGAAAACCCCGAAGACAAAGAAGAGACCTTCTGCATGACGGTTCTTGCCATTAAACTTGCAGCTTATAAAAACGGTGTGTCAAAGCTGCACGGCCAGGTATCTCGGAATATGTGGAAGAGGATTTGGCCCTCGCTGCCTCTCCATGAAATTCCCATCGGCCATGTAACAAACGGCATCCAGACTCTTTCCTGGACTTCCGATGAAATGATGAGACTGCTGAACCGGTACCTGGGGCCAAGATGGATTGATAATCCTGCAAACGACCAAATATGGAAGAATATCGACCGCATTCCCGATTCCGAATTATGGAGGTGCAGGGAACGGTTGAGAGAAAGGCTTGTAGGATTCTGCAGAAACAGGCTGAGAGAACAGCTTCGCTCCAGAGGTGTCCCATATTCCGAAGCGGAGAAAGCCATGAGTGTTCTTAACCCCGAAGCGCTCACCATCGGGTTTGCAAGAAGATTTGCAACTTATAAAAGAGGGACACTCATATTGAAAGATATTGAGAGACTTGATGCCCTGCTTCACAATAAGGACATGCCTATTCAGATCGTCTTTGCCGGCAAGGCGCATCCCAGAGATACTATGGGTAAAGAACTTATAAGACAGATAATTCACCTCACCTATGACGAGAGATTCAGGAATAGTATAGTTTTTATTGAGGATTATGATATTAATATTGCCAGATATTTTGTTCAGGGAGTTGATATATGGCTCAATAATCCCATCAGGCCCAAAGAAGCTTCCGGGACAAGCGGAATGAAGGTAGTTCCAAACGGCGGTCTGAACATAAGCGTTCTGGACGGATGGTGGGACGAGGCTTACAATCCCGATGTGGGCTGGGTTATAGGCAAAGGCGAAGAGTATGATGACCAAAATTATCAGGATGAAGTGGAGAGCCTTTCTCTATATAATATTCTTGAGCAGGAAGTGAGAACGCTTTTTTACGAAAGAGGCCTTGACGGACTGCCCAAGGGATGGCTCAAAAAGATCAAAGAATCGATGAAAACTCTTAATCCTGTTTTCAATACCAACAGGATGGTAAAAGATTATACGGAAAACTATTATTTAAAAGCACACAAAAATTACAGGACTTTTTCATCCAACAGCCATTCAGTGACAAGAGAATTCGCAAAATGGAAAGATAATGTCTCTTCAAAATGGCACGGCGTAAAAGTTAAAGATCTATTATTTGAAAATGAGAAGGACATTACCGTAGGGTCCAGAGTAACTGTCTTTACAGAAATTGCTCTGGGAGAGCTAAAGCCCCAAGATGTGCAGGTTGAATTGTACTTCGGCACTTTAAATCAATCGGGCGATATTGAAGGAGGCGTTGCCCTGGCCATGGAAATGATTGATGACCATGGAAACGGAGACTACAGATACAAAGGACAGATGTTATGCTTAAAATCGGGGCAATTCGGATTTACCGTAAGAGTTATTCCCCATAACGAATTTCTGGTGAGAAAATTCGATCCGGAATTGAAAATAACCTGGGCCTGATGTTATAATGTATTCCCTTTTACCCCTCTGCCGAAAATTATTTTAACAAGTAAGAGAAATGGATATTTGCAGTGAATATAACTATGGGGAGATAAAGGCATTTCGCCTGGGCAAAGGCATTGTCGGACAGCCAAAGATGTGCGCGTATTTCTATATTATTAAGGGGGTTATTATCGATACGGGCCCAAGCAATATGAGCAGGTATTTTGACAGAATTACCGAAGATAAAAAAATAGATCTTGGGCTCTTAACTCATCACCACGAAGACCACAGCGGAAATGCGGCCCTTCTTATAAAAAAAAGGGGGATCCCGCTTTACGCCAATACTATTGCTGCTGAAAAATTAAAGCAGGGGTTTAAAATCATGCCCTATCAGCATATTTTCTGGGGGAAGGCCCAAAAGGCAGATATTAAACCGCTGAAAGATATAATTGAATTCGGCCCCTATCGGTTTGAAGCTATACACACGCCGGGGCACAGCAAAGATCACACTGTTTTTTATGAAAAGAACAAGGGGTGGCTCTTATCAGGCGACCTCTACCTTGGAAATCGAATTAAGTATTTCCGTTCCGACGAAAAAATAGACCACACGATCAAATCATTGAAAAAAATGCTCCAGCTCGACTTTGATATGCTCCTGTGCGCTCATAACCCGCAAATTCACAGAGGCAAAGATTCTATCAGAAAAAAACTGGATTATCTTGAAAACATTTACGGCGAGGTCTCCCATCAATATAAAAAAGGGAAAACCGCAAAGGAAATAATGAAAATATTGCCCTGCACTGAAGACAAATTTGTAAAATTTATTACATACGGCAATGTAAGTTTTTTAAATATAATCAGGTCGGCAATCGAAGCCATTGAAAAAAAGGCAACATAAAGGAAATCTTTATCAATTTTATGCAGCAGCTATATAACAGCCGGCAGGATCTCAGCGAGAGAAGAGGATATGCATATTCTTGCAAGAGAATCATACGGAGTAGGGTCTCTGTTAATTATTACCACGGTTTTGCCTGAACTGTATGCGACTTCCACAAAGGAACATGCCGGCTGTACATGAAGAGATGTCCCCAGAGCCATAAAAAGGTCACATTCCTTGGAAACTCTGTGAGCAATTTCAAGATGGATCGGATTCAGATTCTGTCCGAAAGACACGGTATTCGGTTTTAAGAGACCGCCGCAATCGGTGCATCTTGGGTCCTCCTCGCCATTGCCGATCCTTTTAAGAACTTCCTCAATGGCAATAATTCTCTTGCATGATAAACAGATCGCTTCTCTGTTTGTGCCATGGAGATCAACTATCTTTTCCCCGCTTACTCCGCCCTCTTCGTGTAAGCCGTCAATATTCTGAGTAAGAAGCATTAACAGTTTATTTTTTCTCTCAAGTCTGCCGATTGCCATGTGCGCTGCATTGGGCTTAGCATTCAGCATGGACGGGATAGTGTCCGCTTTGTATTTCCAGTAATACTTCCTTTTCTCAGCGCTGCTTAAAAATTCCTGAATTGTTACTGTTCTGTATTGCGACCAGATACCGCCGGGACTCCTGAAGTCGGAAATCCCGGATTCGGTAGAAATCCCGGCGCCGGTAAGAATTGTTATCTTATCCGATTGTGAAATCAGCTTTCTTAATTCTTCAATACTTTCATTCATCACTCCTATAACTATATACTGCTCGAAATCTCACAGTCAATATTTTTTCTGAGATCAGGAGGAAATATTTAGTAACTTTAAGGAAAAATATATTAATTCAAGAGAGTTTCATTTAAAATGAAAAAGCATGAAGATATTTTCGAAATTTTATTATTGATTTATTATTATTTATTTATTAGATTATCTGTGTATATAGAGTGCAAGAGCTAATTACAGGAATACCCTTTCTATTATCAATTAATTAAAAAATTATTAGAAACGAGATATGCCTGTTGCTGAAAAAAAATCCTGTGGGAGATTTTTATGGATCAAAAGAATGTAAAAGTAATTATAATTGATGATGAAAATATGGTTGCCGAAATGCTGAAAGATTACCTTGAGGACAGCGGTTTTTCGGTTTCCATTGCAGGGACCGGCGAAGAGGGTTTGGAAATGATCGCCTCCGAAAATTTTGATGTTGCAATTGTTGATATGAGGCTGCCCGACATGATCGGTAACGATTTCATACGAAAAGCATATATTATAAAGCCGGAAATCAGATATTTTGTCCATACGGGCTCTCTTAATTACAGACTGCCGGACGAACTTATAGCTCTTGGGATGGACAGGAATTCGATATTATACAAACCCGTATCAGATATGAGCAAGATCACTGACGCAATAAGCGAACTCACAGAAAAATAAAACCGTATCTTTTAAATACCGAGGAAAGCTTCCCTTACTTTTTCGTTATTCATTAATTCCTCGCCGGTTCCTTCCATGGTAATGCGTCCGTTTTCCAGAACATATGCCCGATTGCACATGGCCAGCGTTTGCGTAACATTCTGTTCAACAAGGAGTACTGTTACGCCTTCGCTATTAATGGTATTTATCATTCTGAAGATATCCTCAACAAGAATGGGAGCCAACCCGAGAGAAGGTTCGTCAAACATCATGATTTTCGGCAGAGACATGAGACCTCTGCCAATGGCCGCCATCTGCTGCTCTCCTCCGGACATGGTACCTGCCATCTGGTCTCTTCTCTCTTTTAGTCTGGGAAACAGTTCGTAAACATATTCAAGGGTCTTCTTTCGCTTTTCCTTTGCTTCACCGTAAAGGGAACCCATTATAAGGTTCTCTTCCACGCTCATTTCAGGGAAGAGCCGTCTCCCTTCCGGCACATGCACAATTCCCTGCTGAATTATTTCATGAGGAGGATGGTGATCCAGCCGTTTTCCGTTAAATTCAATGGTTCCCTTTGCAGGAGTAAGCAGAGACGAGATCGTTTTAATAGTGGTAGATTTGCCTGCTCCGTTTGCGCCGATCAGAACAAGTATCTCTCCATCCTTTACTTCAAAGGACACATCCCACAAAACCTGAAGATCGCCGTAAAAAACATCTATATTATTTACCGTGAGCATATTCTTCTCCCAGATAAGCTTCAATTACAGCGGGATCATTGGCAACTTCTTCAGGAGTACCTTCTGCTATTGTCTGCCCGAAATTTATTGCATGGATTCTGTCGGATATTGTCATAATGACTTTCATTATATGTTCTACAATAATTATTGTAACTCCTCTATCCCGGATCTTTTTTATAAGTTCAATTGCTTCGTCCAGTTCGCCGGGATTCAGGCCGGCAGCAGTTTCATCGAGCAAAAGAAGATCGGGATTTGTTGCCATTGACCTTGTAATTTCAAGCCTTTTCCTTTCGCCGATGGGAAGGCTTTTAGCAAGATCGTCTTTCCGGTGGATCAGATTACAGAATTCCAAAGTTTCAAGCGCAACTTTTGTCGCTTCCGTTTTGTTATGTACTCTCAAAAAAGCAGAAGCTATAACATTGTCAAGGACAGTTAATCTTCCCAGAGGTTTTACGACCTGAAATGTTCTGCCGATACCCAGTCTGCAAATTTTGTTGGTCTTTAAATTAGTTATATCCTTATCTTTGAATATAATCTTACCGCCGGAAGGTTTATGGAAATTGCTTATCAGGTTGAAAATAGTTGTCTTTCCGGAACCATTAGGTCCGATCAACCCGAAAATCTCGCCCCGATTAACGCTGAAACTTACTCCGTTAACAGCAGCCAGACCGCCGAAGTATTTTACAAGATTTTCAATTTTAAAAAGAATCAACTGCTCTCTCCCTTTCTTTTAAATCGGGTAAAAATACCGATAATTTTATCCCAATCGCCCACAATTCCATTGGGGAGATAAAGAATTACCAATACTACAAGTATTCCGAATCCAAGCACATGAGCCTGAGATACATATTTAGCAACAGTATTAACAAAATCCGATCCTGTAACAGATGCAAGAGTTTTGAAAAAACCGAGGAACCCTGTCCTGAAAAATTCATGCACAGCAACCATTACAAACGCGCCCACAACAGGTCCGTATATAGTACCAACACCTCCCACAATACCCACAAGGATCGCCATAATGGATATATCATGCAATGAAAATACAACCTCCGGATCAATAAACCCCATATAGTTCATAAAAAGAGATCCGGTGATCCCGGTCAAAAAAGCGGCAATATTAAGAGAGATCATCTTGTAGTAATGAGTATCTATACCGAGACTCTCGGCAGCATCCTGGTCTTCCCGAATAGAGAGAAAATAGTACCCCCATCTCGATTTCATAACGCTCTGAATAAATATAATTGAAAAAACAGCAAGCGAAAGAGCAACATAATAATACGGTATCTTGGAAACAAATGTGGGCATTACCAGAATGCCGACCATCCCGTTTGTAAGAGATTCCCATACGGTTGCAACATGCCTGCACACTTCATTAAGCGCAAGAGATGCCAGCGCAAAATATGCTCCCCTGAGACGGAAGCATATCCACCCAAAGGGGAATGCAATGGCCATTGCCGCGAATCCGCCGAACGCCATGCCCCACCATGCCGACATCCCCAGCTTTGAAGCAAAGAGTCCTGCGGTATAAGCCCCTGTGCCGAAGAAGGCGGCATCGCCGAATGAAACCTGTCCCGTGTATCCCGGAATTATATTCCAACCGGAACCTATCACAACCCATATCAGAACAAGGATCATCAGATGCTGATAATAGGAATTCCGTACTACAAGGGGAAATATGATCAGTACGAATAATAAAATGTATGGCGTATATTTTTTCATTAATATTCTCTATGCTCCAGGGAAAAGAAAACTGCTTTTATATATAAACATGCTACACCTTTGTTAAACGTTTGAATCCTCCGGGAAGAAATAAAAGTACAAGAATAAAAATAATAAGACCTATCATATCATCATAAGCCATTCCGATATATGTTGCTCCGAAAGATTCCGCAAGACCGAGAGTTACTCCGCCGAATATTGCTCCTACTGTGGAACCGAGTCCCCCAAGAATTGTAATAACAAAGGCCTTTCTTGTAAAGGGACCGCCGATATCGGGAAAAAGATAATATATCGGGATCAGCAGCGTTCCTGCTGCCGCAACCAGGGCGGAACCGAGACCGAATGTAATTGTAGTTATACGCTTTGAATTTACTCCCATTAACAGAGCAGCATCTTTATCCTGAGCAGTGGCTCGGATGGACCTGCCTATATCGGTTTTCAGGAGAAACCAGAACATCAGCAATGTAAAACCTACTGCTATGAAAAAAGCAATAACCAGCGCAATACTGAAGGAAATTTCGCCAATAAAAAATGTCGCATTTGAGTAACTTGTTTTAACAGATTTATAATCGGAACTGAATATAAATCTCGCAATTTCAGTCAATACCATACCGATGCCCACAGTCATAAGAACCTGATTTTCAGGCAATATGGATTCCACCTCAAGAAGAGGGTTAAGCGTATATTTCTGGATTAGCGCTCCAAGGAGAAAAAGCGCGGGCATAGCAATAAAAAGCGATATATAAGGGTCAATGCCAAGAAAATGATGCAGCGCAAATGTAATATACATGGCTACCATCATCAACTGCCCATGGGCAAGGTTGATTATCCCCATAACTCCCATTATAAGACTCATGCCTATGCCGATGAGACTGTAAAGACCGCCCTTTAATATTCCGGCTACTAATGTTTGTAAAAAGACATCCATTGATCTATTCTATTTAATATATCCTTTTAATATATCCTTACTCTGCGTAAAATTCCGGCAAATATAATTAACTCTTATATTGCTGCCAAGCATTTTTTCTATTTTCAGGATCATTCCCTGAAGAAAATCGATTTTTTTGAGATTATTATAAGAATGGGCTGTTTTCAACAGCCCATTCAGCATATTTATTTTCTTTTATTCCACGATGGAGTCGGATACTGATATGGCTTTGTTGAAACTTCTTTAGGCCATACAGTTTCAAGCTTACCCTTCTGCCACTGGACAAGGAATGTGGGCAGCTTATTCTGCTGCGTCTTTTTGCCGTAAGAAATAAATTTTACAGGTCCGAAAACTGTTTTCAGATTGGTTGCTGCAAGGGAATCTCTCACATCTTTCGGTGTCAGAGCCTTTGCCCTTTTAAGCGCATCTGCAATTACGTACATTGCGGCATAGGCTTCCGCACCATGATACTCTGTGGGAGAATTATACTTTTTCATGAATTTGTCATAATATTCTTTAGCTCCTGCGTATGGAACTGACGGCGTCCATAGTGTTGCAGAAAAAACATATTCGGTTGCATCACCGGCATTTTTCTGAAATTCAGGCAGAGTAAAACCTGCAGCGCCTCCCACAAAGAGCTTTGGATTCAGATTAAGCTCCTTGGACTGACGCATCAGCAACGAAGCATCCATAACATACGAGATCATATAGATCATATCCGGATTTTTTGACTTAACTTTAACAAGAAGAGGTTTGAAATCGACTGCGCCTGACTCATAACCCTCTTTTAATATGACATTGAGACCGAGCTTTTTACACTGTTTTTCAAATTTCTTTGAACCTGACTGCCCGAAAAGAGAATTTTCATGTAAAATAGCAACTCTTTTTACATCCTTTGCAACTGTTTTAAGAAAAGAAGCAAGAGCCGACGGGTATTCGCTTACAGGAGGATTGAGCCTGAAAATATATTCCCATCCCTGTTCAGTGATCTTATCCGCAGATCCGGTATTCACCAAAAAGGGAACTCTCTGCTTCTGAGCAACAGCTATAGTAGCCCAGGTAACGGAACTGGAATATCCCCCGCCAACGATTACAACTTTGTCCTGAGTAATAAGTTTCTCAATAGCAGAACGGCCTACATCCGGTTTTCCTGTTGTATCTTCAATGATCAGGTCAATCTTTTTCCCTTTGACGCCTCCGGCAGCATTGATCTCATCAACAGCCATCAGAAACGATTTTTTCTCAATTTCCCCGAACTTGGCAAGTTTTCCGGTTAGAGGAAGAACTATTCCAACCTTGATCTTATTGCCTTCGTCGGCTTTTTTACCACAGGAAAAGAGAAGCCCTGCCATAGTAAAAGCAACAGCCGGAACAAACAGCTTTCTAAAATACTTTTGCATGGTTAAATAACCCCCGTAAAGTTTATTTTCTATAATAATTCATCATATGCTTCTCACACATGTCGAATGCTTGGAAATATAGAATAAAGTTTTATGAGTATATAATCAGTTAATTGGAATTGTCAATAAGAAATTTTTTTATGGAATGATTTATTGATTTTTTCTTTAACTTATAAAAAAAGAGTCCTTAAAAACTCATTCTCTGAAACCGTAGCCCACACCGGAAAATGTCTTAATAAGATTCTTGTATTTACCCAACTTCTTTCTTAAGTTCATAATGTGCACATCAATTGTTCTGTCCACAACAAAAACATCTTCTCCTTTAATGCTGTCAATGATATTATCCCTGGAAAAGATCTTGCTGGGATGCTTCATAAACATGTAGAGTATTTCAAATTCCGTTTTTGTAAGAGCAACATAGTCTCCGTCAATTTTCAGCGAATAGTTTTCAGGATTCAGAGAAACTTCTTTATATGTTATTTCGTTCTTCTCGTTACCTGCAGATTTTGCCGTTCTTCGCAGATGAGCCTTAACTCTCGACTTTAATTCTTTGATACCAAAGGGTTTTGTCATATAATCATCCCCACCAAGTTCCAGACCAACAACCTTGTCCAGTTCGTCCGTCTTTGCAGAAAGAAATATCACAGGAATATTTCTGTAATCATTTGAGGATTTCAAAAGTTTGCAGAAGTCATAACCGTCTATTCCATCCATCATAACATCAAGTATTATCAGATCAGGAAAGATCTTTTCCAAATATTTTTCCGCTTCTTCCGCTGACGAGAATGTACTTACTTCATAACCTTCGTTTTCGAGGTTTATTCTGATTATTTCCTGAATATCCGCTTCATCGTCTATTACAAAAATCTTCTTTTTAGTCTTCATTATTATATATTAAATTAGAAAATCAATAGAGTCAAACAGAAAAAGATATTTAAAAATACTAAATTCTCTATAAAGAAATTATAATTAAAATATAAATATTTTGTTAAAATTAATGATCTTTTACAATTAAATATGCCCCTACAATTTCGGGGGTTGACGGGAGCATCCTTAGTGCCCGCCGGCCCTCACCCTCCGGGACAATATAAATTACTTTGTATTATAAATTGATTGACACAAATCAGGATAAAATAATTCTATAAATTATAATGAATACTGTTTTAATGGACGATCAATAAACGTGAAAAGATTCCCCTTTGACAAAAAACAGATAGAAAAAATAATCCGAAAACACCCCACACCTTTTCATCTTTACGACGAAAAAGGAATAAGGGAAAATGCCAGAAAACTTCTTGCGGCATTTTCATGGATACCCGGTTTTAAAGAATATTTTGCCGTTAAAGCCAATCCGAATCCATATATACTTAAAATACTCCATGAAGAAGGATTCGGAGCCGACTGCAGTTCATTACCGGAACTGATCCTTGCCGAAAAAACAGGCATAAGAGGGCATGAAATAATGTTCTCGTCAAACGATACACCGGCTGAAGAATATAAAAAAGCTGCGGAACTCAATGCTATAATTAATCTTGACGACATCAGCCATATTGATTTCCTTGAAAAAATTTCGGGTCTGCCGGAAATAATATGCTTTCGGTATAATCCCGGGCCATTAAAAGGCGGCAATGCCATTATCGGCGAACCGGAAGAGGCAAAGTACGGATTTACAAGAGAACAGCTCTTTGAAGGATACCGAATTTTAAAAGAGAGAGGGATAAAAAGATTCGGGCTCCATACAATGGTAGCGTCCAACGAGCTGAATCCCGATTACTTCATAGATACGGCAGTTATGATGTTCGACCTGATGATTGAAATCTCAAGAGAAATTGATATGAGCTTTGAGTTTGTAAACCTGGGAGGCGGTTTCGGGATCCCCTACAGACCCGAAGACAGACCTTTGGATCTCGAATATATTTCCAGCGGAATAAAAAGGGCCTACGAAGAAAAGATAAAAGGCAGCAGGCTTGATCCGCTTAAAATATTCATAGAAAGCGGAAGGTTGATCACCGGCCCCTACGGCTGCCTGATAACAAAAGTGCTTCACAAAAAAAATATATACAAAAAATATATCGGAGTCGACGCATCAATGGCAAATCTTATGCGTCCCGGGATCTACGGCGCTTACCACCACATAACGGTTCTCGGCAAAGAAGACGCTCCGGCAGATCGGATATACGACGTTACAGGATCATTATGCGAAAACAACGACAAGTTTGCCATAGACAGAAAACTGCCGGAAATTGAGATAGGCGACATACTGGTCATCCATGATACCGGAGCGCACGGACATGCAATGGGATTCAATTATAACGGAAAACTGAGATCCGCTGAAATTATATTGAAAGAAGAGGGCTCTTTTCAGATGATAAGAAGAGCCGAAACAATTGACGATTATTTTGCAACGCTCGATTTTGCCGGCCTTTAATGACAAAGATCAACTTTGCTGAAGATATTCCTTGATCTTTTTTCTGATAGGCTTGGGGATTTTAATTCCTATGGTTTTGAGCCGCATTTCATATTTCTCAAAGGACTTTGTATGCTGTGTAGTCGAAGCAAATATTCTGAAATATGATCTTACGCTGCCTTCCATCTCCTTTCTGAATTCGATGTTTTCATTTAAAATATCTTCGATAGGAGCAATAACCTTATAATTCACGGGTCGGCATATTGAACGGTAAGTGACAAACCTCTGAGTAACTTCGCATTCATAATTCTGCATTAAGATGCTCTCTTCAACCACGCTTAAATCAATGCAGTCTATGATCTCAAAGTCATATTCTCCCTTCAGACTTTCCTTTATCATCTTCTTTGCTTTTCTGTAATGCCCGCACTGCTCGTTCATATTGGGGCACTTTGAATTGCATCTCAGATACAGAACAACGTCAATATCGGAACTCTTCTGTGAAATTCCCATATTAACAGAACCGACAATATCCATTGCAATATCATCGAATTTCCCTCTCATCAACTGAATTGCATTTTCAAGGTCTTTAACCCTGTCTTCCGTTTCCTGCGTTTGAAACATCATAAAAAAACTTTTTATATCCTTAAAGAGCTCTATCTCAGGTATGTGAGAATACTTTTTTACTTTGCTGTCAAAATTTTCGCCCCTCTTATGATAATAATACCTGTCACTGTCTATCAGATCTTCAACCCATCGATCATCCTTTTTATAATACTCTGCGATATCGTGTATTCTTTCATTTGCAAATTTTCTGAAAACAATTTTTCTGATCTCCGATCCTTCAATATCAATTTCAAAGAAAAATCCGCCTTCGGAAACTTCCAGGCTCGTTGACGTAATATCGCCGAAATGGGAAGGATTCAAATATACGGTATCCTCGTAATATCTTAATCCCCAGTCATTATGCATGTGGCCCGAAAGACAGAGTTTTACCGGATTATTATCGCAGAATGTCCTGAGCGCCGGAGAACCTGAATTTCCCCTTAGAACATGTCTGTCCAGAATCCCATGAGCAGGCTGATGAGTCACAATAATATCGGGCTTTATTGCTTTAAAAAATACAGACATCTCGTTTTTTTTATCATCAACGCCGATACCGGCATTATATTTTATTACATATCTTTCAGGTATGCCTGAAGTCCATACATCAGCGCCGCCATATCCTGCAAACTTTAAAGTATCAACAGTGCGCCACCGAAGATGAAGGTCCCTTTCGTGAAGCGAAGTAAATTTCAGATCCATATCATAATTTCCGGGGATTGAAAATATGCGCGCCGTTGTTTTGGACACTAGGATATTTTCAAGGACTTTGTACTTCTGCTGCATCACCCTCCTTGCCCTGATAGTGTACTGCTGATACCTGCTCCCCATATCCTGAAGATAATCGGGAGTATCGGGAATCTCCAGAAGATTATCAACAAAATCCTCCATTAACATATCTTCCATCTCCATATTTCTTCTCATGCCGTTAAAATAGGCCTGAAGATCATGATAATGGATCGCAGATTCAATACTGTAAAATGGTATGTCTATAAGGTCTCCTGCAATAATGTATACATCTGCAAATGTATCAAAAAGGAGATTGGCAACCTGGGTAAAAGCTCCATGAATGTCCGTCAAATATATAATTTTCACAAAAAATGAGATCCCTCAAAAACTTTTTTCCTCACAAGGTCTATTATAACTTTAATAATCTCAATCACTTTTTCCTCAGGGGAAAATAAAATCGGAAAACAGCCCCATATACCCAATAACCATTAACCGGTTTACTCAGAGTAAAACAGTTTATTACAAAAAATCTATTTAAAAACTTGACTTTTAAGAGCATAGTATTACTATATCAATATATCTTGATATAGTAATACTATGGAAGCAATAAAATACTTCAAAGCATTATCGGACAAAACCAGATTGAGATTATTAAACCTGCTTATCCGGCACGAACTGAATGTAAATGAAATTACTAACATACTTGGCATGGGACAATCGAGGATTTCACGACATTTGAAGATACTGACAGACTGCGGACTCCTTTCCCAGAGAAGGGACGGTTTGTGGGTATTTTATAGAGCAGCACCGGAAGGCGAAGGAAGAGAGTTTATCAATTCCATGGAGAATATATTAAGAAAGGATCAGGATCTGAAAATCGATCTGAGCAGACTTGAATGGGTAATTGAAGAATTTGAGAAGAATAAAACAAAATATTTTGATGCCATTGCTCCAGACTGGGATAAATTAAAAAAAAATATTTTCGGGAATTTCAATATCACAAAAGAAATTGTTTCAAAGCTCGATATGTACCATACGGCAGCCGATCTCGGATGCGGAACAGGAGAACTCCTGGCTGCATTAAATAATAAGGCAGATAAAATAATCGGCATAGACAAATCATCCAAAATGCTGGAAGAAGTAAAGCAGCGTTTGCCCCGCGGTGAAAACAAATACGATCTCAGACTGGGTAAAATCGAACACCTCCCTATGAAAGAGAATGAAGCCGATCTTGCCGTTATAAATATGGTTCTTCATCACCTGCCATCACCATTTAACGGCATAGCAGAAGCAAACAGAATTTTAAAAACAGGCGGCACCCTGATAATTGCGGATATCAAAAAACATGACAATGAAGATATGAGGCGGATATACGGCCACAGGTGGCTTGGATTCTCGGATAATGAAATAGACAACTGGCTCTTTAATGCCGGTTTTGAGATAAAAATATCCTCTCAATATAATGTTGAAAATAACATGAAAATAAATCTGTATTTTGCAGAAAAGATTCAAGATATCAGAAATCTGAATCAAATCAATATCAAGGAGATTTACTATGAACATGAAGATGACAAACGGGATTATAGAGCTTGACCCGGCGCTGCCATATAAGATTGCCGACATATCTCTTGCGCAGTGGGGAAGAAAAGAGATCATTCTTGCCGAAGAGGAAATGCCGGGACTCATGGCAGTCCGCAAAAAATATGGGGAAGAGAAGCCCCTTAAAGGAATGAAAATAATGGGCAGTCTCCATATGACAATTCAGACCGCAGTATTAATAGAAACTCTGAAAGAACTGGGTGCAGATATAAGATGGGCCTCTTGCAATATTTTTTCCACGCAGGATCATGCGGCAGCGGCAATTGTGGAAGCAAAATCGGCGGCCCTCTTTGCATGGAAGGGGGAAACTCTCGAAGAGTACTGGTGGTGCACGGAACAGGCTCTCATCTGGCCCGACGGCACAGGCCCCCACCTTATTGTTGACGACGGCGGCGATGCAACGCTCTTTATACATGAAGCCGTAAAAGCTGAAAAAGATCCGTCCCTTCTTGAGAAAGAATATGACAACAAAGAATTTCAGATTGTCGTTAACAGATTAAAGGAGAGTCTGAAAAGGAATCCCAAATTCTGGACAGAGGAAGTTAAAAAGATCAGAGGAGTTTCCGAAGAAACCACAACCGGCGTTCACAGGCTCTACCAGATGGAGAAGAACAATGAACTTCTCTTCCCTGCAATAAACGTGAACGACTCTGTCACAAAATCAAAATTCGACAATCTTTACGGATGCAGGGAATCTCTTGCAGACGGAATTAAAAGAGCAACGGATATTATGGCTGCAGGCAAAATTGTCGTAATTTGCGGATACGGAGACGTGGGCAAAGGATGCGCCCAGTCCATGAGAGGTTTCGGCGCCAGGGTTATTGTAACCGAAATTGATCCTATATGCGCCTTACAGGCAGCAATGGAAGGATATGAGGTCGCAACAATTGAAGACGTTCTGTCTGAAGCGGATATTTTCGTTACAACCACAGGCAACAAGGATATTATTACAGGCGAACACATGGAGCAGATGAAGAATGGAGCAATAGTGTGCAATATAGGGCATTTTGACAATGAGATCGATATGAGATATCTTGAAGAGAACCCGCGCTGCAAAAAAGAAAACATAAAACCTCAGGTGGATAAATGGACGCTGGAATCCGGAAGGTCCCTAATAATTCTTGCAGAAGGCAGGCTGGTAAACCTCGGGTGCGCAACGGGGCATCCCAGCTTTGTAATGAGCAGCAGCTTTACGAACCAGACACTTGCACAGATCGAGCTTGCCGAAAAAGATTACGAAAAAAAGGTGTATACTCTTCCCAAAAAGTTAGATGAAGAAGTTGCAAGACTTCATCTGGATAAACTCGGCGTGAAATTAACCAAACTCACGCAGGAACAGGCGGATTATATAGGGGTGCCCATAGAAGGACCCTATAAACCTGAGAATTACAGATATTAAAATATAGGATGCCTCTGACACCTTAACCTGCGGCAGAGGCGGAAGTTTTACAATTTTTTTTAGTTATAATGATAAATAATATTGACAACACTCTATTTAATTTTATATTATGTAACAAATAATTGTAAAAATAATAAAGATTACCGATAATATAAACGATTTTGAAATAATTAATCTATGATTTACGACAAAAGACATCTGATCCTTTTACTCGGTCTCCTTCTAAATCTTGAGAAAGGCAAGAGTGATTCGTGATGTCTTAAAAAAAATCAGTAATTTCAAAAGGCCGTCACGAATAAAAGTGACGGCCTTTTTTTATTAATAAACTCGAACAAAAGTTACAATTTACAAAAAAAAGGATGGTACCAGCCATGAAAAAGAGAGACAAAATAATAATTTTTGACACAACATTAAGAGACGGCGAACAGTCGCCGGGATTCAGTATGGATATAGAAGAGAAACTGCTCTTTGCGGACCAGCTTGAAAAATTAAAAGTGGATGTAATTGAAGCGGGCTTCCCGGTCATCTCAGACGGAGACTTTGAAGCTGTACAGGCAATTTCCGAAAGAGTTAAGAAAGTTCAGGTTGCAGGCCTTGCAAGGGCGAACAATAAGGATATAGAAGTTGCTTGGGAAGCTCTTAAAAAAGCAAAGCACCCCAGAATTCATACTTTTGTATCAAGCTCGGATATACATATAAAATATCAGCTCAAGAAATCAAGAGAGGACGTTTTAAAAATGGCCGTAAATTCGGTAAAAAAGGCCAGATCATATACCGACAATGTTGAATTCTCGCCCATGGATGCAACAAGAAGCGACTTGGGTTTTCTTGCTGAGATGGTTTATGAGGCCATCAGAGCCGGGGCCGCAACCATAAATATTCCCGACACCGTGGGCTACACCGTGCCGTCGGAATTTTACAATATTATAAAATATCTTTTTGAAAATGTCAAAAATATTAATGATGCAATTATCTCTGTACACTGCCATAACGATCTGGGCCTTGCAGTTGCCAACTCTGTTGCGGCAATTGAAGCAGGGGCAAGACAGATTGAATGCACGATAAACGGTATAGGCGAACGGGCGGGCAATACCGCCATGGAAGAGGTTGTCATGGCCATAAAAACCAGAAAGGACCGCTTTAACATTGATACCTCCATTGATACAAAACAGATCATGGCAGCAAGCAAACTCCTTACGCATATCACAGGCGTATCGGTGCAGCCCAACAAGGCGATTGTGGGCAACAACGCCTTTGCGCACGAATCGGGGATCCATCAGGACGGAGTATTAAAGCATTCCATGACATATGAAATTATGAAACCTGAAGATGTCGGCATAAGCAAATCCACTCTGGTACTGGGAAAACATTCCGGAAGGCATGCGGTTCTTAACAGGCTTAAATCGCTCGGGTTTAAACTCAAGAAAGACGAAATCGACAGATTTTTTAAATATTTCAAAAGCCTGGCGGACAAAAAGAAACAGATCTTTGACGAAGACCTGATAGTGCTTATAAGCGAGTCAAAATTTAAAGAAGCAGAGAAGCGAAGATATAAGATCGAGAACGTTCAAATATCAACCGGAATGTTTTCGCCGCCAATGGCAATGGTAACAATAAAAGATCATTATAACAACAATACGGAAAAATTTGCAGTCGAACATGGGAACGGCGGCGTAGATGCGGGCGTTAATGCAGTAAAAAAAATTACCGGCACAAAAGCAAAATTGAAGGCATTTACCCTTGCAGCCATTACAGGCGGGTCAGACGCTCTCTGCGAAGTATCGGTTACGGTCGCAGAGAAGTATAAAGGCAGAGAACTGAAAGTTTTCGGGACCGGCATTAACATTGACATTTCTGTAGCCGGGATATTTTCATTTGTCGATGCTTTAAATAAACTTGAATATTTAAAGAAAAGCGGCGCATGGAAAGCCAAAGCTGAAAATGTTAATCTCTAAAAATTCCGAAAAGGGCTGAAATATATTTATCTTTTTCGTTTCTCAATCGTATAAAAAATAAAGGAGTTCGACAACGGAATTTATTGTTGACACAAACTCCGAAACAACATTAATTATAAACGATGAGGAACAAAAAGATGCCGGCAAAAGCAAAAAAATCGAGAGAATCGGTCTCCTTTGATCAATATAAGGCGATCAAAGATGAGATAATCGAAATAAGCGAACAGCGTTTTGAGAATATTCTCACAAAGCGTTTAAGTGAATTTAAAAATTCTTTAATGGACGAGCTGAATATAAAATTTGACGCAATAGATGTTAAGTTTGGTTCAATAGATTCAAGATTCGATGCTATAGATGCCAAATTTAATGCTATGAATTCTAAATTTAATGCTATGGACTCTAAATTCAACGCTATGGACTCTAAATTCAACGCTATGGACTCTAAATTCAATGCTATGGACGCCAAATTCGATTCTCTCGAAAAAAGAATGACCTTTCTCACATGGTTTCTGCCTCTTTTTATGACAATTTTAACGGTGATCCTGAAGTACTTTGATAAGGGATCATATTAAAAAATCAAAATTTATGCGGCTCTTCACCGCAGAAGATTTTCAATATACTCGAGAGAATAGCTTTTTTTTATATGATGTCTTCTGAGACAGATGTTATTCCGTGTTACAACATTTGACCCGTAGTCGGTTGAGAAAACACGCTCATATCCGGAATTTATCGAATAGTCAATAATTCTCAGATCGTATCTGCCGTATGGAAATGCAAAATATTTAATTTCCTTGTCTAAGTAAATACTCAGGATCAATTTGGAAAGATAGATCTCTTCATACATTTTTTTGCCGGACAAATAATCATCTTTACCTGAAAACTTTGTCAGGTCACTATGGCTCAATGAATGTCCCTGAATATCAATACCTTCCCTGTCCATTTTTTTCAGCAATTCCCAGGTAAGGCTGTTTTTACCGCCGGAATTAATAAAGTTAACATAGACAAATAAAGTTATGGGGTAGCCGAACTCTTTTGCAAGAGGCAGCAACTTTGAATACATTGAATAATAGCCGTCGTCAAAGGTCAATACCGCAGCCTTTTCATTATAGGGTTTTGGATCTGAAAGACGGTTCACAAGGTCTTCAAGCTTTATAATGCGTATATTCTTTTCTTTAAACATCCGGAAATGCGATCTCAAGACATCATGATCAATAGAAAAAACTCCTTTGCCGTCAATATTGTGATACACCAATATTGGTATAGAAAGAAGCCGCGACCGGATCTCCTTTTTTTTAAATTCCCATGAAAAACCGGATTTGTTAATTATCCTCGGGACATCAAGAAACACAAAAATTGATACTACCAGAGAAATTAAAATTATTACAAAAAGGGGAGTATACTTTTTCATTAAAATATTTCTTTTGTTGATCAATAAAACTGAAATGACATTGTATGGAAACAGCCGCTCTATTAACTAATATGAATCCAGCTTCTCTTTTGCTATTTCTTTAAACTTTTCATTCAATTTATCCTTAAACTCTTTTCCAACTTCATCAAAAGTTTTAAGTAATTCCGGAAATGTATTCTTACCACCAATAAAATCCCAGTATTCATGGCCCACTAAAAAATCATGCGGAGGGTTCATCATTCCAACTTCTGTAAACCGATGATAAGGTTCGGGGTGATACGGATTATACGGAAATGCCAGATATACACTTACAGTTTTTCTTCTCCGTGCAACCCACTCCAACAGTTTTGTTTTGCTTTTTTCAAATACATCAATATTAGGCTTTACGGTTTTAATTTCAAAATAATATTCATTCCCGTTTTTCTTCATATAAAAATCTGCAATATTCCCCGATTTTTGGAATTCGCCGTTTTCTGTTGACGCGGATAATACTTCCTGAATTTCTTTTTTAATATCCGCTTTACGTTCTCCGTTCCTTAATTTTGCAACAATATTTCCGATAGTAGATTTTTGACTTTTGGATATTGCGCCTCCGACACCATAATTGCGGAAACATTCTTCCGAGTTTTCAGAGGCAATTATTACGGATACATCTTCATATATTGACATGCCGAGAGTTGTCGCCATAGAATGTATGAAGGAGTACGCTGCGATCTTTTCGTTATCTTGTATCAACCTTGCAAGAAAGGGCATAGAAGTTGTTTCCCGGCCGTATGATTTGAGTTTTGTCCGGATCTTATCAGACAACAATTCTCTTATTTTTTGCTCTTGAATATGGGACAAGGACATTTTATTTTTCCTTCAGATGAAAGATTATCTCTGCATAGGCCGACCTGTCTTTTTCGACCCTATTTAACACGGGCCTTTTATATTGATTAACAATCTTCATGCCTGACAGATCCGCGATGCTTGGATAGAGATTGTATTTGTCATTTGCTACCAAGAAAACATCGCAGCCTTTTTGCATATATTTTTTACTATTAAGCAAGACCTGTGCGATTCCTTCAATGTATGATTCTCTGGCCTCCTTCCCCTGGCCTTTGAACAAAGGCCCTATTTCCAATTGGTCTTTACGATTAAATCCGAACAGATCATAAGCATATGCATGCTGTTCATGATAATTTATCAACCCCACATAGGGCGGACTTGAAAATATTCCTTTTATTTTCTGCTTTTTTGCCAACTTTGCCAAAAGAGGTGTTCTATTTTCCAATTCTTCAAAGATATTAATAATTCTGCTGTCACCCGTTAAACAGATCTGATGCGTATCTGTTCTCAAATTTTTAAATTCGGCAATTCTGGCAACTGTATCTTTTGAGTATCTTTTCCACCAGTTTAAAATTGAAAAAAGAGGCTTGCAGATCTTGCCATGTTTTTTGCAAAAGTATATTGTTCTTACCGGTTCTTTTAAAGTTCCCAGATCCGCATGAGTTGTAGCTCTGCATGAACGAACCGTACGGCTGAGAATAATCGTCAAAATCTTTCTCGTTTTCGGATCCGATATTTCTTTTAATCGTTCAAGAACAAAATCAATTTCATCTCTCACCACCTGCAAAAACCATTTATCCAGAAACGAGCTGTCAACCTGCTGTTTTAATACAATATTATATTTCTTCACAAGGTTATGGAATACAGGTAAAAATTCCTTCTCCTTTTCTCTGCCATACTCCTTCTCATTGATCTCACCATTTCTGACTTTATTTTTATATTCAGGGGAAGGAAACCATTTTTGGTTAAATAATTTTAAACTTTCAAGCAATTCATTTTCAAATTTAACATTATTACGTTCAGTTAAATAATTTTTTAATTCTTTGCTGATCTTTTCGTGTGATCTCTTAATATCATCCAAATCATAATCATCAATCTTAGCATTACTTATTAATGAATTAAAAACCGATATATCAATCCCAACTGCGTGCATTCCCAGCTCATTTGCCTGAACCAATGTTGTACCGCTGCCGCAGAATGGGTCCAATACAATATCGCCAGCCTTAAAGAAAAATTCCTTTTTGAATTTATCCGTATGATCATCCAAAAAATATTCCACTAATTGCGGTATAAATTTCCCTTTATATGGATGGAGCCTGTGCACATGCTTTGTTGTTTCAGATTCTTTGTATTGAGCAAAAGATAAAGACCAATTCAGATCATCTCCAAGAGCTTCCTTCCATCTTTTCTCTTTTAACATTAATTGTGTAAAATAATATTGCTCTAACTCATCTTTATATACCATTGTGCTGCCATTACTGCCGTTTTTTCTGATCCGGCCGTATTGAATTAAATATGAAATGTTTGATGTGGTAATATTTTTTTTAAATCTTCGGGAGGCCCACTTACTGGCCTCTGCAATAGTTAACAATTCACTCATCTTATTACCTTGTTATTTTTTACTCATTTTCAGTTCAAAACAACTTTTGCTGTTTAAGATATGTATCAATTAATTTTCAAATTTGTCCGCGTCAATAAGAGGAAAAACAGTTATGCCTTCTTCAGCCAGTTCCTTTATATCTTCCAATGATGTTTTGCCATAAATATTTCTATAATCCTCAAGGCCATAGTACATACTTCTGGCTTCTTCTGCAAAATTATCTCCGACATACTCGAAATTATTCCTGACATAATTGTTAATCTCTCTCAGGCTTTCGAAGATTCGAGGGTGCTTCCTCTTGGGATCTATATCGATGGAAGACTTTGCCTGTATTGAGCAGCCGGTAAAAATTCTTTTGACTTCGGATGTATTGCACAAGGGACAGGTAATTATTTTTTTCTTTTCCTGGTCTTTAAAGGCATTATAATCTTTAAAATAACCTTCAAATCTATGTTCGTTCTTACATTCAAGATCTATTGAAAACATAATACTCCGACCGATTCTCCTTATATTTAGCAATTTGTATGATAAATAATTCATGTGCAACACAATTTTATATATCTGAAAGAAAAATTTTGCGATTCAAAATTTCAATAAATAACTCGACTTAGGCAAAATTCGCCGAACTCGAGTAAATAATAATTTATAAAAATATTTTTCGTTGACATAAATTATTCTATTCTATGCACTTGGAATGACACCGATGCCGCTATTCTATTTTATGACAGAAAAAAATAAAATATTTTTCGGGATCCTTACTGTTGAAGGAAACAGAAGTTTTTTATTAAACAAAAAGGGCGTACCTCTGCTGGAAAAGGAATTAATATGGGAAGGATATATTAAACACTGGAGCGGAAAGAAAATCAATGCAAGAAAACTTCCTCTGAAAGATTACAAAAAAAACGAAGCCATAATCATCTGCTGGCCCGAAAAAAAATATCCTAATGAACCCTTTATAGAACTGTATTATAATGAGAGACTTATAAAATATCCCACCTCCAGACTGGGCCACATTGCCATTAATATAAACAATAATATTTTTAACTTTTCGCATCTGATCAATGAAAACGAAATAATAAGCAGTGAAGAATACTTTTACCGCCCCGCTCTCGGTGAATTTGCACCGCATCCTGAAACAGGAATTTTCAACATAGACGATAAAGACAGACCTTACTTTGACAAATTCGGACGCAATTTCATGAGAACAATTCACGTTCTGAGAATAGAAGGAATTGATACGGAAAAACTGTTAAACTTCTATAAAAATGAACTGGAAGTCATTTACAATACTCCAAGAGATCCCGAAAGCCCTGAAGATTACAGAGATTTTAACATCTTTAAACGAAGCTGTACAACCATCATCAGAGACGGCTTTAAAGAATGCGGATTTAAAAAAATCAAGGGTACATTCCCAAGAGACCTTTTTATTAATGCGGCCTATCATTTTGCAAGGACTTACAAAAAAGATTCAATTAAAGTAAAACTTTATAAAATGGATCAGTTAAAAGTACCGGAAGCACCCTTCAGTAAAATAACTCCTTTACTAAACCCTTTCAACAAATTGAGGGAATATTACCTGAAAAGACAATTTCCCGATTTTTTTAAGGATCGAAATAATCATTAATAAAGAGGGGCCGAAACCCCTCTTTAAATGCCGAACCCTGTAATTCCCACTATTTCTTATTTTGGAATTACGGATCAAACAGCAAATGCAGGCTCACGATCAATTAAGAATCACACGGTCCGTAGTGTTACCTGTGATCAAATCTTTTTGCAGCATCTCTCAGTTTTTCAATAACTATGGATTTCTGCTCTTCATCAAGCATGTTGTAAAATTCAATTGCAGTATCTGCATATTCATTAAATTTTTCATTTCTTTTTGCGGACCCTTCCGCATGAAACTTTTTGACCATAGAAACTATTTTTGAAACATCCGGATTCGGCATATTAAGCTCATCGTTTATTTCATCAAAATTTCTCAGCCTTTGATCCCTTCCTTCAATTAAATCGGCCTTCATCTTTTCTCTGATATTATTATATTCCTCCTGCTGCGCACTGTTAAGATTCAATTCCGCCACTTTAGAGTCAATTCTCTTAAGTATATTTTCCGGGAAATTTTCGCTCAGAAAAATTCCTCTTTTGTGAGGCCTGCAGCCGTTTACGACAATAATGGCTGAGACAACCAACATGATTACTCCTGCAGATAAAATTTTTTTTCTTTTCATTTTGTAACTCCTTTTTAACTTGATTTATTACAGAAAATAAGAAAAATATGTTAAAAAATATTCTTTCCTTTGTAAAAAGTCAGACTAAAATGTTAACAAAGTGTAAAAAAATAACCGCTCTTTTTACATTCCCGAAAAGATTATGAATAAAAAAGTTATTATTATTGATGATGATGAAAAACTGCAGAAACTGCTGAAAGACTACCTGACCGGATACGGATTTGACGTCATTACAGCAGAAAAAGGGGAAGGTATAACAGAAATGATCCATTCTGAAAAACCCCATATAATACTTCTCGATGTAATGCTTCCCGGAAAGGACGGCCTTGAAATATTAAAGGATATAAGAAAAGAATGGGACATCCCTATTCTGATGCTCACAGCCCGGGGAGAAGATACCGACAAGATAGTGGGGCTTGAACTCGGCGCCGACGATTATTTACCCAAACCATTTAACCCCAGAGAACTTCTGGCAAGAATGAAGGCTGTTATGCGAAGAACCGACGCAAAACCTCATTACGAATTAAATAATCAGCCCCGTATAATTTCTGCAGGCGGACTTGTGCTTAACAGATCTTCGCAAACGCTCGAGAAGGACAACCTGAAAATTGAACTGTCCCGGACCGAATTTAAACTCATCGAAGCATTAATGATGAAAGCTAACAGAGCAATTTCCCGCGATACATTAATGAATCTGGCAAGAGGAAGAGACTTTATCGCATTTGAGAGGAGTATAGATGTTCATATCAGCAAGCTGAGAACAAAAATCGAATCAATATCCGGTTCGCCCCGCTGCATAAAAACTGTCTGGGGCACAGGGTACATGTTCGTGGATTGATCATGCTGAGATCACGGTTATATATTAAGATATTTTTTACTTATTTATTTATTCTAATCATCACTGAGATCATGATCTTCGGTCTTTTCAGATATGTTGCGGGCAATGCTCTGCAGCGAGAATTCAGGGAACACTTTGAAAGTACATCCGGATCCTTTGTCAAAATTCTGGAAGAGAGTCTGAAAACCGATTGGGACAACGGTATTGGATATACAAAAAAAACCGGAAGGTTATTAAATAATCTTGCAGAAATATTCCAGGCAAAAATATGGGTTGAAAACAGTAAGAACAATATCATACTTAAATCATTCACAGGAGGAATACCTTCTCTTCCGGAAAAGGAGATCATTACCAAAGGCAATATTCGGTTTCTGCACAGAATAGGCAAAGATCGTCTCATATATGCAAGGCTTCAAATCAATCTTCCGAACCGCCAAAAAGGTTATGTACATTTTTTCCACACGCGGGAGAGAAAATCTTTTGATGAAAAGTTATTTCTATTGGGACTTGCCGCTATCGGTATTGTTATCGCTATCCTCCTCTATCCCCTGGCAAGGTACATCACGGGGCCTCTGAAAGAGCTTACAAGATCTGCTATCAGTTTATCCATGGGAGATTTCCACCGACATGTAAAAATTAAAGGAAACGATGAAATTACCAGACTGGCGGAATCATTCAATATAATGACAGAAAAGATCAGCCGCATGGTTACAGGCACAAAGGAGCTGACGGCAAATATCTCACATGAACTCCGTTCCCCCCTGGCAAGGATCAGAGTTGCCCTTGAAATACTATCCAATGACATCTCCGATCACAAATATCCGGAATGCCGTAATAAAATTAAACTGATTGAATCGGAGATAGAAGATATGAACGGGCTCATTGAGCAGATACTGACACTGTCAAAGCTGGATATAAAAAAGAAAGCCGGGGGCAAATCTCTGTTAGACCCGGTACAACTAATTAAAGATATAATTCAAAGATTTCATCACCTCCTGGACAAAAAATCATTAAGAGTAAATATTAATTCTTCGGAAAAGGCTCTCTATATTCAAGCGATTGATGAGGATATTAAAATCCTCTTAACTAATCTGATTGATAATGCCATTAAATTCTCACCGGATAAATCCCCAATTAATATAAACATTGAAAAAGACGCAAACCGGATAATTATTCGGGTATTCAACAGATGTGAGGATATTTTGAAAGATAAACTTGGGAAAATATTTGAACCCTTTATAAGAACCGTTGATCAGGAATTTCCGGGATCCGGCCTCGGCCTGGCAATAGTCAGAAAAATAGCGGCTCAGCATAAAGGGAGCATTCAGGCAGATTTGAAAGACAATGGGATTGAGATGATTTTAACTCTCCCTTTGAGTATTGAAACTTCGGCATGAGAAAAATCGAAATTCTTGCCGGCAGAAAAAATAACTCTATTATTTGACAATGCTCTATCGCTATTGTACATTAATACATAGTTAAATAAGAGATCAAAAGGATCAAATTATTAATGATAACCAAAACCGCTATATTCATATTTCCTATAATTCTTATAACGGGAATTTCAGTTTATTCGATTGAAGCAGAAAAAATACTCGGCAAAAAATGTACCGTCTGCCATGTAACACCGGAACCAAACCTCTTTTGTCGGTAATTGAAACCGGCAAAGGGTGATTTAATATAATATAAAAGAAAATACTTTACAATTCCATGACCATCAATAACGATAAACATTATTCTTATAACACGAGGATCACTAATGATTAAGTTCACGAAAATGCACGGAACCGGCAATGATTACATTTATATTAACTCAATTAAAAGAAAAATAACCTCACCTGAAAAACTGGCAGTAAAAATGTGTGACAGGAATTACGGAGTAGGATCAGACGGGCTTATTTTAATTGAAAGATCAAAATCCGCAGATTTTAAAATGAGGATATTTAATCCCGACGGAAGCGAAGCGGAGATGTGCGGTAACGGAATAAGGTGCTTTGCAAAATATGTATTTGATCGAGGGCTGACAGACAAGAAAAAAATCGATATTGAAACCCTGGCAGGGATCATGCATTCGGATTTATCCGTTAGAAACGGAAAAGTAACATCGGTTGTTGTTGATATGGGCGAACCTGTTCTTTTACGGGAGAGAATACCAATGATCGGCGATACAGGAATGGTAATTGACGAAACTCTTCCGCTGGATGACGGAACAAAATTTCAAATAACATCGGTTTCAATGGGCAATCCCCATGTTATAATCTTTGTGGAAGATATTGAAAACTTTCCGGTTCGGAAATACGGCCCTCTCATTGAAAACCACGATCTCTTTCCTCAGAGGACAAACGTTGAATTTGTGCAGGTTTTAAACGAAAGCGAAGTAATTCAGAGGACCTGGGAAAGAGGAACAGGCGAAACTCTGTCGTGCGGGACAGGCGCATCTGCCGTGACGGTTGCGTCTGTGTTAAACAAAAAAACATCAAGAAAGCTTCTGCTTCATCTCAGGGGAGGCGATCTTAATATTGAATGGAAAGAAAAAAATAACCATATATATCTTACCGGGCCGGCATCTGAGATTTTTGACGGGATATGGCCCCATTAGAAATTAAATTTCCCAGATACTCCTGCCGTAGATTCCCTGAACAAGAATTTGCACGCTCCTTATTTCAGGAATATTTTCAGTAATTGTTCTTTCAACTGCTTTTTTAAAGAGATCCTCAGAACCCTTAATGATCTTTATATTATCAACATGTACCGGGAATTCGATATCAATATAACATTCCACTCCATTCTTACTGTTTCTTTCTTCGTTATAAATCCATATCTTTCTGATAAAAATATTTACGGGCGCTATCATGGTTGTATTCTCAAATTTCGACCCCTTCAAAACCTGATAGAAAAGAAAAGCTGCAAATCTCATTTTATCGTTGAATTGAGGGGCACTTCTCTCTTCCTTTGATATTGTTTTACCGTCGAGCTGCGGAACATAAACATCTATTATTTTTCTTTCATCCGATACCGGGATTGAAGGAAAAATATTGAATATATTTTTATCAGTATGATAGCAAAATGCCAGGTAATCGATCAGGAAAAGGGATCCCAGGAAAAGGACAAATATCCTGTTCTTCTCTTTTTTATTGTTTCTGATTTTTTCGTAAAATTTAATTTTCATGCTTTTACCGGACCTTCTCTGACCAAAACTGATGAACAGTAAATTACAGCTCTTTATTTCATCAAGCAGTTTTTACTTTTTAATCGTTTTATAATACTTTTTAATAAACCTGATCACTCCGTCAACAATACCAGCCGCAATTTTTTCCTGATAGCTGTTTTTAGTCAAATATCTTGCCTCTCTTCTATTTGTAATAAAACCTACCTCGATTAAAACAGCCGGCATAAGCGAACCTCTGAGAACATAAAAGTCGGCTTTTCTTACCCCTCTCGATTTAAACCTTTTAATTTTTCTCCTCATACCTCTTTGTATTTCACTGGCAAGCATGGAACTCTCTTTCTGAATCTGAGTTGTCATCATCATTGCTTCAATATAATCGATGTCTCCGTATTTTTTCCCTTTATGGTCTTCCAGAACAATAACATTGTTTTCCAAAGCTGCGGTATTTCTGGCATCTTCATTTGTGGGATTTTGTGAAAGGAAGTAAGTTTCAAATCCGGATATTCTGCCGGACAGAGAAGCATTTACATGAATACTGATAAAAATACCGTTATTGTCTTTTTTCAGATACCTATTTGAAATATCGGTTCTTGCAGAAAGTTCGAGAAATCTATCCCTCCGCCTTGTAAGTCTTATCTTCACACCTCCGACTCTCCTCTTTAAACGCCTTGCCACTTTCTGCGCAATTTTAAGCGTTATTACTTTTTCCTTTATTCTGCCTCTGCCGATTGCGCCAGGGTCTTTTCCTCCATGCCCCGGATCTACAATAATAAAATCAATTTTATCCTTTAATCCTTTGCTGCCTCTTATTTTAATATCTCCCGTTCTTTTCCTGCGGGTCCTTTTAAGTACAATTAAAGATCCCTTTGACCTTTCTGTTTTCAAAGCAGGGAATAGAAGGGCCGCTATTTTTTCTGCCTGCAGGATCGGCAAAAATATCTCTCCCCTGTTCTGTATAACAGGATATTCCGACTTGATCAGGGTATCATCGGCTAAAATATATGAATAACCCACTCTGTAAACAACCCGATGACTCCTGTAATATAATTTCCCTCTTCTCGATATTATATCGAAAGTATTTTCGAATTTAAAATTATTTATCAGATCATAAAGAGATATATAATTACTATTTCCGATTCTCCTGATCTTAAATAAAGCGCTGACTGTTCCTTTCTCTTTTGCCCATAAATCCGGAATTGCCAGAAGCAGTAATGTTGAAAGGATTATTAATATATTTTTTCTCACCAACTGTTCCGTTAAAATCTATTATGAGGATAAAAATGCTATTAATCTCAAAAGTGTAAATTATTATCGAATTCCCAGAATTATGAATAATTAAGCAGTCAGGGAGATTAACAGCATGTTTAAAATTAAAGTAACAGTATCACAATGCAAGAATTAATTTCAGGATATGATCTTAAAAACATGTTTCTTAAGATAATGGAGACCGAGAATAATTCTATTGCTGACAAATATTCACATTACCTCCCAAAAAAAATCAACCCACCGATCTTTTTCAGTAAGGCATCCGTAAACCACAGAAACATCCTTTTTTTTCGAAACAAGACAGACGGTTTCAAATTCCACATGGGGATACATTCCCTGAATTTTTCCGATAGTTCTGCCCGTATCGTATATGTCGTCACAGAGAAGAATTCTTCCGGATTCAAGTTCGGGTCTGTACCCAAGAACAAAATCACCCTCTTTTTTTTCATTATATGATGTAATCTCGATATATATGATCGGAAGGTTCAGATGCCGGCTCATGAAATCGGATAAATAGAATCCGCCTCTTAAAGGGCACAGGACTGCATAACAGCTTTTCCTCTTCCCTTTCACAGAATCAAGAAGAACATAACAGAGCTCGCGAAATCGATCATAATCAATAAATAAATTTTCCATTTCTAATTTCTATAAGAAGAATTGATGCCATGAGATATTTTTTCCTGTGACAGGAGCAAAGGCAAATTCCGGCAGACAGATCCCATATTAACAATCTCCCGGCAACAGGTAATTAATACAAAATATATAATGACAATTCAATAACTTTTTTCAATCACTATTCAACGCTTTTGTATAGAGACGAATCAACGAAGGCACTGTTGAAACAACAGGTATCAACACTCCGTAAAGTAATATTTTTTTACCAAGCTCTTTTGAAACAGTTAATGATATTTTTATAATAGAAACATTGATCAAATCGGTTATGTTTTGCCCTCCAAATTCTATCAACATCATTCCTGCATAAGAGCCGATCATACCTATGATGGAGTATTTAAAAAATATTGTAAAAGCTATGAATGTCTTTGAAGCGCCGAGCATTCTCATTATCCTGAAATACTCCACCCTGTTCATCGTTGCGATCATGGTAGAAAAGGAAATAGTAAGAGCGGACAAAAAGAGAATCAGGTACATGAGCCCGCTGATAAGAAAATCAACATTTTTTTTAAGTTTTAAAATCTCTCTGGATAATCTCTTTTCGGTTTCGACAATAAATCCCATTTTCTTTATCATTGCCGACGCCTTTAAAAGAGCCTTGTGATCCTTAACTTTAACAAAAGCGTATAAATATTCATTGCTCCAGCCTTCCGGATCAAATTTTTTATTGTAATATTTTGAAACGGAAAGAGGTACAACCATAGCAAGCGAATTGATCTTATCGGTAAATCCCGCAAGAGCTGCATCAACTTCAACATGATCGTCAAAGCGTCTCAGGCTTGAGGTCCCGAAATAGATCTGAAATTTTAATCCGATTATACCTTTTTTTGAAATCCTCGGAAGCATATTGGGTTCGGCCATACCCTCATTGTAGGCCCGGAGCAATATCCCGGGAAACAGAACAGGAATATTTTTTTCAAAATCAGGTTTAAGCCACAGCCTTCTCAATCTCCTGCTTTTAATGTCACGGTATACCAACCTATATGGGGCCCCAACACAGAGCATATCCGTAGAATATTTAAGTCCGAAGAGAGATATCTTTGCCTGTACCGGAACTTTAGCCAGCATAACAGGATAGATAACTTTTACTCCTCTGATCTTTTTTATTCTTCTTATCTTTCTGTCATCTAAAACAGGAGTGCCTCTGTTTTTAATCCGGAAAAACAAAAGGGTTTTAGGAGGTTTCGGAGATACTTTAATCGTATTGGGCGGTATTGAAGCGGCAAATTTATTTCTTATATAATTAGTAAAACCATTGCCGATCATATCAAAAAGACCCGCGGAAATTACAGAAACGATAACGGAAAAAAATACTATAAGGCTGATAAATTTACTGCTGAAAACTTCTTTCAGAATTAAATATATTTTCTGCATGATCACAAAACTGCCAGCTTTCCATTTTCAAGGTTAAATACTCTAAGAGACCTTTTGTGCATATATTCTTTGTGTGTTACAATCAATAAAGCTTTACCTTCATCCTTCAGTTCTTCAAGTATATCAAAGATCTCAACAGAAGTTTTTTTATCCAGATTTGCAGTAGGTTCGTCTGCCAGAATAATTGAAGGCCTGTTTACAAGGGCTCTTGCGATTGCAACTCTCTGTTTCTGACCTCCCGACAAAATACCGACTCTGCTTTTTCTGTATTTATAGATCCGCAGTTTGCCGAGAATTTCATAGACATATTCCTTTGTTTCTTTTCCTATTGACCCTTTAATTCTTGCAGGCAAAAATACATTGGAAAGTACGGACTCGTTATCAAGCAGCCTAAATGTTTGAAAAATAAGACCTATCTCTCTGTTGCGCCTTCTTGACAGGGAACAGTCAAAGAGAAAACCGATCTTTTTATCATTTATAAACACCTTTCCTCTGTCAGGATAGGTAATTCCTGCTATTATATTCAAAAGGGTTGTTTTACCGCATCCGGATTTTCCCGTTACGGAAACAAGCTGTCCTCTGTCTAGTTCCAAGTCTAATCCGTCAAGGATACGCTTCTTATGGCCTGCCGCAGCGTATTCCTTTCTTATATCTGCCAGTCTTAGTAACATCTTATTATTTTAACGTTTTATTAACCGCCAACCCTTAACCTGTTAAGACTAATTCAATTACCGTATTTCAAACATCTGTTCATGCGATCAATAAAGAAAGAATTGCATATCTCCAATCTAATACAGAAGAACTTTTTTCAGCCAACCGATCCCAATAGGATCATTCGGATAAAAGCCTGCTGCCGACAGCCCAGTTTTCCCGCTCAACTTCTTCAAAAACAATATAAGTCGAATCCGGATTTTTTGAAGCCACCTTGAAAAGAGTATCGGAAAAGCGGCTCGCTATCTCCTTCTTCTGTTCTGCAGTAAGAGTTCCTGCAACTTTTACATTTATAAAAGGCATAAATACCCTCCTGAAATTATTTTTTTGTATAAATATTATTTTAAAAAAGCCATCCGCTTCTATTTTACAATTGGAAGGGAAATTGAAGTATTAACTTTAATAACAGGGTCTCTTTTTAAATCGGAATGGTCAACAACATTACCGGCATATACTTCGCCTCCATGCTTTGTTACTATTTTTTCAACAAGAGTCAGACCTAAACCGAAATCCAGCGTCTTATACTGCTCAAATACGTTCTTTGACAGCCTGTAAAAGGGCTCAAAAATTACTTTTTCATATTCAATTGGGATACCGGTAATATCCTCTCCTGTTTTATCCGGATCGCTGGTTACCGATATAAGAGCTTTCATATTGGAGATGTGAACAAGGACTACAATTATAGAACCGATCTTTGAGAACTTCATTGCATTGATCAGAACTTCATAAACGGCTTTATACAGGTATTCCTGATTCATGTTTATAAAAAGATTACTATAACTGAAATCCAGCTGATTGATTATTATCTTCTGTTTTCTGATACTGCATAATTCTCGGGCCTTATCCGCTACCGCTTTCACAAACCCGTGCAGTTCTCTGAAAGAGACTCTCTCCAGTTCAAATTCATGCGATATGATCCAGTCCAGGCTTGCAAAGGTTTTAAAGGCTTCCTGGGCTGTTAAAACATTCTCCATTATAAGGTCGAAGATATTACCGTCAACCAGATATTTATTCTCTTTTTTCACAGCAGCAGACGAAAGCATTTCAAGCAGTGTTATCATAGAACCCAGGCCCGCGCCCTGAGTAAAGCTGTTGTTTATATTTCTGAAGAGAGATTTATCGGTACGGGAAACATTCCTGCTGAGCATCTTTTCTTTCCACTCTTTCCAGTCCAGTTCCATATCCATGACAGTAACGTCTCTCTTCTCAAGAGTATCCCTAACGCGGTCAATTTCAATTTTTTCTTTCATCTTTTCGGTAATATCTTGGCATACAATTCTGTAATGAGTAACCTTTCCGTCGTCATCCCTGATTTTACTAACATCCGTCATGCTGTAGTATATTTGCCCTTCTTTGGAAAGACTGTAGATTTCGCCGCGCCAGTTTTCAACACTTGAGATCATATCCCAGAACTCTTCTTCAGGGAAAACCGGATTGGGACATTTTGTTACATCAACGCCTTTCAATTCGTCAAAGCCGTAGCCTGACATTTCAATAAACTTGAGATTTGCATATTGAACAATGCCCTTATTATCGGTTAATATAATACTGTTGGGGCTCTGGTTTATCATTTGATTAAAAATGTTTAAATTCTTATTTGCTCCGGCAAGTTCTTCGGTTCTGTTTTTAATAATATTTTCAAGATCATTTTTGTATTTAAATAATTCGATCTCGGCATTCTTTTTGTCAGTGACATCCCTCACGATCACCAAAAGAGTATTGTCAGCCGTTTTCAGTATTCTTGCTTCATAATGCTCAAGATCCCCGCTTCTTCTTAATGAGTATTCAAAGATCTGAGTAGTTTCATCATTCAGCGCTCGTTTAATAACAGGCATAACTTTTTCAGTTATCTTTCCGGGCCACACCTTTTTTGTTTTTTCATGATCTTCCGCTGCAATAAGATTTCCGTTCCCGTCAAGTTTGAACATAACATCAGGTATTGAGGATAATATTTCCCTGTTTCTTCTTTCGCTTTCCCGAAGCTTCCTCTCCATGTTAAATCTATAAAAGGCCATTTCAATATTGGATATTACCAGATCCATTTGATAGGGTTTTAATATATAACCATAAGGCATTGTCTTTTTTGCTCTTTCAAAAGTAGCATCGTCAGAACCGCCGGTTATATATATTACAGGGATCTGATAGCTGTTATGTATTTTTTCTGCGGTTTCAATTCCGTCAATCGCGCCTTTTAAAGCAATATCCATCAGGATGATCTCAGGTTTTTTTATAAGGATCCGTTTCAGAGCCTCTTCCCCGGATTCTGCAATATCGATTGTCTTATAACCGCTCTTTCCCAGCATCTCTTTCAATAAAGCCGCAGAGGACTGATCATCCTCGACAATTAAAATAGCCGGTGCTTCCTGAAGAATTTCCTGACTGTTCATAAAAATATATTCTGTTATTCTGATTTAATTATTATAGATGATTATACTTTAAACAGCAACATTCACTAAAAGTCAATTAAAATTACTTAATTTTTTTTTATTTACAAACATGAATGAAGTATATTAATATGCTTAAGATTACATACAAGCATGGGATCAAAAATGGATGAAACAACATTAGCCGATTCAAAGACACTGGCAAATATTGAAAATATCTCCCGATTTATTGACAGTGAAACAATGGGGAAAATTATCAATAAGTTAACCGATTATGCGGATATCATACCTGAGAACAAACTGGCCAGTCTGATAAATTACAAATACGATCTCAACAGTACGCAGATAAACAAAATTATTGGACTTCTGATCGATATTCAGGCTGTCTCAAAAATATACAATATTGCTCTTAAAGGTTTAAAAGATCTGGATATTGAATATATCTCAAATATATTTTCCGACACAGCTTTTCCCAACAATATTTCATCTTACATCAGCATCAGGACAATTATTGAAAACAGATTAAGCCACCAAACTCAGCAATACAATATAAATATGAATAAGAATAACACTTCTATGGCAATGCCCTTAAACGAATTAAAAAACCATGTGAAAATATATAAAGAATTATCAAAGGATAATGTAACCGTATCCACAAAAACACAGCATGGATTCATTGCAGCCTCTCTGCACGACGCTTATGTTATCCTGATGGATCAGCAGGCCTGGTGGAATGACAGAACATACAGAAAATTCTTTTTCGACGACAGCGAAATCCGCAATACCAAGCTGCTGTTAGTATCCGGTAAAAAGATCGGCTCCCTTGCCATAATAAACGGCAGGATCACCGAAACACTGAACTATATGGAAAAGTATAAAACACGTAAATCCGAAGTAAGCAATGATAATCCCGAAAGTTCAAAGGCAAGCGAAAACGAATCGGAACATAAAAAAAACAGGATCAATTCCGAGGCAGCGGATGCCGGAACCGATGAATACAATGACAGGATGCTGGCAACCCCCTTTGGAAGGCAATACGGCAAAAAAATTGACGCCATATTAGATGACATTTTCGGCAGCAGCAAAAAAGATATATTGGATGATATCCCCGATAGTACAATCCATGAAAAAGCAACATCCATCTACAAAATATATACTGATGACCCGGACAGGCTGATCCATGAAAAAAACGATATCATTACGGTTGTGGAAAAACTAATTCACACCGATTACGGGATTAAAACCTTTGCGGAGAAATACATCCATCCCGATAAAAAAATCCCTTTTAATATGTTTTTTACCGATGGACTGAAGAATGAACTGAACAACTTTATAACTGAAATATTTATTATCTATTTTAAAGAAAAATTCAGTACAATATTCCGGGTTATACGAAGCACTGATATGATAAAATTCGCCTGTGCTTTTATATTAAAAAGGATCTATTCAAAATACGGCAAGGATCTGGGAGTATACGGATTTTATTTGCTCAGGAGTATCGGTAAAGTGGGCGGTATAAAAGTATAGTTCAAATGCCATCGGGAGTATAATTCCCAACTGCAGTTACTTCAGGGATCAGCTATTATCAATCTTTTTCAGTTTTTCAATTTCGACATCAGACAGATCCAAGAATTCTATACCCATACCCGCTTTATTATTATCATCTTCTTCTCTTCTTACCCACCTTACGACTCCGCTGATATCAACAGGGTCCTCTCCCGGAATCTGCAGGGAAAGACTTACCTCCGAACCTGCTTCAAGGGGATCCGGAGTCGATATAAATAGACCTCCCTTGCTGACATCAACCGATTTGCTGTAAGTCATCCCTTCATCAAAATGAACTTCTGATTTTAAATCGGTTTTTGATCTTTTATATTTTCTTTTTTCATCCATTTCGGCATCTCCATGAAATATTTCTTCCTGTAATAATATGAAGTCATTAAAAATATTACAATCTTTTTTTATTATTTTAAATAATATTATTGAAAACCATTTCAATTTTTTTTAACATGAAAAGGGAGTGCCTACTTTAATATAGATCCGAAGTCTCAAACAGTCTTGTAAAAAATCTATTTATCGGTGACCTGATGAAAGAAAGAAATTACACAATTTTCTATCTTAAAAGAAAAGTAATTTTCCCATATTGTACAATTAATGTGATAGTTGGAGCAACCGATCTGTCAAGGAGATTAAAAAAGGGAGATAAAGTGCTGGCCTATCCGATACGTTCTCTATTTGATATTATTTTCTATAAAAATAAGCTTGCTACGCTGGCGGAAATAACGGATATAAATAAATATGAAAATTCCTTCAGACTAAAGCTGAAAGGTTTGGCAAGAACAAGATTAATTAATATTGACAAAAATCATCTGGCAGAATCTGAACCCATAGGCAGAAATAATGACGCGGCGGGCCGTCTTCTTGCAGACAGATTAAGAAAAAAATCTCAGGAACTGATCTTTATTATTAATGTTGACGATTCCGATAAATTGATCGGTCTGTTAAATTATTTAGTTGACTTAAACCAGTTAACTGATTTTATTTCGAATTATTTTGTAATGGATTTCAAAGAAAGATACAAACTATACAGAGAATCGGATGTTTTAAAGAGAAGTACGGCACTGATCTCAATTCTGGATAAATTAATATATGAAATGAAAAGCAAGCAGAAAGAGATTATACAATGAAAAAAAAAGTACGCGGCAAAGATGTATACTTTTCACTGGCATGGTCGCCTCTTTACAAATACGACAAATATACTGCTATAAAAATACTTCCTGAAACGCCGGGTATCATCTGTCTGTTAGAAAAAATAACCCCAAACAGAATGGATTATCTGATATTTTACAACAGCTGGAGAGACGGCTGCAGGGTCAGTATGAAAAAACTACTTGATCCTATTTTAATAAACCAGCCCCTTCTGATAAAAGATATTGACCATGAAAAAATCTATTATAAATATACGGTTGCGGAAGGACAAATAGATGACATCAGAGATATTATGTACTGGCTGATCAAAACATATAAACCAAAACACAACAGGCACGATATTGAAGATTCAAAAAGATACAAAAATATCTATATCAGGGAATCGGTAATGAAACGCAATGATATAGTTGAAAAAATTCGTGATCTGCCCTATTGAATCGCTATAAATAAGAACGCCAAAATACTATCCTGTCCCGCGCGATAAAAGAAGGTCTTCTCTGCTGTATATACTGTTTACATTCTGATTGATAATAAAAAACTCAAGGATATATTTTAGCCTGGCGCATGCGTCAAGAGGAGATGACAGTTTAATCTCTGATTTTGATGAGAACTGTTGAATTCTCTTTACATTTAATACCCTCTTGTTCGGATCCGTAATAAATATATCCTTTTTAAACAGCAAGAAAGTATCATAAATCGATCTTACTATCTCCTCGGATTTAATAAGACAGGCAAAAAACAGGTTGGAATCGGAATTGTTTATATTCCTTGTAAAAAACCTCAGCAGCTTCAAAACTATCTCCGGGTAAAGATGAATATTCAACAGATCAATGACCTTTGATTCAAGTTCTCTGTCCATCATCCTTTTAGTCGCGTAAGCCATATGGGGAATATACATATAACCGGTCTGAACCTTAAAATAAATGAAATCCAGCAGTCTGTCAAGAGTATCCATTCTCATAAAATCTACTTCTTCATAACTGCTTTCTATTATTCTTGCGGCAACAGATTCAAGATCATCCGTTTTCAGAAGCAGTTCAAAGTCTATTAATTGTGTTTCCCGCTTTCTCCTGTAAAAATTTTTCCTATCTGCCGGCACGGCTAAATTTCCCATTCTGCTCTCCATATATTAATTATCTGCATATCTCATCTTTTTCATCCGTTTTTTTTGATAATCAATATCTTTTTTTCCTCCGTATTTCAGAATAAAATCCAGCTGCAGTCTGTATATAAGCTTCTCTTCCCTTTCTGAGGTCATTTTTAATATATCATGCAAAGTTATCCCCTTTTCGTTCAAAAATTTTTTTAAAGAATTTCCGAATATTCTCTTATCATTTCTGATTTTCTGAAAAATTATATGGTACAACTCATGAATTATAACTGACGATGCATGAACAACTCCCCTTTCAAGTGAGAACTCTGAAATATTGATCGTATCATAATAAGGAAAACTTCTGCTGTAATAATAGGGACTATATTGAATCTTTTTGACAAAAATTTTCAGTAAGCTGTAAATTTTTTTTTCATTTGTTTTAATAAAAAGAAGGCAGACTTTTATATCCAGTCCCTTGAACTCATCCTGAATTATAAATCCGTCATAAGATATTTCCGGGACATCAATTGCGCTCTTATAGCTTCTGCAGTAAAAAAGAGCGGCAGCCATAAAAAAAGCGGCGAATAATTTGCAAAAATCATTCCTATCCATTTCATTGTGATCGAAAATTGTTCCTCTAAAATTCTGTTCCTATTCTCAGTCTGATCTTCTTATAATGATCCTTCCTGCTGTTGTATAAATAAACATCGTTCAAAGCTCCGTATATTGAATACTGATAAAATGAAAACTCTGCAAAGGAAAAAACAACCATCTGCATTGTATTGCTCTTTCGGTAACCGTCATAGATCAAATAGATAAGCAGAGCATTTGTAAAAAAGGAGAGAAAACCCAGTTTATAATTTTCAGTGTAGAAATGTCCGAAGCCGGGCAAAACAGCAGAACCAAGACCGGCTATCCAGGGATTTTTTTTTGGTCTGTTCATTTCATAAAGAATATCATTTTCCAGCGCCTTTAATTCTTTAATATATTTGCCGTTGGGGAATCTCTTTTTATAGTCACGAATACTCTTTAAGGCAGAAAATAAATTCGGCGTCAAAGCATAAGCGTAACTTATTTTTAAAACTGCTTCCTCCCTGAATCTGCCATTTTGATAGACATATTGATATTTCTGAAGAGTTCTTAAAGCATAATACGGAGAACCTGCAGCCAGCCTCATGCTGCCAAGAGTAAAAAGCGCTTCTTCTCCGATCTCACTGCCGGGAAAAGCCGTATAACAGGATGAGAGGTAATCCGTTCCAAGAGCATAGTTATTCCCTTTAAAATAAGACTTCCCCAGAAGGAGCATACTGTAAGGATAATACTCTCCTTTGGGATAAAGATACCGGTATCTTAATAGATCCGTAACCGCATTATAATATTCCCCGTTATTAAAAAAAACCCGCGCTGAATTGATCAGATCCTTTTCACCGGCAAAAAGCGCATTAGTAATTAAAAAATTTATAATTAGAGCTGTAAATATTATTCTCAATTAAATAACCTCTTCAGATCGATTTCCTCTTCGGGTCTATAGGGAGGGATATGCTTTTGATACATCTCTTTTACAAACTTACGGCGCAGCATCCTGTTATAATTATTTGCACTATTATATGCGCTGTAAATATTCCCGCCGTAAAAGAGCACCGAAAAAAAAGCAAAAGTGTACCCCGACCCTCTGTCGCCTTTTCTGAGAAAATAATATGCGCTGCCTGCGGTTGCTGCAATGCCCGCAAAAGATATTATACCGTCAATATATCTTTTCGAGTAGATATGCCCCGCACCCGGAATAATTGCAGAAAGCGCAATAGAAATTTCAGGAAATTTAAAACCTGACCTTTTAAATTTATTGAAGGATCTTTGCAGTTGAATGTATTTTTCAGCAGGAATATATAACTCCGCACTTTGAAGTTCCTTCAGAGCCATACTATAAAATCCGCTATTAATAAGCGGTTCAACCCTTCTTAAAAAGAAGTTATACCTCTTATCCTGCCTGATACCGTTATAATTGATATCCTTCAGAATAGCGTAACTTTCGGAAAACATTCCGAGTTTGAGATAAGACTGGGAAAGAAGCACCTTCTCACGAAGTGAGGGCTTATTTCCGTCCAGATCAAATATAACCGTTTTATACTGCCGCCCTGAAAAGTAGTTGCCCAGAATAAAAAAATTATAGTCTTCATTCCTATCGATATTCCTGTTAAATGAAAGAAGCCTTCTCGTTTCGCCGATACAATCAAAATACCGTTTTCGGTTAAAGAGCTGAAGAATAAATCTTTTCTGTTTTATCTCAAGGTCACTACTACTTTTTAAAGCGCCGCCTGCAAATAAAATCCCGTTCCACCAGAAAATAATTAAGAACAAACACTTTAAAAATAATATTATATTATTAAGATTATTTTTCATTAAGTATGTCGTCAGGCAATGGGTCGTAGCCGGGCCGGTTATAGGGATTGCATCTTAGAAGCCTTTCTCCGGCAAGAATTGACCCGAAAAGAGCGCCGTATTTCTCAACAGCATGTTTGCCGTAAGCGCTGCAGGTTGGTATATATCTGCAACTGGGCCCGTCCTGAGGCGATATGGCAACCTGAAAAAACCTTATAAGAAAGAATGCGCCGCCCTGTACCCCGTTAAATACGGATTTAACCCGAAAAAATTTCCCTTTAGCTATTCTGTTTTTTAAAATACCCTTTGGAGAAATCAGTTTTTTATTATTATCGGCAACTCTTATTTTTGCTCCCCAGGGTTCAAACCTTTCCTCCGAATAGAGTAAAGGCGTTCTTATAGAATAAGCTAAAATTATAAAAATACAAATTAAATATTTCATAAGCATAATCAACTAAGATATATGTAAATGTTTAAATAATTATCTGCCATATTGTCAAACAAAAATTAACTCATTACTATAATAAGTGAGGGCTGCTATTTAAAGTTATTTAAAAACTTGACAGAACGACGCCTGAATTTAGTTTCTAACAACAATTTATATTGATCTTTACCGGAGACTCGGATTAATGAGCTATAATAAAAAAACTGCGCTATTTTTCTGCAATCTGATACCGACAAATCTTATATCGAGAATTATGGGGATTATTGCAAGAGTTCATTTCCCCGAATTCCTTTTAAATATCTTTATCAACTTATATTGTTCTAAATTTAATGTTAACAGAGATGAGTATGAAACCCCTGAGAATGGATTTAAAAATATTGATATGTTTTTCACAAGGAAACTTAAGAATGGGATCCATAAAATAGACAGATCCGAAAGTTCTATTGTCTCTCCTGTTGACGGCAGAATAGATCAATTCGGAATTATTGACAATACTGAGATCATGCAGGCAAAGGGCATAAACTACTCACTGCGCGATCTTATTCCTTCGGATTCGGCTGAACGCTTTAAAAACGGAAATTTTATTACAATATACTTGTCTCCCTCGGATTATCACAGAATTCATTCTCCTGTAAAGGGTATAATTGAAGGTTATTTTAATATCCCCGGCAGACTCTTTACTGTGCAGGATCATATGGTAAAAAAAATGAAAGGGCTCTTTTCAGTGAACGAAAGAATAATCTCATATATTAAAACAGAATGCGGCCATGTGGCAGTTTGCAAAATAGGCGCTACAGGTGTCGGGAGAATCTCTCTCTCCTATACGGATATTGAAACAAACAGACTTTTCAGAAAAAGGAGTGAAATATTTTTTTCAGAAGGGCAGAAATCTCAAATTGCTTCAGGAGATGAATTAGGTATTTTTCATCTTGGTTCAACGGTTATACTCCTTTTTCAGAATAATATTATGTCCTTTGACAGCATAAAAACCGGCGATAAAGTAAGAATGGGTGAAAGGATCGGATATTTTATTTAGACGAAAAAAGTTTCCCTCTTCTTAATAAAATTAGTATATTGAATACAATACTTACTCTATGGAATTAGTAGTGTTTATTTTTTTCGTTCAATATTTACATAATTTGTTATATTGAATTATTGAAGGACATTTAAGGAGAAACCACATGAACGATTACAAATCAATTAACAATAACGTCAACAAACAGGTGAAATACTGGCACGAACGTAAACATAAAATTGATACGCCAAGAAAAGTCTTCACAAAAAAAGATGAAACTATAAAAAAGGAATTTTTGCCTTTTATTACAATTTCAAGAGAATATGGATGCGGCGGATATGAGGTTGGCAGAAAGATTGCCGAAATTTTAAACAGCGATGAGAATATAGAACTGCCATGGGCCGCATACGATAAAAAGATACTGAATGATGTTCTGAACGATATGGGAATATGCCAATGCCTGGGAGAAACGCTGACCTCAAATGCAAGAACCGCACTCACCGAAATATTGCAAACAGCCTTCAGTAATTTTCCGTCACAGGTATCTGTTTATAAAAAACTTGTTGAAACAATTATACTTATGGCGGAAAACGGACATGTGATACTTGTCGGAAGAGCAGCCAATGTATTTACAAAAAATATGGAAAAAGGTTTCCATGTGAGACTGGTTGCCGACCTTGACTGGAGAATTGAAAGAATATCGTCAATATTTGACATATCAAGGGCAAAAGCTAAGGATATGATCCTGAAAAAATCGAAAGAACGCGAAAATTACGTGAAAAAATATGTAAAATTCGATCTAAGCGACCCCCACAATTACCACTTGGTAATAAATGATGCAAAATATGAAAGCGATGAAGTAGCAAGACTTATCATTGAAGGAATGAAGATTAAAAAATTATTATAAGGAAATAGATGAATAGAGAATACTCTCAAACCTTTAATATGTCAGGGGATATCCTTTATTTTGATAATGAAAAAACAATTCTCTTATGCCGGGATTCAGCCAGCAAAAAAAACCGCTGGGCAAAAAAGATTGAAGATATTAACTCAATAATTGAGATCATTGAAGATCCGGAGTCTTATTATATAGCCTGTTATATTGATGAAAAGAGCGGACAATTTCTTGCCGTCAGCAAAGAAAACGGCGCAACATTATGGTTTATCCCGGGAAGATCTTTCCTCCAGCAGCTTTTTAACGGTTATATATTTCTAATCTTTATTGACGATCAGAGCAGATATTTTTTAATAAAAGTCGATAAAAAAACCGGTAAGAAGATCTGGTATCACGATGTTAATCCGGATTTACAGGAATACAGCATCAGAAAAGAGAGTATGACTTTAAAATACAATTCGGGATTAGTTGAAGAACTATTCACAAAAAACGGATCTATAATTGCCAGAGACCGAAAATAATCAGATCATTACAGGAAAAATGCAATGCTTAACTTTGAGATTGAAGATGCAACAAAACTTCTGTCAATTGCGCGTTCGATGAGCAACTACGAGCCGCCCTTTAAAATAATCGGCACCTACAGGCTTATTGACAATGGAGAAGCTCCCGAGGCAACCGTACAGGTTGAAGCAAAAAACAGGATCATTCACGAGGCATCCAACGGAAGAGGTCCGGTTGACGCACTGGCAAAAGTTTTAAAAAAAAGTCTCACTCCGCTTTTCCCTGAGCTGGCGAGAGTTAAACTTGTTGATTACAGAGCAAATATACTGGATTCAAAAAGAGGGACCAGCACCGAAGTTGACGTAACTATCATATTTAACGACGGCGACAGAGTATGGAAAGTAAATGCATTTTCCGAAAACATTAATGAAGCTTCTTTTCGCTGTCTCCTTGACGGATTTGAATATGCGGTCCTGATCAATGATAAAAAATAAGTACTATTGTCTCATATCTTCTCTGAATATGTCAATGCTGTAAGGGATATTCTCATCTATTACGGGTTCGACTTTCCTGTTTGGCCTGTAGGATCTGGCCAGATTTACTCTGGCAAAATGATTTTCAATGCCGAGCCTCTTCGCATAGTCAACTGCTTTCCAGTAACTTAAACCGCTTCTTGATTCATCCTTCTGAAGCTGATAAATAGCACCCAGATTATTATACGCCGACGACAGAGTGCCGAAAAGTTTGATGTGCCCCTTTCTGCTTGCTTCGACAAATTTTATCGATTCGGCATCCCGTTCCAATACGGAAATAAGTTTAAGGTATTCGCCCTTACCCGCTTCAAAATTTCCGAGATGATAAAAAGCATTGCCAAGAGCAAACATCAGCTCCGGACTATTTACAAACTCTTCGTAGAGATTAAGCCATTGATTGAGAGCTTTTTTATAAAGTTTATTCAGATAATATATTCTGCCAAGATTATAATGAAGCTCCGGAGATCTGTAATTTTCACTCAGCGCCTTCTCATATTTATCTCTGGCAACATTATAATTTGCCAGTTTATCAGCCTCGCTGTCAACAAGATCATCTTCCAGACTGCCGAATCTGAAGCTTACTCTATCGAAAAAATAATAAAAGATATTTCCAAGCAATAAATATGTTTTACCTATTTGAGAAAGACCTTTATAAAAATCTTCTCTCGTAAAAGAGGGCTGATTTCCGTAAGATCTTACAGCTCTGTTTAAATACCTATAGGCATTTACAGGTTCTCTTGCATTATAATAATATTCTCCCATAAAATTCAGAGCATCAAAATAATCGGGAGAGAGTTTAAGCGCTCTTTCAATATATCTCTTCTCTGCATAATTATTCTTCTGAGCTCTGTTAAGATTTGCGAAGTGAAGCTGGAGAGGAGGATATTTCGGATCCCTCTTATTCAGGGCCATCAGAACCGTATTTACTGCCGGATATGTATTATCATCAATATCTTTCAGTCTCGGTGATCTTACGCCGTAATCGATCCTTACATTACTCTGTTTGGTTCTTCTTTTGCTGAGAAAATATTCAGCTAATTTGCCAAGAAGAGCCGACGGCATGTCCTGAAGCATCTCTTTTTCTCTGAGATCGTTAAATATGGATGCAGCCTGAGGAAATGCATTCCTTTCTATATAGAGATTTAAGAGCCCCGAATAACCGATCACGGAATCCCTGTCAACTCTCAAAATATCTTCGTAGTACTTCTTTGCTTTCAAATATTGCCCCTGATAGAAATAAGCATTGCCTATTCCGATCAATGAAGTAATGTTGTCTTTTTCTATAATGAGAGCTCTGCGAAAAAAATCGACGGCAATATTTAACTGTGTTTTTTCAGCAGGTGAAAGTTTCTTCTCTTTGTAATATTTTTTATTAACGCTCTCTTTTAAGAATTTGTAATTTTCAGCAGGAACTTTTGAATAGAAATAGCCCAGTTGATTCAGCGTATCCACATTGGTACTGTCAATTTTATATGCTTCGTCAAGTTTCTTCAGGGAGCGCTCATACTGCCCTTTTTCAAAGTAAGCTCTTCCATAAGCATTATACCCGTAAATAAAGTTCTTAACATAATCTTCGTTTACTTGTTTGAAGAGAAGCTCCGCTTTATTATAGTCTTTGTGTTTTTTCTGATAATCGCCGCTGCTTAAAATTATTGCAGCTCCCTCGTTTATTATTTTCTTGGCCATGATCGGCTTATAAACAAATTGATATCCCACTATTGTGAGAACAAAAGCGGCAGCTGCTGCGCTGCCAAAAATCTTTGTTAATCTGACAATTCTCTTCTGCCTTTCTCTTCCTTCTCTTGTATATTCGGGTCTTGAAGTAATAACTTTTCTGCCCGGCACAGCCGCCTCATCAAGAAGATCTATCTTCTTTTTAAGTTTCTTTTCAAGAAACCTGTGAATATTATCTTCGGGCCTGCCCGACAAGATCATATCGATCATCTGTCTTATCTCATCAGCAGGCAGGAGGTCGTTGATTATTGTATTCTTGATCTCTTTAATCAAGGCAGGATTAAAGAGAAGTATGGCCTTCTTCAGTTTCTTCAGTTCATTATCGCTCAGTTCAAGAGCTTCCTCTGTCTCAACAGGACCGTCTTCCGCCTTTTCGATAATGCCTTCATCTTCGTCAAGAGGCTCAATAACAAGGGGCTCGTCACCTGCATCCGATATATCCACAACTCCGCCCGGAACATCTTCAACTGACTCGCTGATATCAGCTACGTCAATATCTTCCGGTTCCTGAATATCCATATCAACACCTTCGTCATAAGCCTGGGCCTCGGTGCTTTCAGGCGGCATGAAATCTTCATCAGTAGGAGTTTCCGCATCGCCTGCAGATTCCGAAACAGCGTCAAGTTCTATTTCAGGAATATCAATATCCTCCGCTTCAGGGATCTCACTGATATCCTCAACAGGGAGCTCCGATAAATCGGGGATATCCGCATCCTCATCCTTTTCAAGCGTTACTTCTTCAGGTACATCCTCAGCAAGAGCTTCAGGCTCTGAGATCATTGCGTCGTCAGGCTGCTCTTCGGGAACTTCGGGTTCAGCATCTTCAACTGCGGGGATTTCACCGCCTCCTACAAACTGATCATCCGCATAGTCCTGAAGATCAATGGACTCCGGTTCGTCCTCGGTCAGGGCATTTAACTGATCAAGCGGAGAGGCTTCTTCTGGAGATGCGGGCTCGTGAGCCTCCTCCCCTTCCAAATCGCTTATCTCATCAATCTCCGGGATCTGTTCTTCCTTCGAATCTATCTCGCCCATTTCATCAAGAGGTTCAATCTCTTCGGGCTCGGCAGACGGCGCAAGTTCATCAAGGAGATCCGGAAGGTCTTCTTCCTGAACGCCGGGTTCCTCGACTTCTTCGATTATATCGGAAATATCGAGAATTTCCTCGTCCCGAGCCTCTCCCGCGGGTTCACCGGGCACGTCTGTTATCTCCTCGGGAATTGCCTCCATTTCATCAACGCCGGTAACGCTTTCAAGCAAGTCCGGTTCAAGTCCGGTTATCTCCTCGGAAGGAATTTCTGCGGCAGCGTCCCCTGCCGGAGATATATCTTGCTGCATTTCGATCCCTTCAACATCTTCACCGGTTACAATATCCAGATCGCCCGACGGGAGGTCGAGATCATCAGGTTCGCCTATAGGCTCGTCAATCGGGATTTCGCCCGGAGTTATTTCATCCAGAAAATCGGAATCCGATCCTTCTTCTTCGGCCCCTTTCTCCTCCTGAGACAGAGCATCATCCGTAAAGGGCGGGGAAATTTCCCGGTTGACAACGTCTATTATCCTGTCAATTTCATTAAGCTCTTCCTGAGTATACTCAATTGTTGTTTCTTTATCAGCCATTCAAGATTTCCTGATTTAATCTATTATCTGAAAATAATTCGATAACCATTCAAGCGACATAATATAGATATTTTAAAGATTAATTTAAAATCAATTAATTTTTTTAATTAATTTATTATAAACATTTCTCCTTCAATTATCGACATATTTACTATAGGAATCAACAAGTTATAGGTTTTACATCAAAATAAAAAACCGTAAAAGATCAAATTATTCTTAACAATAATGTAGCAAAAAATTCAGATAAGGAAACAATTTATAATGAAAAAAGCGGCAATAATTTCCCTTTCAATGCTGTTTATGGGGTTTTCGCAGCCGGAGAAAAATATCAGAACCGAATATTATTATAACCTGAGATATTTAAAAAACTCGGGGCCGCCTGAAATTATTAAATTAGTAAACACAGGCAATCTTACAACTCATAAACCGATAATATCAAAGGGTATATTATTTACCTACAAAAACAGAAAGGCTGCTTCTGTCTTCATTGCCGGAAATTTTTCTAACTGGAGAATGAGAAAAATGACCAGAAATGACAATGGAGTGTGGTACTATTTCCTTGATGATATATTTAAAAGCAGTATAATAAAATACAAATTCAATGTCGATTCCATCTGGATCATGGACACTGTAAATCCCCTCAGAAGGGATGATGGAGCCGGTTCATATATCTCTCTTTCCAATAACTTTACACGAAAAGAAAGCAGATTAGTATCTTACAAAATAATTAACAAAAATATTGTTGAATTCAGAATTTTCAGGCCAAAGGCAAAATTTATCTCTCTTGTGGGCGATTTTAATAACTGGAACCCCGAAAATGACCCCTTATTAAAAGGCAATGACGGTATCTGGAGATTAAGGAAACGTATCGCTCCGGGACAATATCTCTATAAATTCATTGTTGACGGCAAATGGGAACCCGACCGCTTTAATAAAGATTCAGCATCGGATATTACAGGGAATATCTCTTCAATACTAAAGATTGAATAATTTTAAAAAAAATTCTTAATTTCATTGACACATTAATTATCCGAATTAATAAGTTATATTTAGTTATAAGCAATAGCGGATTGTTCATAAATATAAAATCCAATTTAATAACTAAATGAATAACAATATTAATAAAAATATTTCAAAAACAATTCCCCTGGATACCCTTTTTGATAATGAAGAACTGATCAAAATCAGAAACAATCAAAATCTGATCATTGACTTGGGCTATGAATATATTGAGAAAGGAGAATATTATAAAGCATTTACACTCTTCTCAATGGGACTTACAGACAACAATAAAAATGCGGAAATACTGAACGGTCTTGGAATTTCACTTTTCGAACTGGGTCAGATCGATAAATCAAAAAAAATTCTGGAAAGAGCTGCCAGATTTAATCCCGATGACGCAATTACATTTGCAAATTTAGCCGGAATTTACTGGGAGCTTAAAAATCACGGGCTTGCAGTTTACTACTATAACAAATCGATTGAAATCGATCCGGAAATTGAAGAAACATACTTTAATCTGATCAACCTCTACATGGAGATGGGCTCTCTTAATATGGCATTCATTACATGCAATATGCTGATCGAACTCTTCCCCGATAATAATGAGAACATGGAACTCATGTACGATATTATTTTAAATCTCGGGATCTCTCTTATTTAATATCCCTTAAATTTTTTTCTCAGATATTCGCTTCCAGCTCCGCTATTATTTCTTTTGATCAAACTATCAATTTCCCTTTCCATATCCAATTTCCACCTGTTATTTTCCCATTTGAACCTGAAGACCGTTTTAAAACCGATCATATTTTCAACAGGATGGTTAATATATTTAACCGTCACATTCGCATCCGAACCGGATATTTCCTCTTTTAATATTTTTATTTCGGTTTCAGCGTTAAATCGGGGCAACAAAGCCAATCTGTTATTATTATGGACAATACCTTTTTTCACAGCTCTTTTCAACGCATCTTCCGTGCCTTCCGTATAATACTGAAGTGCGGACTGCAAAGTATGGGCGCTGCATAGATCCTTAAAAAAAGCCTCGAAATCACCGCCGGCAACCCTGCCGGAACAGGATGCAATCAACAATAAAAAGATAAAACATTTTTCCGCCCCAATTTCTTTTAAATAATTAATTATCATAAAAACACACTTGAAAAAAGAATGAACAGAACCGGCGGATCTCGAGGGATAATAAGTATTCAATTTCAACATTAACAGCATAGTAAAAATATGATCCTATTATTTCAATAAAATTATATTGATATCTTACGGAATTTTCTAAATAAATTTTAAATTAACATTGACTATAATATTATCTGAAATTATAAATAGTTGTTCAATATAATTTGCTGCATATTCTGTATAAAAAACGGATCTTTTGCAGAAATCGATCCGAAAAATTCTCATTCAGATACTATTGGAGGTCACAAATGTCATCAGAATATAATCCCGGAATTCTGGGAAAACCGAAAGGAAGGATCGTATCCCCCGAAGGGACAGAAGGAATACACAGATCTCAGTGGTATCCTGAAAAGCATCCCGGGAACTGTCAAATCCCCTTTATATTATACCCTCTGAATATCACAGAAGAAGAAAACAGAGCAATAAGAGAGATATGGGGATCGGGGCAATACAACGGCCGGGAATTTACTTCCTTTGAAATAACCGACATCCCCAGCAAATACAGCCTTGCGCAGGTAATAAGCTGCGGATTGAAGGCAGCCAATGCCACATATTCACAACACTGGCAGGGTATGTACTTTGACTGGACATTTAACAAAGATATTTTCGAAATCATCGGCAGTTTTAACAGAATGGTCAAAAATGAAAAGCTTGTGGAGAATGCCTTTGCAACAGTTATATTGATAAACACAGGTTACAGAGGCGCTTTTGTGGACATGCTGAAACTCAGAAGAAAGCCGATTCCTCCAAGCCTTCTCAGTCTTGAGCAGATTGATATGGGCACATTTGAGAGCAATATAAAAAGCGCGATCGGCGGAGTCCTGGGCGGCCATATAGGAGTGAATGTAATTAAGCACTCACTCTCAACGGATCTGATCAGGAACGAAAACAGAGCAGGATATGAAAACCTGAAAAAAATGGTCATTCTTCCCGGTATGGATCGAGGAGGAAGAATTTCCGCTATTATTCAGATAGGTTTTAAACAGCCTGCTCATAGAAAACGATTTGACAAAGGCATGATGGATCTGGCTGCTGCAAAATTAATTGAAAGAAAAAGCGAAAGAAGAAATGTCGATTTTTCACGATCGGTTCCTCCGGAAGTCATTAACAGGTATGAAAGATCATTTAATGCGGTCATAGACAGTGCCGGTCTCAATGATATCATTAAAACCATTACAGTTGACGGGAACACTCCTCAGGGGAAAAAGATCCTGATACGGATCAGAGAAAGAATTGACGAAGGCATAACAAACGCCACAAAGGAAATAATCGATGCATACGAAAATAATTTAAAAGACGGTTCCATTGATAAAAATACGGATTTCAATTCATATAAAACCCTTGCAGAACTGGTTACAGGACTCGGCAAAAAAGTATTAAAGCCTCAGGAAGACGCCCATAAAATGGTTTTCATCTATATTGATCTTAACGGTTTAAAAAATTCTGATATTCCTGTTGATATGGCAGAACATGCTGCAGGAGAAGCGATTCAGGCAGGCTTAAATTCCATACATCTCGACGGGACTACGGAAATCCCGAAAGATGAGGATCTGAAATACGGAGCATTCTGCCTGACAGGCCCGATTCACTCTGCTGAATTAATGGACAGCAGCGAGCAGCTTGAAAAGGGCTGGGGATACGGATTCTGGGATATTCTGGCGCCGCAATTACCGGGAGAAAACAAGATGATCTCGGTAATTGCAATTTCTGCTAAAAGCATCCAGGACGCAATGATCGCCGAAATACAGGCCATGGAACAGAGAAAATCTGTTAACGAAATATTCTGGTACAAGACGTGGAATCACCCTGAAGGCAAGAAACTGGACTTACCGCAGTGGATATCCTATTCTGACATACTTGAGGTGCTTCCTATCCAGGGAAACAAAATCCGAAGAACAGATAATCCTTTACCGGAAAATATGCCTCATGATCACCCGATAACCAGGATGTTCAGCAGCAAGTACAAGAATAGATAAGATATATAAAATCGGGATCGATCCCGATTTTATATATAATTAAACCTTGACAAAATCGATTTCATATTAATAATTAAAATTTCATATACATTCACCGGAGGAATACTCAATGAATAAATATTTAAAACTTCTTTTAATTGCAGCTGTCTCTTTAGGATTTTTGCTGGCAGGATTGAATGGGGATGCCCTTGCTCTGACTGTGGGCAGCAGCGTATCATCATTAAAAATAAAGGATGCCAATAATAATCCGGCCTGGATTCCCAATGTAGGCAAGAAGGTATTAACAATATTCTATGCAGATCCTGATGCTTCGGATGTAAACGATCCTCTTGCCGATTCGTTAAAAGCAATGAACTACGATAAATCCAAATATCAGGGCATGGGCATTGCCAACTGCGCAGACACATGGAAACCCAATGCAGCTATCCGTTTTATTATCAGAAGAAAGATAAAAAAATACAATTCAACTATACTGACAGATACCGATAAAACAGTGGCCAAAAAGTGGAACCTCGGCAATTGCAATGATTACAGCGTTGTTATTGTAATAGGAAAGGACAAAAAAGTAAAATTTATAAAGAAAGTAAACAGCAAATCTCAAAGCAGAGCAATAATTACGGAAGTTCTTAATATTGTTTCACAGGAAGTAAACAAATAGAACAGCATTCTGTTAAAGGGATTACCATCAATGCACTTCTTCCTTTGATGATAATTCCTTTAATATTCTGTCTGAAACGTATTTCATATGAATTTCATTTGCAATTTGATGCAGTATTGAAATATCAAGTTCAGTCCAATTTATTTTTTTCTGATAGTTCTTAGAGATAATCATCAGATCTTCGGTTTCATTGTCGTAGATAATTTTCTCTGTACATATTACCAAAGATCCGTCATCTCTTATGAATGGAAAAGAACCATCCAGCTCATACTCTGTTACATTTAACTCTTCCATAATTGCGGTGATAAAACGGCACAACAATATCTGCACATCAAAAATACGATTCTCAATCTGAACCATCATCTCATCATATTTATCTTTTTCAATCATGATCTCTATAAACTTGAAGATCTGATCTGACCGGCAAATAAGCTTTTAAGTGAAAACCTTTTAGACAAAATCCTATTTTTAATATTACCTTGAATTTCCACATTGCCGCTTTTATTATAGAACCGGTTTCTGACGTAGAGACAGTTTAAAATAGTCCTCAATGCCTCTATATCAAACTCTTCAATCAGCCTGCCGAATATAATATTCTTCTCTCTCTTGTTTTCAATACCCAGCAGATCACCGCAAAGCCTGCCTCTTTCGTCATAAAAAATGCACTGAATATCGAAATACTTAACACTGCCGGAAACCGATTTTGCAGTATCACAAACCGCAGCGCCTTTAAGATATAAGGGATTTTGAATATCACCGGAAGTGATCTCATTTACTCTTTCTTTAATGGCAAATAAGATCTCCTCCTTAGTTTTTTTTATATCCGAATATTGAAATTTATTATCCATATCCGCCCCTGTTTACATAAAAAAATATAAGCATAATATTAGTTATATCAAAAAGCATCGATTTTGTCCCTTTAAAAAGGACAAAACCCTGATCAGATCATATACCGATTCATTGATATAGAAATTTTCAATGATGATCGGTATACTATAATATTTCGGAACTCTTCTCAATATTCTTCAATGCATTTTAGGCTTCACTTCTTTAATTAAAATCGAAGATCCGCATAAATATACAGGCAGTTCATCTTAAATAAATATCAGAGGCATGAAAGCCCTGAAAATGAAGGTGTCAATGAATATGCCGCGAGAGGGAGTCGAACCCTCACAAGCTATTGCTCACTAGACCCTGAACCTAGCGCGTCTACCAATTCCGCCATCGCGGCATCTGTTTTTAATTAATTTAAGCTATCATATTTTGTCAAATAAAAGTAGTATAATTAAATAATATTTCTTGGAATAAAGCTTAATTCTTATTTTAAAGACTGCATTTTTCAATAGAAATAATTTTGTAACGCTTATTCTCATCATTGATCCTGATTTCCACTTCGTCATTTACCTTACTGCCAAGTAACGCCTTGGCAATGGGAGAGCGGTACGACAATATTTTCAATTCAAAATCCGCATCCCAGGGCCCAAGTATTGAATAACTATTCACTTCTCCGGTTTTTAAATCCTTAAATTTAACTTTGGTGCCAATATTAACGCATTCGGTTGATATTTTCTCAACATTGAGGATATCCGCTTTTTTGATATCATTATCCAGCCTTGAAATTGCCATTTTTAATATAGCCTGCTTTTCCATCAGTGCAGTATATTCAACATTTTCCCTCAGATCGCCCGAGACTTCGGAAACCTTTGCCAGTTCCTTTGACAGATCGATCATCTCAACATTAACAAGTCTCTCCAGTTCGGCTTTCTTCCTGTCATATCCCTTTTGAGTAACAATGAGCTTCTCAAAATCCGACTCCGCCTCTTCCGAGGAGCCGGTCTGGCCAACTTTAAACCCGGGATACTTCTCTTTGATAATTTCCAGCACTTTATCGACCTGCCCCTCTTCAATGTAAGAGACATTACTGACAAGATCGTATATTTTACTGAGAAAGTTACTGTCAAATTCCCTGACAATTTCCCTCAGAGCAAATTCGTCATTGGAGAAAAGAATATCAATTGTCATATTCTTGAGCCTGTTGCTGTCCGTTTCGATCTTTTTCAGTTCATTCATCAGTCTGAAATAGGCAATGATCAAAGCGGATTTTGAATAGTCAAGCCAGTCATAATCCCATGTTTTATTAAGAATGTTCTTTGCTGCCCATATAAAGACCTCAGGATACTGCCTTGAACCGGTTGTAACATTGTCAATAAACCTGTTAATTATTCCATAGGCGTGCGCTCTGATGAGAACATTGATTATGAACTTATGTATCCTCACCGGGATCTCAAAGAGTATCTGTGAAACCACTTCAGTCCAGTCATCGCGGGATTCCATGATCAGATTAACGAACTGCTTTTTATAATCATAAGAACTTATTTTAATTGAAATTAAATTGAGTTCATTGCTTCCTTTGATAAAATGAAGAACTTTAGACCTGATTGAATCAAGGTTTAACTTTGACGTATCGGTAAATTCGGCAAGATCTTTTAATATAAAGTATGACAAAACCTGCCTTGTTTCGGACTTGCCCTTCACTTCATCCAGAAAATAATCGATAAAATACTGGACAACTTTTGCCCCTTCGCTTTTAGTAATATTATTGATAAACTCAATTGCAATATCAAGCTTCTCACTGAACGATTCGGTTTTAATAAAATTTCCGAGAAGCTCATCGGCAAAAGTCAGAGGTTTATCCCTCATATAGATCAGGTCTTTTCTCTTATCCGAGACGCCGAAAAGAGGATCCTTTTTGATCTTTGTTCTTGCCTTACTCCACCACTTTGCCCAATCCTTTTCTTTCACAAACTTGGGAATAAGTTCGTGTTTAATATCCGATAAGGTAATTTGGCCTCCGTAAGACTTCACAAGGATCTGAAAAAACTGCATAAAATCATCTTCAAAAAGAGTTTTTATCATTTCCGTATCTTCAAATTCAATCACATAGAGATGTTCTTTATTTATGGGCGTTAATGACTGCAGAGCCATTCCGATGGACATTTTATGGCCGGTTTTGTCGATAAAATCAATCGTTAAGAATTCACTCTCAATATCAACGATCTTTCCAAGTTTCCAGGACTTATGAAAAACATAATTTCCCTTATCAAAGACAATGTTTTTCTCAAAATCCATAATGGCATATTTAACATGAGAACGGAAATCCTCAAGTTTCGACAATTTTAAGAATTGTTTAAATTGAGAATGACTGCCGTATTTTATAGTATATAGTTTAATGAGTTCCCTTCTTGCATGAGAATCGGCAGGTCTGTATGTTAAGATCTTTTTCAGCAGTTCAATGGAGTAATCCACATTCTCTTCTTCTTTGTATTTATTCAGCAGCGTTTTCAACAGAGTGGATACCAATTCGGTATGTCTCGCATCAACAAGCATTCTTTCAACTCTGTCAAAAAAAGAAGTATCTTCCCACGATACGGAAACAAGTTTATTCCAGAGATTTATTACTTCGTCAAACTCATTGTTTTTGATAAAACCTTCAATTGAAAGTTTCATATATTGAATACTTTTTTCCGGGTTTTCGTCAATGATCGCAAGAGAAAGTTTCTTCGATACTTCCGCATCAAACCTGTCTATCTTAAGAAGATTCTCAAGAACAGGGATTGCGTCTTTACTTCTTCCCAGTCTCTCAAGGCTCATAGCCAGCGCTCTCAGGGCAATACTGCTCTCGCCATATTCAAGGATCTTCTCTGAAATTATTTCAACAACAGCCCATTTATGATTATCAATAAAAATATCAATAAGTTTTCTCAGCATAATGGAATCTTCAATATTGTCCCTGTGGTAACCGATCAACCCCATTAAATACATTGCAGTTATTGAATCTCTGTTTTCTTCAATATGCTTTTTGCATATATCATAAGTTTCGCTGATGAGATCTTCTGAAACAATTGAATTAAAAAGATCATCGAGAATCTTAAATTTCGAGGTACCAATATCCTTCGGTTCAATTCTCCCCCACTGTTCTTCTTTAAAAAGCGAATTAAGTTTATCCATTACTTTTGCGTCAGTCATAAATATATCCTGAAAAAATATGATATTTTAATAACAGAAAATACCCATCCGTTGATAATGATGGGTATTCTTTTCATAATATTTAAAAATTAAGAAATATTTTTATATAATTATGAATATATCTATTATCTTGTCCCTTTTTTACCGCTGCTGCTTGACGATCCTTTCTCAAAAGCCTTATGGAGATCGGAACCATCAAAGTTAACTTCGTATGTATCTGTTAAAACTTTTAACTGATCAAAAAACACGTAAGTATCTCCCGGAACTGCATCCGGCATTGCCCTGATCACAAATCTGGTTATTTTTGTGATCCTTGTCACCGGATAGGATGTTGCTTTTTGAGGTATCGTTGTCGGTATATATACTTTCATGGGCCTCCAGCCCACAAAATTGATAGAACCGAAGGGCAAGACATGGGTATTGCCTTTGTAGTCTTTTATCCATACTTCCAGCGTATAGGGTCTTCCTCTTGCATGCACCCACAGAGAGATGCCTCTTGCTCTGCCCGGCAATTGTATGCCTCTTTCCTGAATACTTTTATTAGTGCTGGGCTGATATGTATAAGCCGGTTTTTTCTCTCTCCAGTCCAGCTCTTTCGGAGGCAAAATATGGACGGAATTGAATCCCGGATATCTGAATTTAAAATGAACGCCAAGACACTTCTCTTTAACTTTTCCCTGACCCGTTAATGACCATTCCTCAACAACCATGGCATTGGGTTTCCCCTTTACAAGCTTTAATTCAAGGGCAGGAACCGGATTTTTCATTTTTAACTTTTTTGAAGTCTCGGCCTTTTTAAATTGTCTTGGAGTTGATTTAATGATCCACCCGTCCCCTCCAACTGTTGCTTTTTCAAAATCTTCTATTACGAGCGCCTTCAGTTCTTCTCCACTCATATCAGACGGCACATTGGTTACAATCTTAGATTCAGCATTTTTGGGAATACTCACCAAAACTATGATATTAAGACACAGTGTAATCAATACCAGTCTTTTTATAAAACTAACCATTGTAAGCCTCCCTTCTTAACATTCCCTTAAAATTTCCAAATTTAATATAGTCATCATATTTTACCATGTATCCTGTATTGTTTCATCACCTGAGTATTCTGACAGATCGGTGCTAACCCTGAACTGGTCCAGATAAAAATAAAAAGTGCCAGGGACCTCATACTTGTCACTTTCAACATAAAAAGATACAAAGTGTAGATTTTTATCAAGAACGGCATAACTGGTTGACTGAGGCAGCCAGCCGGGAATAATTACGGACAATTCTTTCCATCCCCAGAAATCAAGTCTTCCGATTTTAATTTTATGGATCCTCCCTCTGTAATCCCTTAGTTTGACAAAGAGAGTATGGCGGAATTTTCTTCCCAGAACCCAGACTTTCATCTCTCTGGCTTTTCCTCTTATAATATATTCATTAGGCGGAAAGACTTCAACTCTGTCAAATCCTCTCTCAAGAAAATAAGTTTTCACACCCAGTACATACTCGTTCTTATGAGTTAATCCGTTTTCATCAACTATTTCATTTGCAAATTCACCGGGCTCACCCTTCTCATTGATCAACTTTCCTTCGGCATTTACCGGTCTCGGTTTTCCGGGAATTTTTCGAATTTTGGTCTCACCAATAGGGCATGTAGAAATTGCTCTCCAGTCCTCACAGGCTTCAAAATCATTTAACCAGTCAACGACTAAGCCATCCTGTTTCTTTTTGCTTTTGGTGGTTGTTCCCCCGCCTTTTTTGCCTGCAGCCGGCTGTGCAATTAATTCGAGGGTTCCATTGCCGAGAAAAAGGACCAGAACTCCTATAATAATCGACAATGTTAAAATCTTGGCCGTCCTTTCCATTGTAAACTCCTTTATTAATACGATTTTTTCTTCCCGATCATAGAAAAAATCACTAACTCCATATTAAATTTCGACAGAAAAATAGCAAAAATTTAGAATAAAAAAAAACTTATATAATTAATTTTTAATATTATTAAAACTATTATTCTGTGTCAAGAAAATAATAGACTATTTTTTCATTCGCAGGATAATTATTAATTGTAAACATCTTAATATGACATAATAGTATAATTTTGAGAAATTTATATTGATCTAATCGCGGTTAAGCACAATAGTTGTTCAATATCATTTTAAAATTAATTTACTAACGCTGAAAGGACTAACCGATGCTATATTATTATGAAAAGGATCCGGATAAAATATCGCCTTTGAAAAAGATTATTTTTGTCATGGCCGGAATAATAGGCGGTTTTTTCATCTGCAGAACCTTTATGGGATCCTTTGTGCTAAAGGACAACTCAATGCTGCCCCAATATAAAAAAGGCGATACCGTTATTATACTGAAAAGAACAGAGCCCTCCATAGGAGATGCGGTTCTCTTGAGCAATCCCCTTGAACAGAAGAAAGTTCTTTTTAAAAGAGTTATTGCCGGGGCAAACGATACTGTTGAAATACGAAATAAAGTCTTTTATATAAACAGCAAAAGGGTCACATTCAAATGGAAAACCAAATCCGGGGACAAAAGGATCTTTCCTGCGGTTTTTTCTTACAGGGATAACATGCCGCCAATCAGATTAGGAGAAAATGAATACTTCCTTATCGGAGACAATATTGACTTCAGTTTTGACAGCCGCACTTTCGGGCCTGTCAAAGACGACTTGATCATTGGTAAAGCCATTTATAAATACTGACAGGATATTCCCTTTGTAACGGGTCCGGCCTGAATATATCAACATACATACTGTTTTATATTGCTCAATATTAAAAATAATTAAACTTTTTTGTTGACATTTCCAATTAAATGATGATAATATTTTGTATATAATACATAAAAAATATAAAACAGACTATTGACAAAACTTCTTTCTATAAATAATCACTATAAAAAAATTGAAATAAATTTTTTTACGGGAGAATAAAATGGTTAAAGCAATTATCATGGCAGGCGGCGAAGGAACAAGACTGAGACCCTTAACATGCAACAGACCCAAACCGATGATCCCTGTAATAAACAAACCTGTTATTGAGCATGCGGTTAATCTGTTAAAAAGACATAATATAACAGATATTATAATCAGCCTCTATTATCTGCCCGAGAACATACAAAACTATTTCGGCGACGGTTCCGAATGGGACGTAAATATCACCTACTCCGTTGAAGAAACGCCCCTGGGAACAGCAGGCGGCGTGAAACAGGCCATCGGCAAACACAACGACACCTTTATTGTATTAAGCGGGGACGGAATTATCGATTTTGATATTACGGAGATCCTTAACTACCATAAAAGCAAGCAATCCGAATTTACAATTATGTTAACACGCGTAAGCAAACCAACGGAATACGGCATCGTCATAACAGACGAAAACGGAAGAATTCAAAAATTCCTTGAAAAGCCGTCATGGAGTGAAGTTTTTACCGATACTGCCAACACCGGAATGTATATGATAGAACCGGATATCATCAATGAGTATGTACCGGCAAATACAAAGTTCGATTTTTCATTAAACCTGTTTCCCATCTTAATGGAAAACAAGGTCCCTCTTTACGGTTATGTTGCAAAAGGTTATTGGTGCGATGTGGGCAATCTCAACACTTACAGCCAGGTACACAAAGACATCCTTGACGGGCTTGTAAGCATTGAAATCCCGGGCAAACAGATCTCAAAAAATATCTGGGTGGGAAGAGATGTCGATATTCACCCTGAAGCGGACATAAAGGCTCCGGTTATTCTGGGCAACTTTGTCCGCGTAAAAAAAGGCGCTGAGATCTCGGAATTCTCCGTAATCGGAGACAACTGCATAATTGAAGATAATGCTTCAATAAGAAGAAGCGTGATCCTTCACAGCACAGTGATCGGCCCTAAATGCGAACTGCGCGGCGCAAACATAGGAAAACGCTGCGTTCTGCAGGAAGGCGTAACGCTCTATGAAGGTTCCGTTGTAAGCGACGATTGCAGACTCGGAAAGGACGTGATCATCCCCTCGGGCATAAGAGTATGGCCCGATAAATTCATTGAGCAGGAAACAAGATTGACCACAGACCTTATCTGGGGACAGACCGAAAAAAAGACTCTCTTCAGTTCAGACGGGATTCTGGGAAGATTCAATCTAAAGATAAATCCCGAATTCGCGTCTAAACTCGGCTCTGCCCTCGGGGCCTACCTGGGAAAAAATTCAAAGATCGTAATCGGGCGCGATTCCACATCTGCAGCAAGAATTATAAAAAGAGCTTTTACAGCGGGCCTTTTGTCAATGGGCACCGATGTCTTTGATATGGAAATTGAATCCGTTCCTATAATCAGATACAGTATTAAATTTTTTAAAGCCGACATGGGAGTTTACATCCAGATCTCTCCATTTACGGGTCTTCAGTTTTTGCAGATCAGGATATTTGACAAGCACGGTTTCCAAATTTCTCTGAGCGAAGAGAAAAAAATTGAAAACATTTTTTTCAGAGGCGATTATCCCAGAAAGGACGCCTTTGAAACAGGAAAACTGGTTTATCCCACACATCATATCGAATCGTATATTACAAATATAGGCAACTATATAAATCTCGATATTTTGAAGGAAAGGCGATGGAACCTGCTGGTAGACTGCCTTCACGGAACAACATCATACGTTTTCCCGGAACTGCTTAATTACTTCGGATGCAATGCAACTGTGCATAGAGGGCAGGCAAGGGAATTCATCAGCGAAGAAGACATAAAAAACGAAATCAGAATATCATTGAAAAAAATGGTCAAAATGGCAAAGATAAATAATGAAATAGGAGTGCTGGTAAATCCTCACGGGACAGAAATCACCATAGTTGACGAGACCGGGAATACATTAACAAACAACGATATAAGCGCCATCCTGTCCATCTATTATTTAAAATATAAAAACGCAAAAATAATCAAGATCCCTGTTACAATATCAAAAAAGATTGAGAACATGATCACTTCTCACGGCGGCGAAGTAATAAGGACAAGTTCAAAACTATATTCACCGGATAAGATCTCCGATATTTTCAGAACAGATACAGAGGAACGATACCCTTACTTAGAACAGATTTACGACCCCATGATAACCTTCCTGAGAGTATTAAAATTCCTTACGATTGAAGACAAACCTTTATATGAGATCAAGGAGAGCCTGCCTGCAAGCAACGTGACAAATACTCTCATTCATTGCACTATAGAAGAAAAAGCAGCCGTAATGAGAATGCTTAACATAGACGCTGATCCTGAAAAAACCGAACTTATTGACGGCATTAAAATCTATGAGGATAATGCATGGGTTTTGATCCTTCCTGATGCAACTCAGCCCATAGTACATATTTATGCGGAAGGTGAGACCAATAAACAGAGAGACGAAATAATTGACAAGTATACGATTAAAGTAAGAAAATTTAAAAACGAAATTTCGCAGCGGCAAATTTAATATGTATGAAATCAATAAAAAAAGACTCATCAATACCTTTACCGAACTTGTAAGAATCCCTTCCCCTTCCTGGCATGAAAAGGAGGTAATTGAATACATTACCGGCTACCTGAAAATGCTGAAAATAAGATACAGAAAACTAAAGTGCGGCAATTCTTATAATATATATGCCTCAACCTCAGGAGGCGGAAAAGGTAAAACCGTACTTTTTTCAGCTCATATGGATACTGTTGTGCCGTGCGAAAATGTCGAACCGCTGATCACCGACAAAAGGATCTCATCCAACGGCAAAACAATTCTTGGCAGCGATGATAAGGCTGCAATAGCCATGTTCCTGGAAGCATTGCATTATTTGAAAGAAAACAGAATAAAATTCGGTCCCGTAGAACTTATATTTTCCTGCGCAGAGGAAGTGGGTCTATGCGGGATAAAAGGATTTGATATGTCCCTTGTTAAATCGCGGCTTGCCTTTATTTTTGACAGCGGAGGCAGAGTGGGGAAGATCGTATTAAAGGCGCCTTATCACTCAATAATTGATATTTTTCTCTACGGCAAAGCAGCCCATGCCGGGATCGAACCGGAAAAAGGGATCAATGCCATTAAAGTACTTTCCGAAGTAATATCCGAAATTCCGGGCGGAAGAATTGACAATGAAACATCCGTCAACGTTGGCATCATTTCCGGAGGCAGGGCTACTAATATTGTGGCAGAGGAAGCATACTGCAAACTGGAAGTAAGATCAATAAGCAATGTAAAGTTAAAATTGATTGAAAAAACGATCAAAGAAAAACTTAAAATGATAACAGCACGGCATGGAGCAAAGTACGGATTTAAAAGAAATCTCGAGTATAACGGCTTTTCAATCGGCAAGAATGATAAAATATCCGTAATCACTCAGGAAGCAATGAAAAAGATCGGTATTAAACCCGAATTTGAAATTTCCGGCGGCGGCAGCGATACAAATATACTTAACGGCGCAGGGATCAAGGCAATAAATCTGTCATGCGGAATGAATAAAGTTCACAGCTGCAGCGAATATATTTTAATAAAAGACCTCCTGAAGGGCACTGAACTGGTTCTGTCAATAATTGAAACCGTTAATGAATAATCCGTCTGCATCTTACTCTTATATACCCCCGTGTCATTCGACAAGAAAAGAGCCCCGTGAGGGGCTCTTTTGCTCTATTTATCTGTATTAATAATTAATAGCGAATTACAATTTTTGCCCTGTTTCCGGATCAAGGTTGGTGACTTTACCCTGAGAAAAAACCTTCAAAACATCGCCTTCGATCTTAAGCTTTCCGTCATTGCTTAGATTCTTTCTCCAGAGAACAGGTCCGTCACTGGAGGCGCAGAATATATAATCACCGGAAGCAATATATATTTTCCCGTCTTTCTTAATCGGATTTTCCACTACGGCTCCTTCCCAGATCACCTTGCCGTTTTTAATAAAATATATCTCGTATCTTGTTATCAAAAGCCTTCCGTCCGGTTTCGGCATCTCTCTTTCCTGCTTGATCACCTTAATGATCTTGCGGATAACTTCTCTCGGTTTTACCTGTATTGCAATTATCTCTTTATTTTCCTTTGCAAAATCTTCCACTTTAAACTTTGTAATTTTGTCCTTAGAAACAACCACGTCCTTTTTTAACTTTGTTAAAACAGCAGCCATTTCCTTTTCGCTTCCGTTCTTCAGCAGCTTCTCAGCGGCTTTTTCAACTTTTTCAACCTCCTTGGCCGTAACAACAACTTTCATCTCCTCTTTTACTACCGGCGCTGCTTCGAGTACCTTGTCGATACTGCCTTCAAACTGCTTTATCCTTTTAGCTATTTTAACTTTGCCGTCAAAGACCTTTATTCTCGTTGTTTTCATTTTGTCGGCTTCAACTGTGAACTTTGTTCCCCTTACGCCTGCAACCGCAGTGGGAGTTTTTACTATAAAGCTTTCGGATTTTAACAGCTTCTTCGGTTTGCATAACATCTTTCCCACACTGAGTCCAAGAGAGGTATTTTCGAGATTATTCTTTTTTATAAGGCTTGCCACTTCAACTTTTGATTTCTCCTTTATTCTGATAATGGACCCGCCTATTTTCACATCACAAAAGGAATCGGCGCTGGTAACAATAATATCCTTCTCTTTTATCATATCGCCGATGTCGGCTTTTACGTTATTTTTTGTTACATCGCCGATCAAAAAAGTTATCGATGCATAATCTTCGCCCTGCTCCTTTGAACAGCCGTATGCAATTACAACCATTAAAATAATTGACAACAGATAGAATCTCTTCATAATTAACCCCCAGTATTCGGTTATCCCTGTAAGTTCGGGATTTATTCATATCATAACAGATCATTTACTTTACTATTATTTTTTTCCGTATTATGTATATTAATACTATCTAAAAAATAATATAATGTAAATAAATAAATAAAAAAAAACTAAAACAGCAACTTTATATCGATTTTTTACAAAAATACCCTATAAAGGGAAAAGCATAAAAGATGTCAGATAAAATAAGAGGGATTCTCTTAAACTCAATTCTGGGCGACGCATTGTGTACCGCCATTGACGGTCTCTCCAAGGGGAAAATATTATCCGACTACAAAGAAATAAACAATTATATTGAACCCCTTTTGAACAGGAAAACAATTGATAAATGGAGAAAAGGCGGATTATATTCGTCAATATCTCAGTTTATGATAATTTCATCCTTCTCACTGACAAAGCCCCGCAAATATACGGACATGTTTATGGAAATGATCGAAAGATCTATCAGCACCTATTCGGATAAATACAGCATCTTCAGACATACGGGAACCGCCGAGAGAGAATTTATCAAAACCATGCAGAAGAGAAGCCAAGCAGTCAGATATTTTGATCGGCCCTGTACGAGAGTTGTTCCCATAGTTTTCCCGCTTTCATTCAGTGAAGAAAGTGCGGATTCTTATTTTAGAAAAACAGCGGACATTATGGGCAGATTTACTTCCGATGAATTTACAATTTCCGGAGCGATGATCCTTCTGGAATTCCTCGCAGGCTCCATAAAAACTTCAGCAGCTTCCAATAACCTTATAAACAGGGCAATTGACGCTGCCGAAAGCGTATCCCGATACATTAAAAAGAACACCCATATCGTGTTTGACCATCAGTTAAATCCTGACAAACTTCTTGCGCACAGTAAAAGTTACTATGACATTTTTTGCGAACTGAACAATGAGGATCAAAAGGATAAAGCCGAACTAAAAATAATCGATAATCTTAACAGATATTTAAAAGATCCTGTAAAGAGGGCAACTGTAAACCATCCTCTGGCAATTATACCTTATGCTTTTTATATTGTCCGCCATTTAAGGAAAAATCCCAAAGATATACTATTTAACATTGCCTATGAAGGCGGGTCAAGCGCTCCCCTCGCATCTGTTGCCGGAGCTGTAACAGGGTCTCTTTACGGTACCTCTTTTACACCGGAAGTATTGATCGAAAATCTGGTAAACAAAAAGAAAGTTTTATCAATTATAGGCTCAATTACCGAAAAAAGAATATCCTCAAAAATAATGGAAGGCTTTATTAAATCTGAAATTGCGCTTACACAAAAGGAACATGAAGAATTTCATGCCAGATCAAAATTAAAAAAAGAGACACCAAAAAAGAACAGCAGAAAAAAAGAGAAAGAAGCACTCTTAACAAAGCACGTTGTGGAAAGCTGGACAAAACTGGATAAAGCAAAATGGAAAAAGCTGAAAAAAAATATAGATCTATATAATAAAAAATAGATATAAAATATTTGACAAAAAGTTACAAAATGGGAATAATAACAGTGTTAAACAGGTTTTATGCAGAAAGGACTTTTGCATATCAGTTTTCAATTGCTATAATTGCATGGAGGACATTATGTTGCGTAATTTAAGGAAATACCTCTCGGTCTCGCTGATGTTTATATTAATTATACAGGTCACCGATGCTTTATCAAAAGAAATTCCCTATAAAGTCATCGAAATAAAAAACATTTCAAGATATAACGAAGACAGACTTGTATTCCAGCATATTGAGACCGAACCGATTGAATACAAAGTTGATAAAACAGACAATTCAATTGCAGCACTCTTGATAGTAAAAGATAAAAAAATGTACCTTTTCAAAGACGGTTATGACAATCCCCAAACTGTAGAAACAAGAAGATTGATCCTCGAGATGGAGAGCAGACTCATTCCCGATCTATGGGTCAATAAGATTGACGGTTTACCCGATTTTATGAGGATCACCGACAGAAGAATTGAGCTGCAGAAAAAAATAGTGGATCCCACAAAAGAGGACAGTAAGTCGGGAGCCAAAAGCCTTGGCGGAAAATTTGATAAATTCTATAAGAATATCAGAGATAAACTTATTTTAAAACACCTTCAGATCTTTAAGACATTAATGATCAATCGGAAAGAATCGGGTCTCTATGTTGTGAGGAAACCACTGCCCAAAAGAGTATACGACAGAGGGCCGACCAAATATTTCATTTCCGTATCCGGGAAAACCATTGACGGAAAATTATACTATGCCGAAGACGCAGACGGCGACGGAATTACAGAAACATTTTCCGTTACAATCCCCGACGGATTCCACTGGGGCTATAAATCAGGGCCGAATATATTATTGATCTACCATAATAAACAAGAAGACTTAAAAAAATTGATAGGCCATCTGACAAGGGATGCTTATTATGGAACTGCAGAAGAAGCCAAAGCAATTGAAAAATCTTTTTTTGGGGAAGAAGAGATAAACGATATGATTGACGACATTTACAGAATGAGCCCGGAGCAGAAAAAACTGTTAAAATCAGAATAAAATACTCTATAAAAAATAAAAAAAAAGGAAGATATTATATATCTTCCTTTTTTGTCAGATAATAAAATAATTATATATTTCTTACCTTTTTATTTTTTCCCTATATTTTTATTCCCATAGTAGAGTTCTTTCTTCGGAGGAAGAAAATCGAGAGGATTAAGAGGTATATTTTTGTATCTTATTTCAAAATGGAGATGATTACCGGTTGAATTGCCGGTACTGCCCAGAAATGCTATAATCTGCCCTTTCCTGATATAATCACCCTTTTTTACAAGCATAACCGAATTGTGCGAATACCTGGTATAAAAATTATTTCTGCATTCAACATAAATTGAATTGCCGTAGCCGCCCGAATATGAAGCGGAAATAACTTTCCCATCCATTGCGGCAATTACCGGCGTTCCCTTTCTTTTAGGCAGATCCACTCCATTGTGAAAAGTGCCCCATCTCATACCAAAGGCGGATGTAATTCTGTCTATACCTTCAACAGGCCATATATATTCACTTTTAGATTTATAAACGAAGTTTCTTTTAATCCCCTTTGCTGCCAGCTCTTTAAGGTATTCTTTGGAAAAGGGAATAAACACATACTCTTCGTTTAATAAACGACCGCCCTTTAGTTTGCTTATACGACTAAGAGTAACTTTATACTTTTTAGCATAATATCTTAATATTTTTTTTGATCCTATGAGTTTCCACTGACCCAACTGCCCCCGATACTGCTGAATATCCCAATTGTCAATAAAAACCTTCTCTTTTGCATAACCGCTATTAAGGGATATTACAATAAAAAATATAACAAAAAAAGCCCGTTTCAACATATATAGAAAAACTCCGGCAATTTATTCGGTTGACTAACCAGTTAAAAAACTATTTAAAATTATTATCGGTATTAAATGGTATGTTTATATTCAAACCGGTATAAACAATAGTTAAATTTACAATCATGTCAAGAAAAAATATTCTCTATCGAATATATTTTTCAAGCTTCAGCAATTTTTCTTTAAATTTTTCAGACAGCTCCGGATATTGGGATGATATATTATTTTTCTCAGAGGGGTCCGTCGAAAGATCGTAAAGCTCCTGAGAATTATAACGCGTGTTAAGAATATACTTCCATTTTCCGTCTCTTAACCCGAGATTAAGGTCAGACCAGCTTGTATAAAATAATGCAGCTCTTTCCCTGTGAGGTTTTAGCAGGCTTATTCCGTCAAAATTATAGAGATCCGGTTTTAATGACAAAATGTCCAGAACAGTAGGCACTATATCTATATGGGCAGTTACATGCCTGAACAACCTCCGATCAAAAAGGACAGGATTGCTTATTATACAAAATGTCTTAACATTTTCTTCGTAAAGATAAATGGAATGAATAAAGTTGCCGCGATGCTGATAAAAGGCTTCTCCATGGTCGGAAAATATTACAAAAATCGTATTCTCTTTCAAATTATGTTTCTCAAGAAGATCGTAAACCCTGCCCAGAACATAGTCTGAAAAATACAGAGAATTTTTATAGCGGTCAAAGGATCTTCTCCCGCCGGTAATTTTAAATTCCTTTGAAGGGATCAGGTAAGGGTGATGCGGAAAACCGGTTGATATGAATGCAAAAAATTTTTCTTTCTGATCGGATAAGTATTCATCAAAGAGATCTATTAAAACCCTGTCGTCAATACTTATGGAAAAATCCTTATATTTTAACCCTCTCCGCTTTATTTCATTTTTATCTATTATTTTATTAAAGCGTTTCTCAAGGAGCCTGTTTTGATAATAGATCCTTCCATCCTGCGTAGTAATAAAAATTGTGTCATAGCCTTCTTTTTTAAGAATTTCCGCAATTGTTATGTCGTTCTTCGTTTTTCTAATAAACCGTCTCCAGTTTCTTGTTTTATAGGAATACCTTCCCGAAAGAACCGAATAGAGCGATTTTAAAGATGCCGGTTCCTGACAGTAGTGATCCCCGAAAAAAAGCGATGCGGAAGCAATCCTCATAATATTCGGAGTAAAGGGTTTAAATTGATCATTAAGAACTCCCGTATAATTTCCCGATGTGGATTCAAACAGATAAAAAACAACATTCATATTTTTTAACAGATCCTTATCGGTATTTTTTAAAGCAATTCCCCTTACAATTGAATTCTCTTTAACAATACTGTGGGACCGCGAACCGGTATTCTTTCCCCCTGTTTTACCTTCGTCTTTTTCAACCGTCTCCCCTGCATAGGCTTCATTTTCATAAAACGAAGCAATGATCTCCACAAGAGGATTTCGGTCTATTGAGAAAAGATTCTTATCCTTATGAAATATCTCTACAGCTTCCTGCGAAAGAAAAAGATAGAATACAATTATGACAAAGACACTAATACATTTTTTACATGCCTTTATTAAAGGGATCATTGTTCCTTTTTGTTTTATACCCTCCTTTATATCTCCGGTATATATTTCAGAACCGATTTTTCTTCTTCTATCGCCTGCCAACCGGTACAATATATACGCAGAGAAATAAAATAGTACTGACAAAACAATAAGATATAGTACGCTTCTGTCCATCTCCTGCATAATTCCCATCCTATAATTGCCGATCTTATGCGCCTGAATTAATAAACCGTATGTTAAATAAGATCCGAAGAGTGAATAAAATTTCAGCATTAAAAAGGAATACAGAATGATCAAAAAAAAGATTGCATTCAAAATAGTCTTTAAAAAACCATTGATAAAAATTCCTTTTTTTCTATTTAAACAGTATAAACCGTAATCAATGAAAAGAAAAATTACAGTTGCCGCTATAATATCTTCAAAAAACATAAGGGGAAATGTTAAGAAGTAACTTAATTCAAGAACTCTTTCAATTGAATTAAAATAATAAAGATAGATCTTCTGGATCAATGATACAGTTAAAAATGCGATCGTATAAACCGGAATAAAACCTCTGAGACCCATAAATCCTTTAAAAGCGTATTAAAATATCAGAATCATTTATATAAACGAACTTATAATCGAAACAAAATAAATTAACCGATATTTGATGACAAGGATAAAAAAATCACATACTTAACATATTTTTAGTAATTTTAGTTGACTTTTTATTCGATTAATTTATTACTTTACAAAATTAAGAGACATAAAATTTACTATTTCAGGAGTTGATTCGTATATAATATATATAACATAATATAGAGATTCTGCATCAATGTATAATCTTCTATAAATAATTAAAAAAATAATAATACTTTACAGAGGCAAAATATGACTGGCAAACAGGACACAACTAAAAGAGACCAGGTTTTGGAATCGGCCATTAATCAGATTGAAAAACAATTTGGTAAAGGCTCTATTATGAGGCTTGGAGATGATAATCCCAGGAACAGAATTCCTTCCATACCAACCGGTTCGCTCGAATTGGACCTGGCACTTGGGATCGGAGGAGTTCCCAGAGGAAGAATAATTGAAATATACGGGCCCGAATCCTCGGGGAAGACCACTCTGACTCTGCATGTTGTTGCAGAAGCTCAAAAAAAAGGAGGCGTTGCAGCTTTCATCGATGCAGAGCATGCTCTTGATCCTCAGTATGCTTCCAAACTGGGCGTAAATACAGACGAATTACTTGTATCACAGCCTGATACAGGCGAAGAAGCTCTTGAGATAACAGAAGCTCTTGTAAGATCTGGTGCTGTTGATGTAATAGTTGTCGATTCCGTTGCCGCTCTTGTGCCGAAAGCGGAAATTGACGGAGACATGGGCGACGCCCACATGGGACTTCAGGCAAGACTTATGAGCCAGGCAATGAGAAAACTTGCAGGTATCATATCCAAATCCAAAACAAGCGTAATATTCATTAATCAGATCAGATATAAGATCGGAGTTATGTTCGGGTCTCCTGAAACAACAACAGGCGGCAATGCCCTGAAATTCTATTCATCTGTAAGGCTGGATATAAGGCGAATAGAGACCCTGAAGTCGGGCGACGAGGCAATAGGAAACAGAGTAAGAGTAAAAGTGGTAAAAAACAAAGTAGCGCCGCCCTTTAAACAGGCAGAATTTGATATAATATTTAACTCCGGGATTTCCCGTGAAGGAGGAATTCTTGATCTTGGCGTAAAATTCGGAATAGTAAAGAAGACAGGAACATGGTATTCATACGGACAAGAGAGGATAGGACAGGGAAGAGAAAATTCAAAAAAATTCTTCAGAGAGAATCCCCGAATTACAGATGAAATTGAAAAGAAAATATTAAAAGCTGCGGGGCTTGAAGCCGAAGAAAAAGCAAAAGAGGCGGCAGCAAAAAACAGTGATTCCGATAAAGAAAAAAAAGCTCTTGAAGCGTAACCGGCAGTATTGATCTCCTATGTCAGAAGGAGAGATCAGGCTGAAATCGCCCGACGATATTAAAAGGATCAGAGAAGCGGGCATCATTCTTTCCGATATGTTCAGGTCTCTGTCAAATGCAGACCTGAAAGGTTTATCAACATGGGAGCTTGATACCTATATTGACGAATTTATTACGAGAAGAAAAGGAAGAGCCGCATTCAAAACCCTGCCTCATTATAATTACGCTTCATGTATCTCCATTAATAATGAAGCTGCCCATGGCGTCCCCTCTGAAAAAAGAATAATACATAACGGTGATATTGTGAAAATTGATGCCGGTATTGTCCTTAACGGCTTTTTCTGCGACTCCTGTGTAACATTACCGGCGGGCACAATATCCGAGAAAGCACAAAAGCTTATTGAAATATCCGGGGAATCTCTTATGATGGGAATTAAAAAAATGTATGCAGGCGCAAGACTGGGAGATATGGGAAGTGAAATACAAAAATATACAGAGAAAAAAGGCTGCAGCATAGTAAAAAAATATGCCGGCCACGGCACGGGATTTGCACTCCATGAAGCCCCTTCTGTTCCTCATTTCGGGAGAAAAGGTACCGGAATACTATTAAAGGAAGGGCTCGTTATAGCAATTGAACCCATCATTAATGAAGGAAGCTCCGAAGTTATAAGAAACAGGAAAAGCGGCATAATATATACAGCCGACGGCAAACTTTCAGCCCAGTTCGAACATACGGTTGCAGTAACAAAGGAAGGACCATTAATACTTACAATATAACCGAATATATCGTTTCAACCGCAGAGAGTATATATTAAAGCATACAATTTGAATTGACATCGGATCATATTTAGGTTAAATTAATTTATTATGTATCGTATATCGTTGGTGACAGTTATAATATGGGAGATCCTATGAAAAAGACCCGCATTGTAATATTCATGATCCTTCTTTTATTTTTAATCTGTTCAGGAGTTTATTCTGAAACTACCATTGATACCAGTAATGCTCCGGATATTGCTGCAGCCGGTATCTCGGAGATCGGAACATTGATCCAGGAAAGCGTGGATTATTTCGGCCCCGGTATTGCCAATGGATTTGCCCTGTCAAATTTTGCAGGATACCCCATGGGAAAGGCATACCTCGGCGGTTTCCCCCACTTTTTCATCGGCGCTTCACTTACAGCGGGTCTGACAAATATGGAATACTTTGACAGCGAAAAAAAAGAAGAAAGAAAGTATCCTGCCGGAGGAGTTAACCCTGCTGCATATTTCGGCCTTGGCTTGGGAAAAGGACTCGATATAATGTTCAAAACTCTGGTATTCAGTTCCGGTATGTATAATCCTCCATACAGCAAAACCTATCTTCAGTTAAATAAATTAAACCTTTATTCTGTGGGCGGGAAAATAAGATATAATCTGATACAGGATCATACCATATTGCCGGGACTTCTGGAGCTTGGAGGCGTAACTTTCAGCATAGGCGCAGATATGCTGAAAGGCCTTCTGCAGGTGGGAGGACAGCTGGAATATCCTCTCGGGAACATCCAGGTTGACATCCCCTCTCCCGTATCAACAACAGAAGACGTGTCGCTTGACTTGACATCGGATTATACTGCCGATATAAAATGGTATATTCTCTCTGCCAACAGTCAGATCATTGCTTATTTTGATTTTCTCTGGATATTCAGTATGTACACAGGGCTTGGCATATCATTTAACTTTGGCCATTTCAGCCTTGATGTTGAAGGCACGGGAACCGTTACAACAACAAGCTCAACTTACATTGCAGCAGCAGGTACTGATACCCTCGGCACAATGACGCTTGCGTCATCTAACAGCTACAGCCCGAAAATATATGTCCCTTTATATATTATCGGTTTCGACATTAGCCTCTTTTTGATCCACATAACTGCCGAATCGATGGTTAACCTGAGAAATAAGAAGGATATTAATTTGCAGCTGGGAGCAAAAATTCAGATTTAACATAGATCATAAAGCGAGATTTTCTTTGCACTGTTACATAAAATTAAAGTCCCCTATGGGGAATTTAGGAGTGTTCAAGAATAAGTTAAGGGACTTAACAAAATAATATTTATGCCCATATTTCCCGCAAATCCGAAATGACCCTAAAAATAAATTTGACATAATTTGATGTCTGAAAATATATTAATAATATTCAATACCGGAAAATAATAATTTGTACTATCTGAGGAGCAATTAAATGAATAAAAATTCCATCATTCTCATTACTCTGATCCTTTTATCTGTTAATTCATGTAAAAGTGACAAGGACATACTGGCATCATTCAAAGGCGGACAGATAACAAGAGGAGATTTCAATGCCTGGCTTGATTTCAGAAAACTTTCCAAAGAGTCTATTCTGAAGAAAAAATCGAACCAGAAGATAAAACTCAAACAGATCGCCATAGACAAACTGACATATATGGAAGCAATTAAAGCCGGATATGACAAAAAAGAAAATACAAAAGAACTTCTAAGTCTAATAAAAGACAACTTTCTAACAGGTTTTTTTATCAAAAAAGTCAGAACCAGCTTAAGTTTCAGCGAAAAGGCAGTAAAAGTAAAGATAATAAAGTTTAACATAAAAAACTATAAAATTGTTAAAAACAAAAGAGTCAATCTTACAAAAGACGAAATAGAATCTCAGCTCAAAAAGAAAATGGATATTGCAAAATCCGTAATTGACAAATTGAATAATAACGCTCAATTTGCAAACCTTGCAAAAGAATACTCGGAAGACCCTTCAAAAAACAGAGGCGGAAGCATAGGCTACATTATTCGCGGCATGAGAGAACCTGAACTGGTAAATAAAGCCTTTTCACTGAAGGCGGGAGAATATACTAAAACTCCCCTGCGGATCAGAAATTCAATATATATTATCCTCACTGAAGATAAAACCAAAATCACAGATAAAAATATCGACTCCGTAATATCGGATAAGAGAAAGTCCGCAATGCTCAAAAGAAGATTAAAGACAAATGCAGCAAGAGCCCTTGAGAATAAACTGTTAAAATCCAATGATGTCAAGAGTATGATCGGAAATGCAAATTTCAACGACCCCGATGAAGTTCTTTTTAAAATTGGCAGTAATGAATTTAAAGTTTCGGATTTTGACAGAATAATAGACATCTCCTACAGGATGAGACCCGGATTGAACAGGAGACAGAACGATTTAACGGAAAGAAGGAAAAAACAACTTGCCTCCAGAATTTTCAGGCAAAAATTGCTTTTAAAAGAAGCATACAAAAGAGGAATCCATAAAGATCCTGAATTTTTAAGGGACTGGAAATTTGCCGGAGAATATTCTCTGGCAAATGCCTATAAAAACGATGTTATTATGTCGGATATTAAAGTCACTGACAATGAAGTCAAAGCCGAATATGACAGGAACAAAAAAAGAGCCTATACAAGAAGGATCAAAAAAGGCAATAAAACCGAAAAAAAGGTATTACCCTTCAAAGATGTTAAAGACAGGATCCGTTATATGCTCTTTAACAGAAAACGATCTAAAAAAAGACAGACCTGGGAAAAAGAACTCTTAAAGAAAAACGACTTTAAAATTAATGAAAATATGCTTTCGGGCGAATAACTTTGCACATCAAACAAAAAAGCGATGATCTTCTCATCGCTTTTTTGCAATTATAATAGCAACACAATTCAATTGATCGAATCAGAGCTTAGCAGACTGGTATTATGGTGATATGTCTGGTCTGTCTCGCCGTCAATAATTATTTCCTGCAAATTTTCAACGTCCAGCCCCAGTTCTTTGGCAGAGTCAATATAGAAGTATATGACACTTTGAATTCTTCTTATAGCTTCATCTTTATCGGAACCGTAACAATTTATATCCAGCTCGGGACAATTGGCAATAAATTCATTGTCAACTTTGATCAAATTCACGGTAATTTTCATAAAATATTTCCTTATATAGTTATTATTCGCTTTCAAATCGCAGCATTAATAATATCGTCATTTGATTTAACTTATTTGAATTTTTTATAATTATTTACTTATTTCATTGACACTGCACATTATGTAGAGCTTTCTATATAAAGAGCTATGAATAAGAATTTTCAAAAAGGCCCATATAGTTACGCCACGGCAGGTATTCAGCTTGCAGTTACAATACTTCTTTTCGTTCTGGGCGGACAAAAGCTGGATGAACACTATAATAGATCGCCTCTTTTTCTTATTGCCGGAACATTTTTGGGAATGATAATCGGATTTTATCTTCTCATAAAAGACCTTTTAGAAGGAAAAGATGTTAATAATAACCTTCAAGATGATGAAAAGAAAAAAAACAGGTGGATGTAACAGGATTTTTTTTCTGTAACCGTAAAATAACTCCCAAATTCAAGTTATTATTGGAAAAAAACTTGACAACTTCATGTTTCATTTGGAATCAGTATAAGACTTTGTAAAACTCTATAAAGCAAATAAAATATGTAATTAAATTTTAATATAATATACTCAATATTAAATATATTGAAATAAAAAGAAAAAAAATTGTAATCCGAAATATTCATTATTTAGGGAAAAAATTTTTGTCATTCGCAAAAATTGTGGAATAAAATAAAAAATTGTTGAATATAATATCACAAATCAATCTTTAAATTGTAATAATAGATAATAAAAATTAAATTTTAAACCAGAATGTTTATATTCTTTCATGTAAGAGGTTACAATGCTGCGTTTTTTACAGTTTGTTAATTCCTATGTAAGTTCCGGCGGTAAAGGCGGCGAAGAAGAATCGATCTATGATATAGTAATGCATCACATCACGGATCATCCCATTACAGAAGGTTTCTTCGGAATTGGAGATCTTATAGGGGAGATCAATAATACCTATCTGAACAAAAAGCTATTCGGCATCTTTGACATGAGAATTACAAAATGGGTAATAATGCTCTGGGTAGCGCTGTTCTTAGCCGTAATAATTTTTGTGCCTCTTGCAAAAAGAATCAAAAAGGATATTATGGGATCCAAATCGAAATGGGTAAATTTCTGGGAATCCCTCATCGGTTTTGTCCATGACGAAATAGTTGAACCTAATTTTGACCATAAATATATCAAAAAGGCAATGCCCTATTTTCTGAATCTTTTCTTTTTCATTCTTTTTGCCAATTTTATCGGTTTGATTCCCGGAATGGCGACTTCAACAGGAAATCTTGCAGTAACGGCCGGCCTTGCAGTAATAACATTAATATGCGTAATTGCTGTCGGTACGGTAAGACAGGGTCCCTTCTGGATCATTAAGGGGATCGTACCTCACGGCGTACCCTTATTTCTCTTTCCGTTACTCTGGGTCATTGAATTACTGGGAATTTTCATCAAACCCTTTGCGCTTACTATACGACTCTTTGCCAACATGACAGCAGGTCATATTGTAATTATTATTTTCCTTTATCTTTCGATTATGTTTCAGAGTTACTTTGTAGGCCTCGGTTCGATCACAGGGTCCCTAATGATCTATTTACTTGAATTACTTGTTGCATTTATACAAGCATATATCTTTGCATCTCTGTCTGCAATGTATATCGGTTCATCGATGCATGCTCATTAAGAGAGTTTTATGGTTTCGGCCGGACAAAATATGTTTGAAATTGTTCTTTAAATATAATATTAAGACTATTATATACTATAAGTTTAAAAATCTTTTAGGAGGATTTGATAAATGGAACTAGGATTAGCGTATGTAGCAGCCGGATTAGGAGCCGGGTTAATCGTTTTTGGCGCTTCTATGGGGATTGGCAAATTAGCAGCCGCCTCACTTGAAGGTATGGCCCGACAACCCGAAGTTAGCGGAGATTTAAGAACTGCAATGATCATTGCTGCAGCTCTTATTGAAGGTTTTACATTTTTTGCACTTGTTGTTACTTTTATGCTTGCCACTCATAAACCGGTGGAAAAACCGGCACCGCAACAGGTTGAAAAGACAACACAGTCTGTTGAAGGCAAATAGTATAAACCGGGCTCGTGAAGAGGTTGATCAAAATTAATAGGTAGCAATATGGATTTCATTAAAGAAGGACTACTGAGAGTCGATCCGGGACTGTTTCTGTGGACTATAATCACTTTTATGGTGTTAATGCTCATTCTATGGAAAATGGCCTGGAAGCCTATTGTTGATGCTCTGGATGCCAGGTCGGAAAGAATCCGCGGAGACATTGAAAGCGCAGACAGGAAGAGGATCGAAGCTGAAAAGCTTCTTGCTCAGCATAAAGAGATGATGGACAGGGCTAAAGATGAAGCTGCTGAAATTATTGCAAAAAGTAAAATTGAAGCAGAAAAAATCAGAAATGAGATCATTGAAAAAGCAAACAATGATTCCAGAGAACTTGCAGAAAGAGCAAAACAGGAAATTAAGCTTGCTAAAGAAGAAGCTCTGGCTGAAATAAAATCGGAAATTGTAAATATTTCAACTGAAATTGCTTCAAAAATAATAAACAAAAACTTAAACCCGGAAGACCAAAAATCTCTCGTTCAAGAGACGCTGGATAAATTAAGAACAGTTCAGTAATTACTGAGCTGTTCTTAATTATACGTATTATGTATTATATTGAAATTATTAAGGAAAAAACGTGTCTTATAGTAATGTTGCAAAAATATATGCCGGATCATTTGTAGAAATAGGAAACGAAAAGAACATCCTTCCCGAACTGGAAGAAGAGTTAAAATTTCTTATTGATCTATACAACGATGATAAAGATTTCAGCAGTTTTCTAACATCACCGGACATTTCAGATAATAATAAATCAAAATTAATTGCTAAAGTATTCTCCGGGAAACTTCATGACAACACAATTAATTTTTTTAAGACAATTATCCGCAACAGGCGTTTAAAAGAACTCAATAATATTTATAATGCCGTGCTGGATGAAATTGATAAATTGCATAACAGACAAAAAGTAACTGTAATAACAAAAGAGAAACTGGAACAATCGGCCAGGGAAGAGATATCCGTCAAACTAAACAAAACATTAAATAAAAATATTTTAATCCGGGAAAAAATTGATGAGTCCATCCTGGGCGGGATTATTATAAAAATCAACGATCTGGTTATAGACGGATCACTTATAAATGATTTAAAAAAACTAAGGAATAACCTACTATTCACAAAAGTCGGGAGTGAAGCAGCTTATGAAGATTAAAACTAACGAAATAAAATCAATAATTAAGCAGGAAATAGAAGGATTCAAATCCGAACTCGATATAAAAGAAGTTGGAACAGTAACTCAAATTGGCGATGGGATCGCAAAAATACACGGCCTTCAAAACGCAATGGCAGCAGAAATGGTTGAATTTGAAAACGGCATACAGGGTATGGTTTTGAACCTTGAAGAAGATTCCGTCGGTGTTGCAATTCTGGGAGACTACCTCAAAATTGAAGAAGGCGATTCTGTTAAAAAATTAAACAGAGTTTTGGCAGTACCTGCAGGTGAAGAGCTGCTGGGAAGAGTTTTAACGCCGCTTGGAGAACCTCTGGACGGCAAAGGTCCTATCTCTACCGACAGGTACTGGCCAGTTGAATACAATGCGCCCGGAATTGCAGACAGACAGCCTGTAAAAGAGCCTCTTCAAACCGGGATCAAAGCTGTTGATTCTATGACGCCTATTGGAAGGGGCCAGAGGGAGTTGATCATCGGCGACAGAAAAACCGGCAAAACGGCGATTGCAATTGACACTATTATAAATCAAAAGGGTAAAGGAGTAAAATGTGTTTATATTGCCATCGGACAAAAGGCATCAACTGTTGCCGGAGTTGTTCAGAAACTTCAGGAAAGCGGCGCAATGGATTATACCATTGTAGTTGCAGCCAACGCTTCTGACCCGGCGCCTATGCAGTATATAGCTCCATACGCGGGATGCGCAATGGCAGAATACTTTATGTATGAAAAGAATCAGCACACTTTATGTATTTACGACGACCTTTCAAAACAGGCAAATGCATACAGAGAGCTATCCCTCCTTTTAAGAAGACCTCCCGGCAGAGAAGCATATCCGGGCGATATTTTTTACTGCCACTCAAGGCTTCTTGAACGATCTGCCAAATTATCGGATGAAAGAGGCGGCGGCTCTCTTACAGCGCTGCCGATAATTGAAACTCAGGAGGGTGAAGTATCGGCATATATCCCTACTAATGTGATCTCCATTACCTACGGCCAAATATATCTTCTCCCAAATCTATTTGCTTCCGGAATAAGACCTGCCATTGATGTTGGAATATCGGTTTCCAGAGTCGGGGGCAACGCCCAGATCAAAGCAATGAAAAAATATGCAGGATCCCTGAGACTTGACCTTGCGCAATTCAGAGAACTTGAAGCATTTGCGCAGATGGGTACGGAACTTGATGCTGCAACGCAGAAACAGTTGGACAGAGGAGTACGGCTTGTAGAAATTCTGAAACAGGGGCAATATGTTCCTATGGATGTTCCAGAACAGGTTGCAATTATTTTTGCAGGAACTCAGGGACTATGCGACCAGGTTCCGGTTGAAAATATACAGAATTTTGAATCGGAATATCTTAAATTCTTACGAGAAACTCATCCGGAAATTTTATCGGGAATAACCGAAACCGGCGAGCTTGAAGATCCTGACAGGCTGAATGAAATAACCGCAGAATTTGTAAATGATTACATATCCAAGCTGCCTGAATAAAATTTCTAATCTTTAAAAGGTATTGTTGTGGCAAATCAACGAAATATAAAGAATCGAATAAAATCGATCAAAAATACAAAAAAAATTACAAGCACCATGGAAATGGTTGCCAGTGCAAAAATGAAAAAAATGCAGCTGCGCCTGGAAATGTCAAAGGCATATGAATCTAAAGTAAACGAGATTATGACAAACCTGCTTAACTCTGAAATTACCGAACTTTACGACCCTCTCTTCAGTGAATTTGTAAACCCCAATAAGATAATGATCGTTCAGTTAACCGGCAATAGAGGTCTCTGCGGCAGTTTTAATACAAATGTTATTTTCAACTCTCTCACATTAAGAGAGAAGTTAACAGGCGAAGGCAAGGAAACATTTAATTATGTTATTGGTAAAAAAGGTTCAAATTATCTGAAATTCATAAACGAACCGATCTATAAATTTATACCGAATCCGGAAGACAAAATAACCTTTGATTTTGCCTCGCGCTTCTGTAATGAACTGAGAGATCTCTTCATCAGCGGTGAAATGCACGAAATATATATTTCCTATACAAAAGTCATAACCAGATCGTCACAGAAACCGGAAATATTTAAACTGCTTCCCATAACTCCGCCCGAAATAGAAGAAGAGGAAGAATATTCACAGCGCCTCAGGTCAAAATATATTTTTGATCCGGATCCTGAGAAAATATTATCATACATTCTGCCTTTATACCTTAATGTAAAAGTTTTTAACTGTTTTATTGAATCGTCATTTTCAGAGCAATTTGCACGAAGAATTGCAATGAAAAATGCAACCGATGCATCCGGAGAAATAATTAAAGAACTGACAGTAACATATAACAGGGCAAGACAGGCCAAAATTACAAACGAAATCGCGGAAATATGTGGAGGAGCGGCAGCTCTTGATTAAACATAAATCAATAATGAAACATGCAAATCAATAAGGAGATGATTTATGAATGCAAATGTTGGAAAAGTAGTACAGGTTATCGGTTCCACACTGGATGTAGAATTTTCAGACGGAAACCTGCCCGAGATCTATAACGCACTTGTAATAGAAACAAAAGTAATGGATAACGACATACGACTTGTATGCGAAGTTCAGCAGCACCTGGGCGAAAATAAAGTCAGAGCTATTGCTCTCTCATCAACCGACGGTATAAGCAGAGGAATAGAAGTGATTGACACCGGAGCACCCATATCAGTACCGGTTGGCGAAGAGACTCTGGGAAGGATCTTCAACCTGCTGGGAGAACCGGTAGACAACAGAGGAGCCGTAGACTCAAAGAATACGCGCTCAATTCACCAGAAATCGCCGGCTTTTAATCAATTAAATCCTCAATCCGAGATATTTGAAACCGGCATCAAAGTAATCGACCTCTTAGCTCCATATATCAAAGGAGGCAAAACCGGCCTCTTCGGAGGAGCAGGAGTGGGCAAAACCGTTGTTATAATGGAACTTATTAACAATGTGGCCAAACAGCATGGAGGATATTCGGTTTTTGCCGGAGTCGGCGAAAGGACAAGAGAGGGCAACGACCTCTGGCTTGAAATGCAGGAATCGGGAGTTATTGACAAAGCATGCCTTGTATACGGACAGATGAACGAACCGCCCGGAGCAAGACTTCGCGTCGCATTAACCGCGCTTACAATGTGCGAATATTTCCGCGATGTTTCGGGCAAGGACGTACTCCTCTTTATAGACAATGTTTTCCGTTTCACTCAGGCCGGCTCGGAAGTATCGGCGCTTCTCGGACGTATGCCCTCCGCAGTGGGATACCAGCCTACACTTGCTTCCGAAATGGGGTACCTTCAGGAAAGAATAACCTCAACAAAAGAGGGTTCCATTACATCAGTGCAAGCCGTTTATGTCCCTGCCGACGACCTGACAGACCCGGCGCCTGCTACGGCTTTTATTCACCTCGATTCCAATACGGTTCTCTCAAGGCAGATTGCCGAGAAAGGCATATATCCCGCTGTTGATCCGCTTGATTCGTCTTCCAGACTGCTGGCACCGGAACTTGTAGGCGAAGAGCACTACACTGTTGCAATGGAAGTGAAGAGAATTTTACAGAGATATAAAGACCTTCAGGATATAATTGCTATTCTCGGTATGGACGAACTTGCTGAAGAGGATAAACTTCTTGTTCAGAGGGCAAGGAAGATAGAGCGTTTTCTGTCTCAGCCCTTTTTTGTTGCCGAACAATTTACAGGTTACCCTGGTAAATATGTACGCCTTGAAGATTCAATCAGAAGTTTTAAAGAATTGATAAAGGGCCAATACGACCATCTGCCGGAACAAGCTTTCTATATGGTGGGTACTATCGAAGAAGCAGTGGAAAAAGCAAAAAAACTTCAATCCGGAAGCTAAATAATGAGAAAAAAGATCAAATGCAGCATACTTACACCTGAAAAATATCTCTATGAAGGCGAAGCAGACTTTGCAGTTGTACAGGCATACGACGGTGAGATGGGTTTCTTAATCAACCACACACCGCTGATCACTCAATTGGGATACGGTGAGATAAGACTAAGAAACGGAGACAAAACCGATTATCTTGTTGTTGAAGGGGGGCTGGTAGAGATATTTGATAACAAAATGAATATCCTTGCTGAAAACGCATTTACAAAAGATGAACTGGACAGCGACGAGATCAGTAAAAAGATCCGGGAAATCAGAGAAAACAGGATTGATCCCTTTAGTGAAGAAGGTTTGATTCTCAGCGCAGAAGAACATAAGCTTAAAATCAGATTAAAAGTGGCAAAGAGATAGGATCATAATAAATATATCTGCCCCAAGGAGGATGTCAACAGAGACATCCTCTTTCTTTTATATTACTTATCATTGATATAAAATAAATAAAAAAAAGAAATATGCCGATAATAAATTGAATTATAATGCTTACAGGTTAAATTTTTATAGATATAAATTTTATTATTTGCAAAATTTAATGTTATTCTTAAAAAAATCAGAACACATTGAACATGTTGCTGATATTTTATTACATTATAATAAAATAATAAAAAAACTTAATAAAAAAAAATAATCGGCGACAATTTGCTTAACAAATAATTGACAACTTTTACAAAGAATACATATTATTGAGTGTGCATGTTGAGATAAAAAATGAAAGAGATCAAGGAGAATAATATAAATGATATTCACAGGGATATCTTTGAAGATTCTGATATAAAGACTGACACAATTACCCGTAATAATTTTACAGAAGAAGATATTACTATAAATGATCAGGACTTCGTATCCGGAGAAGGCCATCACAGCGAAGAATCGGAAAGAGATAAGGATGATCCCTATAATGCAGCCGAAGAGTCAACATCGGAAGAAAGCGCAATTAAGCAAAAGGACAGTCCGGTTCAGAAGGATCTGTCTGAAGCGGCAATGGATAATACAGAAGACCGGGAAGATTCAATAAAGGAAAATAATAAAGAAACGCCGGGAAACAGAGAAGATCAAAACATAGAGGACACTAAAACCGGCAAAACTTCTGAAATAAAAATTAATATTCCCGAAGGTATGATAGATAAATTACCTGAAGACTTTAATATTAACGACATAGGAAACATAGACTTGAAAGAAGCAGAAGCAATTGCAAATGAAGACATTTTATTCCTCACCGAGGATGACCTGATATTAGGTCTGGAAGAATTCGACCTTATTCCTTTAAAAGAGGATACCATTGATAAAAGTGATGATACTATAACTGCAGAAACAGAATTATCCGAAAAAACCGATGAAAAATCTCCAAAGGCCGAAGTAAAGAGCGGGCCCAATCTTTCTGAAAAAGAAAAAAGTATTCAGAAAAAAGACCCTGAACCCGAACCTGAACCCGATATTAGATCCGATACGAAACCGGATGCGGAAGAATCGGAGCTTAACAATATTGAAGCGTCTGAAATAGAAGAAACTATTGAAGAACCTAAAATTGATGAAGCTGTTTCAGATGAATTCCAGCCTCAGAAAGATAAGCCCCATGAAGATCCCGAATCCGAAGTTGAAGTTAAAACGGAAACTCTCCCGGAAAATCTTCGGAAAATTGCCGCGGGAAAAGAAAATGTGCTCTTCTTTGACGATGAATCTCTATACAAAGAGAAGAGTGAAAAAACAAAATTGTTTGAAGAGGACGAACTGGAAAAAATTACTTCAGATATAGTCGATATTGTTGAAGGCAAACCTAAAATCCTGACAGAGGATAAAATAGATGTGTCGGGAGAAGATCCGGAACTGGCAGCCATTTTAACCCAAAGCGATGATAAATACAAAGAGCTCTGGCTCGACTTTGAAGATGATGAATATAAATACAGAGATTCCGAATTAGACTTCATAGAGAACGCCATTATTGGCGACGATTACAGCGATTATATCAAAGAGATAGACAGCCTCTATCTTGGCAAAGAAGAGGATGATGAAAAAAAGATATCCAAAGCAATTGAACTTTTCGGATTAAGCCTTAATGAAATAGATAACATTGAAGAAAGATTATTCCATGAAGAATATTCCCATATCGATCTTGAAAAAGAATATGAATTGATCAAATCCGATTTTGGCAAAATTGACCTTTCAAAAATTAAAGAAAAATTCATCAACTATCTGACTCCGGACAGTCGAAGCCTCTCAGAAGAAGATAAAAATTCAATTGAAGAGGATCTCTCGTCAACGAACGCGCTGGTTTTTGAAGAAGATATAAATGAAATTAAACGCCTTTATGGGAAAGAAGTCCATGACGATGCAAAATACGAGAACGATTCGGAAAGAGAAAAACACTTTGAAGAGGAAGTAGAAGCTGCTGACAGAATATTCAAAGAAAACAGATTCGAAATAATTGAAGAAGCAGAACATAAAGAAGAAGATGCTGGAATCGGATCTCCGGATATCCTTCATGAAGAGAAGGACTTTGAAATAATTGAACAGGAAGCATTTATCACAGAAGATAAATCCATTGAAGATGACCCGTCTGACGAAGAAATTCAGGACATTACCGACAATATTGTTATTCTTGAAGACAACAGCGACGTTGACAGATTTATAAAAGAATTTCCCGAAGACAAGCAGATGAATCTTAAGAAACTCTTAACCTATCTTGACGGCCTCTTTGAAAAACTTCCGGAGAGTACGATAAAAAATTTTGCAAATTCGGAATATTTCGACTTATACGTTAAAGTATTAAACGATATGGGCATATCATAATGGGTCTTCTAAAAAAAGCATTCAAATATAAAAAAGCCTCTGATCATTTTGACGAAACTCTTACAGAAGAAACAGTCCAAAAGAGTATCAGCCCTCCGGAAGAAGATATACCGGATGATACCCCGCCTGACTTTGAAATCATTAACCAGGATGAACCTGATCAGTATAAAAAATATGAGGGATTGCTTGTTGAAGAAGAAATTAATGATGCTATTGGCGATTCGGCAGAACAGAGTGACAACGAAATCAAACCGAAATATGACATCCCCGAAACAATTAATAAAGAAAAACCCGAAAGCATCAATGATCCTAACCCTGATAAGGAAGAAAATATTCATATAAAATATGATGAAACAATCGCCTCGGCACTATACGAAGAAAGGGAAGATATTAAAACAACCGATAATGAACGGGACAACAAAGAAACTTCCCTGACTGAAGAAAAAATAAACGATGATCACGAAGAAACAAACGAGCTGAAATTCAACGACTTCATGCTTCTATATGAAATTCAGAAGGAAATTATCAGAGCAAGTTCAACAGAGGAGCTTTACGATGTTATCCTTTTCTCACTGATGGGGCAGATCGGAGCCTCATCTTCGTCTATAATGGTCAGAGATACAAAAAACGTAAACAGATGGAGAATTGTTGAATCCAGAGGAGTTGTAATTGAAAACGAAGATCTCGTATTTGACCCCGCATCGGGCATACTGGGCATAATGTTTGAAAAAAAAGAAATTATTGACGTTGACGATTACAAAAACGATCCTGCGCTGATCGACGATTACTATAAATATATTTCCATAGATGTTAAACTTCTCGTTCCTCTGAAACAAAACTATGAAATTCTCGGTACTGTTCTTCTCGGCGAAAAGGTATCCCAGGAAGAGTACAGCGAAGAAGATAAAGAATTCCTGAATTTTGTCGGAGAAGTTTCCGCCATAGCGTTAAATAACATTAATACTATGGAAATGATCATGAAAGTAAATGAAAATCTCAGCAAAGATTTCAGCTATATTCGCGACGTTGACCGTTTTGAAGAGAGAATACTTCACAATATCAGCCTGAAAAAAATTGAAGCCGATGTGCAGGATGAGTTTAACAAAATGGGTATACAGATATTTTCATTGTACATTAAAAACCCTGACGACAGAAATTTCTATCCGATCTTTGTGGAAGCCGAAGATCTTCTGTCAATGAAAAAATCCAATATCAAATTTAAGGATAACAGCGATTTTATCAGATATATCAATAAAGCCGACGTCCCTGTTTTTATTGATAATTTTAGAAACTCCGACCTGGTCACAGGCGCATTTACTGTTGACCAGACGGATAAAATGCTTCTTTTCAGGATCTATCCTTTTGCCATAGGAAATAATATTCTTGGATTCATTATAATAAATAAGATCGCCGGATCGGCTATTCTCGAAGAGATAGACAAAAAGATCAAAAGAATTACAGGTTTTATTTTCAGTCATATCCAAAACATGATGGAGATAGAGAAACGACACTCAAACTATATTGACAATATCGAAATTGTCTTTAACAGGATCCGGGAAGAGCTGAAAAATTCGCAAAACCTTGACATCCCTTTAACTCTGGTTCTTCTATCCATCAAAAATTACAAGAGATATTATAATCTCTTCGGATATAAAGCCTTTGAAAAACTTTTTGATAAATTTGAAGAAATTGTTAAAAGCAGATTGTCGGATAATGATTTTTCAATCCGCCATGGACGCAATAAAATACTAATAGTGCTGCCTGGGAAAGACAAAAAATATTCGGTGCCCCTTTCAAATACTATTTCTCATGAGATGGCCGCAACATTTAATAATAAAGAGTTTCAGCTATTAATAACTTCCCTCAGTGCGGAATATCCTGAGGACGGCAGCGACATATACACTCTTTTTGACAAAATAGATTAAGCAACAGTCTAACATGTTCACTTCCCATGATTATATAAAAATACCGCGGGGCAAATACCTGATAGGAATATCGCAGAACATTCTTAATTCAGTATCTCAATTATTGTCAGGTACAGATTTAAAAAGGGAATATTTTGAGAATTCCTGCCCTTTGCAGGAAATCTTCCTTGATAATATTGCAATTGCTAAAAAACCTGTTACCTGCCGGGATTTTAGAAAATTTGTTAAGGAGACAGGATACGTCACTGAAGCTGAGAAAGAGAAATGGGGGTGGGTATGGGAAAAGAGATGGATGAAAAAAAGCGGAGTATCCTGGGAAAAACCTTTTGCCGACAAAAAGGATCGACTTTATCGTGAGATGGAAACAATCCATCCCGTTATTCAGGTGAGCTGGAACGACGCGGAAATGTACTGCCGCTGGCTCTCATCAAAATGCGGAGAGAAGATCAGACTGCCCCGCGAAACAGAATGGGAAGTATTTGCCTCTTTAACAGGTTGTCCCGGTATAGAGAATATTATAAAAACAGAAAAGAATTTTATTAAGGAGTATCATCCGGAACATTTTTCAAATGAATTAAAGAGATACGGGATAATTAAACCGGGCATCATCTGGGAATGGACAATAGACTGGTTTGAACAATATCCGGGTGGTATACCTAACAAAGAATATGGAAAAACATACAAGATCTTACGGGGCGGATCATTTTTAAGCCATGATCTGCAAAGATTAAGGGAATACAGGTTCAGAAGATGCCCCACGGCAAGAAGCCCCTATTACGGTTTCAGGATCGCAGTGGAGCTTGAATAGTTTATGAATATATTAATTGTATCAAAATGAAAGGCTGGAAAGGGAAAATACTTAAAATCGACTTAACTTCAAAAGAAACCGAAATCATTGAACCAGGCATAGAAATCTACAGAAAATATATTGGCGGCAAAGGCTTGGGGGGATATTTTCTCAGACCCCACATAACTAAAGACTGGTCAGACCCGGAAATGCCCCTTCTCTTTCTTACGGGGCCTCTTGTGGGAACACCTGTGCCCACATCCGGCAGAATGACAATAATGTCGCGATCGCCTCTAACAGGAACAATAGGTGACACTTCCGCAGGGGGCAGACTTGGCGTTTCCATAAAACGAGCCGGCTGGGACGGAATTATCTTAACAGGCCGAAGCAAAAATCTCTGCGGAATTAAGATTGTAAATGAGAATGTCGAATTTGTTGATGCCTCCGATGCTGCCGGTCTGGAGATAAGCTCGGTTCTCAAAAAGCTGCCCCGCAAGGGATCTGCTGCTGTAATCGGTCCTGCTGCCGAAAAGGGAGTCAGGTTTGCCGGCATTGCAGTTGACAGGCATTTCTTTTCGGGAAGAAACGGAATCGGCCTTGTAATGGCAGAAAAAAAAATAAAATATATATATGTAGAGGGAACCGCCAAAATCGATTGTTTTGATAAAACTCTTACAATGACTGCTAGAGAGGAAATCCTTCGCCTTGTTTCGGCATCGCCCGTATTAAAAGGTGAACTGGGAATATCGGAATTCGGAACAGGAGCACTCTATGACCTTATGCATTCGCGAAGGATGATGCCCACCGATAATTTCAGAGCCACAAGATTTCATGCTGCAGAAAATATGAATGCCTGGCAATATAAAAAATTATATAACACAAAAAAAACCGGCTGCTGGGGATGCACTATATTATGCAAAAAAATCGGCAGAGACAAAACTGTGATCCCCGAATTTGAAACTATGTCTCACTTCAGCGCTCTTTTAAACAACAGCGATATAAACGCCGTAGTAAATGCAAATCGCATCTGCAATGAATTGGGTATGGATACAATATCGGCAGCAGGCACACTTGCATGCTATTCGGAAATACATGATAAGAGATTATTGCCCCATGAAATAATTAATCTGTTGTATGACATTGCCTATTCAAGAAACGAAGGAGCTCTGCTGAAAAATGGGTCAAAGGAGTACTCAATAAAAATGGGCAGACCCGATGCAGCTATAACAGTAAAAAAACAGGAACTGTCGGCTTACGACCCCAGAGGCGCATACGGCATGGCTCTGGCTTATGCAACTTCAACAAGAGGAGCCTGTCATTTAAGGGCTTATCCTGTTGCCCATGAAATACTGAGGAAACCCGCTGCAACCGACAGATTCACTTTCAATGGTAAAGCAAGAATTATTAAAATCAATGAAGACTTGAATGCAGTTATCGATTCTCTCACAGCCTGCAAGTTTATTTTTTTTGCCGCATCTCTTGAAGAATATGCCAGAGCTTTTACAGGCGTTACGGGATTGGATATATCTGCGCAGGATCTTTATAAAGCCGGAGAGAGGATATATTACAATGAACGAATAATGAATTCAATGAACGGTTTTTCAGCTGCCCAAGACGACCTTCCTGAAAGATTTTTCAATGAAAAGGGAAGCGGCGGAGATGGGATAGAGATTGCGGCGCTAAAAAGAGAGGAGTTTCTGGCGGCAAGATCCAACTATTATAAAATAAGAGGGCTCGACAAATTGGGCAGGCCTGTTAAAAAAAAATGTCTCCGGCTGGGTCTCCAATGGAAGAATTAATAAATAAATACTACCGCAAATTAATTGAGGAGGGCCTCTGTGAACCGGAAATGCCTCTGATCGGTGCAATTGATGCCGAACTTGTTTGGAACAGAAATTCTGAAAAAATTAAAATTCTCAAAAGGATCATTAAAACTCTTAACATAAACAGTATTCTCTTTTCAAAACCTTCTCCTCTTTATCATAGAATAATTAATTACCTTGCAAAAAATGCGGGCATAAACAATTGGACCATCTACCCTGAAGATTGCGAAACCAGAACATTTCTTCATGACATTCCGGTTTCGGAAAAATTTAACGAAAACATTATAATTGAAAAACTTAAAAGAAGAAGATCCCTGATCATTGCAGATCATGGATTGATCACCTACGGCACTGTCAGCCCGGAACAGGCTTATGTTACATACAGCTCCGTCTGTTTTTCAGGATTTATAAAAATAATGGTGGACTATTATTATTCCATGAAAAGAGGAGACAGCACAGATGAACTGCGATCAATTATCAAAGAATCTGTAAAAAAGTATGAGAGTTATCTTGCGGCATCATCACAATTCCCGCAGCTCAAGGGGCCGTTTAAAAACAGCAATGAAATTATTAACGCCATAGTTGAAGCGGGCAAACTTGTTATCCATTCCCGTCTTGTTGATTCGCATTTCGGCAATATTTCATACTGCCATGACGGGAAAATATATATCAGCCAGACCGGAAGCTCTCTCGATGAACTGGAAGGCACAATTGATATATGCCCGCTTGACAATTCAACATGCAATGCCATTACAGCTTCCAGTGAATTCTCAGCACATAAAAGTATTTACAATCTCAGCAGCAATCTGGCAATACTTCACGGCCATCCTAAATTTGCAGTAATAATGTCAATGATCTGCGATAAGTACGACTGCCTCTATAGAGGAAAATGCCATACAATCTGCCATGAAAAAAGATCAATTCGTGATATACCTGTAGTGCCGGGCGAAATAGGGACCGGAGAAACCGGCCTTTACAAAACACTTCCGCCGGCGCTGACAGGCAGAGGCGCAATTGTTTACGGTCACGGTCTATTTACTGTGGGCAAACAGGACTTTACAGACGCATATAAGAACTTGCTGGATATTGAATTGGACTGTCTCAATGAATATAAAGTTATAACCGGCATCCATTAAAGGCGGTTTAATCATAGCATTTTATTTTTTTAGTATTTTATTAATTATCTATTTGACATTTTCTTCTGTCATCATTATACTGCAAATATATTTCTAAAAACAATAAAGGTATATAAATATGAATGACTTTATTCAGTGGATAGCAAAGCTCCAGTGGAGCTACATAATTCTTTTCTGTTTTGCCCTGGGGCTTGCGCCATTTAATCCCCCTCATATAGTTGAAAAAATCGGTATGCTTGCAAAGGGAACGTTAAAAAGACCCATCGACTGGTTTGACCTCTTTTTTCATTCCATCCCCTTTGCAATACTTTTAATTAAAATAGTTATTACTCTAAAAAAATAATTAAAACAAAAATCTTCTTGAAAATTATAATTATTAATCTGTTTATTATAAAAAATACCGATACCGAAAAAAATGATGAGCCAATTTAAGAATCCGATCCCAACAGTGGATATAATAATTGAAATAAAAGATAATGACGAAAAAAAAATTGTTTTAATAGAGAGAGTAAATCCGCCCTTTGGATGGGCAATTCCCGGAGGATTTGTAGATTACGGCGAGGCTCTTGAAGATGCCGCAATGAGGGAAGCTTTTGAAGAGACAGGATTAAAAGTAAAGCTGACACGGCAATTTCATACATATTCCGATCCTTCACGAGACAAAAGAAAGCATACCATAACAACTGTTTATATTGCCCGATCCGAGGGAAGGCCCGTTGCCGGCGATGACGCAAAAAATGCAAAATTATTCAGACTTAAAGATATACCCGATAATATGGTTTTTGACCACAGGCAAATATTAGACGACTATATAAACAAAAAATATTAACTTTGGGAGTATAATATGCCAATTTCAAAATTCTTTTCAAAAACAGCGGCAAAACTTCTTGAAGGCATATTCAATGCGTCAGGCGCAGATATAAGGATCCATAACAGAGATAACATTCCCGATCAATCGGCTCTCTATGTTATAAATCACTTCACAAGGATTGAAACAACATTTTTGCCTTATATTCTCTATAAACATACCGGCAAACTTGCCCTTTCCCTTGCGGATCATTCATTTTTCGGAGGAACCTTTGGGAAAATAATGGAAAAACTTGGCGGAGTATCGACAAAAGATCCCGAAAGGAACAAAATTCTTATCAGGGCTCTTCTCAAAGGAGACATGTCCGTAATAATCTTTCCCGAAGGCCAAATGCTGAAAGACAAAAAACTCATAGAGAAGGGGAAGTATATGGTTTACAATACCGGTATAAGAAGGCCTCCTCATACGGGAGCCGCCAGACTCGCTTTACAGACTCAATTTTACAGAGAAAAGATCAGACTGCTCCATGAAAATAATAAAACAGAGGATATAACAGAGCTGCTGAAATTTTTTGATTTAAAAAAAGAAGACCTTAATGATATTTTAAAAAACAGCACCATAATAATCCCTGCAAATGTAACTTATTTTCCAATAAGAGCAAAAAATAACGCAATAAATAAACTGGCAGGTAAATTCCTTAAAAAAATCCCGGAACGGCTCGAAGAGGAACTTCAAGTCGAAGGCACAATGCTTGTTGAGGGAGTCAGCATAGATATAAACTTCGGTAAACCGATTCTTGTAAAAGACTACATAAACAAATCGAAAAATGCCGTCAAAATGATCTCCGCCAGCAGATTATTTACCGATTTTAAAGAATTGAACAGTGCGCTGCCTCTAAGGAAGATCAGCGTAGACCTGATGCATAAATATATGGATTCTATTTATGAAATGACTACAATCAATCACGATCATATTTTTTCATATATTTTGATCATGAGTCCCAGAAATAAAATCAGGGAAACTGTATTTAAAAATAAAGTATTTCTGGCAATTGAAGAGATCAAAAAAAGAAAACCTCTTTACTGCAACCCGCTCATGATGAAAAACCAGTTCCACATGCTGACTGACGACGAATACAAAATATATGACAGTTTCATAGACGCTGCAAAATCGGACCAGCTCATTGAAATAAAGGACGGATATATTATTAAAAATAAAAAAAGATTTAACAAGCAGTATAAATTCCACACTATCAGAAAAGATAATATTGTTGAAGTTATTAAAAATGAGATAGAGCCCCTTAAGGGGATACTGAAGACAATGCGGAAGATCATGCTGCGTCCGCCCTTTCTGGACAGAAGAAGGATAAGGAAAATGTTTATCGAACTTGACAATAATATGTTTAAGCAGGACTATAAAAAATACGCCATACCTGAAGAATCAAAACCTATGAATATAGGCAGGCCTTTTATGCTGAAAAGAAGCAAAAAAAGAGGCGTAATTCTGATTCACGGATATCTTGCTGCTCCGGAGGAGATAAGGATCCTTGCCGATTTTCTTGCCGGGAATGGATACACTGTTTACGGCGCAAGATTAAGAGGACACGGCACATCGCCCGAAGATCTTGCTAAAAGGGAATGGATCGACTGGTATCATTCCGTTAACAGAGCCTATATAATTATGGAGAACAGCGTTAAAGAATTCGCCATTATCGGATTTTCAACCGGAGCGGGACTTGCTCTGCTTCAGGCATCCAACAAGGGGAATAAATTCAAATGCGTTGTATCAATAAATGCTCCGCTTCATCTGCAAAACATAACATCGCATTTTACTTCAGCAGTTGCAGCATGGAACAAACTTCTGAAGAAGATCAATCTCGAAAAAGGCAAATTCGAATATGTTACTAACACACCGGAAAATCCCCATATAAACTATTTCAGGAATCCCTTATCCGGAGTAAACGAACTGGGCAAGCTAATGAATATTGTAGAGGATAACCTGAATAAAATCGAAATTCCCGCTCTGATCATCCAGGGCTCAAATGACCCTGTTGTTAATCCGGTAAGCGGTCCTGAGATATTTGATAAAATAGGCACTGAAGAAAAAGAACTGCACAGGATCTACTCTAATAGGCATGGCATTGTAAGAGGAGACGAAGCCGAAAAGGTATCACAAGTGATATTAAATTTTCTGAATAATCGATTTTTCTAAAGGGACTATTCTTCAAGAAAATCCAGGTTTTCACCCTCTTTGAGTTGGAGCAATACTATTGGAACAACATGTGATTTCCCCAGATCAGGCGCATCAAGCAGGTCTATTCCCAATTGGACCTTCTTATCAAGGAATTTGGAATGCCTTAATAAAAGCTCAAAAGAGACTTTGGGTCCTGTTCCCATCTTCTCCTCATAAGCGGGGAAAAAATGGAAAAAACCTTTGGCAGCTTTTGTAGTTATATATGGATTTTTCCATCCCGAATTAATCATTTTTGCGGGCCGCCCGTCATAAAGCAGAGTAACTTCAACATTGTGAACAATTGAAAAAGTGGTTTCTTCAAGCACTTCGCCAAAAACATGTGAAAATCCGCCTTTTTCACTGCCTGCCGATTCCTCAATTTCAACCGCTTCGGTTTCTCTTCTGTTTTTAAAAATTTCTATTGCTTCATAGAGTAAAAGCAGAATATCGGTTTTTTGCTGAATAATATACCTCGCTTCAAGCTTACCATGCAGGATGCCCCTTTCGCTTGTGGTATACTTTGGGGGTATCCTGTTCAATATATATGCAACCAGATCATCAACACCTATCTTATATTCAGCTATATTTGCGTCATTATTGATTACATCTTCAACAATATTATAGATAATGTCTTCCTTAATATTTTTTACACCCACAACATATCTCCTGATATAATAAATATTCTTAGCCAAATAAAATGTTCAAAACTTCCTGCATATCCTTTACAGGATAAAAATTTAATCCCTTTTTAATATATTCAGGAATTTCAGAAAGATCTTTTGAATTCTCTTCCGGTAAAATTATTTTTCGTATTTTTGTTCTTTTCGCAGCAATTATCTTCTCTTTAATTCCTCCAACAGGATAAATTCTACCGGAAAGAGTCAACTCTCCCGTCATTGCTATACCGCTTTTTATACTCTTCCTTGTAATAACAGAGTATATTGAAGAGGCAATGGTTATTCCCGCAGACGGTCCGTCCTTTGGAGTTGCCCCGGCAGGAACATGTAAATGAATAATATTATTACTGAAAAAATCGGAAAATTCGCTGCTGCCCGAAAGGTAATGCTGAATATAACTGTAAGCTATTTCAGCAGATTCGCTCATAACGTCTCCAAGCTGACCCGTAATTGTAAATCCCTTCTCATTTTTCTTCCTTGCCACTGCTATAGATTCAACCACAAGAGCGGCGCCGCCGTGAGAAGTCCATGCAAGGCCAATAGCAATTCCAGGCTTTGAAGTTTTTATAATTTCATCATCAGTATACATCTCAAGCCCCAAATAATTGCGGATTGCTTTTGCATCCAGAGGTTTTGCCGGGAGTTTTTCACCTCTCGCTGCGTATACGCTCATCTTGCGGCAGATCTTCTCTAACTGTCTTTCCAGATTTCTGACTCCCGCTTCTCTGGCCCAGCCATTAATTATATGCAGAAGTTCCTTCTTGTTTATCTTAACACTCCTCTTTTCCAGACCGTGCATTTTTAACTGCTTCGGAAGGAGATACCTCTTTGCAATTTCATACTTCTACTCTGCGATGTAACCGGATAAACGGATAATTTCCATTCTGTCTGTCAAAACGGAAGGGATAGTGTCAAGAGTATTTGCAGTTGTTATAAAAAGCACGTCTGAAAGATTGAAAGGGACATCAAGATAATGATCTCTGAAATCCACATTCTGTTCCGGGTCCAGAACTTCCAGCAGTGCAGAAGCCGGATCTCCCTGAAAGCTCTGCCCCAGTTTATCAATCTCATCCAACATAAAAACCGGATTGCTTGTTTTGCATATTTTCAGACCCTGAATGATCTTGCCGGGCATGGCTCCGATATATGTTCTTCTATGGCCTTTAATTTCAGCTTCATCGCGCATCCCACCGAGAGACATTCTGAAGAATTTTCTGTTAAGAGCTTTTGCAATAGATCTTCCCAGGGAAGTTTTCCCAACGCCAGGAGGCCCCAGGAGACAAATTATTGAACCTCCGGAGTCCGGTTTAATTTTTTTAACAGCAAGAAACTCCAATATTCTCTTTTTAACATCCTCAAGACCAAAATGATCGGCATTAAGGATCTTCTCCGCTTTATTGAGATCAATCTTATCATCGGTTTTTTTATTCCACGGCAAAGAGAGCACAGTCTCTATATATGTGCGTGTTACAATATATTCAGAAGAACCTGCATCCATCAGCACAAGTTTATCAATCTCTTCGGTAATTTTTTCTTTTACTTCTCCTTTTAAATTGAATTGCCCAAACTTTTTCCTCATCTCTTTAATTTCACGCGTTTTATCGTCAACGTCAATTCCAAGCTCCTGTTTTATTGCCTTCAGCTGCTCTCTGAGAAAAAACTCCTTCTGCTGCCTGTCTATTTTTTCAGTGATCTGACTCTGAATTTTTTTCTGCACATTCATTACTTCAATTTCTTTGTTCAGAAGCCTCAGCACCTTCCAGAGCCTTCTTTTAACGCTCAATGTTTCAAGAATGTTCTGGTATTCATTCTTTTCAATATTCAGAATTGAAGTAACAAAATCGGCTATTTTTCCGGGTTCATCCACATTCAGCATTGTCAGCTTCATCTCTTCGGTAAAGAGCGGATTGTTTTCAGAGAGTTTTTTCAGCTGTTTCAGTACCTCTCTCATGAGGGCTTTTATTTCAACATTACGCTTGCTGTGTTTTTCATCGCTCAGATATTCTATATCTGCAATAAGATATTTTTTTTCGGAAATGATATCCTCAATTTTAAACCGTCTGATGCTGTTGATGAGAACATTCACTCCTCCGTCGGGAAGATTTACTTTCTTTAAAATTTTTACCGCTGTACCGAACGCATACAGATCATCGGGAGCCACTTCATCCTTTTCGTCATCTTTTATTAAAACAAGGCCTACGGTTCTGGAATTCTTAATCACTCTGTCAATAGCATCGCAGAACCTTCCCTGGGAGATCACAAGAGGCGTTACGATCCCCGGAAAAACCGGTCTGTATCTTATGGGAATTATGTAAAGTTGATCCGGCAAAGACTGATCAATTGAGGCAAGTTCACTTTCAAAAAATTCCGGATCAACAGGCAGTTCATTACTGTCATATATTATGTCGTCAAAATCCATTTTCCCTCTCATCGCTTATGAATATTAATGTCAGAATTAATAAATATCAGAATTTGACAAGTTATAAAAAAATGTTTTTATAAAATTTACAATTTACAGTATGATAACTTTTTTTTTTTGTCAATTTTAAATACTAAATATATACAATTTATTTAAATATTTTCGGATAAATTGACAAGGATCAGGCCGTAAAAACTGTTACTGTCGCGCTGATAATACCACCCTAAGTGATTAAAGCAACCAGAACAGAATGAATTACACCAGCTGAATCCTGAAAACCAGGTATACTCTGTTGTAGGTTCGCCAAAATTTATGCAGCCCCTTGCATGTAAAAAACAACCGATCCGGTAAGTAATACCTGCCGGATTTGAAAAAGTGTGACTGTGCTGCCCGTCAACTTCAATCTTTTCCTTTGGAGAAGTTATGATATTTCTGCAGAACCTGCAGATTATGAAATGCTCTTTATTATTTTTTTTATCGATCTCGTTATTCGGTTTAAAATCGAAAGCAGCGATATTATCATGGGGAACTCTTTTAAATAATCTTCCGATTATTTCCGAAGAATAATTATGCTTATTACTTTGCTGAAACCTTGCCAATTCCATATAGACAAAATAATAAGTCCGGAAAAGTTGAACAAACAATAATCCGTTTTTTTGATAACTTTTTTGTTATTCAAATAGAGCCCCGGCCTTCCGGGGACGCTCTAAAAAAGCCTTGATTTTATATCATACATTTTATATCATATTTTATTGATACAAAAATAACTATTTCTCATCAATTGTTTATCAACAAAATAGCTATGTATAATATCAATAAAAATAAATTAACCG
>JAJRXZ010000019.1 GCA_024276015.1 Spirochaetota bacterium | reverse complement strand
GTTTGTGGACGAGAAAAGAAAAGCTTTCGGGAAGATCATTGACCCTGCTGCAGCTGCTGTAACAATATCTATTCTTAAAAATCCATCATATTATTCCGTTAGAAAACTCAACCTGAAATTTGAAACGGCTGCCAAAACCGGCACAAGCACCAATCACAATGATGCCTGGTGCGCAGGTTATACGAGAGATCTTGTCACAATAGTATGGATTGGGAATAAAAAGGGAGCTATCTCTCTGGGGCCAGGCAGAGGGGGAAGCGCTGTGGCAGTACCGGTATGGGCTTGGTATATTTCAAAAGTTTTTAAAAAAAATCCTCCGGGCAAGTTTACCGTTCCGGATGAGGGCATTTCAAAAGAAGATATCTGTGTTGAATCCGGCCAGGTGGCAGGCAGAAATGGCGAGTGCCCCGTTGTTGTTAAGGGGCAGCTCTACTATTCCGGTTCCGAACCAGGGGAGTTCTGTCCCATACACGTTAAAGGTGATAATCCGGGCGGCAATGTTCGGGAGAGAACAGATAACCGGAGTAAGAAAGGAGTATAGCTTTGCTTCAAAGAATATTTTTGCTCATTTCATTATTGATATTGTCATTTTATAATCTCTCTTTCAGGTGGCCTCTTGACAGGGGGAAAATAACGTCCACATTCGGGGAATCAAGATGGGATCATTTCCATGACGGGGTGGATATAATTTCATCTGATATTAAAGTATATCCTGTTGATTCGGGAAAACTTGTTTATTACTGGGACAGGAGTATATTCCCTCTTGAGAATTATCCCGGTTCAGGCAACTATAAGATCATAGAACATGAAGGCGGCGACTATTCTGTTTATATGCATCTGAAAGATAATTCGGGAGGAGCTGCTTATTATTCTGAGAATGAGCCTCTGGGCTATATGGGAAATACGGGGCATTCCTTTGCAGCTCATCTTCACTTTTCAATTATCAGGGGAACCGATATGAGTTCTGTAAATCCTCTGCTGAAACTGCCCCAAATAGAAGACAAAAAAGAACCTCTAATAAAAAATATTGCGTTAAAAATTAATGAAAAGGTTATTATCCTGAAAGATAGATCGGATATAAGACTTACAAAACACTATCCTATTCTTGTAAGAATAACAGATTCGTTCAAAGGTATGGAAAGGCTTGGAATTTATAAACTGAAAGCGACTTTTAATAAGCGGGAGATCCTGAATATAAATTTCGACAGAATTGAGCTGCAGGAAAATGAACTTATTGTGGGCAGCAGAAGATATGACGATATATATGACGAAGAGGGCTATTATAAGATTATCGGGATACGCTATAAAGAAGGCATTAATAAGCTGAAAATTTTTGCAGCCGATTTTTTCGGGAATTCATCGCTGAAAGAATTTATTATAAAAGTACATCTCGATATGCAGTAGTTCCTTTCTAACATTAAATATATGGATAGATATTATTTCGAAATAATTGTTATACTTATTTTTACTTTTTTGTCGGCATTTTTTTCCGGTTCCGAAAGTGCACTCTTTTCTCTGACAAGAGGAGATATTCACAATTTTTCCAATTCCGGAAGCGGTATCGAAAGAGCAGTGGCAATAATTATGCGGACTCCGCAAAAGATCTTAATAACCATTCTTATTGGCAATCTTTTTGTGAATCTGGTTATTTCCGCTTTAACAACAAAATTAATGCTTTTGAGATGGAATGATTTCGGTCATTTTATATCTATAGCAATTGTCACACCTCTGATGATCATCCTCTGTGAAATATCCCCGAAGGTGATTGCCATAAATAATTATAAGGGCATATCCAAGACGGTTTTTCCCCTTCTAAACATTTTTCACAGGCTTTTCTCCCCTTTGCGAATATTTATGCTTGCTGTAACAAATATTATTATCAGAGTATTCAAGTTGAGACTTCAACACAAAAATATCACCGAATACGAACTTGGCATTGCAGTAAGCGCAGGTGAAAAGGAAGGGCTGCTTGAAAAAGAGGAGAGCGATATTATCAGGAATATTATCCGCTTTTCAAAGAAAGAAGGGTCTAATATAATGTTTCCCAGAAACAGGGCCGTATTTATTCCCTATGGTTCGACCATTGACGAAGCAATGAAGATCTTTAACGAATCTGAGATCATCAGAGCGCCGGTTTATAAGAAGGATCTTGATAATGTTGTAGGTATGATAGATTCAAAGGACCTGATACCCTATTATTTTGGAATTAAAAGAGCAAGAAATATTAACAGGTTTATTCAAAAAATTAATTTTTATCCCTCCTCAATTGAATTGTACGATCTTCTCAATGAATTTTTATCAAAGGGAATACAGGTTGCCATTATGGTTGATGAGTATGGAGGAACAGCCGGGGTTGTAACGCTCAATTCCATATTGTCGGAACTCATGGGCAAAGAATTCAGCAAGTGGGATGTTGACTCAATGCCCGATATCAGGCTTCTTTCGGATAATGTGTCCGTTATCTCCGGTGAAATGCAGATTGATGATTTCAACTTCCATTTTGAAGATGAGATCGAAAGTTCCGAAACCGAGACCGTTGGAGGATATATTATAGAAAAACTGGGGCATTTCCCCAAAAGAGGCGAGATCGTTTATACGGATAAATATACATTGAAGGTAAGACTTATTAAAAAGAATAAAGTGGAAACAGTGGAAGTAATACAGATCGATAATAGAGGGGATAGGCCTTGAGTGCAGATATTTTTCTGACATATGAAATTTTGATCTTTGTATTTATTCTGTTGTCGGCATTTTTTTCCGGTTCCGAAATAGCTGTGGTATCGTCCAGCAGGATTACGCTTGAAGCGGATCTAAAAAAGGGGAGCAGAAGAGCTGCAAGAGCTATTCATATACTTGACAACATTGAGGATGCCATCGGCATGATACTTATAGGCAATAATATTGCCAATATTGCTGCAACCTCTTTTATTACATTTATTGCTGCAAAGGCCTATATGTTGGATGATAAAGAATTGTTCTATATAACAGTTGTCCAGACCGTTATTTTCCTTGTTTTCTGTGAGATCTCTCCCAAGATCGCTGCCAAAGCAAAAGCGGAATCCTTTCTTAAATATTATTCTCTGCCTATTATTATCTTAATGAAAGTCTTTATGCCCTTAACCAGAATTTCGCTCTTTTTCAGCGGCTTAATTAAAGGTCTGTCCGGAACAGAAGAGAGGATGAGATCTGTTATCAGTTCCAGGGACGAGATAGGGCTCCTTTTTGAACTTGGAGAAAAAGAGGGCATTATATATGAAGGGCATGAGGATCTTGTCCGGGAAGTTCTATCCATTAAGGATATAATGGCATTTCAGGTGATGACTCCAACTATTGATATTATATCCATTGAAGCGGGACAGAGCATCAAGGATCTCTTGAATATTATTTATAAGACAAAATTTTCGCGCATTCCTGTTTACAGTGAAAGAGTGGATAATATTATCGGGTATATTTTTTACAGAGATATAATAAAAAATAAAAATGTTAAAACTCTCTCCGAAATAACGAATAAAGCTCACTATATACCGGCTACAAAAAATATAATTGAGCTTTATCAGGAAATGTATGAAAACGGTATCCCCATAGTCTTTGTAGTTGATGAATACGGGGGTGTTATAGGCATGGTTTCAAATGAAGATATTGCAGAGGAGATTGTAGGCGAGATCCAGACAAGCGACCATTCCGAAGAGGAGCTCATTAAAAAAATAAATGAGCGTAAGTATATATTGAGCGGAGATCTTGACATAGAATTTTTACAGAAGAAGTTCCCGATAAAAATCGAGAAGGAGAGATTTGAAACTCTTGCCGGATTCATTACATTTCATCTTAAAAAAATTCCTAAAAAAGGAGACAGACTGGTATATAAAAAATTTACATTTATTGTAGAAGAGGCTACGGAGAGGTCTGTTGAAAAAGTTATAATGATGATGCCCGGTAAGAGAACAAAACCTTAATCGAGTTCATTTACTTTTTTTTATCATAGGCCCTAGACTTTCCCGCCCTCCGAAAATATGCACATGGAGATGACCGACCTCCTGGTGAGCCGCTTCTCCGTTATTGATAAGAATTCTGTAGCCCTTCTCTTTTATTCCCTTAATGGCAGCAACTTCTTTTACAGCAAGAAAAATATGCGCCATAATATTGCTGTTCTCTTTATTGAGATCGTTTATATTAACGAGGTGTTTTTTAGGAATCACAAGGGTGTGAACAGGCGTTTGAGGATTGATATCATCGAATGCGATTACTTCTTCGTTTTCAAATACTTTTGATGCCGGTATATCTCCGGCTGCTATTTTGCAGAATATACAGTCCATGTGAAACTCCGATTATTAAATATTTTCAGAGTAATATTATACCGGCTTACCGGTTAAGTCAAGAAATATTATTATTTCAAAACCTGTAAAATTTTTTTTAGGATTTTAAAATATTCTTGATTATTTTCTTTTCCTTATTATTTTATTTAAAATATTTTAATTACCTTTTGTCAGGAGTATTTAATGAATAGTGAAAGCGTTTTCTGGAAAGTAGTTTCAAATTATATAATTTCATTCCTTGTCATACTGGTTCTGCTTGTGATTGCCTGGATAATAAAATATTATTTGATCGGAAAAGAATTGTCGAGAATGTTCGGTATTGCCGGATCCGTTATAATATTTGCTTCAATTACCGGTTTTTTATTTCCTGCAAATATAAATAAAACAGAAGAAAGGATCTCTCCTGATAAAGTGCACAGATGGATTTTTATTGTTTCATTTATTACAGGAGTATTTTTTTCTCTGATCTTTTTTCTGTAACCTGTAATATTGCGATTTTTAAATTAAAACCGCGTTTCTATTCTTCTCGCGATTAGGATCAATGGAGATGATCTTTGATTGGCATTGATGATGTAAAAGTAATTGTTTATGACAAAAATAAAAGCAGGAATCCTCTGGTAAGGAAATTTCTTTCCCTGACCGGCAGGGAGTATATGCCCTATAGTGACGATTCTAATTTAAACGGGATTATTAAAGAGCTTATAAAAAAGGGATTCAGGTCAAAAGAAGTAATTATATTGAAAGAATTTTTCGGAAGGGTATTTCAGAAATGTCCCGGTTCAAAAGAGGTGATATGCTGCAATTATCTTTTGCTCAATATCTGTTTTGACTGTTTTTACAATTGCACATATTGTTTTCTCAATTCCTATTTGAATACTTTTGGAATTATTCAATTTACGAATTTTAAGGAACAACTGGGAGAGTTCCGAAATTTTATTGAAAAGGAAGAAGGCGTCCTCAAGAGGATAGGAACGGGCGAGTTTACAGACTCTTTGATGATGGATGAGATTACCGGTTTTGCAGAGTATCTTATAAATATTACTTCAGAATTTAAGCATGTAATGATCGAATTTAAAACAAAATCATCTAATGTGGAACATCTTCTTAATGTTCAAAAGAAAGGCAATGCTGTGCTTGCATGGAGTCTCAATACGGAAAAAAATATTATGCTTTACGAAGAGGGAACGGCAAGCCTGCATGAGAGGATAGATTCGGCAGTTAAGGCAGCAGATGCGGGATATTTTGTTGCCTTTCATTTTGACCCTGTAATTGTATCTGAAAATTTTATTGAGGAGTACTTTAATATTATTGATACTCTTTTTAGCAGAGTGAATAATGAAAAAATAGTATGGATATCTCTGGGTTGTTTCAGATACAGCCCCGGATTTAAGGAAATATTGAACGACAGATTTCCTGAGGAAAAATTAACAGCCGGGGAGTTGTTTCCCGATATTGACGGGAAGTACAGGTATCTGAAAGATGTACGCATAGATATTTACAGGCAGTTAAAAGAAAAGATCGACTCCTATAGATCAAAAGCATTTATTTACCTTTGCATGGAGAGTCCCCAGGTATGGAAGGAAGTTTTTAATATTGATTTAAAGAAGTCGGACCATCTTGAATTGTTAATGAGCGATCATCTCTATGAAAATTTTATATCTGTAAAACCTGAATTTATTTATTGACCATTATGAGCAATATTGATTAATTATCATTTAGCAACAAAACATTATGGCAATCCTGCATTAAATTAAGAGAAAGACCGGAGAATCTACAATTGGAAGAGAAGGATTACAGGGAGAATCGCCGCGAATTGCTGTTGTATGCTCAAAAGGCTCATGAACTTTACAAAGCAATTGATATCGAATCGTTAAAGAAAGATCTCTTAAAGCTTGAAAAGGAGACTCATAAAGAAGATTTCTGGAAAGATAAAGATCGTTTTGCCGAAATAAACCGGAAGATCAGCATTCTTAAACGAAAAATTGAGCCCTGGGAAAATCTTATTTCAGAGGTTGATGAAACCGTTGAATTAATGGAAATGGCTTTAACGGAAAAGGATGATGACCTCCTTGAGGATATCTGCGCTGCAATTAAATCGATAGAGAAGAAACTTGAGGACCTTGAAACAAGAGAACTCCTTTCGGACGAAGATGACATCAGAAATGCCTTTCTCACAATTCATCCTGGCGCCGGAGGTACCGAATCTCAGGACTGGGTCAGTATGTTATACAGAATGTACTGCAAATGGGGAGAGAAGAATAATTACAACATAGATGTTCTTGATTATACTCCGGGAGACGAGGCCGGTTTGAAAAGCGCCACAATACTTTTTAAAGGCGACTATGCATACGGCATGCTGAAGGGAGAGATGGGTATTCATAGGTTAGTGAGAATATCGCCCTTTGACTCCAATAAAAGGCGACACACTTCATTTGCTTCGGTTGAGGTCGTGCCCGATATCCCCGATGAGATTGAAGTGGATATCAATGAATCGGATCTGAGGATTGATACATACCGTTCTTCCGGCGCAGGGGGGCAGCATGTCAATACATCCGATTCTGCCGTAAGAATAACGCATCTTCCTACAGGCATTGTTGTTCAGTGCCAGAATGAGAGATCCCAGCATAAGAATAAAGCTTTTGCTATGAAGGTTCTCAAAGCAAGATTATATGAATTCTATAAAGAGCAGGAAGATGAAAAAAAGCAGGATAAAATGGGGGAAAAGAAGGAGATATCCTGGGGCAATCAGATCAGGTCTTATGTTTTCCAGCCCTATACTCTTGTTAAAGATCACAGAACAGGAGAGGAAACGGGCAGTATTGATTATGTTTTTGACGGAGATATTGACAGGTTTATCTATGCTTATTTGAAGAAAAATAAATCCATTGGGTAGGATTTGTCCGTATCAGGGGAAAATAGATTGAGAAAAAAACCCAAAATCGGCAGTATCAGGTATCTGTCTGAGGAAGAGATGCAAGGCCTTTTCAGCCGGGTTCCTGATGAAATTGATATTGGATCAATGATAAGGTCTTTTCCGGGCAGCGGTGGGAAAAAGCTTTTTTTAAGAAGATTTACCGTTGAAGACCTTGAAAATATAATGATCAAGGCGGGCATTTTTGAATATCTGAAGATCAAGGGTTTTAAAGAGCTTTGTACTGCTATTGACATTGATGATTCTTATGTTAACTATTGGAGGCTCTACTATAAAAATGAAGAGCCGCAAAATGTGATCATGGATATCAGGCTCACTGAAACAAAATTTTTCCCCGACAAAAAATTTTTTTCCGATGGGGAAGCTCCGAAAATCTATGATATGATCGTTATTGAATGGTTGTCCCTTCAAAATCCGCTCAGTGAACAGTATACCAGAGACAGACCCCAGCTTCCGGGGCAGACCAGGCCGGGCCTGGGGCTTCTGAAATACTGTTTTGATATGATGTATCGCGTGGCAAAGGATGTATATAAAGACGGTTTCCTTGATGTGCCCGACCATCTCCACGGTGCGATCATGTATTCAAAAAAGTTTAAATATTTCGATCCTTTTCAGGAAGCATGCTTAAGATCAATAATAAGAGACCTTAAGGGGTATTCCCTTGCGGATATCTCATGGGGAATGATCACGGAAACGATCTATGAAAAAGCAGGCAATAAGGCCTTTGTCTTTCAACCGTCGGAACAGATCTTCTCCGTTTCCAAAAGGATGAAGACTTATTTCAGATCGAAGAAATATATATGGGCTTTTAATGAATATTATAATAAGTTCAGATTTTATTTAAAGTATGATGAAATGATAGAGAAACGGGACCTTTTACTGAAGGAGAAGAAGGTCAGTGATCTATGATTTTTTTGATCTTTTCCGGATCAAACTTTCTCAGATGATACAGTTCGTCTATATTTTTTGCCAGTGTGTTAATATTTTTTTCCATCAATTGTATCAGTCTGTCCCTGTCGTTGATGAATTTTTGAATTGATTCCGATATACTCTTTTCAATGGTGTGGATCCCGCGGGCAAGGGTGCTGCTGCCGGCTTTAAAAAAATCGCTCAGGCCGTCTCTGCTCATGCCGGTTTTGCGGCAGATATTATCCTTAATACCGGAGAGTTCATAATCGAGAAGACTGATCTCATCAATCATATTCCCGATACGTTCTATATTTTTTTCAAGGCTGTCGGCATCGGACGCTTCTGTGAAGAATCTGTTTTCAATCTCTTTAAAGGAGATGCTCTTCAGCAGATCCGCCTTCTTCTCTGCAAGCCGGAGGTATTTTTTCAATAATCTTTCGATGTCATCCCTCAACACTGAAGCTGCCCTTTCTGTCGGGCCTCATCTGGTCCGATTTAGTCTCCTGCGAGGATATTTTATCCCATGCATCCCGAAGACTTTTGAGATGAGCCGTCAGTTCTTTCAGTATTTCCGGGTCTTTATTCATATTTGCTTCAAGAAGCCGTTTTTTGAAATAGAGGTAGAGGTTAAGGAGATTCTTTGATATTTCTCCGCCTTCGTTCATATTGAGGGATAAAAGCAGTTCCGTTACAATATCCGAAGCTTTTATTATGTTTGTGTTTACTATATCGTAGGTTTTGGGATCCATATTTTCAATGGCAATGTTGATGAATTTTATTGCCCCGTCATAAAGCATTACAATTAGTTTTCCCTGATTTGCGGTTGTTACCTGCGTTTCTTTATACTGTTCAAGTGCATTTTTTTTCGGCAAGGCTTTATTATTCTCCCGTGTGATGATTTTTCTTTTTTATATATCTATATATCGTAAAATAAATTGCCTAACTTTACAGAATTATAAGTTATAATAAATAATATGTTTTATAAAATAGATGCAAAAATAAGCCTGCTTTTATTTAATATCGATTTGAATATATGTTCCTATTCCATTTTTGTCTCCATAATTTAAAATTATATTCAAAGATAAAATATTCTATTCAATTTGTCAATTTTATATAATTGCAGGTATCGGTTGAATATATAAACAATTACATGAAAATATCAGCAAGCAGAATTTATAAAATCTAAGCGAAGATTGATTCTATTCTCCTGAGAATCTCTTCATACTTTTCTCCGGTTTTTTTTACTATATCGTCTGGCAGATCGGGAGGCGGCGATGCCTTGTCCCATGTTGTGGTTTCCAGGTAATCTCTTATGAACTGTTTGTCAAAGCTTACCGGAGACGTCCCGGGCTCATAGAGCGATTTATCCCAGAATCTTGAACTGTCGGGTGTGAGGATCTCATCTATCAATATTACCTCGTTGTCAATGAATCCGAATTCAAATTTGGTGTCTGCAAGGATTATGCCGGCAGAATCAAGGGCATCCCTTCCGAATTCGTAGATTCTCAGCGTAATTTCTCCAAGATAGTTTGTTATTTCTTCGCCCAGTTTTTTCCTGAGAACATCCACCGTGACATTCATATCGTGGCCTGTGTCTTCTTTAGATGCGGGCGTAAAGAGTGGAGATTCAAGTTTCTGGGCAAGTTTTAATCCTTCCGGCAAGGGTATCCCGCAGATCGAGCCTGTACTTTTGTAATCCTTCCATCCGCTTCCTATTATATATCCCCTTGCAACGCATTCAAAATCAATTCTTTTTGTTTTCCTTACTATTACAGCCCTGTCTTTAAGAAGTTCCGGATATTGAGAAAATGGTTTGGGAAAATTGCTGAAATCAGTTTCAACTATATGGTTTTTCACGAAATTAATATTTTTAAACCAGATGTTGGATATTTTATTTAAAATGACCCCTTTGCCCGGAATCCCGTTCGGAAAGACATGGTCAAAAGCAGAGACCCTGTCCGTTGAAACAATGAGCATGTGTTCAGCGTCGATTTTGTAGAGATCTCTTACCTTCCCCTGATAGGTTTTTTTTACTCCCGGAATGTTTATTTTTGTCAGGCTTTCCATAGTGTTCCCCCTGATATTTTTTAATTGAGTTTTTTAACGAGTATTTCATTAACCATTTGAGGGTTGGCTTTCCCCTTTGATTCTTTCATTACCTGGCCAACAAGAAATCCAAGCGCTTTTTTTGTTCCGTTCTTATAATCCTCAACTGACTTTGGATTATTTTCAATTACCCTGTCTATCATAGATCCGATCTCCGCAGTATCAGTAACCTGCTTCAGTCCTTTCTCTTCCACAATGGTTTCCGCATCTTTGCCGGTTTTTATCATCTCATCAAATACTTTTTTTGCAATTTTTCCGCTGATTGTATTATTTTTAATTAACTTCAACAGTCCGGCCAGCATTTCTGCTGTTACCGGAAAGGCGTCGATCTTTTCAGCATCATCAATTTTGCCGAGAAGTTCGCTCATAATCCAGTTTGATGCTTTTTTGGGGTCTGCTCCCTTTTCAACAACGGATTCAAAGTATTGGGCAAGCTGTTTTATTGACGTAAGAACTCCCGCGTCGTATTGAGGCAGATTATACTGAGCAATAAATCTCTCTCTTTTCTCATCTGGAAGTTCGGGCAGCTCTTTTTTCACTTCGTCAATAAATGCGCTGTCAAGGATCACAGGCGCAAGGTCGGGGTCGGGGAAGTATCTGTAATCGTGCGCGTCCTCTTTTGACCTCATGCCGTAGGTTTCGTTTTTATCCGCATCCCAGAGCCTTGTTTCCTGATGGATTTTGTTGCCGTATTGAATCATTCTTGTCTGTCTTTCGATTTCGTAATTTATTGCAGATCTGACCGCTTTGAATGAGTTAAGGTTTTTTATTTCAACTTTTTCGCCGAATTCTGAGGCCCCTTTTTTTCTTATGGATATATTTACGTCGCACCTCAGGCTGCCCTCTTCCATATTGCAATCGGATGCTTCAATATATTTCATCAGTGACTTGATCTTCTGCAAATATTCATAAGCTTCATCTCCGGACCTGATGTCCGGTTCTGAAACGATTTCTGCCAGAGGAACTCCAGTGCGGTTTAAGTCAACATAAGAAATATTTCTTGCAGGGTCTTCGGAGTGAATTGATTTGCCTGCATCTTCTTCAAGGTGAAGCCTTGTTATTCCTATTTTTTTCTTTTTATTGTTAGCTTCTATCTCCACATACCCTCCCTCACAGATCGGTTTATCAAACTGGGAAATCTGGTAAGCCTTGGGCAGATCGGGGTAAAAGTAGTTTTTCCTGTCAAATTTACTGTACTGAGAGATCCTGGAATTGAGAGCCATCCCTGCAAGTATTCCCTTCTTCAATGCTTCCCGGTTCAGAACCGGAAGTACGCCCGGCAGGCCCAGACACACGGGGCATGTTTGGCTGTTCGGTTCTGAACCGAATTTTGTTGAACATGAACAGAATATTTTTGTTTTTGTATTTAACTGAACATGAACTTCCAGTCCGATTACAGGTTCGTATTCCATAGTTTCCTCATTTTATACTTGATTTAATAGATACCATCCAATAATAAAACAAATTATCGTAATTATTAAAAGCTATGCGCAGGTATTATAGCTTTGCTTTTAATAATGCGCCATATTTGTCACAAATTATATTTACTGTATTTATAAAGTCCAGTTAAAACAACAGATCATAATGTTTTTTGTCAAGAAAAATGAATATGAAGACCAGGTTAAATTTTTTATATAAATTTGCTTTTATTTTTTTGTGCATTATTTTAATCGTAATCGGTTATAAAGCGGGAAATTTTATAGGGGCAAAATATATTTCAGAGTTCTATTCAAATGGCAGCAGGAGTTTATTTTCTCTTTACAGACCTGCAAATGAGTATTTTAAAATATACGGTTCATTGAACAGTATAAATGCATACGAGAGGCTTACCGGATATTACTCTCTGCTGGATAATAAAATAATAGACGAGGAATTTCTATTTGACCGGTATAAAAGAGAAGAGTTGTCAACAGCAAAGCTGACTATTGTGTGGATTCTGAGCTTTTCAAAGAACATAAAAAAGGTTGAGGATATATACGGCGCAATTTATGCGGGCAGCAATTACGCAATTAAGAAAGAAATTCTCCGTGCTCTGTTTAGAATGGATAGATCTGCCTTTAACGATTTTGCGAGAAAGTTCAAAGTTGACGAAAAGCTCTTAAGGGAGATCCGCGAAAATTATTAAGAGCCTCTGCCTTTCTGTTGAATGTTATAAGTTATTCTTTATACTCAGATTTAACCGATCAATAAATGTTTGCAGGTCAACTTTTTTCATTTTACATGCCGTTTCAATGGTCACTCTTTTGGCAATTGTTTTGAACTGGATCGGGTCTGTTATTCCTTTAAAACCGTTTTCCACAAAAATCTCTTTTACGAAAGGGTATTCGGTTATTACGTTATAAACATACATTGAGGGGTCGATCTTTTTTTGGGACATATTTTTACGCTCTCATAAATTTAGTATTGATAATATATTCCATAGGTAAAGAACCTGATATTATTGTTTCAATTAAATTATGAGAAGCGTACATTCATGAATAAAAATATTAGCCGGATTTATCCCCATGGCGGGCGGACTTATCAGCAATTTAATATTTTATAAAATACTTACTGTTCTTCATTACATGCCGCCAGCCCTCAGGAGAGAATCGAATCCTCAAAAAAAATTGACGTATTAATAAACATGTGTAAGTAATTATACGAATAAACATAAAAAATTTTAAAAAAAATTTGTGCCCTTTTCCCTGAAAGTTACATCTGTTATTAGAAGGGAAGGGGCATAGATAAAAGATAAAAGGATCAATGGAGAGCAAACGTAACAGGTTAACTGAGATCTATGCCGATTATTATTCTATTATTTTCAGCGCTGTTCTTACAAAAGTCGGGAACAGGGACGACACGCAGGACATCTGCCAGGAGGTTTTTATAAGGCTCTACAAAAAACTCGATGAAGTTGAAAATGTAAGGAGATGGCTTTTTAACGCCCTTAAACTTGTTGTTCTGGAATATTTCAGGGAAAAGAGAAAAAATACAAATCTCGATATTAACGATGTGTTTAACGACGTGAGCCTTACTTTTGTGAACGGATTCCGCGATGCGAGAATAATAATAGGCGAGGCAATTGAGAATATGGAAAATTTTAAGGATGATATTGAAAGAGCCCTTTTTGACCATATAGCGGTGAGCAACTTCACCTATGGGCATACTGCAAAAATTTTGGGCTTAACGAGAAGGCAGGTTGAATACAGGTACGGGCTCATAGTTGACAGGATCCTGAAATACCTTGAAAAAAGGGGAATAAAAAATATTGAGGATCTTTTATGAAGGAAAAGGCAAATATATTTCAAAGGGTCCTTGAAAAGTTTAAATTCGGCAATCCCCTTTCTGTGAAAGATCAGAAATTTATCCTTTTGTCAATGCGCCGGACCCTTGTTTTCACATTAAAGGCCGTAAAAGAATATACGGCCTTTTACGGAATGGTTCTGAGGATCTACTTCAGGGCAATGAGGATGGGTATGAGACTTTCCGTAACTCAGAGCGCTTTTATTCTGGGGATAATTTCTACTGTTGCGGCCCTGGCAGTGGCGGGCGGAATTGCCGTAACGCCCCGGCTCTTTATGCCGAACAGAGATGTAAGGCTTCCGAAAAAGAAGACCGGAGCTGTCGAACCCTATAAACAGGATAGAAGCAAAGGAGATCTAAAGAAGGGAGCCAATGCAGAAGAGGCTTTGCCAGGCAGAATAAAAAAGAAAAAAGCGGCTCTTCGAAAATACAGGCTGGGAATTGAGGTTTTTGGAAATGAAAACATCGGCGCTGACAAATCAGAACGAATAACAGGCAGAATAAAGATGCGCCTTGTTGAGTCCCTTGGGAAGGGGAAGGTGCTGAGCCTTGACGCCGGAAAGAGGAAGCATGTTAATCTTATTCTTACAGGGTCTGTTGGCAGGCTTGGAGATCTGATCATGATATCTGCCAAGGTAATAGATGTTGAAAAGGGGAGCGCAATTTTAATTACATCGGAGAATATAGGATCAGAGGATGATATTAACAGCGCCTGTGACAGAATATCGAGAAAGATATGGATGAAGATCAGGCAGTAACTGAGGGGGATTATCATAATAACAGAGTTACATTTCCCGGGTGATTCGGAGCGAAGCAAAGATTTTTGTCAGGGAAAACTTAACGTAAGGTTAAAAAAATGGTTATCGCGTGTAATGCGTCAAAAACCTGAGCAGATACGATAAAAAATACAAGGAGTATAAGGGTGAGGAGAACTATCAGCACAATAATATTGATCTTTTCGGTGCCGGTCTTTTTTATTTCCTTAAGAGCCGGGGAAAAAAAGAGGGTAGCGGTAATGGATTTTACGGCAAATAATACCACAGAGGCTTATGCCAGGATCGTGAGAAACCAGATTGAGGTGTCTCTGTACAAAACCGGATTATTTGAGATACTGGAAAGGGACAAAATGGAGCTTATTCTGAAGGAGCAGGGGCTCCAGGTTTCGGGATGTACTGACACAGTCTGCGCTGTGGAAATAGGAAAGCTTTTGTCAGTCCATTATGTAATGGTGGGGAGTCTTGATAAACTGGGAATGTATCTTATATCAATCAAGTTTATTGATATTAGGAAGGGAGTTGTTACATACGCGGACAGCGCCGGAGCTGAAAATGATAATGCAATCCCTGCGGCATTAAATAAGCTGGCAGGCGATGCGGCTGTAAGGCTTGCAGGTGGTTCGGTTATAGATGTAAAGCTTCCCGGTGATAAACCGGAGAGAACAAAAACTGCCGGAAGCGACGGGAAGAGCATTGACAATCCCTACGCCTGGCCTGCTCTAGGCCTTTTCAGTGTCGGGGCAATATCCTTTGGAGGAGGGTATTACTATAATATGCGGATCACTGCGGCAAACGCGGACTATAATGACCTTGCCGACAGGTATAATGCCTCCACGGATGTAAATGAAGCAACGTCTCTCGGCACTGAGATGTCGCAGTTAGAGGAAGATTTAAGCAAGTACCGTCTTTACAGGAATATAGCCTATGGAGCCGGAGCCGCTTCATTTTTAGCCGCGGGTTATTTTATTTATAAATATTTTACTTACAAACCGCCCTTATCAACTGATCCGGTGAAGAGCGGTTCATTGATAATTATGCCGGTTCTTTATTCCGGTTTTACTGCTGTGGATCCTGTCAATTGCAAGAACAGGTATTTTTTCGGCGGAGGTATTCTGATAAGGTTTTAGGGGCTGCCCCTAATTTCCAAGGGGGACTTGAAGAAAGTTAAAAAAAAGGAGGGTTCAATATGAAAAAATTGTCAGCAATAATTGCGGTTATGCTTCTTGCAGGAGTTTTTTCATGCGACAGCATAGCGGAGAAGAAGCCGCGAAATAATCCGTATGATATGAACAGCTCTAGTTATAAAGTTTATGGAGAAATTAACATTAAACAAAAT
>JAJRXZ010000018.1 GCA_024276015.1 Spirochaetota bacterium | reverse complement strand
ATGATTTTCCCAATGTTTTTTTAATTCTGCGTTTCTTCTGTTCATATGTCCCTCCTCTCTATAGGCGCAACATATATCACATTATATTATACTTGGCAAGGTGGGGTTAGTTTGACGCTTACGTTAGTTTCGGGACAATTCCAAACCGTTATACAAAATTAAAACGCTTTAAACTTTCTGCCATTCCGAGTCAAAAATTATAATTATTTTAAATAATGCTTGACGTTACTAATGAGTTTCATTATTATTGTATTATGATTAAGTCATTCAATTCTAAAGAAGCTGAAAAAATTTGGAATGGTGAATTTTCTAAAAAATTACCAAATGATATTCAACATATTGCTCGTAGAAAATTGAGGATGTTAAATAATTCACATACTTTAAATGATTTACGAATTCCACCTTCAAATAAGTTGGAATTGCTCAAGGGGAAGAGAAAGGAACAACATAGTATAAGAATAAATGATCAATGGAGAATTTGCTTTAAATGGATTGGTGGCGACTGCTATAATGTAGAAATTGTTGATTATCATTAATTAAAAGAGGCACTATTATGAAAAAAATAAAAAATATTCATCCAGGTGAAATTTTAAGTGAAGAATTTTTAAAACCACTCGATATTACAGCTTATCGTTTGTCAAAAGAGACAAAAATGCCGCAAACAAGAATATCTGAAATTGTAAAAAAAAGACGTAGAATTACTGCGGATACAGCTTTGAGATTTAGTAAATTTTTTTGTAATTCCCCTGAATTTTGGTTGGGTTTGCAAAATGACTATGATTTAGAAGAAGAAAGGAAATTGATTTCAAAAGAATTAAATAAAATTCACACATATGAAGAAATAAAGTCTTCTGTTATTGCATAAATTAGCACTATTAAGCGTTTTAACTTCGTACAACAAATAGAAGTCTTAACGCAGCTAATACCTCAATTGTGCAGAATAAATGGAGTTAAATTTGAATTATAGTTGATAAATGGCGATTATCCTTGAATATGGAATAATATTAAACAAAACCAAATCAAGGATAAAGGCCATTTATTATGAGGTTAAAGAAATCAGAAATAATATCAAGAGTCAACAACAATTTAGGAATAAAATTCATACGACTTCCCGAATTCAAGTTTGAAGTGCAACACTATGAAATCCCAATTAATTTATTTCAATTAATTTTCAAAATTTGATCAAAAATCAAAAAATTTAAACCCCCTTTTGCCTGTTCCCGCCGGCCCTTAATTTCTCCGGAATATTACATTGTTAAAATATCCTTGACATCGGTTATCCGAACATGTATACCGATCATTATTGAAAAATTCTATATTAAATGAATCGGTATATGATTTAATCGGGATTTTGCCCTTTGCCAATGGACAAGATCGATGTTTTTTGATAGGTTTTGATCAAAATTAGAATCGTCCGATCTATTATATCATTAAAATATATCCGAAAATGACAATTATCAAATACATTATATCTACACTTGGCATCATCGCTCTCTATGAGATCCTGAGATATTTTATAAAAACCACATTCATTAAAAAACAGCACAGATCTATAGACTACTTTATTGAGAAATATAATATAAAACTTGATAAATACAAATTTATGAATAAGCTTGTTGTTAAGCAGGACCTCCTTAACGACAGCGATATTAACCAAGCCATCATTGATCATGCTGAAGAAAACCGGTTAAAGATATCCGACGTAAAAAATGAAGTTGAAGAGTATATTGAAGAAATTGTGCCTTTTTTTAACATTTTGTCATATTATAAATTCGGATACAGAATTGCTCACTTTATACTCAACATGATATATGAAGTTGTAATTGATAAAGAGAATGCAGAAAAATTAAAAAAAATCCCGAAAGATAATGTTACCGTATTTGTTATGAATCATCGAAGCAACATTGACTATATTATTGTTGCATATATGCTTGCCAGGAATATCTCCTTGAGTTATGCTGTAGGCGAATGGGCCAGAGTCTGGCCTCTTGAATATATATTCAAATCATTCGGAGCCTACTTTATAAGACGCAAATTCAGAAAAAAGATATACCATCTGGTTCTTGAAAAATACGTTCAGTTGATCAGCCTGCAGGGGGTTACTCAGGGTATCTTTATTGAAGGCGGACTTACAAGAAACGGAATTCTTCGCGAACCGAAAACAGGTATCCTTGACTATATAATAAGAATTAAAAATAACCCGAAATTCAAAAAAGACATTGTTTTTATTCCGGTGGGAATTAATTACGACTGGGTTCTGGAAGACAGAAACCTCATCAGAGAATGGAAAAACAAGAAAGAGAAAACGGGCTTCAGAGAAAATATGTCATCTCTGATAAGAATATTGCTGAAAGCCCCTTACGTGCTGTTGGTCAACTTTTTTAAAATAATTACAGGCAAACTTAAACTGCACGGATATGCCAGCGTCAGTTTTGGTGATCCCGTATCCGTTGAAGATTTTTTAAAAAAGCAAAAAAAAGGAATACTCAAATATGATCGGGAGAAAAGGCTCCCCATTATTAAGAAATTCGCAGAAATGCTGATTGAACGGATAGGCCTCATAATCCCGGCAACCCCGGTATGCCTCACGTCACACGCGATCTTGCAGATCAAATCCGAGACTATTGACAGAAAAGAACTTGTCAATAAGGTTGTTGCTTTGAGGAAAAAATTAAAATCGAAAAACAGAAGGATTGTACTTGGCAAAGCATTCGAAAGAAGTCAGAAAAGCATGGATCAGTTGAACAGAGAACGGGAAGATAGAAAAAAAGAACTTGTTAACTTTGAAGAAGAATTACTCGGTGTGGGAGAAGCAAAAAATACCGTAAAGGCAGGTCTGGATATCCTGTCACAAAGAAAAATCGTTAAAGTAACCGGCGATACAATAATGCTCATTGACAAAAAAATACCCTACCTTCAATATTATTCCAATTCACTGAAAAGCCTGTTTTGAACAGATGACCCGAAACAGATATTTCAAGACAGCAGCATATACTATTCTTTTTATAATAACTGCGATCCTATTTTTGATCGTCTTCATAAAAAGATCAGACTCCTCGGTTACTCAAAGATATTACAAGAATACAAATAATTCATGCGTGATACTAATTCACGGGATACTGAGAACAAGCAATTCTATGAATGATATATCAAAAATTTTAAGCAGCAAAGGATTCTGTGTTATTAATTTCGGCTATAAAAGCAGAAAAGATTCCTTCGAAATAACAGCTGAAAAACTTCACAGGGAAATCAAAAATTTACCGGATAATATCAATTCACTGAATTTTGTAACCCACAGTATGGGAGCTCTTATAGCCAGATACTACATAGACCTGTATAAACCGAAAAATTTAAAAAGGATAGTTATGATAGCGCCGCCAAACAGAGGATCAGCCTGGGGCAAACTGCTTTATAAGAATTTTTCTCTTATGAGATGGATAATGGGAGCTGCCGGCGCGGAACTAGCGGGAGGTATTGAAAAAACGCTGGGAATACCCCGCTGTGAATTCGGAATAATTGCCGGCGGGCTGAATAATAACAGGGGATTCAACCCGTTTATCCCCGGAGACGACGACATGACTGTGGCAGTCTCAGAAACACCACTGGAAGGTATGAAGGATTATATCCTCATCGAAGGGCAGCATTCTGCGCTTCTGTATCAGAAAATTGTTATTGAGAATATTATTCATTTTTTAAAAAATGGGATTTTCATAAAATAACACAATATTACGAATATAATTAACAAAAATTATTAGGGGTAACATAATAATGAATTTATATGCAAAAAAGATCAAATACGACTTCAATAAAAATGACACGATTGTTCTGTTCATTACAGAAGAAGGTTTAAAAGACCGCTCCGGTTTAATGAAAAATAAACTTTCCTACATTTTTGAAAAAATCGACTTCAAATTTTTTAAGGCCAAAAAGTCCGAAACAATGTTCATACCCTTTTCAGAAAATCCGAATATCATAATCTGCGGGCTGGGCTCCGCAGAAAAGGCTGACAGCGAGTCAGTAAGAAACTCCGCTGCTGCAATTACAGCTTTGTGCCGCAGCAGGAATATGGACACTATTAATATTTTGATTCCTGAGATCAAAAATTTCACTGAAAGCCGATTATTAAGACTAATTGCCGAAGGGATATACCTTTCAAACTATTCATTCAGTAAATATAAATCAAAAAACAGCGAAGATGAGAAGCATCCGATTAAAAAAGCGCTTTTCTACACCGATGAAAAACTCTCCTCGGCTATTTTAAATGAAGTGAAAATAATTTCCGGCAATACAATTCTGTGCAGAGATCTTGTTAATGAGACCTCAGACAAAATAACGCCTCTCCGAATAGCAAAGGAAGCAAAGAAGTTGTCATCAATAAACGGGATAAGCTGCAGAGTATATGGGAAAAAAGAGATAGAAAAGATGAGGATGGGGCTGCTGCTTGCCGTTAATAAAGGGAGTAAAATTCCGCCTCAACTGGTTGTTCTCGAATATACCGGCAATCCAAAAGAGAAAAAGTCAATTGCAATTGTAGGCAAAGGCATTACCTTCGATTCGGGCGGAATAAACCTCAAACCCTCGGGTCATATTGAAACAATGAGGATGGATATGTCCGGCGCAGCAGCAGTTTTATATGCATTAAAATCTGCTGCCGAACTTAAACTGAAAAAGAACATAGTGGCCGTTATGCCTCTAACCGAAAATATGCTGAGCAATGAAGCATACAGGCCCGGAGATATATTTAAAGCATATAACGGCAAATCGGTTGAAATAGGCAATACCGATGCGGAGGGGCGCCTTATTCTTGCCGACGCTCTGGCTTTTACGGAAAAGAAGCTTAACCCCGATTATATTATTGACCTTGCTACGCTCACAGGCGCATGCCTCGTTACTTTCGGAGAAACCGTAGCGGGAATGCTTTCAAATAACGACCATCTCGCAAAAATTATTGAAGAATCTGCAGAAGCAACAGGCGAAAAAGTATGGAGACTGCCCCTTTACAGCGATTACGACGAACCGCTTAAATCTGAGATAGCCGACCTTTGCAATATATCAGCAGACCGCAATGCAGGAACAATTATCGGCGCCGTATTTTTAAAGAATTTTATTAATGATAAAAAATGGGCTCATATCGATATTGCAGGAACAGCCTGGTATTCAAAGCAGCGGGGTTACAGGCCCAAGAATGCAACCGGTTTCGGTGTAAGGCTTCTTATTGAAACGCTCAAAGTGCTATAGATCTATATTTTTTTACTATCCGGGATAAATGATCTTACCGGATTCTCTGAAATCATAATTGCCAAGCGCTTTTACGCTCTTTTTAAATTCATCGGAAGTAAGCGTATCAATAAGATTAATGATCCCCTTTTTAAAAAAAGTACTTTGAAATAACACCATATCAAAACTCTCTTTAACAATAGGAATAAATTTAAGGTTAAAAAGGTTGGCGACTGCAGCTGCGGCAATGCCGACATTTGCTTTGCCTGATTTTACAGCCATTCCCACTTCAAAATGCGTAAATACTTCATCATTGAAACCTTTTATTTCAGAGTGATCGATCTTTTCCTTTGCAAGAAAATATTCGAGCAGGACTCTGGTGCCCGAACCTTTCTGCCTGTTTATAAAGAGAATATCCTTACCGGTAAGATCCTTAAAACTCTCCACATCCTTTTCAAGTCCAGGCAGCGTTACAAAGCCAAGTTCCCGATAAAAAAGATGTATAACTGTTATATCAGATGACGAAAAATCGGAAGTAATAAAGGGGATATTGTAGGATCCGCTCTTTGGGTCAAAAAGATGACACCATGCAATATCGGTAACATTATCCTTCAGCAATCTCAAACCCTCCATACTGCCGGTATTGCTTGAAAAAAAATAGTAGTTCTGCTTTTTCAATTTAATACTGCTGAGAAGTATATCCAGCACAGGGTCATTGCTTCCCGCAGCAATGAGGGCAATTTTCTTTTTTCCTCCCGACGAGAGGAAAGGCCTGATATTTTTTTCAGCATCTCCAATGATCCACCGGTCAATCAGATCTTTCGGAAAGAGCCATTTGCCGGTTACTCTGGTACAGGGGATTTTCTTTGCCTTAATTAAGGCATAAACCTGTTTTTCATGTATCCCAAGATAATGGGCGATCTCTTTTGTATTCATCATTGTCGACATTCTGTTTCTCCTCAGATACAATTAGCAGATCCCATATAAATTGCAAGAAATTATCAACCATACCGGAGTAATCACCGTAAAATTTTATTCTTAATTTCTTGACAATATAAATATAATATATTGAATAACATAAGATTTTAATAAATTATATCAGAGGCTGGTAAAACATGAGTTACACAATAAAAGAAATAATCGACATTGCAATCGGCATGGAAAATGCAGGTTACACTTTTTATACAAAAATAAGCGAAAAATTTGAAGATCAGAAGATCAAAGATCTCTTTTCATTTTTAGCCAAACAGGAACTTGACCATAAGAAAAAATTTGAGAATCTTTTATCCGACATAGACTCAGTTGAAGGAGATTTTAATGAAGAATATTATCTTTATCTGAAAGCGATCGGAGGCGGCAAGGTATACCCCGGAAATACTGACTTTGATGAAGAAATATCCAAAATTACCACCCCGGTTGAAGCATTGCAGAAGGGTTTTTCAGATGAGAAAGAGGCAATACTTTTCTACGGAGAAATAAAAAAGATATATAAGACTAACGATGAAATTACAAAAATTATTGATGCAATAATCGACGAAGAAAGAAAGCATGCCCTTGCTCTGTGGGATCTTAAGGAAAAATTGCTTAAACTTTAATAGTGCCTATTTCTGTTAATTAAATACCTTTTTAAAGGTCAATGCAAATAAATAAAAGAAACCGGCAATAACTATAATAGTTGCGCCGGCAGGCAGATTGCTGTTATAAGATAAAACTAATCCCGATACTGTAAAAAGCAATCCCATAATAATTGAAAAAATTATAATCATAACAATTCTGTTTAAATAAATTCTTGAAATAGCTGCCGGCAGGGTCAAAAGAGCAATTACAAGTATCAATCCTACAATCCGTATTAAAATCACAATTGTCAAAGCAATCAAACATAGCAGTAAAATATAAACCGTATTGACCCAGAGACCCCGTAATTTCGAATAATCTTCATCAAATGAAATGGAGATAAACTGTCTGAAAAAAAACATCACAACTATAATAATAGCAATATCAAGAATAAAAAGAATATATAAATCATTGCCTGACACCATGAGGATATTTCCGAAGAGATAACTCATTAAATTAACATTATATCCGGGAGTAATTGAAATAAAGATCACCCCCACTGCCATGCCTATTGCCCATAAAGCTCCGATCACGGTATCGGATTGCTCGTTCATCTTTATGGTAACTATGCCGAGAATTATTGCAGCAAAAAGAGCGGATAGCGAAGCGCCTATTATGGGATCCACGCCGAAATAGTATGCAATACCTATTCCGCCAAGAGCCGTATGAGCAATACCTCCGCTGATAAATGTTATGCGCTTGATAACAACAAAAGTGCCGGTAATTCCGCATGCTATACTGGCAAGCACCCCTGCGAAAAGAGCATTCTGTAAAAAGTTATGCCGGAGAAGAGCCTCAATGAAATCCATTTCTATAGCCTGCAGTGATGTAAAAGTAGATTCATTGGGCTGTTATATGTTTCTTCAATGATATTATTGTCAATATCCGAAGGTTCATGTACATTTACATGTCTATTGACACAGGCCACTCTGTTTATATATTTCGAGATAAAGCCGAGATCGTGGGTAACAAGAATAATGGTAAGGGATCGATTCAATCTTCTCAGCAATTCATATATATCCTTCTCAATAAAACTGTCAACACTTGTTGTAGGTTCGTCAAGTACCAGAATTTTTGGTTCGGATACAACAGCGCGGGCAATGAGAACTCTTTGCTTCTGACCGCCGGAAAGATTTCCAAAGGGTTTTTTAGCCAGTTCTTCTATACCTACGCTTTTCAGCGCTGACCTGGCCTTTTCAACGGATTGGCGCTTATTCCATGGGAAAAGGGACAAAGGCCTAAGCAGCCCCCCAAGAACAACATCGATAACCGTTATTGGGAAATTGTTGTCAATTTGAACAAACTGAGGTACATAACCTGCAATGGGCCCCGCATCTTCAGGAAGTTTTCCAAAAATTTTCACAGAGCCTCTTAGAGGCTTTAAAAAACCCAGAATCAATTTTACCAGAGTTGTTTTGCCTCCGCCGTTGGGCCCGATCACTGCAAGAAAATCGTTTTCGTCCAGCGATAGATTTACATTTTCCAAAACAGGGTTCTTTTCATATGAGAATGCCATATCCTTAATGTCAACAGCCTTAACCATTATTACCGGTTCACCTCAGCAATTTTTTTTGTTACGGATATCATATTTTCAATATAATTTTCGGCAAGGGGATCAATTGCAATGATCCTGCCCTTTATGGAATCGGCAATCGCTCTTGCGGCAACGGTACTGAACTGTTTCTGGATAAATATTGCCCTTATATTCCTTTTCTTTACATAATCGATAATTTTACTCAGCTCGCTCTGTCCAGGTTCTTTCCCTTCAATTTCAACAGGAATCTGTTTCAGATTATAGCGGTCTGTATAATAGCCCCATGAGGGATGGAAAACCAGAATCTCACGCTTCCTGATATTCTTTAATAATTCGGTTATTTTTATGTCCAGCTTGTCAAGATCATTTATAAAATCCAAATATCTTTTTTTATAGTATGCCCCATTTTCCTGATCAAACCCGGCAAGAGCAATAAATATTGTCTCAGCCTGTTTCTTAACAAGCATGGGATCCAGCCAGATATGAGGGTCAAAAGAGTCTCTCTCTCTTTCTGATTTGATCCTTTTGCTTCTGCTGTTTTTTATATTGATTACTTCTTTGATCATATTAAAAGACTCTGACTTCCGCAGCTTAATACCTTCTCTTGTATCCACAATTTTTAAACTCGGATTTGCGGCTCTGATCTTTTCTTCCCAGGCCGCCTCAAAGGGCATTCCAATTTTAAAAAAGATCTCCGCTTCGGGAATCTGTGTCATTTCACGCGGTGTAGGCTCATAAGTTGAAGGGCTCTGTCCGGGACGTATGATCACCGACACATCCGTCATGTTTCCGCCGATTCTTTTAACAAAATATTTTTGCGGCAATATGCTTACAATTACATTGATGCCCCTCTTTTCAGTGTTGCTGCTCTTTTCTTTACAGGAAATAAGTAGTGCAGTTACAATTATAACAATAAAGTACAGATCTATTTTAAAATATTTTCTCATAAAAAATACAGAACAAATAGGTTTGGAACTGTCACGCTCAGGATTATCGGACAATCCTGCAGCTGCAATCTTTTTTGCATTTTTTTAAATCCCGACAATCTCTTCATCATCGGGATTTAAAATGCTCTTTTCCTCACCGGTTTGTTTCATAATATTTATTTTCTCTTTGCAATTGTTACATATACTCTCTCTTCGTCCGTATCAGCTATATATGCAGGCCTCATTATTTTACCCTGGACAATCTGTTCAAGCCTGTGAGCAGCCCATCCTGCCACCCTGGACATAGCAAAGATAGGAGTAAACAGTTCCGAAGAAATACCGAGAAGTTCATAAACGAATCCCGAATAAAAATCGATATTAACGCAGATAGGTTTATTCTTTCTTTCGCTTAACAGTTTCGATGCGATTCTTCCTACATTTTCATAGAGTTGATACTCATTGCTTGCAGAAGTCCCCTTCAGCTTTGAGAACTCTTTTGCATAGCCCTGAAGTATTTTTGCCCTTGGGTCCGATAAAGTATAAACCGCATGACCCAGCCCGTATATAACTCCCGTTCTATCTCCGGCCTTTTTATCCAACAATGCTTTTAGATAATTCTCAATTTCTTTTTCGCTGCCCCAGTCTTTTACGTTTTTTTTCAGTTCTTTCATCATCTTCTTAACGGATTCGTTTGCGCCTCCGTGAAGATGTCCGCTCAAAGATGCTATGCCTGCGGCAATTGACATATAGGTGCTGGCGCCGCTCGAGGAAACGGTCCTCACCGTAAAAGTTGAATTGTTACCGCCGCCATGTTCAGCGTGGAGTATCATGGATGTATCAAAAATATGAGCTTCAAGCTTATCGGGAATTTTTCCGTGGATCATATACAGAAAATTTTCCGCTGTGCTCAGTTCCTGTTTAGGCCTGATTATTTTCAGATCACCGCCTTTTCTGTATTTCATTACACTATAGTTAAAAGCTACAATTGTGGGAAATTTTGCAATCAGATTTATACACTGCCGGCTTACATCTTTGCTGTCAATGGACTCCGGATTAGGGTCGCAGCGCCCAAGATGGGATATAACCGAATGGAGCCCGTACATCTGATTTTCATTCTGTACTTCTTCCATAATAATGGCTCTCTCGGATTTAGAAAGAGATCTTCTCTTGGCGATATAATCGGAAAAGCTGTTAAGATCGGTTTCATTGGGAAGTTCGCCTGTTAATAACAGATAAACGACTTCATCATATCCGAAAGTATTTCTCATATTATTGTCATCAATAATTTTCTCTACATCATAACCGCAATAGTAGAGTTTTCCTTCACAAGGCTCCACTATCACCTTTCCGTCTTTCTCATACTTTTTATAGCCCACAACCCTTCCCTTCTTAGTAATACCGGCAATAACGCCTGTTCCATCGGCATTACGAAGACCAAGCTTGATATTTTTCTTTGCAATTAATTCAGGGGGGATTTTATCATGTTCAAGCGAAAGTTTTTCCATTTTTCTCAGAATGTCATTCATAACAAAACTCCTTTTTATTTGATATTATTTTTCAGCAACGGATATTAATTCAGTATTATGTATTTACCGGAGGAAAATCTATCAGAATGGCAGTCATATCGTCCTTTTGCCTCTCAGGATCGCCAAGAAAATCATAGACTCCTGCAAACAATTTGTTGACAATTTCCTGCGGCGATAATTCATAATTTTCTCGGATAATCTGCTCAACTCTCTGTATACCGAACTCATCGCTTTCATTTTTACCTGTTAAATCCGGGTTATAAGCTTCTGTAATACCGTCACTGAAAAAAAGTATTGAATCTAACTCATATAGAACATACTCGCAGCTCGGAGTCTCCAAATAAGCGTTTTTTAACAGTTTTCTAACATGGCTTCCCAGAATATATCCAACCTGGGGAATCCATTTGCCATTTGGCAAATTCAAATTATAAATATCAATCTTTTTATATAATTTTTTGCGAATAACAATAGGAAATAACATGCCCCGGTTATAAAATTTCAGCTTAAACTTATCATCCTCATGAGATATAAAAGTAAAATTAACGCACGCATAATCATCGGAATTTGCTTCATCCATAATATCCGTAAACTTTATGCAGATATCTCTGACAAGAGACGTTGTGTTGAGAATATTCGATTTTTCATAATAGCGTTTAACGCTCTTAATGGCAATTGTAATAGCCGATCTTAATCTGATCAAGGTTGTATATGCCGGAAGGCCGTGACCGCTGATATCGGCAAAAATAAAAAGAAATTTATTGTCGGGCAGCCTGATGAGATCAAAATAATCACCGGCAAGAACCGAACCGTAAGCTCTCTGAAAACCGATCCCAACATTAAGGTGTTTATTGTAAAAACTCCTGAAAAGACTCCGTATTAAAATTTTATCCTTTTCACGAACAGTATTCGCTTCTGCCTTTAATATTTCAAAGCGTTTTAATTTATCTTCGATGGAGTCATTTTTATGGAAAATATTTAATTTATCAATATACATTTATATCCTGATTTAACCTGCATAAGAATTTTTTCTAATATAGCTGATAATATTATTTGTTGACGAATCGTGACCCGATTTTGTTTGTAGATTCTCTTCAAGCTCGGGTAATATTTTCTTCGCAAGGATCTTCCCAAGCTCAACTCCCCACTGATCAAATGAGCAGATGTTCCATATAACACCCTGGGTAAATATCTTATGTTCATACATAGATATGAGCATCCCCAGAATATAAGGAGTTAATTTACGGGCTAAAATAGTATTTGTGGGTCTGTTTCCTTCAAAAGTTCTGTATGGGACAAGTTTTTCCGGAGTACCTTCACTTCTGACCTCTTCTTCACTCTTACCGAAAGCCAGAGCTTCGGTCTGAGCTATAAGGTTGGCAATTAATTTTTTATGGTGGTCTCCTATATCGTTAAGTGGTTCCGCAAAGCCTATAAAATCCGCCGGAACAATTCTCGTTCCCTGATGAATCAATTGGTAAAAAGCATGCTGCCCGTTAGTGCCTGCTTCGCCCCAGATCACAGGCCCGGTATTATAATTTACTCTTCTGCCCTCCTTATCAATATTTTTTCCGTTCGATTCCATATCCCCCTGCTGAAAATATGCAGGAAATCTGTGGAGATATTGATCATAAGGTAAAATTGCGTAAGTTTCGGTATTAAAAAAATTATTGTACCATATCCCAAGGAGCGCCATAATAACGGGAATATTTCTTTCAAAGGGAGTTTCCCTAAAATGATCGTCCATAGCGTGAAATCCCTTTAAAAGCTCCATAAAATTATCATAGCCTATAGAAATCATAATAGAAAGACCGATGGCAGAAGTAAGAGAATACCTGCCGCCCACCCAGTCCCAGAATTCCAGCATATTTTCAGGTTTGATACCGAATTTCGCAACTGCGTCACTGTTTGTCGACAGGGCTATAAAATGCCTTGCAACAGCTTCTTCTGTTCCCGCTTTTTTAAGAAGCCATTCTTTTGCCGTTTCGGCATTTGTCATTGTCTCCTGTGTAGTAAAAGTCTTGGATGCTATAATAAAGAGCGTTTCTTCCGGATCTTTATCAATTAAAGTTTCTGCAATATGGGTTGCATCCACATTTGACACAAAGGAAATATCCATATCTCTCTTTGAATAAAATTTTAATGCTTCCGTAACCATAACGGGCCCCAGGTCAGAGCCCCCAATACCGATATTAACAACATTTTTGACAGCCCTTCCCGAATATCCTCTCCATTTCCCGCTTCTTATTCTGCTGCTGATCTCTTTCATCCTCTGAAGCACCGAATTGATCCCGATCATAATATCTCTGCCGTCCAGAAAAACAGGATCACCCGAAACATTTCTCAAGGCCGTATGGAGAACGGCTCTGTTTTCAGTTTTATTTATCTTCTCTCCCCTAAACATCTTCTCTATTTCATCTTTTAAACTGCATGCATCTGCAAGATCAATAAGAAGCTCCAGGGTTTTTTCGGTTACTCTGTTTTTTGAATAATCAAAAAATAATTCCCCTGTATCAATTAAAAATCTAGAGCCCCTCTCATTGTCGCCATTAAATAGATCCCTCATATGCAGATCTTTAATTTCATTATAATGGCTCTGAAGCTGCTTCCACTCATGTTTCTCCGTTAAAAACCCGCGTGACATCTGATAACCTCGACAATAAGAATATTTTTATATTAGTCAAATATTATAACTATTCAACCTTCTGCCCTTTATTGTTATACTTTATATATATATTTCATAATGGAATATCCCAAAAAGGCAAGTATAATCCCGGAAACATTACTAACTATTATATTCAATGCAGCCATCTTATACTGGTTATACCTGATCAAATTAACAGTTTCCAAACTATATGTGGAAAAGGTTGTAAAAGCTCCCAGGATGCCGACAAAAATAAAGTCCTTCAACTCCGGAGCCATATACCTGAATTCCACAATACCCCAGGCAATACCGATAATTAAAGCTCCCGCAAGATTAACAAACAGGGTCCCCAAAGGGAATGTGCTGTCTGTTTTACCGGAAATATACAAAGACCCGTAAAAACGCATTAATGCCCCAACGGCTCCGCCTCCTGCAATGATCACTATTTTTAAAACGGTTGCGTTCAAATTTTTAATTTCAGGGTAGAACAGAAAGAATTAAAATAACCAAAAATAATAATTTTCTATGGATCAAAGAGAAGTTAATATATATAAAAAAAACTATATAAAGTCAAGAAATTTATTTGGATCATTGCGGATTTGCGGGGAATGAGTTAGTCTATTTTTTAGTTCCCGCCAGCCCTCCGATATCTGAGGCAGTTCTTCGAGCAATAGCGCATTGACCTCTGACACTGAAAAGCGAAATATTTATATGGAAAGTCAAGATATGATTGACAAAAGAGGGGTTCTTCAGTATATAATATTCTGAACTCACAAATTTTCAGGAGAAAAGAGATGGGTATTTTAAAAGACGCGGGCGATTCTCTGCTTAAATACGGAGAGATCATTGTAAATAAAACCGAAGAATACACCAGAATCGCCAAATTAACCTTTGATATCAAAAAACTTGAAGGCGAAGAAGAAAAAGTAAAAATTGAAATTGGAAGCTTGATCATTGAAAAAATCGGTAAAGGAGTAAAAACACTCAATCTGAACGACGAAGAGATCAAATCTTTATATGATAAGATAAAAAAAATCAATGATAACATAAAAAGCATCAGGAAAAAAATAGAAAAACATAAAAAAGCCGGATCCACAAAACCGGAATCTGAAAATACGGAAGGAAAAAAATAACGCCCGCCTGATATGCGCATTTCTTCGAAAAAAATTGTTAAAGCAATAAGCAGCAGGAACAATCTCTTCTCAGTATCCGATATATTAAAAGACGCGGGCGATTCTTTAAAAAAAACCGGCGGGAAGAAGACCAAAAAAAAACAGCGCTCTTCCAAAAGCGATCACAAAGCCAGCGAGAAAACTTTAACTATTCTTAAAACGCTCATTTCTGCCGGATTTGCTGCAAAAGTAAAAAAAAAATATATCAGAACCGATGATTTCTCTTTTACAGGAAAAATTTCAGTAAACTCCACAGGCAACGGCATCATATCAAACAGCAGCGGCACGGATATAATTATAAAAAAAGAGAATATTAACTTTGCCCGCAACGGAGATACCGTTAAAGTTAAATTATATGACTGCCGCAGAGGCATCTGTTACGGTGAAGTTGTTAAAGTATTAAATAAAGATAAAAAAATCCATATAGGCAGAATTTCACAGATATCCGGAAATATGGTCTTCTTTGACCTGATCGATCTGCCCGGTAAAAATTTGGTCTGCTCTGATATTAAAAAAGCCGGGATAGATAAAAGTATTTTCCAAAAAGAAAAAGTATTATTCCTGCTTGAATTAAAAGAGCGGAAATTCCGGCACACGCAATTCTGCAGGATTACAGGGCATTTTGATTCCCATGACGAAGAGTATGACATACAGAGAATAATCGTTAAAAATTCATTGCCCGGACCTCACAAGAAATATCCTGAAATTGAAAGCATCAATGAAATTCCCGCTGACGAATTAGTCGGAAGAAAAAACCTGAAAAATATCTTTACCGTTACCATTGACGGCGAAAACGCAAAAGACTTTGACGACGCTCTCTCACTGAGAAAATACGGGCAAATATTTAAGCTTTTGGTTCACATTGCAGATGTTTCAGCATACGTAAAAAAGGACAGCAGGCTCGACCATGAAGCTTACAACAGGGGAACAAGTTACTACCTCGGAAATCATGTTATCCCCATGCTCCCTGAAAAGCTGTCCAATGACCTTTGCTCTCTAAAAGAGGGCCTGGACAGATTAACCCTTACAGTTGAAATGAATATCAATGGCTCCGGCGACATTATCAAATACTCATATTACAAAAGTATTATTAATGTTAATAAAAGGCTTACTTATAAAAACGCAGAAGATCTGATCAAAAGCGATAAGGATTCTTCCACGGCAAAACTGTTAAAACTGATGCATAAAGTATCTTCAATTCTTAAGATGAAGAGACTCAAAAAGGGAAGACTGGATTTAAATTTATCCGATATTGAACTGGTCTACTTCAAAAATAAATTCAAAGAACTGACTGCTGCCGAGAGATTGCTGAGTCATGATATTGTAGAAGAATTCATGTTAAGCGCCAATGAGACTGTCGCCTTTGAATTAAAAAAGAAAGGTGTCCCCGCACTGTACAGAATACATGAAAAAATTGATCCTAACAAATTGAGTTCCCTTGCAAAATTTCTAAAACTTCACGGAATAAAATTTAAACCTTCCGGCAATGTTGGAATATCCTTACAGAAAATCCTTGAAAAATTTTCGGGGCATCCCAATGAACATGTTATAAACCTTGTAATATTGAAGTCCCTTATGCAGGCATATTACGGAGCCGACCCTCTGGGACATTTCGGGCTTGCCTTTGAAGACTATACTCACTTCACGTCGCCTATAAGAAGATACCCCGATCTGATTGTACACCGCTGCATCAAGAGCATTATTGACAACATTGAAGCCCCTTACAGCAGAGACCAATTAGTTGAAATGGGGGAAAAATGTTCCCAGCTGGAAAGGATTGCCCAGTACTCCGAAAGAGATCTCATCAAGCTAAAGTCGTGCCGCTATATGGAGGAAAGGATCGGAGAAATCTTCACCGGCATAATAAGCGGAATATCAAATTTCGGCTTTTTTGTCGCTCTGGAGGAACACCCCATTGAGGGAATGGTTCCTATAAAATATCTGACCGACGACTATTATCTTGTTATGGAAGACGAACATACAATTATAGGAAAAAAATATAAGAAGCGCTTTATGACCGGAGACAGGTTAAAAATACGCCTTGCAGACGTTGATACTGACAGAATGAGAATCGATTTTGATGTTGTCTGATATTTCCAATTGATCATGATGGATTTTGTAATACTCAAACACTCCGCAGACCATGTACACTACGACATCATGCTTGAGCGCGGCAATGCTCTTTTTACTTTAAAGGTGAACGAAGATGATATTTTCAGACTGGGAGAAAAGGGACATGTATTTGCAGCCAGAATAGAAGACCATAGAAAAAGGTATTTAAACTATGAAGGCCCTATAAGCTGCGGCAGGGGGATGGTAAAAATCTATGACAGGGGCGCCTTTAATATAATCAGATGGGGCCATGATCTAATTGAAATTGAATTGTACGGTAAAAAGATCAGCGGGAAATTGCGCATAAAAAAAACCGGCAGCGGGGATTATAAATTAAACCTGCTGTAAAATGAATTATGGTTGAAATATATAATAGATATTAAACATTATGGTTTTATGAATGGAGGTCTGTTATGCTTAAAAAAATTATTGCTGCTCTTGTTTTAACACTGATTTTATTATTATCAAATAATTTATTTGCAGATGTTGCCGTAGGTTTGATCCCGCTTAAAGGTAATGACAAGAATAGATCCAAAATCGAAAATTATATCAAAGAGACATTGTCCAAAAGCGGAGGAATTTCAATTGTCGCTGATAAGATGCTGAAAGATATCCTCAAGATCCACGAAAAAGCTCAATCCCTCGGATCCGCTTATCACGATATATCAAAATTGAAAACAGCGGAATATCTCATATCAGGGGCCATCAATTCGGGGAAACTTCTTTTGACAGTGGTAGACGTAAACAAAGGTACGGAAATATTCAACAAACAGATAAAAATAAACGTAAGGAACAGATACTATGCGATTAGAAGTCTCTGCAAAGACCTGAGAGATTCGATCCTGTTACAGGCATCTTCAAAAAGACGCGACATTCCTGAAGAAGCGGAACCTTATATGGAAATTCTCAACAACTTTGTTTCATCGCTGAAATCCGGGAAAAAGGCACCGTATAAATATGTGGTGATCTACTATAAGGGCAAATACCGTTTCCCTGATGACAAAAATAAAGATATCCGGAAAAAAGCCGATCTCCTTATTAAAGTTGTAAGACCTAATCTCATAAGATCAAAACTGACCTATCTGTTTTTAAAGGCAAATCCGCCCTGGGTTTATGTAAATGTAATTGCAACAAAATTCGGGAAAAAGACAAAACATCAGTTCGGTATAATTGAACTGGACAACGGTTCTCTTGGAATAGGAATTTATAAACCCATGGATTAGAATTATCCTCTTAATATCCTATGACTAAAGAAGAACCTTTAAAAGAGATTCTGGAATTAACGTCTAAACTGCTTCGGTACCAGTACGAATACTATGTCTTATCAAAACCGAGTATTTCAGATTTGGAATATGACAGGCTTTTTGACAGATTATTAAGGCTTGAGAAAGAATATCCCCAGTATATTCAGCCCTATTCTCCGACTCAGAGAGTCGGGTCCGACCTTTCCGAGGAACTGCCCGAAGTAAAACATACAATTAATGTACTGAGCCTTGACAAAGCATATAATATTCACGAGCTCAGAAACTGGATAGAAAAAAACAGAACTAACACCGGAGAAGACCTCTCCTATGTTCTTGAAGAAAAAATTGACGGCGCTTCCGTAGTGCTCTACTATGGAAATGGGATCCTAAGAAGAGCCCTTACAAGAGGCAACGGTTATACAGGGAATGATATAACCGGAAATATTAAAACAATCGGATCCGTACCGTTAAAGCTTACCGAAGAAGTTACTGTTGCTGTGAGAGGAGAAGTATTTCTGCCTAAAAAATATTTTAATGCGATAAATTCCGGAATGGAGACTGCATACGCAAATCCGCGCAACCTTGCTTCAGGGACTCTGCGAAGAGTCAAAAGTTCCAGAGTCGCTGAAGTCCCTCTTGATTTCTTTGCTCATGAAGGCTATTTTGAGACTTCCTATTCTTCTCATGTTGAGATACTCAATGAACTTTATGATCTGAATTTTAAGTTAAATCCTAATTTATATTTTTTTTCGGATAAAGTGAGAGAAGCTGCTCCCTTAAATCCCAGCGTGATCATGGAAGAGAGGCCTTTATCGGACCTGGAAGAGGTCATTAACAGATTGACCACTCAAAGAGAGTATCTTGATTACGAGATTGACGGACTTGTTCTCAAAGTCAATGAAATCTCAGCCAGAGAAAAACTCGGCTTTACAGGGCACCACCCCAGATGGGCGATGGCTTATAAATTTGATTCTCCCGAAGGTATTACCGAAATCCTGCAAATTGACGTTCAGGTTGGCAGAACCGGAAGGATAACTCCGGTGGCAAGAGTAAAACCCGTTAAAATTGCCGGTTCCACCGTTTCTAATGTAACCCTTCACAATCAGGAATATATTGATATGCTTGAACTCTCCCTTGGCGATATTGCCGCTGTGTCAAAAAGAGGAGATATAATCCCTGCTGTGGAGAGAATTATTGATAAGAATGAACAGGGTAATCCTGTATGGAAAATGCCGAAAGATTGCCCTTCATGCGGCGAGGGACTTATTCTCAGAGGCGCTCACCATTTTTGCAATAACAGAAACTGCCCCGACCAGATCAAAGGCAGGATCCGTTTTTTTGCTTCAAGAAATAATATGGATATTGAGAATCTCGGTCCCGAAACGCTGAATCTTCTCATTGAAAAAGGTTTTGTAAAGGATCTCTGCGATATTTACACATTTAACCCTGACGATCTCACAGGCCTTCCGGGAATGGGAGAAAAAAAGATCAAACTCATAAAAGAAGGCATTGAAAAAAGCAAAAAACAGCCTTTCAGTATAGTGCTGCAATCGCTCGGTATACCGGAACTGGGACAAAAGGCGATCGAACTACTGATCAATGCCGGATACAGAGACATAGATTCATTATTTGATCTTGCCGATAAAAATGACCTTGCGTCTTTGCTGAAAATTCACGGTTTTGGCGAAAAAACCGCAAATTCAATTATTAACGAATTAAAAAAACCGGATCTGAGGCGCCGTATTGAACTTTTAAGAGCTCAGGGTCTCTCATTTTCACTAACTGCTGAGGAAAACGGCGAAAAGAATCAGTTGCCTCTTCTATTCAGCAATCAGGTATGGTGCATAACAGGAACTTTTAAAAATTTTAACCCCAGGGAAAAGGCTGCCATTGAAATAAAAAAGAGAGGCGGTCGTGTTGTGAATGCAATTTCTTCCAAAACAACCCACTTACTCTGCGGTGAAAATCCCGGCAGCAAGCTGCAAAAAGCGGCAAATATCGGAGTAATAATTGTTAAAGAGAAGGAATTTACTGAAATGCTGAAGCAATTACCCTGATATATAATTATTCCATATCATTTACTTGACTTTTATTTTAAAGGTGATTACCTTATTATAATCATTCGGAACCTTCAATTAATCGCTAAATAATCTTTATAGGATTTAGACTGGGGATATAAATAATGGAAACTAACACAAAAAACAGCAAAGATAAACGTACCGATATCGAGAGTATTATTAAAACACACGTTATAATCAGTATGACTGCCGGCGCAATTCCTATTCCGTTGGTGGATTTCGTTGCAATCACAGCAATACAGATGGATATGATCAAACAGATTGCAGAATTTCATTCGGCTCAATTCGACAGCAATCTTGGCAAATCCCTTGCATCTTCGCTCATAGGGACATCTCTTGCTAAGTTTGGCGCAAGCGCAATTAAATCACTGCCCGGAGTCGGGACTGCCATTGGTATAAGTTCCCAAATGATTCTTGCCGGAGGCTCCACTCACGCTCTCGGCAGGATATTTGATTCACACTTTGCAGACAACAGCTCACTTTCTAATTTTAATTTAGAACTGATGAAAAAAAAATACAACGAGCTACTTAAGGTGGGCAAAGATTTTGCAAATGATATGAAGAAAGAACTGAAAAAAGGCGATATCTTTGAAACAATTGAAAAATTAAACAAGCTTAAAGAGAGCGGAGCAATAACGGAAAAAGATTTTGAAAAGACAAAAAAAGATCTCCTCGCAAAAATCGTTGACAGCTAATAGATTATACATGATTGATACTTCTTAATTACGAGGTCCAAATGAGAAAAATGACAATCTTAATACCCTTTTTATTAATTCTCATCATCGGGCTGCCCCTTAATGCGGAATGTATTAAAGGCAACTGCACAACCGGCTTCGGTGTTTATAAATATAAAAACGGCGACAGGTACAGAGGGCAGTTTCTCAGAGACAAACCCAACGGTAAGGGAACCTATTTTTATGCAAACGGAGACAGGTATACCGGCACATTCAGGAACGGCAAAATTTACGGCAAAGGTAGATACTATTTTAAGAACAAAGAGAGATACGAAGGTGAGATAAAAAAGGGTCTATTTAACGGTTACGGAGTGTTCTTTTTTTCCGACGGAAGCAGATATGAAGGATATTTTAGAAAGGGATTGAAGCATGGCAAAGGCGTATACTATTTCCCCAACGGCACCAGATTTGAAGGTCATTGGAAAAATGATATCAAAGACGGATTCGGCAAGTGGTTGTACAACAACAGGGTATATAAAGAGGGATACTGGGTTAAAGGCAAATATATCGGCAATAAAAAACCTCCCGGACTTAATGATATGGCGTCAAAAAAGAAAACCCCGGCAAAAAATGAGAGCAAAAGCGAAAATGTTACGCATGATTTCAAATGATTTAAAAAATTACTCTGTTTCCGGAGATTACTTACAATTCAGATTCTAAAAAAAGAATCTAAATTGTAAGTAATAGATGTTATTAAATAAAAATCAAAGATACTATTCTTCAGTATCTGCAAGATTAACAATAGCCTGAGCCCATTTAACATACTTCAGGTTAGCCAAATCGCCGATAGTTTTTACATTAAATGCTTCCTGTAATAACTTGGCATCGCCCTCGCTTACTCCCTGAAGAGCGTCCACAGGTGCATCAACCAGCTCCTTGAGGCTCTTGCTTTCAAAAGCCTTATCAACAGCTTTATTTATATTCATAAATCACCTCCAACAAAATGGATATTTTTTTGCTTTTATTTGCTCTTACTTTTGTAATAAGATTCCATGTTGTAATTTTTCATTTTCCTGTAAATACTTGCAAGCCAACTGTATGTTCCTTTCGTGTCAGGATGATTCTCGCCAAAAAGTTTTTTGTAAATTCTCATGGCGTCAAGATAATACCTTTCGGCAGACCTGTAATTTTTCAGGTAGTAATATGTTGTTCCGATCCATCTGTAGGAATTAGCTATGTCGGGGTGCGTTGATTTCAGGTGTTTTTTCTGTATCTTTAAAGCTTTAAAGAGATAATCCAGAGATTTATCATACTGCTTTGCTCTTGAATAAATGGCTCCTATACTCAGATAAGTTGTTCCGATTGTTTTATGCTCCTCTCCGAATATCTTTTTAAGCTGTTTGATGCTCTCCTGATATATTCTGATGGCCTCACCTGTCCTGTTTACTTTACTATAAGCAAGGGCAAGACCCTGATTGCTGTAAATTGTTAATTTATGTTTGGCCCCAAGTTCATTTTTTCTGATCCTTGCAGCCTTTTTCAGATAATTTATAGCTTTGTAATATTGTCTTTTATACCTGTAAATATTGCCGATCCTGTTATATGCCTTAGCAAGCAATATCTGATCGTTTTTTCTTCTGGCAACTCTTCCCATCCTTTCGGCATGTCTTATCGCGTCGTCATATTTCCCAAGTTTATGCAGAGTTCTTGCCATCAGGTTCAATGCGTCGGTATAATCGGGATTGCTGCTTAAGACATTTTTTCCGATCTGTTCCGCATTACGGTATCTCTGATTATTGTATTCGCGCCAGCCATTACTTGTAAGCTTAACCAGATCGATATTATTGCCCAATTCCAAGGCCTGTTTTATGCTTCTCTGCTGTTTCTTTTCAATCTGAACGCCAAAGGGTTTGATGAATTCTCTTATGACTTTTAACTGATACTGATACAATTTATCCACACTATCTATCTTCACAAGGGTTGACAGTTTGTTGAGCTGTTCATTTTTTAAACTGTCATATAGAGTTAAGGATATCTCGGCATGCCGTCCTATTTTTCTGATAACTCCTTTTAATTTATAACGGGCATCCTCTTTTCTGCTTGTGATTATATAAAACTGAGGCAATCTCTGAAAGGCTTCTTCAAGCTTGTCCTGAAGACTTGTGGGAAGCCAACTAAGCTTGGAATCGTATGTTCTGTCTTCAAGGTGAAAGATAGCCAGTTTAATTAAATCGGGACCTTTTTTATGGATCATTGTATCTCTGGGTCTCCTGGCAATATCTCTTCTTGTCGGTTTGGTTAAAATATAACCTATGAAAACATTTTCCGCAGCAACAGCCCCCATCTGTTTTTTTGAAAATTTCACATCCCCGGTAAAAACAAAAGAAACGCCGCCTCCGATACTCATTCCTCTCTCATCATAGACCTGAATAATTATTCTTTTTGCAGAGAGCATTGAGATTATAAAATCGCTTGTTTTTACATCGGGTTCACCCGAATATTCGGGATTAATAAAAGGTTTCTTCAGCTCGTGTATCTTAAGGCCCTTTAATATTACGCGAAAACCTTTAATGTTGCTTACAGCACCGGTCAGATTTACAGCGCCGATTGCCGGGAATCTGCTGCTGAGAGCTGCCGCCTGCTCTCTGCTGTAGGTTATTACTTTGTCTTCGCCTCGGCTTGCGGATTCCTGCCCTTCCCAGAATTTATCCCCAAAAAGCTGCTTTCTTTCATCCCTGAAATTCCATCCCAGCCTGTTCTCATTTCTGAATACTTTAAATATCTTATGATTTAAAATTTCTCTTGGGAAAGGGTCAAGAGCATCACTTCCGGAATCCTTGATCTGCCCGCTCCGGCAGCCGGTTCCAAAAAGAACCATTGTTAATCCAAACAATAAAACCAGTGAAAACAATCTCATTCTCATATACAATTTCATAATATTCCCCTTGCAGGATGTCCTGTTCGATGAAGCGGCAGTGAAAAGTCTAATTCAAGCAATCTAATTCTCATATTGCTTGCCGGATATGTCAACAAAAATTTCTCAGACTCATACCAGCCCTCTCTCTTAGAGGTCGATGAGCCGCTCCTGAATACCCTGAAAAATCTCATACCAGAATCTCTGAGCGGCCTCCATTTTATTCTGTTCAAAGAATTCCATCCACTCAAAAAGCTCTTTTTTTTCATTGTTTTCCATATCTTTCTGGCGTTTTAAAAATTCATAAACAAAATCAATATTCCTTTCCGATTCCCAGAAAACCGAGGAATTTCTGCAGATTATTTTTTCAGTGGTATTTTTTATATTATCCAAAAATTCCTCTCGTAATCCATATAGAGAGCCTATAATTTCAGGGATCATATCCTCTGCCCATTTCCTGTGGAACCTGCAAATTCCGGTATTATCGAGGATCAATTCCTGAAAAAGCCGCCGAGCATTCTCTCTGCCCAGTTCTCTTGGCGGCATGAAATCGCTTCCGTAATACATATAGTATTTGCCCATAATGGGCATGGGGGACAAAACTCCGGCGGTCCAATACTGGTTGGGCACCATCCAGCCGTTTCTGCCGTAAGAAGTATATACAAAAAGGTTCCTGATCTTCCTGCTTTTTGTCCTTGCCAGATGCCTTGCCATGCGGCGCGCTCCCTTTTGAAGATCCAGTATCCCCTTTCTGTTTATGATCGATTCGAGCAATTCAATGCCCAGTTCTGCATTATGCATTGAGTCGCTCTCTATATCAAAATTTTCGAAGGTAAAAACAGGTACTGAACTCACCGACAATTCTTCCGGAAGCAATAACTTTTCATGCAAGCATTCCATTAGCCATGAAAGAACGCCGCCCATCGATATGGCATCAAAACCGTACATATCGGCACAATGATTCAGCTTTTCCGCGGCCCGTTGATCGAATATTCCGCAGAGCGGCCCCATAGCCTGGTACGGTTCAAAGTCCTTTTTATATTCATTATTCATCTTCTTGCAGAGAGCCCCGCATGGCTCGCCGCAGGTTTTGTACTGTCTGGTCTCTATTGTTTCCTCATTAAATTGTTTTAAGTAATGATCAAGAATAAACTTTTCATGTATTTGCATCCTCTCTTCTTCGCTGTAATTTATGCTTCTGTAATTAAAGGCAAGCAAGCGGCCCGCTGCATTGTTAAAATTAACCCCGAAAGTACCTCCTGTATTAAAATCGGGATCAAAACGATATTTTGTTGTAACCTCAATATCCTTTGCTGCAAGCCTCTTTTTATATTTATCTTCAAACCACCGGTCAGCAACCTTTCTGTCCCTGAAATCTTCATCAATAAAGGTTCCGCCAAAAATAACGGCAGCTATGCCGTGTTCTTTCAGCATTCTGGTGCCGAAACCTCCTCTGCCGGCCCATGTATCAACAAAGGTAACTTCCCCTTTTACAATGGGTACGGAAGCAATTGCTCCGATGTCCGTTTTCAGAGAAGCGGGGCCTGTTGCAAGAATACGCGGATCTGTACTGAAACGATCTTTAAATCTTTCAAAAGTATGATCTATCAGCGAATAGACTCCGCCCCTGCCCTCAGACCAGACGCGATTTATATCAACAGGATGTATCTCAACTTCGATCTCTTCTCCGTGGTCCCTGTTCAGATATAAAATAGAAGGCGTTGAAGCTCTTTTTATTATGGCTATCATATTTATTCCCAGATTGTCAAAGACCAGACCAGCTCCGCCCATAGAAGATATATAGAATCCGCCCCAGCACGGCGAAATTCCCGTAAAGACCAGCCTGTTCGAACCGGGGAAAATAGAACCTGCCAATAGTCCTATACCAATATTCAAACTGTTATACTTTCCGGATATATGCAGACCCAGATCAACAGGCCCGAAATATTCACCCACCTTATAACGTCTGATCTTGTAAAAACCGCTTCCCGAATCGAGAAACAGCACTTTTAAATGATTTTCCATAAATACTCTTTTCAAAATTTATTTTATTTTATTCTACTTCTCTGAAATAATTTAATCAAGGATATTTTAATAATTTAGTAAAATAATCTGCTATTCTTCAACTGAATATCTCTTTTAGGAAGTAATTCCAATTGACTTCAATTGGATTGCACAGCGGATCTGATATTTTTCTGCTATTATTTTCAGTTGTGATTGAAAAAAAGAATGCTTTTATTATTCTGTCATTATATTATTTTACGTCTAGATTGAATTAACGGATAACTTCTATGGTAAAACTTTTATTTGTCGTTATACTTCTTCTGACAATTTCATTTTTATGTTCAGTGCTTGAATCGGTTATTCTTTCCATCACGCGTTCCTATATCCAGCTTCTGATCAATAAAAATAACCGGGCAGGTCTGCTTTTGAAAAAATTTAAAAATGAAATCGAAGAACCAATAACGGCAATTCTAACTCTTAACACTATTTCGCATACGATCGGAGCAACTGTTTCAGGAGCTTTTGCCCTGCAGTTATTCGGGTCCAAATGGATGGCGTTATTTTCGGGAATACTTACATTACTGATACTGATCTTCTCGGAAATAATACCAAAAACCCTTGGCGCTTATTACTGGAGAGAGCTTGGGCCGGTTTCAGCTTATATCCTGAAATTTATGATCATTGTTCTTAAACCGATTGTAATTCCGGTAAATTATATTTCAAAACTGATATCAAGAGAAAATGGATCTGCCGGCATAACCAAAAGTGAATTGATCAACTATATCCAGCTTGGTCATATGCAGGGAGTAATTGAAACAGGCGAATTTGAAATAATAAAAAACCTATTCCAGCTCAATTCCATCAATGTTAAAGACATAATGACTTCAAGAACGGTTGTTTTCTGGCTCCCTCCTGATAAAACCATTAAAACAATAATAAAAGATAATACCAAACTTCAGTTTTCAAGAATTCCCCTGTATAAACCGGGAGACAACAGTATCGAGGGCATTGTTTTAAGACGCGATATTATGGACAACATAACAAAAAAAAGAACTTCTGTAAAACTTATTGACATATCGTCAAAACCTCAATTCATAATAGAAACCGTATCGGTTTATAATCTGCTGGATAAACTGATCTCAAATAAATCTCATATTGCAATTGTTTTAAACGAATATGGAGACTATAGGGGCATTGTTACAATGGAGGATGCAATTGAAACTCTTCTTGGAAGAGAAATAGTTGACGAATTCGACACAGTTGAAGATATGAGTAAACTGGCAAGGATCAAGTATTTGAAAAAATACGGGAAATCCAACAGAGATAAAAAGAAAGACTAAAAGATATTAATTATTACTAAACCATGAAAACAAAAAAAATTAATTTTACCTATCTATTATTTATTATATTCCTCTTTACCTCGATCTTTAATATTTCCTTATATGCCGGAACAGTATGCGGAGAAAGACCCGATTATACTGCTTGTACTCCTACGGTGCCTTTTGAAAATATTATTCTGGAGAGCGGATATACATACGCGCGAAAAAATAACAGGAAAGAACATACCATTGGGGAAGTGCTTATCAAAATCGGAATTATGAAAAATATGGAAACAATATTCGGCATCAATTCATACAAAGTAACAGATGCCGATGATATAAGGGTCAGCGGAAAAGATGACGGATATCTTGGGATAAAAGTCAATCTGCTGGACACTCCGCGGCATTTTATACCATGGAGTCCGGGTTTCTCTATTCTGTCAGGTTCCAAATTGCCAACGGGTAATGATGATTTAAGCGAACACTCGGCTCAACCGGAAATAAAGCTTCTTTTATCGTGGCAGCTTTTTAAGCCGCTTCTTTTGGACCTTAATCTTAATTCCGCATATTTAAGCGAAGCAGGCGAGCATTTTAACCGGAATTCCATTTCTGTTTCATTAAGATTTTCTCTGCTGCCCTGGTTTGACATCTTCACTGAATACTACTCTCTCCATCCGGAATCAAAATATACAGGGAACGGTTACTATTTCAGCGGCGGAATAATCGTCTCAATGAGCAACCGTCTCCGTTTCGACCTTCACGGCGGAAGCAACATTAATAGCGGAACAAGAAAAACCTATTTTGGCGGCGGATTCACCTCCCTCATAGATATAAGATAATGATCTATTTCTTACTCTTGATATCAAGAAGTTCAACTTCAAAAATAAGGACGGAATTGCCTGGTATCCCGGAGGTGCCTCTGGGCCCGTAGGCAAGATCGCCGGGAATGGTAAATCTGTATTTTGCCCCTTTGTTCATTAATTGGAGTCCCTCTGTCCATCCGGGAATCACTCTGTTCAACGGGAATTCGGCAGGCCTGTTTCTTTTGTATGAACTGTCAAATTCTTTTCCGTTTATGAGCGTCCCTTTATAATGCACTTTCACAATATCCGTTGCCTTAGGTCTTTTACCTTTTCCTTTTTTCAGTATCTCATACTGAAGGCCTGACGGCGTAATATGAACTTCCTTCTTTTTTTTATTCTTTTCAAGATAGGCTAGCCCCTCTTTAGCGCTCTTTTCAGCATCGCCCTTTCTGCCTGCATGAAGATTCTTATACATTTCTGTCATTGCTTTTTTTACTTCATCCATAGTAAGAGCGCTTTTCTTACCTTTAAGCGCATCTTCCATTGCAGCCATGAAAGCACTTTTATCCAGTTCGACTCCTTCTCTTTTGATATTATTTCCGAACTGATATCCGATCGCATAACTGTATTTTGCCTTATTTGAACTTAAATCCGATTTATTACAGGAAAACAGGGATCCCATAAAAAACAGGGTCATAATGAAAAAGACGATTTTTTTTGTATTCATATAATTACCTTCAAGAATTGATATTGAATTTCGACAATTATATTAATGACAATCATTTGTCTACATAATTTATTAATTATTTACCATACTATGGAATTTATAATCGCTGTTTTACTGCTCTGTTGTTTTAACATGCACCAGCGGGATCATTGCAGCAGCAACCGACAGACCAGCGATAAACCCAGCTCCGTGAGCAATATAGCTTACGTCCTGTTGAATCGTTGTTGGGAAAAGCAGAGCCATGGAAAATCCCAGAGCTCTGAATATTCGTTTTGGGACAGTATGATCCGTATCAAAACGTATATAATAGACAAGCCATTGCGCTGCCATACCATAAACCATGCCAGAGGCTCCTATAAGCCTGATTTGAGAGTTATAAACTGAAATTGCTAAAAAATTGCCTATTACTCCAATAACAAAAGAAGAATATGGGAAAACCCGCTTCCCAAAATATGTGTTTAAAAGCCATCAGAAAATAATAAATAGAGGCGCATTGGAGAGCAGATGAATAAAATCGGCATGAACCAGCAAAGCGGTAAAGAGCCTCCAGTATTCATGACCCGTAAAAACGGTTTCACCGCTTACCCATAGTTTAGCGCCAATCTCATATTTATTGAAAATAACAGTGGCAATAAAAAATATAATAAAACATAGAACAGCCGTTCCGGCAGTTTTAAACGAAGGGAGAGTGGCAAGAGGCCCCTTAAGTCTCCTGTTAAGATCCGAATCGCTTTCAATTATTTCATCTGATAATTGGTCATCAAGAGTTTTATTTTCAGAGCTGCTCAATTGGCTGCTGAAAATATTTTCAAGTTTATTTTCATCTCTTTCTTCCATGTATGTTCCTTTTTTGCCCTCTTTATATAAATCCCCTTGTTGGTAAAATCCACGTCTCGCTCCCTTCGGCAAGCTCAGGGCAAGCTGCTCGGCACCCCCTTTAATAAAGGGGTTTCCTAAAAAAAAGCTCACTCTCATATTCCCCCATTTATCATGGATGACAAGGCGCGGATAATTCTTTTTATAAAGACCATTTTTTTTCTGTAAAGAACTTTTTCAAGCCCCTGCGGCCTCATGAGGAGGATATGAACTTGATCTGATCTCCCATAGAAGCCGAGAATATCAGAGGAGATTTTTATTAACAAAAGAAGACTTACAACCAATTTACAATTCAATAAAATATTTTATTGACTCAGCAAGGATATATTATTATAATTAAACGCATAATAAAAAATAATATAACAGGACTTTTAAAATGACTAATTTTTACAAAATGTTTATAATAATATTTTTGCTTTATCCCATCAGCGGTTTTACGGGAAGCAGCGTTAAAGATAAAAGCAAAAAATACAAAGAGATGGTAAAAAAACAGCACAGCAGCGACATTGAAAGGAAAGAGGCGCTTCTGAGAAAAATGAGAGCTTTCATGGATGAGATCAACGGAGTATTGAGGTCAAGCAACAGTAAAACAAGAATAGATATGCCGGTGGATATTGACAAAGTTGAAGATATTGACGACAAAAAACACAAGTATTCATTCAAAGAGAATATAAAAAAAGTTTATGCATATATAAACAGTTCCAACGTGAACATCAGAACAGCCCCGTCAACAGGAGAAAGAGTTATCGGACTGGGCGGATTCGCTGAAAAAGTAGAGATACTTGCCCAGACTAACTACATGGAAACTATCGGAGGAATAAAAAGCAGGTGGGTTTTAATTAGACGCTCAAACGCAAATGAAGATGAAGGATGGATTTTCGGAGCTTTTCTGTCTAAAAACAAACCCGAAAGAAAAGAAAAACCTCAGGATAAAAAGAAAATCATTGCCTCGTCAAAAAAAGGATTTCTGGTTCCAACCGAGGGCAGGAGAAGCAGTAATTACGGCTACAGGATCGATCCCATTACAAAAAAAAGGAAATCCTTTCACAGAGGGATCGATATTGCAGCTCCCACCGGAACTCCCATTAAGGCTGCTGCTGACGGAACGGTTATCAGATCAGGGTGGAGCAGAGGTTACGGGAATCTGACTGTTATTAAACATGAAAAAGATCTGGCAACCTATTATGCTCATCAATCAAAAAGGCTGGTGCGAAAAGGCCAGAAGGTGAGAAAGGGACAGGTAATAGGCAAAGTTGGCTCAACCGGAAGATCCACAGGCCCGCATCTGCATTTTGAAGTAAGAAGAGGAAGAACGGCTCTTAATCCGAATAGATTTATACGTTAATTTATGAAAATCCTTGAAATTATTTTCTGTTTTTTTAAAATTTAATTTCAACACCAAAGTTGGGGATAATGGAGAGTCCCCCTTCTTCCCGCGTTATTTCAGGATTATCTGCGGAATAGGGTTCGTTGTATTTCCACTTCTGAGTATCTTTAGGCTTATAAACCAATCCGTAGATATTGATTATTTCGATGTACCACTTTATATGGCCCCATTTATAATTGGCCTGATAGCTGTATCTGAGATCAAGCCTGTGATCAACAGGGTAATGTTCACTGTTGACATTGTCACTATAAAGCGGCTGATACCTGTCGCCCGTTGGAAGCGTTATGGGAGGATAATTGCCCACAATGGGCGTATAGGGAAAAGATGAATAGAGCTGGAACCTGCAGCTGAAAGTATGTGAATTATATCTATATCCCATAACCAGTTTCAATGAATGCTCTCTCTCAAAATCTCCCCTTATCCATCTGCTGCCGTTAGGATCAAATTTTTCAGCGGTCTGGATATAAGTTTTCGAAGATTCATCATAGGTAAAAACATTGCCGGTTATGCCGCTTCTGTATTTGGATTGCGTATATGTATAACTTAACCACCCGAAAAAATCATTGGTCCCCTCTTTTCTGTCTTTTCTCAGCATTAACTCAATACCGTATGCTCTGGTTTTTCCGCTGTTCTGGCCCGCAACAAATTCTCCCTTATCGTCAATATGGCCGTATGCAACAGCAAGATTATATGAGTAGTTATAAAAGAGTTCAATTCCAAGAGTAAAAAGATCTATTTCCTGTTCAATGCCCAATACATTATGAACCGCCTTTTCAGGTTCAAGCTTTTTGCCATAAACGCTGAAATCGGGATTATAGGCAAAAAAGAAGGGGTTGGTTTGAAAAAACGAACTGTATAGGCCCGACGCCGCTGACACTGTTAAGGCAGATTCTGTTTCATAACTTATCAAGCCTCTGGGGTCAACTGTTGCCTTCTTTGATCTGTCCAGATAATCGTACCTGACACCGGGTACAAATTTCAATCCGCCAAAAGTAAATTTGCTGTCAATGAATCCTCCAACTGTTTTATTCGATGACTTCAGGTTAAATTTTTCGGCATTAACCGCGCTGTTATCCGCAATGTCAATATCCTTCTGATTTTCAAGTATACTTAAAGATATCCCGTCCGCTTTAAAGTCATAGTATGTAAATTCAACTGCACCCCGCAATTGTGCCGTATCATTTATCCATTCCAGTTTGAATGAATCCTTTATCCCATATATGTAGGGATTTGAATTCATATAATAATCCTGTGCCCATTTTGCCGCATTGGGGCCCGCGTCAAAGGTAGAATCAACCTGCATAAAGGCAGTGTATGCCATTATTGTATTTTTCAGCTTACCTGTATTGTATGTATAATAGAGGCCCGTATTCACAAACGACGAATCTATTTTAAGATCAAAATCCTGCATAAGAGGGTCATCGCCTGCTTCCGGATCAATATCCGCAGCATCGTCAAGAACAAGTTTCCAGTAATCTTTGCTTCCTATGGCAAGAAATGTAAGGGAATTGCTTTTGTTAAAATAATACTTGCTTTTAAACTGAAAGTCATAGTACTCAGGCAGCCATGTGAGTTTTTCATCGGTAAATAACTCATAAAAATACGGGATCAGCAGCGTGAGGTACCCCACCCTTCCGGATGCTATTATGTATCCTGCACTTTCTTCTTTTAAATCGTTTCCCGAAGCAACGGTTTTAGTAAGAGGCGACTTAACAAGAGCCATAGCGGAGATCAATCCGATATCAACGATCCCTCCGGGCTCTTTAACAGTATCAAGAGTGTTTATTTCAATTACAGCTGCAGTAGCCCCTCCATAGCAAGCGGGAAATGACGATGCGTAGAGGTCAATCTCACTCATCATTTCATTTGCTATTACCGAATGTATTCCTCCGAAATGCATTGGTTCGATAATTGGCATTCCGTCTGCATAATATCTGTTCCTGTGAGCGTTAACGCCCCTTATTACAAGAGGTCCGAAAAATCCGTCTGTGCGGTCAATTCCGGGCAGAGAAGTCAGCGCGTTTATTGAATCTCCGAATGAAGCAGGCACTTCTTTCATTTCCTTTGCAGTCAGTGTTCTTCTGGAAACCTTCTGAAGGTCCCTTTCCCCTTTCACGATCAGAACCGTACTTTTGATCCTTATAGGTTTGAGATAAAAGTCCTTTACGGTTGATCCTGATAATTCCATTTTTGCTTTAGCTGTTTCAAGGCCCGATGATGACACATAAATTGTATATATACCCTTTTGAGGTACGCTGAGAGAATACCTGCCGTATAGATCCGTTCTGACTTTAATTCTCAATTCCGGTATTACTACGGCGCCGAAATCGACAGGTTTCTTAGTTTCACTGTTATATATCACTCCCCTGAGAACGATATTTTTCTGTGAGTAAGCAGCGCCGACCGACAGGAGTATTATAACTGCTGTTAGCCGCCTTATTATTTTAATTCCTTTAAGCCTCGTATTTTTAATCATCCAGTTTGAATTTCACCTGCTTGTCCATTATTATTGTTACTTTTTTGCCTTCCACAACAGGAGGAGTGAATTGTGTTCCAAGAAGCATTTTTACGGTACTGTAATAAAACGCTTCGCTGTATTTTGAATATAGATCAAGGGGAAGATCTTTCAGCAGTTTAACTCCCAGCACTTTGACTTTTACGACCTTCCCTTCCGGAGAAATAATCAACTGACAATTTACCAGCGCTTCAATATTATTCTCTCTGGCAATTTTGGGATAGATCCTCTTTATCCTGGAAATAAGTTTAGGCGGAACAACATTGGGATAAAATGAAATATCAACCGCGCTTTCATCAAGCGCCGTGCCCCTTGCTCTCTCAACAACTTTTTCATCAGACAGATCTCCCTTTTCAGTCGATATATCTTTCTTTACTATTCTTCTCGGCGACGGAATTTTATCAATGTTTATAATGTTTATTTCCTCCTTCACTACGGCCGAATCAACGATCTCAAGGGGGGGGGAATAAAAAAGAGCTGCAGATACAATAATAAGAGATAGTATAAATGAAATAATATAAAGATTCTTTTCATCGTCAAAAGCAATATTCTTATAATCGCTCATTGCAGAAGGGCTCCTCTGTCTCTCGGTTCCGACATGAATACTATATTGAGAAACTCATTTTCCTGAAGAATTTCAAGGAGGCTGGCAACCACTCTGTAATCCAGATATCTGTCGGCAGTTATGGCAACTGTCCTGTCGCGTTCTCCGGAACGCATAAGAAGCCGGTTTTTAAGTTCTTCTAACGATACTTCCATTCCTTCAAAATAATAATTTCCTCTTCCGGATATTGATATATAAATGCTGTCCTGTTCCGCTCCAACCGTTTTTGCGCGCGGGACTTCCACTTCCACTCCTTTTGGAGGTTCCGTAGTGGTAGTTGCCATAAAGAAAACCAGAAGCAGAAGCGCCATATCCGCCATTGATGCTCCTAGAGAAACCATCTTCAATTTTTTTAAAAAAGATCTCTCTTTTCTCACTATTTTTCCTCCTCCATATACTTTAACGACACATTCCTGATCTTACACTCCTTGGAAACACTGAGCGCATCCACAAAACGCTCATATTTTATACGGGGTTTCATAAATATTGACAGAATAAAATTTTTATTAATGCTCTTCTCCTTTTTCAGTTTCCTGATAAGATCATCTCTGTCTATAGCCTCATTATTCAGAATAAAGGATTTTTCAGTAGGATACAGGTTCATCACCACAGGTTCCCGCATCAGTTTTGAAGAAGCATTTTTTGAAGGTAATGTGAAAAATATCCCCTGCCTCAGAATAAAAGAACTTGTCACTATAAAGAAAATAAGCAGAAGAAATGCAAGATCGCCCACAGCAGAAGAATCAAATTCATGGCGTTGCGTCTCCCTTGACACTATTTTTCTTTTGCGGTAAAGATAATAGAGGCTCTTCATCTTAATTAACTGCCGTAAACAGATTTGATCTCCGAATTTTCTTTGTGGTCAAGGAAACTGGGAAGGGACGATACTTTTTCAAAGATGATCTCATCTGCATATTTATAAATATTCTGAATTATATGATTGAAGAGATGGAATGAAGCGAGAAGAGGGGCAGCAATAATAAGTCCTCCTGCTGTTGTTACAAGAGCGATCTGAATGCCCACTGCAACGACTTTTGCATTAACGGTTGTTGCCGCGGCAATTGCGGCGAATGCGCTGATCATACCAATAACAGTGCCGAGAAATCCAACTATTGGCGCAACATTGCCGATACCGTTAAGAAGGGCCATCCCTTTTTCCGCTCTGTTAACGTATAATTGGAAAGCATCCCTCAGTTCATCGTCAAGCTGTTCCCTATATTTTGATTCGGATCTATCTGCTGCTTTTATCAAGTATTCTTCCAGTGTTTTTTTCTTCCAAGTGCTGTTTTTGATATAATAGATCGTTCTTTCAATCACTATTGTCAGGCCCGCAAGTCCGAGCAGCAATATAAATATCATCAAGGGCCCGCCCTGCTTAACAGTTGCAAAGAGATTTTCACTTTTCAAATTAGTTTTAGTATAATTACTATTAAAGTCATTAACAGAACTTTTGTTATTGAGATGGATTCTGTTATCAATCGGGATATTCTTCCGATTTGTATCAGCATTGCCGTCCCCCTTCTGCGCAAAGAGTAAAAACTGCGGAACAAGCAATATTGCCGTCAGAACAATTATTTTAATGAAATTCATGATAAATCCCCCGATATATCAATTATTATTTACTATTAATGAAAAATCTTTTTCTTCTGTCAATTAAAAGGATCATCTGTTAATATTTTAAATCAACAGAGACAGCGATCTTTTTTTAATAATCTGACAGTAAAATTGATCTGTTTGATACATACCATTTTTAAAGCACTCTTTTTCGTCAATATTTTTTTTATAGACAATAGACGCTTAATTGTAATGTAAAAAAGGGTTGCCTTTAATATCTAAAAATAGTACATTAACAGATCAATCTTCGATCTAAGAGGAACGGGTTGGAAAGAAAAATTATTTCATTTGTTATATTAAGCATGTTATTCATAACAACAAATAAGGTATATGGAAAATATAAAAGGGAATATAAGCTTATTACCGCCGCAGGCGGTGATACCCCTATAAGCAAAGGGACGAACAAATTTTCTCCAATTGTTTATGCAAGTTTCCGGCAATATCTTGATAACCGGAAAAATCTATATTACGAAGTGGGGCTTACCACAGTCACGGTATTTACAAAATTCGGCAGACACAGCGAAAAATATAACGCAGGCATAAAGCCTCTATGGGCTCATTCCGTGTACGGCGCCTATTCGGATTATTACAAAGGTTATTCCAATCCAAAAAATGAGATAAAAGGTTTTTTTATCGGATCATATCTCTTTTTTGATTATAACTGGACTAAAATATTTACTTCACGGCTGCTCTACGGCCCCGACTATCACTATTATACCGCTGAAGATAATGCCAATATGGAGAAACCCGATCCCCACTGGGAACACAGGGCCGCCATAGAACTTCTGATAAAGAATATCGATGAAAAAAATCTGGGAATTATTAAACATGGTTTTATGGCAAGATTCAGATATGAATACTCATACAGAGCAGGATATTCATTTCAGGACAGGACTATGCGGAACGGGGAAACTCCTCACATCTCCGACAATCTTGTAACTCACAAATACTATTTTGATATGGGCGCTTACTATAATAGCGCAAGAGATTTTAATGTAAAACTGGATCTGCTAAGTTCCATTCAGTTCAATGTTGACAGAAATAATGCGGAAAAGATCGGATACCTTAACGCCGACCATGCAGCAATTCCGGGATACTTTTATGCCGAGTTTTATCACAATAAATACGCAATCGGCAAGATCAGATTCGGCACCCCTTTGCCCTTCTGGCAGGCAAGATTTGAGCCCGGTTTTAACATCCTCTATATACCTCGAAATAACAGAGTATCGGGAGTTCCCGATTATTCAAGAGAATATTACAGGAGCATCTCCCTTTCGATGACTATGAAAATAGCAAACCTCATACCGCTTTTTCTCGATTACGGATACGGCATTGATGCGGAAAGAAGAGACAAACCGGTTGGAGAGATCTCAAAAGGAAATCATGAGATAAGAGCATTTATCGTTCTTGCTTTTGGAAAGTATAACTGACCCATTATTCTTTCAGGCAGGTTAAATCCCGGATTCGTATTTTGCCTTCTTTATACAGCCGATAATATCGGTTGCTTTTATACCCGTACATCTGTTCTCTCTGCAGTAAATATCGGCGGCAAGACCGTGAATAAAAACGCCCGCTACTGCCGCAGCAGGAGTGGGGATATGGGTCAGCATGAGAGACCCTATAATACCTGAAAGGACATCGCCCGAACCGCCCGTTGCAAGGGAGGGGTTCCCGCTTGTATTTATGAAGGAATTATCTCCGTGGGAAACGATTGTGGCGGGTCCCTTCAGAACAGCAACTGCGCCGAGGGAGCGGGCAAGCTCAATTGAAGAATTAAGCCTGTCAGTTTTTATTTCAGCAACATCTTTTTTCAATATTCTCGAGGCTTCTTTAAAATGAGGCGTTATTATATAATCGATCTTATCACTTCTGCAAATCTCCCTGTCATAATCTGCAAGGTAGAAAAGCCCGTCTCCATCAATAAGAACCTTCTCAATTGACGTATCCTTTAATCTTTTAATAATGCAATCAAAAATTTCAAACGATTTATCGGATCGTCCCATTCCGGGACCGATTATCATAGCGTCAAATTCTGCACTGTCCAGAATATTTTCAATCTGAACCTCTATATTGTCATAATCATTGAGATTAAGAACGCTGTCTCTGTAATTCAGATTAATCGGATGAGTCATCAATTCGGGAATTTTTCCGGCAATAATATTTCTGGAATTTTCAGTTGTGATAAGGGATATTAAACCGGTTCCCACCTCAAGAGCGGCCATTGCAGACATAATTATTGCTCCTTCAAGGCCGTCAAATCCTCCCACTAAGAGAAGATGCCCCCTTCTGCCTTTATGCGTATCCGCATCTTCTTTGATCTCCACATTTTCTCTGATAAAATCGGGATCTATGGTTTCTACTTTTATTTCCTGAGAATTGAGCAGCTCCGATGGAAACCCAATATCCGCAACTTCCACTTTCCCGGCATAGAGCTTCCCCGGGTAAGTAGCGAGAGATATTTTAGGCAGACCAATCGTAACAGTATAATGGGCTTTTACAACCTCACCGGCAGGAGCAATACCGTCTGAGGGCAGACCGCTGGGCATATCCACAGAGAGGATCGTCGCTGCCGAATTGTTTATACTCTTTATGATCTCAGGCATTATGCCTCGGGGCGCTCCTTTAAAACCCGTACCGATCATTGCATCAACAATAAGATCATATTTATCAAACACGATCTCATAATCTTTTTCAAATGCAGTTAATTCACGTACGCGAATACCCGAATTTATGCATACTCTATAATATATTTCTGCGTCGGAAGTTAATTCGGCATGATTTCCGATAAGGTAAAGCTCTACAGAATGCCCATGGTTCTTCAAAAGATATGCTGTGACAAATCCGTCACCGCCATTATTGCCTGTACCTGAAAAAATTACAATATTCTTTACCTCCGGAAACAGAGACACAATATAATCATAAACGGATCTTCCGGCCTGGTACATCAGAGCTTCGCCGGGGATTCCCATCTCGTTTATGGTAATTCTGTCAATTTCCTGCATCTGTTGGGCTGTAACAATTTTCAACTGCCTACTCCCATTCCAGTATTTTGATCCCGTCCTTTGTTACGTGGTATGAATATATTTCACCCGACTCATCGGAAATAATTTTTGAGTAATATGTCTTCTTATTATTTATATTGAGATAGATATTATTAATAATATTCCCTTCCATGCTGCATATCATAAACTTTATTTCTTTTTCATCAATATCCCAGAAGTATATAAGCTTATCGTCAACAATATTGAACAGAACATTTCTCGGATCCGGGATATTCACAATAACTCTGGAAATTTTTTTACGAGTGATTGAATACTCATAGACTTTTCTGTACTTCAACCTCAATCCATGGTAATATGCCACTGAGATCAATAACTTCTCACCGCTCCGGTACATTTTAACATTTTCAATTCTACCTTTAAAAATATCTTTCCCTTCCTGTTCCTGAAACTCAATTTTTCCAAGATCAATATAAAAATCTCTCTTTCTGTTATCGAAACGGAAAACGCTCCATGTATTAAAAGATCTGGATATTACAAAGAGTCTGCCTCTTTCGTCAACATTAAGCCTTTCAATATAGTAGAAAGGAATATCCGGAGTCCCTCTCTGTCCCAGTGTATATTGAAGTTCGCCTTTACTGTTAAAGACCAGTATATAAGAAGGAGAGAAGTTTATCTCCTCACTATCCTTTCCACCGGCATTCTTTTTTATGCTATTTTGAGATTGAGGAAATCTGTTCTGAATATATATATTGTCGTCCATATCCATAACAAAGGACCCGATCGTATTAAAATTAAAGTTTACCGCTTTAATTTTTTCAGCGTCTATGTCATGAACGGAGCCGATAATTAACTTTACATCTCCGTCAGGGTTTAAGATCTGAACCCGCTTTAACAGATTATCCGAAATGCAGACATTATCATAGAAAATCCCAACATTGAAGGAGAGATTTTCCAGAGCATACTCGTCAATATTTATTTTAACATTACCCGGCTTAGCGCCGTTCTTTATAAATGAAAACTGCTTCGATTTTAACGAACTGACCTTCCACTGACCGCATGATAGGATCGTTGAAAAAATCAGCAAAATAACGATACGGTTTACTCTCATATTTCAAGTCCTGAATGAATATATAAAACGATTTCTTCCAATGAGCCGTAAAATTTCAAGACAAATATTAATGATACAAATAAAATTCCTAAAAGTAATTGTTGACATTAAGAACATGTAAAATAATATATGGCTCAATATAACTTATTCATAATAAGAAAAGGTGGCTATGGATTTCAATTTAACTGATGAACAACAGATGGTTAAAGAGAACTGCAGGAGATTTGCTGAAAAATATCTTAAACCGAAAGCTGCAGAATATGACAAAACCCATGAATTCCCTTGGGAAAATATAAAGATGCTCGGGGAAATGGGAATGATGGGAGTTGTATATCCTGAAAAGTATAACGGATCGGAAATGGACTATGTCAGCTATGCAATTATTGTAGAAGAACTCTCCAGAGGATGCGCATCAACAGGAGTGATAGTTTCGGCGCATAACTCATTATGTTTATCTCCCATCTACTATTTTGGAACGGAAGAACAGAAGAATAAATATCTCTCAAAACTGACTACCGGAGAATGGATCGGCTGTTTTGGGATCACTGAATCGGGTGCAGGATCCGACGCTGCCGGTACAACTACAACGGCAGAACTAAAAAACGGCAAATGGGTCCTTAACGGAACAAAAAATTTTATAACAAACGGCGGGGTTGCCCATGTTGCCGTTGTTACGGCAGTGACGGAAAAAGGAGCCGGTCATAAGGGACTCAGTTTTTTCATTATTGAAAAGGGCACACCCGGATTCTCTGTAGGTAAAACAGAAGAAAAACTGGGTATAAACGCCTCTTCTACAACGGAGCTTATTTTTGACAATTGTGAAATTCCCGAAGAAAATATTCTCGGAAAACCGGGAGAGGGATTTAAGATAGCCATGCACACGCTGGACGGCGGCCGGATCGGAATTGCGGCTCAGGCTCTCGGCATTGCCCAGGCTGCGCTCGATGAAGCTGTGATCTACTCAAAAGAGAGGATTCAATTCAAAAAACCTATTTCAAGCTTTCAGGCAATTCAATGGATGATCGCCGATATGGCTACTGAAATTGAAGCCGCAAGGCTTCTTACTTATAAAGGCGCGGCTCTTATGGGAACCGGCGAAAGAAGAAAGTATTCCAAAAATGCCGCAATGGCTAAACTCTTTGCATCAGAAGCGTCTCACCATGCTGCTCACAAAGCCATACAGATCTTTGGCGGTTACGGATATACAAGGGAATACCCTGTTGAGCGGTTATACAGGGATGCAAGAATTACTGAAATTTACGAAGGCACCTCAGAAATTATGAGGCTTGTTATTTCTAATAATGTGATAAACGAATATTAATAAACTTACAACAGGCTGTTAAGGCAATCAATAATTTCTTAACAGCCTCACATACCGGTTTGCCAGATGCCCAGCAATGACAGGTTCAGCGACAGAACCATCTACAATGCCTTCATTCTTTTGTGTCCTCTGTGCAGGTCAAAACAAATATCCAAACTTTATATTATTGAAAGATATAAACTTCCCTTTAAAGTCGACAAGTGCAAAAATTGCGGATTTATTTTTATGAATCCCATATTCAATAACAGGATGATCAACAGCTTTTATGATCGGGATTACTATTCCGGAAACAAAAACTACTCCTACCATGACGAACGAAAAATCAGCGAATACTCAAACTTTGTATGGGAGAAAAGAATTGAATTTATAAAAAAATATAAGGATAAGGGAAATTTTCTCGATATCGGTTCCTCATTCGGCGGATTGCTTGACAGAGCTTATAAGTATTTTTCAACTTACGGGATCGAGTTGTCGCCCTATGCCGGAAATTATTCAAAAAAAAATCATGGTGATAGAATTCATATCGGCACGCTGGATGACCATCCCTTTAAAGATGAATTTTTTTCAGTTATTACAATGATAGAATTAATTGAACACCTCCCTGATCCTCTATCGTCAATTAAAAAATGCTATAACCTCCTTGAAAAAGAGGGGCTCCTTGTCATACAGACTGCAAATATGGAAGGTATGCAGGCACAGCTTCTTAAAGACAGGTATGCTTACTATATGCCGGGGCATCTTTCATACTTCTCTAAGAGAAACCTGATCCTGCTGCTTGAGGAATCCGGTTTCAGCAGGATAAAAGTTTTCCATCCCGTTGAATTCGGTCTTATGCCGAAACTAAAAAAATCAAGGTATCTTATAAACTCACCGTCAGATTATAAAATCTGGTTAAAGATCACATTGTATCATTATCTGAGTAAATTACATGCAGGTAATTTTGCAGCAACAAGTTCAATGGTCATTTATGCATTTAAATAACTTTTAAACTCAATTGAATACAATCTGCTTGACCTCAATTGAACATATTTATACTTTGCTGAAATACAATTTAGAAGAGAAAAGTTCTTCAATAAGAATACTCTGACGCAGCATAATATTCATGAAAATAGTAAGAAATATCTTTAACGCGTTTTACAGAAATTATCTGAGCATTGCCGGATCATTTACATTCTCTTCTCTATTGATTGCAGGCTTTTTTGCCGCGTACAGAATTGAAGTCTACGATCTAATTAAAACAATTTATACCAATCTGGACAAATTTTTCTTCTCAGATTACATTTCTATCTCCATACACTTTGATCTTAGCATCCTCATGGCACTATTCTCAATGACCTTTGTAATAATGATGATCCTATGCAGATCCCCCAAGGCTCTGTATGGATTCCTATCTTTAATACTGATAATACTGTTTTTTATCATATCATCTTCAATTGAATTTTTCAAGGTTTACGAGACGACTTTTCATTTCAAATATATTGAAGGAGAGATATCAACCGGCTGGTATGAACTTTTAACATACGCCGGCGCAGGTGCATCATCTGAATTTTACATTAAAATGGCTCTGATAATTCCTCTCCTACTTCCATTTTCATTAAGATTCATCTATAAAACCTTTGCAGAAGCAATAAAAAGAATGCCCTACATAAGATCGTTATCCCCCTATTTAACGATCTTTTACACACCTCTTGTATTCTTATTACTCATATCTTTTCATTCTTTGTCAGAACCAACTGCATTTTTGATTGAAAAACTTGCAAAAAAACACCCTCATATTTCCGAGAAAAAAATAGTATCACTCCTTAATGAATTTTCCTACAATCCCTTCAGTTCTGTCATAGAAGATACTTCAAAGAGAGCCCCGTCAGCCATAACAGATGCACATGAAAAAGGGAAAGATAAATTTTCATTTAAATTTGACACCGGATCGTTAGTCTCAAAGAAAAGGTATTCACGCTTAAACTACATCCCGCGGGGCAAAAGATACAACATTATTCTCTACTTTTTTGAGTCAACCACCTTTGATTATCTGAGAATCAAAATTAATGAAAAATATGTAACTCCAACATGGAGGAAGATGGCTCAAAACAGTTTTATTGCAATGAATCATTACGCCAACTTCCCTCTTTCCGCAAATACAATGTTTTCGGTTTTTACTTCCTCCTACGAACTTCATACCGACAATCTTGTAATCCGGAAATATCCTGAAATAAATTTAAAAACTCTTCCTGAAATATTGAAAGAAAAGGGTTACAGAACATGCCTTATCCATTCGGGCGGGCTTGGCTATGTGGGTCAGAGGAGATTTTTGAAAAACAGAAAATTTGACAGGATCATCGAATTTGATGATCTGAAAAATATCCCCCCCTTTAACAAAAAGGTCGGTTATGGCGTTGATGAAAGAGCAATGATCCAGCCTTCAATTGACTTTGTTAAAAAAGACAGAAGCAAACCCTTCTTTCTTGCATATTTTCCGGTAAGTCCTCATCACCCTTATGCAATACCGGATAAAAGTTTTGCCATTACAGGCAGAATTCCTCCGGGCACAGGCGCAAAGAAAAAAATATGGCTCCAATATCTTAATTCGCTCTACTATTCAGATTTTGCTCTGGGTATGCTGGTTGAAGAACTTGAGAAAGAAGGTCTCCTGGATAATACTCTTTTCTTTCTCTTTGCCGATCACGGGGAAGCCTTTTACCAGCATAAAAGGAATTTTACCCACAGAAAATTTATTTATGAAGAGAACGTACATGTCCCTTTTTTAATATATAATAAAAAATTTTTTAAGGAACCTGTCCGCTTTTACGGTATAACGCGCCATATTGATATTCTGCCTACAATACTGGACCTTCTGTCAATAAAAGGTTCCCTGGAACAGGAAGGAGTCCCCATATTCTCTTCTCATCCGGAACAACTTGCTCTTCTGCATACAACATGGAAAGATCAATACTGGGGCATAAGAGATGAGAAATGGAAATATATCATCAGAACAGGAGACGGGTATGAAGAACTTTACAACCTGCAGAATGATCCTCATGAAAAAATAAATATTGCTGCCGATAACAGTAGCCTTCTAAAGGTATTCAGAAAATACATTAAAAAGGCAAAGTTATATAGATCTCAATATTTTAAAATAATTCTTAACAGGAACCGGAACCCGCGCCCTGATTGATGACAAATCCCGAACCGTATTCGGTATTTATATAATCTACTGTCAATTCAGAGGGGAGACCGTAGTATGTATCGAGTCTTTCATCTATAATAACATCAATATCATTTTCAGTAAAATATTTATGCTGTTTTTTATTCAGCTCGTCCAGAGCCATACCCAACTTGGGGCCGCCTCATCCGAAACCGTTAAAGACTATTCTCAGAGCAGGATTTTTGTACTGCGACTGCTCCATTACTTCTTTCAATTTCACTTTCGCGTTGTCAGTAATATTTATACTCATAATTGATCTCCATAATCCAACACTTTATTAGAATTTAATAAATTTCTTAAATAATGTCAATAACTTTTTCTTTTTTACACACTTTTTTCTTTATCCCAAAATATTATCACATTTATTCAATAACTTCAAACTCAACCCGCCTGTTTAATTCGTTAAACTTTTCATCAGCCGGATATTTATTTCCATATCCTATGATCCGGATTCTATCTCTATTAATACCGAAGGAAAGGATATAATCGCGAACTCTCTTTGCCCTTTTATAACTGATCTTTTCATTTATTCTGCAATTGCCTCTTATTCCCGCATGACCCGAGATTCTGATACGTATATGTTTATTTTCTCTCAAATAGTTAACAATTGCATATATATAGGGTATGTAGTCCGGTTTTAACCTTGCTGAATTATAGTCAAAATAAATCGGTTTAAACTCTTTGAAATAGAGTTCATTTTCGCTGTTTTTCTCCTTGTCTTTTAATGGACCTCTGTTTTTGGGGGTCGATAATTTAATTATTTCATCTCTGATCTTTCCT
>JAJRXZ010000017.1 GCA_024276015.1 Spirochaetota bacterium | reverse complement strand
ATCTCCGGTTTCGGATTTAACTGCGATAAGATCTGCCTTCAAAAGCAGGCCTACTCTGTCATACTCAAGTTCGTTAAAATTCTTTAATCTTTTATCCACATCAGCGTCACTCATTTTATCAGTAACAAGTACTGCTATGCCTGTTTCATTAACAAATGTCTTCTCATGCCTGAAAAGAACGGTTTCTCCGCCTGTTTTAAAAGCGCTGTCTCCTGTGCCGATCGTAACAGGCAGGACCGGAGGCGCAGAAGCGGAATCAAGTTTTTCCCTCGCTTCGTCCGATACATGAGGACAGCTGCCAAGTTCTGCCTGTCCGGCAGCCAGTTTCATTGCAAATGCCAGACAGGTAGGAACCCCGCAGTCTCCACAGTTGGTTTTCGGCAAAAGTTTAAAGATTTCTATACCTGTAAGTGCCATTATGATATCTCCTTTTCTTTATTCAAATTCGTTATTCGGGGCATCTCAATTTATATTTAAAAAAATGCCCTGCGGGATCATTGTTGAATTCAGCAATAATCCCGCCAGCAATTATATTGTTTAGAAAAGCGAATCCATTTCAAGGGCAGGATGCTTCTTCTCAACCAGATAATTATATACTTCTTCCTCTGTAGTTGCAACGGTTTCATCGGCAATTCTGTCGAGAAGATCCGGGATCCCGATCTCTTTGGCTCTTTCTTCAAAACGTTCTTTTATCTCTTCTTTTAGAGCCTTGGGCATCCAAACAAGACGTTTCAAACCGCCTTCTGCATAGAGAAATTTCTTGCTTGTAATATAATATTTACTGTGTCCAAGAAATCCGGGAGTAACATTTCCTCCGCCAACAGTACCTGCCAGAGTCGTAAATTTCATACCGCTTGGAGTCATGGCAGAAGTGTCTCTGTCAACCGTCATTATCCCGTTGCATGTGGGAAGAACAGCGGCAATACACTCGAAACAACCGCATGACGTCATGGGATTTCTCATGATACTGTAAGCGTCAACCGTTGGAACATTTCCCCTTGACGCTTTCTTAACGAATTCGTCCGTACCTGTCCACTGCCCGTAAACGGCATCAATTGTTTCGCCCTTCGGTATAGGCTGATTAGGGCCTGTAGGATTGATCTCATAAGATGCTTTACAATCAAGCCAGTTGTAGGCTCCGCAGAGTCCTGTTCTTTCAGGCGTTACAACGCATACATGGTTCGGCGCAAAGGACTGACACAGAGTACATGAGTAGAAGGGATCGGTGTCTTCATCGGTCATCCCTCCGATCCTCTCATCTCTTTCCTTATAGATCGCCCTTGCCTTTTCGAGGATTTCGTTAACTTTGGCTTCATCCGTAAAAATTGTTACCTGAACTTTATCAAAAATAGTACCGAAATCCTGATGGAATTTAGCATGCAATATGTCGCCCAGGTGTCTCAGAGTAAATCCCTTATCAACTGCCTGTTTGCTTAATCTTAACCATGCAATATCTCTCTGCCCGATATGCATTGCGCCTTGGGCATAGTTAATAAGGTGGTGTATCTGCCTTTCAAGGATCGGTTCGAAATCGGACTGCATCTGCCTTCCGGCAACTTCAACATAAATTGCCAATGGAAGTTTTGAACCTGCCTCAACGTCTCCCACGTCAGGGCCAACTACTTCGATCTTACCGTCGGTAACTTCATCCATTTCAGCCGATGTTACAAGTTCCACTGCTGTGGTCCTTCCGCCTCCGGCTTCAAGATAGATATCGTCTCCCCGCACTCTTTCGCCTTCAAATGCAGGTCCGTATGATACGGGCACGGGCACTTTGGATACGGTAACTTTGAGTCCCCTTACTTCAACCGCTTTCTGAATGATCTCATCATGGGGAATATTCGATACCACATGTTCGTATGTACAAACGCCTGTTGGAAGTATTTCCGGAGTCGGTGAATCCGTAATAACCGGAAATCCCCAGTTAATACAACCTGCTCCGTTTGCATACCATTCGTCGCTTACATATCCGAATGTCATTGCAAAGGCAAAAACCCTGTCCTTATTATAGATAAGGATCTTTCTGTAATCGCCCGGATCAATCCCTCCGAACGACATAGCGGCTCTTGTTGCAAAACCGATCGCGAATACTGCGGCGCTTACTTCCGGACCAAAAGAAACAAGCCTTGTGGGCCACCCGATCTGCACTCCCTGCTGCTGAAGCTGTTCGGACATTTTTATTCCGTCTGAATCAGCTCCCATGAAAACATAGAGGTTCTTCTCCTGCAGTTCAAGAGCTATCTTTGACGCTACTTCCGGGTCTTCGGGTCCGCCAAGGATCGCGGCAAAACCGGGAGCAGTTCCGTCAACAAATTCAACGCCTCTTTTTCTCATGATAACATCGTCAGCGGCTCCAAGCCAGATATTATCATCCGTAGGGTCTTCTCCCTGAACATAAATGTTGGGATCTTCAATATATTTGATGGCCTCTATCATCTCTTCTGCAAAGAATGTTGACATACCTGCATCAAGAACAGGACCAAGATATGGAAGATGATGCTTCTCCCGAACCGGTGCCGGAAGGAGATTTCTGCATATCTTCATGATGCCTTCCATATCACTCAGTTTTTCTACTTTATTGCCTGTCATTCCGTATATAATAGGAAGATAATAGGCGGTATTTGGGAACGCAACCTCCTGGTTGGGCCCGAATTTATCTATTGCCTCTTTAATTTTCTTTTCGGCATTATCTACAATTTTATGCGCGCCTCTAATGGCTGCTGAAGCTATAATTTTTGACACTTTTCAGCCTCCTCATATTATTTTTGATATTTTTTATGCGAGCTCTCTTCGTTTTTCCATATCGAAAAGTACTCTTTCCCTTGCCTTATCGATACCAAGCTCTTTACGCTTCTTATCAATATGCTCAATCATCTTTTTAGCCATTTCAACAGGATCTTCAACAAAATCCCATTTGCCGCCAAACTGTTCCTCAATACCGTTAAAGAGGTAATCGGTAAATTCCTTGCTGCCGAGAGTCGGAAACGCGGTTCCGAAAACAGTATAAACTCCCGATGCAACAAAATATTGACCTATGGCAATAGCTTTCTCACTCATCCATTCCGGCGCCGCTCCTGCTGCCGGAAGATCGCTGATATCGTCTCCCAGGCCGCCCTCTTTTACAACAGCCGTTGCTGCAATGAGGATCCTGCTGTTATCAACACACGCCCCCATATGGAGCACAGGGGGGATGCCCACAGTTTCGCATACCTCTGCAAGTCCGGGCCCTGCAAACTCTTTTGCAGCTTCCGGAGTCAGGAGGCCGGCTTTTCCGCATGCTGCCGCGCTGCATCCCGTGGTAAGAACAATTACGTCATTCTTTATCAGCTCTTTAATGAGCTTAAGATGCTGGTCGTCGTGAGTTGTTCTTACATTATTACATCCCACAACTCCCGCAATACCGCGGATCCTTCCGTTTATTATATTATCATTTAACGGCTTATATGACGCTCTGAACATCCCGCCAAGGAGATAGTCGATCGTCTCGTGGCTGAAACCCGCAACAAGACCGGATTTCACCTCAGGGATAAGCACTTCGCTCTTCCTGTTGGGGAAATTGTCGATAGCCGCCTTTACAATATTCTTTGCCGAGTTGAGCGCATCGTGTTCATCAAACTCAAACTTTTCAGCTTCGGGAATATTTCCTTTTGGTGAAACGGTTATCAGCTTGGTATGATAACACTTTGAAACGCTCTGCAATGACTGCATTATACACTGTACATCCACAACCATTGCGTCAACCGCTCCTGTTACTATTGAAAGTTCCTGCTGGAGGAAATTGCCGGCCAGCGGTACGCCGTGCCTTAACAGTATCTCATTTCCGGTACAGCACATTCCCGATACCTGAACGCCTTCCGCTCCTTTCGATTTTGCATACTCCACAATTTCCGGATCCTGTGACGCAACAACTATCATTTCAGAGATGAGAGGCTCATGCCCGTTAACAATTATATTTACCATCTCCTTCTTTATTACGCCCAAGTTAATTTCACTGTAAACAGGGGACGGAACATCGAACATAATATCCTGAAGGTCCGTTGACATCATTGAACCGCTCCAGCCGTCGGCCAGCGCGGCTTTAGTTCCCTGAATGATCAGGGTTTTATAATCCTGATCAACGCCCATGTGGGTTCTGTGCATTACTTCAACAACCTCACGGTCGATCCCTCTGGGCCAAACGCCTTCCTTCTCCCATATCTCCTTTCTCTTATCCGGAGCTTTGTTCAATCCCAGAAGCTTGCCTTCCTGCTTCCCGAATTCGAGCTGGCATTTTTCTCCAAGCTCAATGGCGATATCCTTTATTTCTTTACCTTCAACATCAATACCATAATCCATAGCCATGCCGATGAGTTTATGTTCATCCTTTATCTGATAGCCGGGGATCTCTCCCTTTGCTGCCGAAAGGAAAACCTCAACAACATCTCTGCTATGATCGGAATGGGCTGCTGAACCGGCAGCGATCATTCTTACAAAGTTCCTTGCAGCTATTGTAGCCGGAGTTGCACCGCAGAGTCCTACCTTCTGCTCCGCGCCTTCCTTCTTAGGCATAGGCACACGGCATGGCCCCATTGAACAGTGCTTACAGCAGCTTCCCACTGCCCCGATGGGACAGGGTTTCATATCATCGGCTCTGTCAAATATTGTGCTTACACCGTCTTTCCGGGCTTTCTCCAGCATCAACAATGTAGCTTTATCTACACTTTTCACTTTATCTTCTGACATACTATTGTCCTCCTAAAATTAAAATGATCTTAACCCGAAGCCAGACCATCAATCATTTTCTTAATAAGCTTAATCGATTCCGGGTGACGCATTACAAGTATATTTGCACCTGCGAGAAGCAGAGACATTGCAGTAACGCTTTCAAAGAGAATTCCTCTTTTTTTAGCATCTCCCAGTTTGGGCTCTTCCTCTTCGGTAAGCTTCGATTCTTTTACTTTCCATGTTTCATATCCCACATTACATATTATAGGATACTGCAGTTTTTCATCTTCCTGTGTCAATGCCGCCATTCTGTCTCTTTCCATTACCGAATAGGTATACTCAAGCCCGTATCCGAGAGATCCCGTAGTGGGATCAACAAGTATTTTATCTTCACCCACGCCAAGATTGCCCAGAAGTATATTCAACTGCTTGGCAAGGTTAATATCAATCGGAGAAGATGCAACAACAACATGCTTGTATGCGATTGCTCCTGCACCGATCTGCTTATAGTCGCCTTCTTCAACCGGTCCCAAAGCAACATTTTTCCCTTCACATTTTTCAGCGATCAGCCGCAATACTTCGGTATCCTTTTCATGGTTGGCAACACCCCAGACTATAACAGGTACATCAACCGCATTAATAACATTAACGGCTATTTCCGCCGCTTCTTCGCTGTTTCTGTTAAGACCGTTGGGGTCAATACTTCTCAGCTGAAGCGTAATTAATTCCGCACCATACTCATCAACGCATTTCTTTGCCCATGCCACAGGGTCGCCGAGAACGTCTTTAAAGGGCTCCACTGCCGCTTCCGCCCAATCGTCAGGCTCATAATCATAAACTTCCATGGCAATTTTGGGCAGATTAGGCATTTCTCCCTCAAACAGATAAAAAGGGTAACATGTATCTCCGCCTACTTTCACAGCTTTATCTCCGCTGCCGAGAGTTATCTCTCTTATCTTCCCCGAATAATCAAGTTTTGATATCTCGTAAGCCATTAAATTCCTCCTTACACATCCTCTAAGTTATTTTCTCTTTTCGCTTCCATACCAGTCGTCGCTGTACCAGTATCGCTGAGAAGTTTTAAGAAACATCATATTACTATCTCTGCTTCCTATTTTCATTCTCCAGTTATCTTTAGCATCGGGAATTCCCGGTTCATATGTTTCGTCCAGAACCTTAACTGTTTTTCCGCTAAAGTCCTTTTTTTCAACTATTTTCTCTGCCATTAATATTACCTCCTTGGACAGATTAAACTCTTAAGTTTAATTTATTTACGAACAAAAGTCCGATCAATCTAAAGGCAGACCTGCAGCCATTTTTGCAGCTCTTACCGTATTTTTCATTAACATTGTAATAGTCATAGGTCCGACGCCTCCCGGTACCGGAGTTATTGCGCTTGCCTTTTCCTTAACAGCTTCGAAGTCAACGTCGCCTTCCAGTATCGCTTTTCCTTCCGGCGTTTTTCCCACTCTGTTAACTCCCACATCAATCACCACTGCTCCTTCCTTGACCATATCCGCCGTAACAGCCTTCGGCACACCGGCTGCAACAATAAGGATATCGGCCCTCAATGTGTGAGCCTTCATATCTCTGGTCCTTGTATGGCACACCGTAACCGTTGCATTGGCGCCCTTTGCTTTCTGAACAAGCATCATTGCAATGGGTTTACCCACAATATTGCTTCTTCCCACAACAACAACTTCAGCTCCATCTTCAATAGCGCCGGCGCGTATAAGGAGTTCCTGAATACCGTAGGGCGTACAGGGATAGAATTTGGCCTCTCCTATGACAAGCCTTCCCACATTCACGGGATGGAAGCCGTCAACATCTTTATCCGGATCAATTGCATATAATACCTTGTTTTCATCAATATGTTTGGGAAGCGGAAGCTGAACAAGAATTCCATGTATCTTCGGATCTTTGTTATACTTATCAATCAGCTTCAAAAGATCTTCTTCAGAGAGATCGCCGGGCTGGTCGTCCTGAATGGAATTAAAACCCAGCTCCTTTGCCGTTCTGCCCTTTGCCGTAACATAACTGACCGAAGCGGGATTCTCGCCCACCAGAATTGTTACAAGCCCGGGCTGTACGTTATGCTTCTCTACTAATTCCTTGACCTCGGCCTTTAGCTCTTCTCGTATCTCTTTTGCAACTTCGGTTCCGCTAATAATCTTTGCAGACATTTTTTCCTCCTAATACTTATTTAATTAATGACCTTCCGCAACATCTCTTCAAACTCTTTTACACTTCTTGAAGTGTCGGGCAGGTCCGTTAACGGAATACCTCTTACGTCATAATCCTCTATCATCTTATCCATCACCAGATTCCCGAAATAGGGGATCCCGATACTTTCCACCGCAGCAGCAAACTCGCGGTCCATCTCCTCCGGCGTCTGATTTATGAGAATATATCTGTTTTTTATATCCAGTTTCAGTTCATCCACCATACCGGATAATCGCTCCACTGTTTTTATCCCTTTCAGCGAATAGTTTGAAACAAATAACAACAGGTCAATCTCCGCAGCCGTTTTCCTGCTGAAATGCTCCATGCCGGCTTCATTATCCACAACTACATATTTATAATTTTTTTTCAAATCTTCGAAATAGCTTTTCAGTATTGCATTTGCTCCGCAGTAACACCCGGAGCCTTCGGGACAACCCATCACAAGAACATCAAGCCCTCTTTCCTCTTTAAGGATCTGATGCAGTTTCATCTCAAGATATGCCTGCTTTGTCATACCCTGAGGTATATTTATTCTGTTCTTCATATATTCAGAAAGAACGGTTCCGATGGTGTTTTCGATATTGATTCCGATGGAATCGGGAAGATTTGAATTGGGATATGCATCCACTGCAAGAATCGGCGTTTCCCCTCTTTTCAAAAGGGAACGGATTATTAGTGATGATACAGTTGATTTACCAGTGCCGCCCTTACCGGCAACTGCTATCACGTAGCTCATATTACTCTCCGACTCGTTTTAATCATACAGAACCTCATGCAGATACTTCCGCAAAAAGCCTGATGAATTATATAATGAGTCACAATCTCATAAGTATAATTCCGGTTGAATAAAACTCCAGATATAAATAATAACTTTTAAATATTTCAACTATAGGGGCAGCGGGCATGATCATACCTGCTGCCCTATAGATTTTTTTTACAGTATTAAAATACTCCTGTCACTTTTCTTCTTTCAACATCAACATCTACCCTTCTGTATGCCGGATCAGAAGCTGTTCCGGGCATAAGACTTATGGTACCGGCAACGGGAACTACAAAACCGGCGCCTTTATAAGTAAGTATATCTCTTATGGGCAGCGTCCATCCTTTGGGAGCTCCCTTCAGATTCGGATCATGGGAGAGACTCAGATGAGTCTTAACCATACATGTCCCCAGCGAAGAGATATCAGGATCTTTTTCCATCCTCTTAAGCTTTGCTTCGGCTTCAGGAGTGTAACTCACGCCGTCGGCGCCGTAAACTTCCTTAGCTATCAGCTCAATCCTTTTGCTCAAGGGGGCATCAAGCTCATAGAGATATTTGAAGTTATTCTCTTCATTACATGCGTCAACAACCGCATCAGTCAGCTCAAGGGCTCCGTCGCCTCCTTTGAGCCAGTGTTCGGATACGGCAACTCTTGCTCCTGCCGACTCTGCCTGCTTCTTAATTTCGTTTATTTCAGCTTTTGTATCCGTATAGAATGAATTTATGCACACAACAGGGTTGATCCCCGCTTTTTTAACATTTTCAATATGCTTAATAAGGTTTGAACAGCCCTTTGACACGAGTTCAACATTCTCAGTTGAATAAACAGGATCAAGCTTTTTCCCTGGAGGAACAGGCGGGCCTCCGCCGTGACTCTTAAGAGCTCTTACAGTAGCAACAACAACGGCGCAATGGGGCTTAAGTCCGCTGAAACGGCACTTAAGGTTCCAGAACTTTTCAAAACCTATATCCGCGCCGAATCCGCTCTCAGTAATGTGGTAATCGCCCAGTTTGAGAGCAAGCTTGTCTGCAACTATTGAAGACTGGCCTATTGCAATATTTGCAAAAGGACCCGCATGAACAAAAACAGGCTGCCCCTCAAGCGTCTGCATGAGGTTAGGATTGATGGCATTCATCATCCATGCAGTCATTGCTCCGTCAACTTCAAGGTCTGCCGTAGTGATAGGATCGCCCTTTTTGCTGTAAGCAACCACTATTTTGCCCATTCTCTCTCTCATGTCTTTAAGACTTGTTGCAACGGCAAGGATCGCCATAAGCTCGGAACTTACCGCAATGCCGAAACTGGATTTCATCATAAACCCGTTTTTAGGGCCTCCCATACCGATTATGATCTCTCTCAGAGACTGAGCGCAGAAGTCGATGATCCATCTGAACTCAACATTATGAGGATCAATATCAAGTCTTTTCAGATTTTTAGATTTAAGGATATCATCCGAATAATTAAATTCATGCTGCATTCTTGAAGTAAGTGCAACCATACCAAGATTATGGGCATTCATAATATCATTGATATCGCCGGTAAGCCCCAGTGAAAAGGGAGTAAGCGGGATACACTGCGACAGTCCTCCGCCCGCGGCGCTGCCCTTTACATTCATGGTAGGACCGCCCGATGGCTGCCTTATGGCACCTGTCACACTTAAACCTCTTTTACCGAATCCCTGAACCAGCCCCATAGTAGAAGTACTTTTGCCTTCTCCGAGAGGCGTAGGAGTAATAGCCGTTACATCAATATACTTTCCGTCGGGTTTATCACCCAACCTGTCAAGTACGGCTTCGAAATCAACTTTACCGAAATGATGACCGTATGGAATCAATTCCTCGTTTTTTATTCCCAACTCTTCAGCAAGCTGATAGACAGTCTTCATATGCTTTTCGCCTTCCTCGGCGATCTGCCAGTCAGCAAGTTTGGTCGGATCAAGATTTGCCAGACTCATTATTACTCTCCTCCTAAAATGTTTTAATTTAACAGGAATTTTCCGGAAGTGTGCCGACAGGTAAATGCCATGACAGCATCCGGGAAATTTTTTCCGAAAAAAACTATAAAATAATACAAAAAAATATTAATTTTCTTTCCGTTTTTGTCTGTTTGCTAAAAATTATATCCATTATTCAATATCAAAACCCATACTTAAATAAAGACATATTTAATCAACACTTTTTTTTATACGGATAATTTTTCTTAATTATCCCGATAAAACCTGCCTGCCAAAACATCTTAATGAGACATAAACATCGATTTTACTAAATCACTGTTACACTTTATTAGTTAGGATATCTCACGCTAAATGTTACAAATAAATATATATTTCATATTTTGTGGAATTACAATTCTGTATTGATCTCAACATTTTCTCTAAAACTACAATTGCGATCAATTTATTCGATCTGATTTGTATGGTAATCTTACAGAAAAGGTTAGATTTAAAATTTTTATGATCATTCGTTACTCACATGACAATATTTTATCTGAAGCTCTTTAATGAAGGGCAATTCTGTAATGCTATTACCGGGGTCTTCCCTGGCAATGAGGGCATAACCTGAAGTATTTTCACTTCAGCAATAATTTTATTGAAAGAGAAGAGGTCAATAAAAGGCTTAAATATCTCTTCTATTCCGATTTATGGTCGGATCATTAAAGATATCCGATCGTTAAATAAGGCAACTATTCATACTTGATGACTTCGGCAGGGCAGGAATCCGCTGCCTCTACAATCCCCTCTTCAAATTCGCTATAATCAACATCTTCAATAACAACGGCAAGTTCATCCATCTCAAAAACCTCAGGAACAGTATCAACGCATAGTTCGCATGCCGTGCACCCTTCCTCAATCCATACCTTAGATACAGCCATAATCTCACCTCGCTAAAAATTGAATCAGATGATCAATACAATATTTACTATAAATTGTCAATATTTTATTGAATTCAGATACGCCCTCGGACTTTAATTATGAAAAACCATTGGCTCGGTTACTACGATCAATTATGGCTGTGCACTCATCAAGGGATCGTAAAACACACGGTTGAGGTTCTGTCCTGCGTATTAAGCCCCGAATCCCTGGTCAACAAATAAACGGTAAGCACCGTCCCGGACGGAGTTCCCAGATATATCTCGCCCTCAAAACCGTTGGCATCGGTTGTTTCGGTTACGGTCTGCAGATTCAAAAAGGTAGACCCCGAATATAACTGCGCTTCCCACAGGGTAGTATAATCATTCACCAGAGTATAATCCACGCCTCCGTTGATATCGATCATATAATCATATAACGTATTGGGCGGACCGTTCAGGGCTATAAAAAACTGAAGAGAATATGTAACATCATCATAAACAAAAAGCGCCTTTCTTATGTCAAGGGAAGAGTCCGCAACATCGCCCAGAGTGTCAGAAATAGTGTCATTCGTGATCTGGTCCCATTCGCCGGCAATAGTTCCGTCCGTAACATTAAAAGTCCGCACGTCAATATAACTACAGTCATTAGTTCCTGCATTAGTTCCTGCAATTTCTTTTAAATCCCGACCTATACCGCTGTCGCAGGAAGAATATATCAGCGCTGCTGCCAACATGAGTAATAAGAATATCTTATTGATAATGTTCATCAGAAACTAACCCCCAGTCCCATATTGACCATAGCCACCTCCGCGGAGGGATCCACTATTCTGGTATATTCGAAAAAGGGCGTAATAAATATTCCGAAAATTCGCACAGACAATCTCTGCCCCGCGGAAAGAATAAAAGTATAATAGCTTTTCACAATTTCTCCGGAAGAAAAGTTACTCCTTGAGGACACCTTATCCAGCGAAAAACCCGAAGCTATATAGGGCTGAAAAATAAATCGACTGAAAAATTTAAAATTGACGCCGACGCTTGCCTGAAAAGAATAAACCTTCATATATAAAAGCCCTCCTTCTATATCCAAAGTATTGGGATTATTGAGAAAATTAGCGGTTAAAAAAGCTCCGAAATGCCATAAAGACCCGTAAGAATTACTGACCCCCGCTCGGAGTCCGCCTCCCGGCTCCAGATCCTCCGAAATAATACCTCCAGGTTTCGAACCCATTATACTGAGATCAATATTCCATGAATCATAATGGTATTTTCCGCTTCCGGATTTTACTTTTTTGAGGACTATTTTCTTTTTTCCTTTGTCCTCCTTTTTCTTCACGGTCTCCTCCTGAGCCGCTTTTTCTTTCTGTAAAGCAAGGGCAGCTCTTCTCGCTTCATCCTCAAGCGCGATCTTTTCAATATGTTCAATGCACTGAGCAGCTGCTTTATCAACAACATTGAAGAGGGATGAATCAACCGGGCTGTCCAGCGCTATCACTCCGGTAATGCTGTTCCGGGAAAGGTGGAATATCTTTGTATAGATCGTGATCTTATTTTTATTGCTGTCAAAAGTATAATTACCGAAAATGATTATATCCGAAGAAGTGTTCTCCGCAATAAATCTGATATCGGCAATATCAAAATCATTTTTATTTTCCAGAACCCCTTCGGATATGCCCTGCGCCCATTCCTTTGCCGTTCTTCTGAACTCGAATTTATCTTTCATGGAATCATTGATCGCGTCGGGCAGACTTGTCTCAAGCCAATTGTAGCTGGGACTTCCCGTATTGTTAATAAACTTCAAGATAGCAACATCGGCAAGCTCGTCTCCGGCGATTTCCGCATTTTCCCCGGGATCAACCTTCTGCGCCGGCACAGAAGCAGCACATAATTCGATTATTATTAAAATATACAGAATATTTCTTTTTCTCATACAAATACCGGAACCGGTTATAATATTTTATAAACAAAAACATCCGGCTGCTGTACCGGATCGTCTATTTTCAAAAAAACAGAACAACATTTTATTATTCATTCTGTTTATAATAGTAATACAAAAGGTTCTATTTGTCAAGAACCTTTCTTAAGGTTTCGGCCGGACCTCCCCGGGGGACGCTTGAAAGAGATCTAAAAAGAATTGAAAAAGCGGATCCTTTGCTTAACAAATTCCCCTTTCCATCATGACCTCTTTCAGCAGAGTCGGATAATCGGTTATAATCCCGTTTATTCCCCATGAAATAAGCCGTTCCATATTTTCTCTTCTATTGATCGTCCATGCCAAAACCGGAATGCCCGCTCTGTTAGCCTTTCTTATTAACTGCCGCGTTATAATCCTGATCCCTCTATTCCCTGAACTGCCGGAATATTCGGGATCGGATTCATTTAAGATCTCCGGGATCATCAGGGCCGTTCCGGAAAACTTGATTAATGACCGCGGCAATATTTTATGCAGTATATAGAAAAGAAATATCTCCTTTTTGCTGAAACTTGTGGGCATTTCGGGAAAATTCTTCTTTATATACGATATTAAACCGTTGTTAAATGATCCCAGAATGACTCTCCCCGCAGAATCATATTCCTCCAGAAGCTCAATTACCTGCCGGGCAAAATCTTTCATGTGAAACTTGATGTCAATCGAAACCGGAGTTTGAGGAAACCTTTCAAGAACTTCTTTAAGCAATGGGACTTTAAAGCCTTTCCCCCTGAAAGGGAATGTCAATCCGCCGTCATGGGAGACATTATAACCGCGGTCAAGTCTTCTTATTTCCTTAAAAGTATAATCAATAATTTTCCCTGTTCCGTTTGTTTCATGGTCAAGAAGTTCATCATGGTAAACAACTATTTCATTATCGGATGTTCTCCATACGTCAAGCTCGAGCATTCCTTCGGGGAAAATATCAATAAACCTTTGAAAAGATCCTATTGTATTTCCGGGAAGTTCGCCATTCGCGCCTCTGTGGCCAACCGGTATAAATCTCCCTATTCTTTTTATTACTGAGTCCGATCTATTAAACATCCGATCTTCCTGATATTATAAGTATAATAATTTTTCATCACTCCCCGATTTTGAAATTACCTGTTTAAACAACATATTCACTTCTACCCAATTAACAAAAATCGCGCGATTAAAATATTGACGCTAATTCTTTATTAAATATCCAAATTATGGAGGTCAAGTTTTTATCCGGATAAATTCTCTCTCGAGCCCTCGCTGGAACATCCTTTCTTTTTCCCCGCGCCTGACACAACAATAAATTATTTTTTTATTGAATTATATTAAACATTATGATAATGATCTGTCTGTCAACTATATATTAAGAGGTAAATCAGAATAAGGCCCGGTTCCCGAACCTTCATATTCTGCCGGGGAAAAAAGATCATACAAATAAATATTCAGAAAAGGTAAAAAAATGTTAGATAATAAAAGATCCATCTGGTCATGGGCATTCTACGACTGGGCAAATTCCGCATTTGCAACTACGGTAATGGCAGGTTTTTTCCCTCTCTTCTTTAAAGGATACTGGGCAGATCCGAACAATCCCAATGAAAGCACCTTTTACCTTGGCCTTGCCAATTCCGCCGCGTCGATCATGGTGGCATGCCTTGCCCCGTTTCTCGGCGCTGTTGCAGACAGATGGGCTGCCAAAAAGAAATTCCTCTTTCTCTTTGCTTTTCTCGGTATAATAATGACCGGTTCTTTATGGATGGTGGCAAAGGGCAACTGGTTTGCGGCAATTATATTCTATGTTGCTGCAACTGTGGGCTTTCCGGAGGAAATATCTTCTACGATTCTCTTTTACCTGGCGTTGCATCAGAGAAAAAATATGATTTTGTTTCCTCCCTCGGTTTCTCCATGGGATACATCGGCGGAGGATTACTCTTTCTTGTTAATGTTGTCATGTATCTCAAACCGGAACTTTTCGGGATACCGGACGGCCCTACTGCTATCCGTTTATCATTCCTTTCAGTTGCTGTCTGGTGGGCTCTCTTCTCAATACCGGTTTTTCTCTTTGTAAAAGAACCCTATGTTGAAGGCTCTGTTACCTTTTACGAAGCTCTTTCCGGAGGATGGAAACAGCTTACAGACACCTTTAAAGAGATCAGGCACCTAAAAATTGTCGGTTTATTCCTTCTTGCATACTGGCTCTACATTGACGGTGTTGACACAATAATACGGATGGCTGTTGATTACGGTATGTCTCTGGGATTTCCGAGCAGCGCTCTCATTACCGCGCTGCTTCTTGTGCAGTTTATCGCTTTTCCCGCGGCACTGGCATACAGCTGGATATCATCCAAAATCGGCGTTAAAAACGCGGTTTTAACCGCAATTCTGGCATACATAATTATTACGCTGCTTGCATATTTCATGACGCAGGAATGGCACTTCTATACTCTTGCAGCCTCGGTGGGTCTCTTTCAGGGAGGTATTCAGGCGCTCAGCAGAAGCATCTATGCAAGAATTATTCCTGTGAAAAAATCGGCTCAGTTCTTCGGATTTTACAATATGCTGGGTAAATTTGCAGTTGTAATCGGACCTGTAATGATGGGTTCCGTAACACTGCTGACAGGCAATATCAGGTACGGCATTGTATCGATCCTTATTCTTTTTATTGCCGGCGGAGCGCTCCTCCTTAAAGTCAACATTGAAGAAGGCGAAAAGATCGCCAAAGAATATCTGGGATAAAAAAGCGGGAAATCTTTTCAATTACCAGATCGGTTTTATTGAAGGGAGCATCCGTTATTTATTAATAATTCCCTCTTCCTGAAACTTTTTTATCTCAGCGTGTCCGAAACCGGCACCTTTCAGGATATCATCATTATGGTATCCTACTGTTACACCTGCAAATTTTGAATTATAAATACCTGACCTGAACTTGTATGGATTAGATATCTGTTTTGTCATTACACCTTTCTCATTTCGGATCGAAAATATCATATCCCTTTCGGCAACCGGAGATTTCTCTGTTACTTCATCGATCGTTAAAACAGGCTCCACGCATGCATCTATATCTTTGAAAAGAGAAACCCAGTGGTCAAGAGTCTTTGATGAAATTATCTCTGTTACCTTCTTTTTAATTTCCGATATATTCTCTCCTGCAAGGAGGTCTTTGTATGACACTTCGGAAAGTCCGATCGCTTCGCAGAATTTCCCGAAAAATTTCTCTTCAACAGGACCAACCGATAAAAACCTTCCGTCAAGGGTTCTGTAGTAATCGTAAATACTTCCGCCGTTTAAGAACTCCGATTCCCTCTGAGGAGGGCTTCCCCCTGCAAGGAATCCGGCCGTATAAAATGCTGTTAGGGAGAAGGCGCAATCTGTCATTGATATGTCAATATAGTCTCCTTCGCCCTTATCCAGCCTCTTTATATACGCGGCAAGTACCGCAATAACCATATTATGGGAACCGCCGGCAATATCGGCGATCTGAATACCGTTAAGCGCAGGGCCGGAGCTTTTTCTGCCGGAATATGAGTTTATTCCCGCAAGAGAGAGATAGTTTATATCATGGCCTGCCCTGTTGGCATAAGTACCCTTTTGTCCGTAACCTGTAACAGAGCAATAAATAAGGGACTCATTGTACTCTCTTAACTTTTCATAACCGATCCCCAGCCTTTCCATTACACCGGGCCTGAACTGATCAAGAACAATATCATACTTCTTAACAAGCCTGTAAATGATCTCCTTTGCGCCGCTCTTTTTCAGGTCTATACCCAGGGATCTTTTCCCTCTGTTAAGGTGAGCGTATCCGGCAGAGACATTATTGACCAGAGGAGGCAGAAACCTCATCAGATCCGGATTATTGTAATTTTCTATTTTAATAATATCGGCGCCCAGGTCGGCCAGGATCATTGAACCGTAAGGCCCGGGCAGAAGCGTTGTAAAATCGAGGATCTTCATTTTATTCAGGGGATAATTCATTAGACTACTCCTATAACAACTTATAATAAAAATAATGCAACAAAAAAGAATACCTGTTCAACTTTTATAGACATAATAATCAAATTTATCTAAATAAAAGTGAAAAATATTGACAAATTTGAATAGATTGTTCCAATAAGTAATTATTCATGTCAATAATAATATTACAGGCGAGGAGCCCTTTATGGAAAGATCAATCAAATTTCAGGAAGAACATAAAATATTCAGAGACGTTTTCAGAAGATATCTGATAAAGGAAGTTGAAGATAACTATACTCAATGGGAAAAGGAGGGTATTATTCCCCGGGAATTTTGGAAAAAACTTGGAGATAACGGTTATTTAATTCCATGGGCTGACGAGAAATACGGCGGATCCGGAGCCGATTTTCTATATTCCGTAATAATATGCGAGGAAGTTGCCAGAGCAGGTTACGGAAGCATCTTTATAGGGCTTCACAATGATATTGTTTCTCCTTATATTGACTCATACGGAACTGAAGAGCAGAAAATGAGATGGCTCCCTCCCTGCATCAAAGGCGAAAAATTACTTGCAGTTGCAATGACGGAACCTGAAGCCGGTTCTGATCTTGCGTCAATGAAAACAAGAGCGGTAAAAGAGGGCGATTCATGGATACTTAACGGGCAGAAAACATTTATTTCCAATGGAATAATTTCAGACATCATAGTTGTAGCGGCAAAAACCGGAGGAAGCGACGTTCCTGCTCACCGGTCTATGAGCCTCTTTGTTGTGGAAAGGGATACGCCCGGCTTTACCAGAGGGGAACCCATAAAGAAGATCGGCCTTCTTGCTCAGGATACTGCGGAACTCTTTTTCGACGACTGCCGGATCCCCGGTGATAATCTCCTTGGCGAAGAAGGAATGGGATTTATATATCTTATGCAGAAACTTCAGCAGGAAAGGCTTATCTGCGCTCTGGGCTCCCAGGCTGCTGCCGAAAGCTGCCTTGAAATTACAAAGGAATATGTAAAGGAAAGAAAACTATTCGGCAAGCCTCTGTCAAAATTTCAAAATACAAGGTTTGAGCTTGCCGAAATGGCGTCGGAACTTGCAGTCGGGAGGAGCTTTATTGACGATCTCATTAACAACCACATTGCAGGCAGATCCGTTGTGCAGGAGACATGTATGGCAAAGTACTGGATATGTGAAATGTCCGGAAGAGTGGCAGACAGGTGCCTTCAGCTCTTCGGCGGATACGGCTACTGTACCGAATACCCCATATCAAGATTTTACCTTGATGCAAGAATACAGACCATCTATGCCGGAACATCTGAAGTTATGAAACATATAATATCAAAAGGTATGGGATTATAATTCATCGGTAAGCAAGTTATAATGCCGAAATTCGGACAATTCAGAGAGGCGTTTTAAGGTGTAAAATTTTCTTGAAAAAGTATTTTTGAGGAGAATTATCGACAGATAGTAGTACAAGTTCTTCAATAGTGCCAAGTTTGCTCTATATTTATATTGGGTAATAACTGAAATCCGATCCAATGAAATAATAAATCCCTGATGTAGAGATTGAAATTTTGGCATTAACCTGGAAATCGTTATTGATTGTAATTTCCTGCATGTTATTTACTATTGAGCAATCCGGTTCAACCGGTGAATAGTAAAATGAGTGTTCTCCTTTCCCCATAGTAAGGGTTTTAGTATCACTTGAAGAAATAGTGACAATCAATATGTTGTTCTCATATATTTTCCATGCTGAACATGAAGAATTTTCAAATATAATTTCTATTATGCCTTCATCGGGCCTTACCGCTGAAATTATTATTTCTTCCTCCGTATCAATTGTTTCGCACTGAAAAAAGATCACAATAATTAATAGCAATATCTTACTTAGTAATTTCATTTTTTTCTCATTTAATTTAATGATTTTACAGATTTCTTTTTGACTTATATTATCATCTTTATAAGAATGTATTCTTAAAATGTCAATTTTATATTTGTATGCATTGTTTAAAATTCAAGAAAAATTTACTTAAAATTTAAAGACCATAATTTTCAGGTATAAAATTTATTATGAAAAAATATCTGTACTATGTTACTGTTATTATATTTTTTTCAACCGGATTATATGCAAAGTTCTCTCCTCATGAAAGATACATGGACTTCTCAAATGAAAAAATCAATGTTGAGTTCGAATTAACAGAATACATAAATTTCTTTAATGCAGAGGCCTTTTCCTGGGAAAATGAAGATGCCTATTTATCCTATATCCTGCCTGAAGGTGTAATTCAATACAATACATATGAATGCAGTTTATCAATAAGTAATTTCGGCCCCTTAACAATTTTTGGAAAATATCTTATAGATAAAATTAATGAAGATAATTATAAGTCAAAAAAAATCCAAGCAAGAAGTTATGATTTTTCAATCCTCTATGACTTTTATCAAAAAAACAGAAGTAATAAAATAAGTTTTTGGGGAATGTCATGGGAAACTTCATTTATAAGTTTAAAGAATCCTGAAGCTGTATACTATATGGCAACATTTAATAATGAGGATTTTTATTATACCAAATTTATAATGCAGGGATATTCACATAATTTGATGTTATATTATGGTACTAAAAATTTTGCAGAAGGATCTCTATATTCTTTCAGAGCAGGCCTGCATATTTATGATGGAGAAATTGCTCATCCGTCAGTAATATACACTGACTCAGATACAATAGATATTTATTATTTAAAATCGGATATCAATAATTACGGCTTTGCAGCCGGATTTACTGTTGTAACAAATGAACCGGGAAAAGCAGGGACTTGGCTGGTTGATTTAAGCGGCGCTTTCGGACATGGGAAAGCAAAAAATTCCAAATACAGTACAAAATCTTCAAACAATCAATTAAAAGGCGAAATCGGCGGAGGATTTTTATTCAGTCGCATAAGATTTTTGCTTACTTTCTTTTTTAACGGTTATTCTGTCAGTTACACTCCTTCAAACATATCAAGCGATAATGATTTAGACACTGAGATATATAATATAGGATTCAGTATAAATATGACTGCAAAATTTTAATTTTTTGCTCCCCTGTCAAGCGGCAATTATTTTTCCTTGCTGACGACAATCCCGAATTCAAGTTCTCTGTTTTGTGTAAAAAAATATTTTACTATTGCCTATTTATCCTCCTTTTTTTTCTTTAATTTTTTTAATGCTTCTTCAGTTCCATAGCTGTTAATCTTCATACCCGGTATTAACTGCGATTTAAATTCTCCATTTCTGTCCCAATCGCTCTTTTTTGCTTCACCTTCTTCAATCATAAGTACTCATTATATTCAAAGGCTAACGACCAAGCTCACCTGCCGCTATGGAGCACAGCGGAATAGCGGTCAGGTGGAGCGCTTTGTTATGTGATTTTCTAATATCTCTTAACTTCTGCATACAAATTAATTAACGCCTCTCTTCTTAACCGAAATTTTGTTCCGTGATTATGTCCAGTTCTCGCATCAAAGTCGATGTAGACATTACCTGACTCTATAGCATCAATGAACTTATTTAGATCGAATTTTTTTAACATGTATATATCTTGATAATGGAAATGTAGGGTTCCATTGATTCTTTTTGACTCAGCCCATACGAAAAAGCAATTGTGTAACTTTGTCCCTGCCTTATGATACAAATCATCAAATCCCCAATATGGTTTCGGTTCGAGTGTTTTATGAGAAACAGATTGTATCCATTCGGGATGATCATCATCTATAATTTGATTTGGATCAAAATCAATTAGCACTTTCCTCTCATTTCTATCAACCTTTACCGTAAAACCTCTATTGCTAAAACCTGATGCATTTATTGTTTGCCGAAAACTCTTTTCATCATCTGAATACCTTTGACCTGCCTCTTGATGCCTCCAGCCAAATTCAGGTAATAAGATGGACGGAACGAATTTATAAGCACGAGGTGAAGGCTCCATATGGAATAAGGTAATCAATGACGTAGTATCTTTTTTCTGAGCTTTAAGCTCCCATCCAGCGGCATTTGGTATAGGTAAATTATTTGTAAGCGTCAAAGTTAATTTTCCGCAAAAACTTTCCGGATCTTTTTCATGGTGAGTATGTATGGGAGAAGCTCT